>NZ_JASTLB010000001.1:5163141-5808534 GCF_030499535.1 Streptomyces sp. TG1A-8
CTCGCTGAGCCAGCTCCAGGTCGGCGACCTCGTGTTCTTCTACGGCGACCTGCACCACGTCGGCCTGTACGCCGGCAACGGCCAGGTGCTGCACGCCCCGCACACCGGTGCGGTCGTGCGCTACGAGGCGATCGGCAACATGCCGTTCCAGTTCGGCGTCCGGGTCTGACCCCGGCCCCCGGCGGACCGCTCCGATCCCGCCGGAACACGGTCACCGGAGCGCCCGAACGGGCGAATCCCGGCGACCGGAACTGACTCCGCGCCCCGCCGGTGACCTGCGTCAGCGGCGGGGCGCCGCGGTGCGCGGCCACCGGAGGCCTTTGGCCGCGGCCCTTCCGCACGGCTACTGTCTGCCGCGTTTCCCCGGCGCGGGGGTTCCCCCGTCCCCGGCGCCGGGGGAGCGGTACCCGTCCGTCAGCAGAAGGACCGCCGTGGGGCTTCACCGCCGCCTTGCACCGCCCGGACTCGACCGGGGCGCCGCCTCCCTGTGCCTGGTGTCGGCCGCCGTCGCCGCGCTCGGCGCCGTACCGGCGCACGCGGCACCGCACGACGACACCCGGGCGGAGGTGGACCGCCTGTACGCACAGGCCGAGAAGGCCACCGAGGCCTACGACCGGGCCGGCGAGCGGGCCGGGGTGCTGCGCCGGGAGATCCGGGACGCGCAGGACCGGATCGCCCGGCAGCAGCAGCGCGTCAACGCCCTGCGCGAGCGGCTCGGCGCGCAGGCCGGTGCCCAGTACCGCGCCGGCGGCGTCGACCCGGCCGTCGCCCTGCTCTTCTCCGACGACCCGGACGACTACCTCGACAGGGCCGCCACCCTCGACCGCATCGGCGCCCGGCAGACCGGACAGCTGCGGCAGCTGCGGTCGGTGATGCGCGAACTCGCCCAGGAGCGCGCCGAGGCCGGCGGCAAGCTCGCCGAACTGGAGCGCAGCCGCAGGGCGGTCGCCGCGCACAAGCGGGCCGTGGAGGGCAAGCTCGCCCGGGCCCGGCTGCTGCTCGGCTCCCTGCCGGCCGCCGAGCGCGCCGCCTACGGCCGGGCCTCCCGCTCCGGCCGCACCGGCCTGCCCGGTCCGGCCTGGGCCGCCGTCCCCGACGCCCGCGCCGCGGCCGCGGTGGCCGCCGCCCGCTCCGCCCTCGGCCGCCCCTACGTGTGGGGCGCCAACGGTCCCTCCGGCTTCGACTGCTCGGGCCTGATGCAGTGGTCGTACGGGCACGCCGGCATCCACCTGCCGCGCACCTCGCAGGAGCAGCGGTACGCCGGCCGGCGCGTCCCGCTGTCCCAGGCGCGCCCGGGCGACCTGGTCGTCTACCGCTCCGACGCCGGCCACGTGGCGATGTACGTCGGCAACGGCCAGGTCATCCACGCCCCCCACCCGGGGGCCCCGGTGCGCTACGACCCGGTCGGCATGATGCCCGTCTCCTCCGTCACCCGGCCCTGACCCGCCGCACGCCGTACGATCGGCGGGTGACTGATCACCGGCGGGCGCGACGGACGCGGGGCGGACGGCGCACCGCGGTGGCGGGCCTCTGCCTGCTGCTCGTACCGCCCCTGTCCGGGTGCGGCGGGCCCACGGCGGCGGACCCGGCGAAGGCCCAGGTGCAACGGGTCCTCGACCGGCGGGCGGCCGCCCTGCTCCGGCACGACGCGGCGGCGTACGGCGCGACCGGCACCCGCGCCGCCTACGTCCGGCTGCGCGCGCTGCCGCTGGCGGCCTGGGCCTACCGGGTCACCTCCGTGCACCGCGACGGCTCCGGCGCCACCGCCGACGCGGACCTGCGCTACCGCGTCGCCGGCTACGACACGGCCCCGGTCGGCGTCCGCCGCACCCTCACCCTGAGCCGCTCGGCCGACGGCGGGTGGTACGTCACCGCCGACGCGCCCGCGAAGGGGGCGGGGCAGCAGTTGTGGGACCAGGGCGCGGTGACCGTCGTGCGCGGGGCCCACAGCATCGTCCTCGGGACCGGGCGCGGCCCCGGCGAACTGCGCGGGTTCGGCCGGCTCGCCGACCGCGCGGTCCCGGCCGTCTCCGGCGCGTGGGGCACCGACTGGGCGCGCCGGGTCGTCGTCCTCGTCCCGCCGTCCCTGGACGGCATGGCGCGCCTGCTGGGCTCGCCGGCCTCCGACTACCGCGGCATCGCCGCGGTCACCACCGGCGAGGCGGGCGGCGCCGGCCGGGCGCCCGCGGACCGGGTGGTCGTCAACCCGGAGGCGTACGCGCTCCTCGGCGACGTCGGCAAGCAGGTCGTGCTCACCCACGAGACGGCCCACGTGGCCACCCGCGCGCACACCACCGCCGCCACCCCGCTGTGGCTCTCCGAGGGCTACGCCGACTGGACCGGCTACCTCGCCACCGGCCGCGCGCCCGCCGCGGTCGCGCCGGAACTGGCCCGCGCGGTCCGGGACGGCCGGGTGCCGGCGGAACTGCCGGCCGACGGCGACTTCGGCTTCACCGGCGACCCGGCCCGGCTCGCCCGGGCCTACGAGGGCGGCTGGCTGGCCTGCCGGATGATCGCCGACCGGTGGGGCGGGGCCCGCCTCGGCGCCTTCTACCGGGCCGTCGGCGCCCACGCGCAGCGGGCGGGCGCGGTCCGGGAGGCGCTGCACGAGGTGCTCGGCACCACTCCGCGGGAGTTCACCGCGCGGTGGCGCGCCTACCTCCGCGCCCGGCTCGGCTGACCGGGCGCCTCAGGGGACCGGGGACCGCCCGGTGCGGGCCGGCCGCGGCGGGAAGGGGGCGGGCGGCCGGGGGACGGTGGAGCGCCACAGGGCGCGGGCCGCCAGGAGCGCGGCGGCGACGAGCAGCCCGTTGCGCACGAGCAGCAGCGTCACGCCGTACCCGTCGCTGGCCACCACGTGGGCGAAGCCGAGCGGGAACTCCAGGACAGTGACGAAGGACGCCAGCACCACCAGCACGGCGGGCGCGGTCATGCGGGTGGCGCGGAAGCACAGGCAGACGGCGGCCAGGCCGACCAGCCAGACCAGGTACTGCGGGCTGATGACCCGGCTGGTGACCGTGAACAGCAGCACCGCCGTGAAGGCCGCCTCGGCCGGGGCGGGCGGCGTGAACCGGGTCGCCCGCAGCCGCCACAGGAGCAGCCAGCCGAACGCGGCCCCGGTCAGCGCCAGCGCGGCGGTGCTGACCAGGCCGACGTACGGGCCGAGGAACTCGATCGACCCGTAGTTCAGCAGCACCTGCCCCCGCCAGCCGAAGTGCCGGGCCGCGTGGAAGACCAGGGCGCCCAGTGACTCCACCTCGGTGCCCCGCTCCCGCTGGAAGGCGAGGAAGGCGAAGGCACCGGGCATGGACACCGCGAACAGTGCCGCGAGCCCGGCCGCGGTCACCGCGGCCGACGCCCACGCCCGGCGCCGGACGGCACCCACCAGCAGCAGCGCCGGCCACACCTTCAGCAGCGCCCCCAGGGCCGCCAGCGCGCCCATCGCCCGCGGGTGCTGGGCCCCCGCGAGCAGCGCCGCCACGGCCACCGCGGTCACCATCATGTCGTAGCGGGCGTACACCGTCGGGCCGAGCAGCGGCACGCCCGCCACCCACACCCAGGCACCGCGCGGGGACCGGTCCGCACGCCGGCCCGTGTACCACCCGAGCAGGACCAGCACGGCCAGGTCGGCGAGGAACGCCAGGACGTAGAAGGCGTGCGCGTACCCCAGGAAGGGCAGGGCGGCGGGGGAGAGGACCGCGAGCGCGGCGCCGGGCGGGTACTGCCAGGTCACGTCGTCCAGCGGGAACGTCCCCGTGCGCAGCACCTCGTACCAGCCCCGGTAGGTCACCGACACGTCCGTGGTGACGTCCGGGCCGGGGAAGACGTACACCCGGAACACGAACAGCAGCAGCACCAGCCGGGTGACGGCCCAGGTGGCCGGCAGCCACGCCGCCCGGCGCCCGGCGCCCGTCGTCTCCACCTGGTCCCCCTGCCGTTCGATTCCCGCGTCGAGACCCCCATGATGTCCTGCCCGGCCGTGCGCCCGCCACGGGCCCGGCCCCGCCGGACGGCCCGGACCCCGTTCGGTAGGGTCGGCGGTGATGCACAAGACCCTGATCGTCACCAACGACTTCCCGCCCCGGCCGGGCGGCATCCAGGCCTTCCTGCACAACATGGCGCTCCGGCTGGACCCCGGCCGGGTCGTCGTCTACGCCTCCACCTGGAAGCGCGGCCGGGAGGGTGCCGGGGCCACGGCCGCCTTCGACGCCGAGCAGCCCTTCACCGTCGTCCGCGACCGCACGACGATGCTGCTGCCCACCCCCGCGGCGACCCGGCGGGCCGCCGGGCTGCTGCGCGAGCACGGCTGCACCTCGGTGTGGTTCGGCGCGGCCGCGCCGCTCGGCCTGATGGCGCCCGCGCTCCGCAGGGCGGGCGCCGAGCGGCTGGTGGCCACCACCCACGGGCACGAGGCCGGCTGGGCCCAGCTGCCCGCCGCCCGCGGGCTGCTGCGCCGCGTCGGGGAGTCCACGGACACCCTCACCTACCTCGGCGAGTACACCCGCTCCCGGATCGCCGCCGCCCTGACCCCCGAGGCGGCCCGCCGGATGGTGCAGCTGCCGCCCGGTGTCGACGAGAAGACCTTCCACCCGGACTCCGGCGGCGACGAGGTGCGCGCCCGGCTCGGGCTCACCGGGCGGCCGGTCGTGGTCTGCGTCTCCCGGCTGGTGCCGCGCAAGGGCCAGGACACGCTCATCCGGGCTCTGCCCCGCGTCCTCGCCGCCGAACCGGACACGGTCCTGCTCGTCGTCGGCGGCGGCCCCTACGAGCGGGACCTGCGCCGCCTGGCCCGGGAGACCGGGGTCGAGGCCTCCGTGCGCTTCACCGGTGCCGTGCCCTGGTCCGAGCTGCCCGCGCACTACGGCGCCGGCGACGTCTTCGCCATGCCGTGCCGCACCCGGCGCGGCGGCCTGGACGTCGAGGGCCTCGGGATCGTCTACCTGGAGGCCTCCGCCACCGGCCTGCCCGTCGTCGCCGGCGACTCGGGCGGCGCGCCCGACGCGGTCCTGGACGGCGAGACCGGCTGGGTCGTGCGCGGCGGCCGTGCCGAGGAGGCCGCCGACCGCATCGTCGTCCTCCTCCGGGACCCGGAGCTGCGGCGCCGCATGGGCGAGCGGGGACGGCGCTGGGTCGAGGAGAAGTGGCGCTGGGACCTCCTCGCCCAGAAGCTGACGGCACTGCTGTGAGCCCGCACCGCGGCGGCGCGGCACCGGTCCGCGCCCGGCCGGGGCCCGCGCCCGGGCGCTCCGTCACGCGGGCGGGCGGCTACTTCGCGTAGAGCGCCTCGATCTCGTCCGCGTAGTCCTTCGCCACCACGTTCCGCTTGAGCTTCAGCGACGGGGTGAGGTGGCCCGACTCCTCCGTGAACTGGTCGGACAGGACGCGGAACTTGCGCACCGACTCCGCCTTCGACACCGCGGCGTTGCCGTCGTCCACGGCCGCCTGGATCGCCGCGCACAGGTCCGGGTCCTCGCGCAGCGACGCCGCGGTGGAGCCCGCCGGCTTGCCGTGCTCGGCGGCCCAGCGGCCCAGGAACTCGTCGTCCAGGGTCACCAGCGCGCCCACGAACGGCCGCCCGTCGCCCACCACCATGCACTCGGCGACCAGCGCGTGCGCCCGGATCCGGTCCTCGATGACCGCCGGGGCCACGTTCTTGCCGCCGGCGGTGACGATGATCTCCTTCTTGCGGCCGGTGATCCGGAGGTAGCCGTCCTCGTCCAGGGTGCCGAGGTCACCGGTGTGGAACCAGCCGTCGGCCAGCGCCTCGGCGGTCGCGGCCGGGTTGTTCCAGTACTCCTTGAACAGGTGCTCGCCGTGCAGCAGCACCTCGCCGTCGTCCGCTATCCGGATCACCGAGCCGGGCAGCGGCTGGCCGACCGTGCCGATCTTCTGCCGGTCCCAGGGGTTGAACGCGGTCGCCGCACAGGACTCGGTCAGACCGTAGCCCTCCAGCACCGTGAAGCCGATGCCCCGGAAGAAGTGGCCCAGCCGCTCGCCCAGCGGGGCGCCGCCGGAGATGGCGTACTCGCCCCGCCCGCCGAGCACCGCGCGCAGCTTGCCGTAGACCAGCCGGTCGAAGACCCGGTGCTTGATCCGCAGGCCCAGCGACGGGCCCGACGGGGTGTCCAGCGCCTTGCTGTAGGCGATCGCGGTGTCCGCCGCCCTGTCGAAGACCGCGCCCTTGCCGTCCGCCTGCGCCTTGGCCCGGGCCGCGTTGTAGACCTTCTCGAAGACGCGCGGGACGCCGAGGACCAGCGTCGGCCGGAAGGCGGCGAGCTCGTCGGTGAGGTGCTTGATGTCCGGGACGCAGCCCAGCTTGATCGGCGCCATCATCGGTGCGATCTGCACGAGGCGGCCGAAGACGTGCGCGAGTGGCAGGAAGAGCAGGACGGAGCACTCGCCCGTGCGGAACAGCGGGCGCAGCCGCTCGACGATGTTGCCGCACTCGGCGAAGAAGCTGCGGTGGGTCAGCACGCAGCCCTTGGGGCGGCCGGTCGTCCCGCTCGTGTACACGATGGTCGCCGGGTCGTCCGCCCGGGCGAGCGAGCCGCGCTCCTCCACGGTCGCGTCGGCCACGTCCTGCCCGAGCCGGCCCAGTTCCTCCATGCCGCCGGCCTCGATCTGCCACACGTGCTTGAGGGCGGGCAGCGACTCGCGCACCGCGTCCACCGCGGCCGCGTGGGCGTCCAGTTCCACGACGCAGGCGGTCGCGCCCGAGTCCGACAGGATCCACCCGACCTGCTCGGGCGAGCTGGTCTCGTACACCGGCACGGTCACCGCGCCCGCGCTCCAGATCGCGAAGTCCAGCAGCGTCCACTCGTAGCGCGTGCGCGACATCAGGCCGACCCGGTCGCCCGGCTGCACCCCGGCGGCGACGAGGCCCTTGGCCGCGGTGTGCACCTCGGCCAGGAACTCCCGGGCCGTGACGTCCTGCCAGGCGCCGTCCACCTTGCGGGCGACGACCGCGACGTCGGGGTGCTGCGCGGCGTTTCTGCGGACGATGTCGGTCAGGTTGCCGTCCGCAGGGACCTCGTACAAAGCCGGAAGGCTGAACTCGCGCAAAACTGCTGCTCCTCATAGGGCGCCGGCGCCACGACACTGTGTGATGCGACGGTGCGGTCCAAGGCTCGGGCGAGTGCTCGGGGATCCACCTGCTGGAATCCAGAGCACGACTGGACTGCCCGGACGTTACCCGCCGGTATGGCTTCTACGACAGGGGGTCCCGGCGAGATGTTCGCTGCGTCACACAGGCCGGCGTTCCTTCGCGCACAGTAGTCCACGGCCCCGCCGACCGGCGAGTAGCCGCAGGTTGGACCGCCACTGTTCACGGCGGCCGGGCCCGTCCTACCCTTGATCGTCATGGCGCCCACATCCACCGGCAAGCGAAGCACGCGCGTCCACGTGGTCAGCGACGTGCACGGCAACGCCCGCGACCTGGCGCGGGCCGGGGAGGGGGCCGACGCGCTGATCTGCCTCGGCGACCTGGTCCTCTTCCTCGACTACGCCGACCACGCGCGCGGCATCTTCCCCGACCTGTTCGGCAAGGAGAACGCCGACCGCATCGTCGAACTGCGCACCGCCCGCCGCTTCGAGGAGGCCCGCGCCTTCGGCTCCCGGCTGTGGGCCGGCCTCGGCGCCGACCCGGCCACCGCCATCGAGGGCGCGGTGCGCAGGCAGTACGCCGAGCTGTTCGCCGCCTTCCCGGCACCGACGTACGCCACCTACGGCAACGTCGACATGCCGCCCCTGTGGCGGGAGTACGCCCGCCCGGGCACCACCGTCCTGGACGGCGAGCGGGTGGAGATCGGCGGCTGGACCTTCGGCTTCGTCGGCGGCGGCCTGCGCACGCCGATGCGGACGCCGTACGAGATCGACGACGAGGAGTACGCGGCGAAGATCGAGGCGGTCGGCGAGGTCGACGTCCTGTGCACGCACATCCCGCCGGAGGTGCCCGAACTGGTCTACGACACCGTGGCGCGCCGCTTCGAGCGGGGCAGCGGGGCGCTGCTCGACGCGATCCGCCGCACCCGCCCCCGGTACGCCCTCTTCGGCCACGTCCACCAGCCGCTGGCGCGCCGGATGCGGATCGGCGCGACCGAGTGCGTGAACGTGGGGCACTTCGCCGGGACCGGCAGGCCGTTCGCGCTGGAATGGTGACGCGGTGCCGCGGCGGGCGGGATGAAGGCGGCAGGTCGGCGGCGCGGTAGCCTTCACGCTGCACACACGTGCGCACCCGGTGCGCACGCAGACCTGTCCACCGGTCCGCACCTGGAGGAGCCACGGCGATGGCGGAACACACCAGTTCGAGCATCACGATCGAGGCCGCTCCGGCCGACGTCATGGCGGTGATCGCCGACTTCGCCCGCTACCCGGACTGGACCGGCGAGGTGAAGGAGGCGGAGGTCCTCGCGGCCGACGAACGGGGCCGCGCCGAGCAGGTCCGCCTGGTCATGGACGCCGGCGCCATCAAGGACGACCAGACCCTGGCCTACACCTGGACCGGCGACCACGAGGTCTCCTGGACCCTGGTGAAGTCCCAGATGCTCCGCTCCCTGGACGGCTCCTACCTCCTCAGGCCGGCCGGCGGGGGCGCCACCGAGGTGACCTACCGGCTCACGGTGGACGTCAAGATCCCGATGCTCGGCATGATCAAGCGCAAGGCGGAGAAGGTCATCATCGACCGCGCGCTGGCGGGCCTGAAGAAGCGCGTGGAGTCCGGGGAGAAGTAGGAGCCGCCGGGGAGCGGTACCCGGAGGTAGCGTTCACCCTCATGCGCACCCTCCTGATCACGGGCCCCGGCGGCAGCGGGCGTACCACCGTGGCCGCCGCCACCGCGTTCGAGGCCGCCCGCGGGGGCGTCCGCACCCTCGTCCTCGGCGCCGACCGCACGGACACGCTCGGCAGGGCCCTGGGATCCGCGACGGGACCGGTCCCCACCGAGGTCGCCGAGCACCTCACCGCCTGGCGGCCCGACGCCACCGAACGCTTCCGGCAGGACCTCACCGCCTTCCAGGCCCGCGCCGCCGGCGTCCTCGACCTCCTCGGCGCCACGCGCCTGGACGCCGAGGAGGCCACCCCGCTGCCCGGTGCCGAGGAACTGTCCCTCCTGCGTGCCCTGCGGGACGCCGCCCTCTCCGGGCGCCACGACCTCCTCGTCGTCGACCTCCCGCCCCTCGCGCAGGCCCTCGCCCTGCTCGCCCTGCCCGGGGAACTGCGCCGCTACCTGAGCCGCCTGCTCCCGCCCGAGCGGCAGGCGGCCCGGGCCCTGCGTCCCGTCCTCGGCCGCCTGGCCGGCGTCCCCATGCCCGCCGAGTGGCTGTACGAGACGGCGGCCCGCTGGGACGCCGGCCTGGCCGCCGTGGAAGCGGTCCTCGCCGACCGGCACACCGCCGTGCGCCTCGTCGCCGAACCCGGCCCGGCCGGCGCCGACGCCGTGCGCACCGCCGCCCTCGGCCTCGCCCTGCGCGGCCTGCGCACCGAGGCCCTGATCGCCAACCGGGTCCTGCCCGACACCGCCCCGGACACCTGGCTCGCCGGACTCCTCGCCCAGCAGCGCAAGGCGCTCGCCGAGTGGCAGCCGCACGGCGTCCGCCCCGTGCCCCACCTCGGCCGCGACCCGCACGGCACCGACGACCTCGCCGCCCTCGCCGTGCCCGGCGCCGGATCCGCGCCCGCCCCGGTCCGGTGGCCCGTCACCGACCGGCTCGCCGAGGACGGCGTCCTGGTCTGGCACATCCCGCTGCCCGGCGCCGTGCGCGAGGAGCTGGACCTGATCCGGCGCGGCGACGAACTCGTCATCACCGCCGGTCCGTTCCGCCGGATCGTCCCCCTCCCCGGTGCCCTGCGCCGCTGCACCGTCGCCGGCGCCGCCCTGCGGGAGGCCGAACTGCGCATCCGCTTCGCCCCCGACCCGCGGCTGTGGCCGGGCACCGGGGGATGAACCGGTCATCCCGGTTCGGGTAACGTCTGAGGGGCGAACCGTAGTCAGGAGTCCGCCATGAGCGAAGAGCGCCCCGCACCCGACCCCTTCGAGGACGCCGGACGAGAGCGGGCGACCGACGCCGACGCCTGGGCCACGGCCTGCGCCGAGGACCTCGACGCCGAGAAGGCCCGCCGCCGCGCCGAGCAGGGCCCGCCCCCGGGCTCCGCCGCCGAGGAACTGAGGAAACTGGTGGACACGGTGGCCGACCGGCTGTCCGGCCTGCGCTCCCCGCTCCTCGGCGCCGTCGCCGGACCCGCCGCCCAGCAGGCCGTGCGCCAGGCCGTCCAGCAGGCGAAGGCCGCCGTGGAGCCCGTCGTGGAGCGCAACCCGGAGGTCTTCGGCCACCTCGCCGCCGCCGGCACCGAGCTGCTGGCCGCCTACCGCCTGGCCGTCCGGGCCCAGGAGCGCCGCTGGACCGCCGGCGCGGCCGGCCCGGCGGACGCCGGCACCGGCGGGGGGAGCGACGACCGCGACCGCGGTGAGGGAACCGGTCCGGGAGAACGCATCGACCTGGACTGAAGCCCTTTGACGGCGGGGCCTCGGGTACGGTTGGCCGTAGCGGGGCTCGACCGAAACTGAGGGATTCATGGGACTCACCATCGGCGTCGACATCGGCGGCACGAAGATCGCGGCCGGCGTGGTCGACGAGGAAGGCAACATCCTCTCGACCTTCAAGGTGCCGACGCCCGTCACGCCCGAGGCCATCGTGGACGCCATCGCCGCGGCGGTGGCGGGGGCGCGCGCCGGGCACGAGATCGTCGGCGTGGGCATCGGTGCCGCCGGTTACGTCAACCGGCAGCGCTCCACGGTGTACTTCGCGCCCAACATCGACTGGCGCCAGGAGCCGCTGAAGGAGAAGGTCGAGGCCCGCGTGGGCCTGCCGGTCGTGGTCGAGAACGACGCCAACGCCGCCGCCTGGGGCGAGTACAGGTTCGGTGCCGGCAAGGGCCACCGCAACGTCATCTGCATCACGCTCGGCACCGGCCTCGGCGGCGGCATCATCATCGGCAACAAGCTGCGCCGCGGCCACTTCGGCGTGGCCGCCGAGTTCGGCCACATCCGGATGGTCCCCGACGGCCTGCTGTGCGGCTGCGGTTCGCAGGGCTGCTGGGAGCAGTACGCCTCCGGCCGCGCCCTGGTCCGCTACGCCAAGCAGCGCGCCAACGCCACCCCCGAGCGGGCCGAGGTGCTGCTGGCGCTCGGCGACGGCACGCCCGACGGCATCGAGGGCAAGCACATCTCCGTGGCCGCCCGCCAGGGCTGCCCGGTCGCCGTGGACTCCTACCGCGAGCTGGCCCGCTGGGCCGGTGCCGGCCTCGCCGACCTGGCCTCGCTCTTCGACCCGTCCGCGTTCATCGTCGGCGGCGGCCTCTCCGACGAGGGCGACCTCGTCCTCGACCCGATCCGCAAGTCCTACAAGCGCTGGCTGGTGGGCGGCAACTGGCGCCCGGTGGCCGACGTGATCGCCGCCCAGCTCGGCAACAAGGCGGGCCTGGTGGGCGCGGCCGACCTGGCCCGGGAGCCCGACCCGATCATGTAGGGGCGTCGCCGTCCCGGGGGCGCGGGGAACGGTGCGACGAGCCGCGCAGCGGCGTCGGCCGCGCACGCACCCCGCGCCCCACCCCTCGGGCGCCCCGGCCCCCGCGCGTAAATTGACGGGCATGGCAACCCCCGTGCTTCCGCTTCCCGACTCCCGCACCGAGCCCGACGGTTCGGCGGTGGTCCGCGTCCTCGGCTACAACGTCCGCTCGATGCGGGACGACACCGAAGCCCTGGCCAGGGTCATCACCGCGTGCGCCCCCGACCTGGTCCTCGTGCAGGAAGCCCCCCGCTTCTTCCGCTGGCGCAAGAAGCTCGCCCGCCTCGCGGCGGCCTCCGGCCAGGTGGTCCTCACCGGCGGGGGCACCGCGGCCGGCCCGGCGATCCTCTGCTCCCTGCGGGCCACCGTGGAGCGCACGGAGGACGTCCTGCTCCCGCTCACCCCCGGCGAGCACCGGCGCGGCCTCGCCACCGCCGTCGTCCGCTTCGGCGCGGTCCGCCTCGGTGTGATCAGCTGCCACCTCGGCCTGCGCGAGGACGAGCGCCACGCCCAGGCCGGCCTGCTCCTCGACCGCCTGGCCGGACTGGGCGCGGACCACGTCGTCGCGGGCGGCGACCTGAACGAGCGCCCCGGCGGCCGTGCGTTCGACCGCCTGGCCGCCGGCCTCCAGGACTGCCGGGCCACGGCTCCCTGGGGCGGCGAGCACACCTTCAGCGCCACCGAGCCCCGCCGGCGCATCGACGCCCTCTTCGCCACGAAGGGCATCGAGGTCCTCGGCTGCGGGGTGCCGCTGGACCAGCCGGGGGTCACGCGGGCGGACCTGGGGGCGGCCACGGACCACCTCCCGGTGCTGGCCGCCCTCAGAATCCCGGCGTCCTGACGGGCGCACGGCTCAGACCACCGCGCCGCGCCCGGGGTCGTCGTCCTGGTCCTCGTCCGTGCGCATCCGCGTGACCAGCGTGACGAACCCGCCGAGGAACCCGCCGATCCCGAGCGTCGTCAGCCACCAGGTCATCTGCCAGCCGAGCACCACGGCCAGCAGGAGCAGCACCGGGCCGCCGACGACGCCCAGCCAGGCGAACCGGGCGGTGGTGTCGGCCGCCGGCAGCGGCGGCGGCTCGGGCGGTACGAAGTGGCCCTCGTCGTCCTCCCCGAAGTCGTCCTCGGAGGGCTCCGGGGGCCGGTGGTCGCGCGGCCCCACACCGGGCGCGAACGAGACCGAACTGCCCAGCGGCCGGGGGGTCGGCCGGGCCGGAGGACCGTCCGTGGCGTCCGTGCCGTCCGCGGTGTCCGTGGTGCTCTCGGGGTTCTTTTCCAGCAGCGCGAGGTCCTCGACCGGCTTGAAGGGCTTGGCGCCCGGCGGGTCCGGCGGCTCCTCGCCGTATCCGGCGACGATGGCGCGCCAGACGGCGTCCTCGTCGAACGGCACCCCCTGCTCGTCCGGCTCGCGGTCCTCCCGGTCGGAGTCGTGCTCAGCCAACTGCGGCCGTCCCTTCCTTGCCGACACTGGGTGCGAGCCGGCCGATGAAGGCGAGGCTCTCCTCGAAGATCCGGTCCGCGTCATGGTCCAACGTCGCGACGTGGTAGCTCTGTTCCAGCACGACCTCCTTCACGTCCGTGGACGACACCCGGCTCAGCACCCGCGCCGGGTCGGCCGCGGGGACCACGTGGTCGTGGGCGCTGCGCAGCAGCAGCAACGGCTGGGTGACCCGGGGCAGCTCGCCGTCCAGCCGGCGCAGGAACACCCGCAGGGAGTGCGCCGCGTGCAGCGGCACCCGGTCGTACCCCAGTTCCACCGCCCCGCTCCTGGCGATGTCGCTGGTGATGCCCCTCGTCGTGCGCACCAGGTGCCGGGCCACCGGGAGGGCGTGGGCCGACAGGCCGTGCACACGGTTGGCCGGGTTGACGGCCACCACGCCCGCGACCCGGTCGCCGTGCCGGGCCGCCAGCCTCAGGGCCAGCGCCCCGCCCATCGACAGGCCCGCCACGAACACCCGCGAGCAGCGGTCGCCGAGCAGCCGCAGTTCGCGGTCCACCTCCGCGTACCAGTCCTGCCAGCCGGTGACCTGCATGTCCTCCCAGCGGGTTCCGTGGCCGGGCAGCAGCGGCAGGGAGACGGTGAGGCCGTGCGCCGCGTGGTGCTCCGCCCAGGGGCGCAGTGACTGGGGCGAGCCGGTGAAGCCGTGACAGAGGAGGACGCCCACCTCCGCGCCCTCGTGGCGGTACGGCTCGGCTCCGGGGAGAACCGGCACCTTCGGGCTCCTGTTCCTGGAAGGGCCCCTCCCGTCCCCGGGAGCGGCGCGCAGAACTGACGGATGTGGTTCACCGTACGCGACCGCACTGACACCGACCAGGGTCGTCGGCCCCCCGGGCGGTGGTCCGGGTTATGGTCTGACCGACGGACACGGGAGGCACGCGGGTGTTGTACGGCACGATGAAGGTCGCCATCGGGGGGCCGCTCAAGGTCGCCTTCAGGCCCTGGGTGGAGGGACTGGAGAACATTCCGGCCGAGGGCCCCGCCATCCTGGCGAGCAACCACCTGTCCTTCTCGGACTCGTTCTTCCTGCCCGCGGTCCTCGACCGCAAGGTCACCTTCATCGCGAAGGCCGAGTACTTCACCACCCCCGGTCTGAAGGGCCGCCTCACCGCGGCCTTCTTCAAGGGTGTCGGGCAGCTCCCGGTGGACCGCTCCGGGGCGCGCGGCGCCGGCGAGGCGGCGATCAGGAGCGGCATGGAGGTGCTGGAGCGCGGTGAGCTGTTCGGGATCTACCCGGAGGGCACCCGTTCGCCCGACGGACGCCTGTACCGGGGCAAGCCCGGCGGCCTGGCGCGCGTGGCGCTCGCCACCGGCGCCCCGGTCGTCCCGGTCGCGATGATCGACACCGAGAAGATCCAGCCGCCCGGCAAGGTGGTGCCGAAGCTGATGCGGCCGGGCATCCGGATCGGCAAGGCGCTGGACTTCGGCCGCTACCAGGGCATGGAGCACGACCGGTTCGTGCTGCGCGCGGTGACCGACGAGGTCATGTACGAGATCATGAAGCTCTCCGGCCAGGAGTACGTCGACATGTACGCGACCGCCGCCAAGCGGCAGCTCGCGGAGGCGGCGAAGGCGGCCAGGGAGAGCGAGAAGGCCGAGAAGGCCCAGGCCGGGGGCTAGGGGCCCGCGGGCGGGAGCGGGGGATCGGGGGCGGGGCGTGCCCAGGGGCGAGCGGGTCGTGAGGATGTCGGTCGAACTGCCGCTGTGGCGTGCGCTGGCCGGCTACCGGGTGCTGGCGATGCTCTACGCCATCGGCCTGTGCGCCACCGCGTACGGCCACTTCGTGCGCCCCTGGATCGCCGTCGCCTACTACGCCGTCCTGGTCGTGTGGACCCTGGCCACGCTGCCCAGGGTGGCGGACGCGGCCAGGTGCACCAGGGGCCTCCTCGCCGCCGACCTGGCCGTGGCCCTCGCCGGTGTCCTGCTGACCCCGCTCGCCGACGACCACGAGCGGATCGCGGGCGGCGGCCCCACCCTGCCGTCGATATGGACCGCGGGCTCGGTGCTGGCCTTCGCCGTCAAGGGCGGCTGGCGCTGGGCCGCCGTCGCCTCCACGGCCGTCGCCGCCGCCAACCTGGTCGAGCGCGGCGGCCCCGCCCGGGACACCGTGCACAACGTCGTCCTGGTCTGGGTGGCGTCCATCGCCATCGGCTACGTCGTGGAGGTCGCCCGGGCCTCCGAGCGCACGCTCGCCCGTGCCCTGGAGATCGAGGCCGCGACCCGGGAGCGGGAGCGGCTGGCCCGCGACATCCACGACGGCGTGCTGCAGGTGCTGGCGATGGTGCAGCGGCGCGGCGCGGTCCTCGGCGGCGAGGCGGCCGAGCTGGGACGGCTGGCCGGGGAGCAGGAGGTGGCGCTGCGCACGCTGGTCTCCGGCGGGCTGCTGCCCGTCCCCCGCCCGCCGCGGGGGACGGGCGCCGCGGCGGCCGCCCGCGCGGCCGGGGAGCCGGACGACGACGGCCCGCTCGACCTGCGCACCCTGCTCGCCCCTCACGCGGGCGCCCGGGTCGCCCTGGCCGAGCCCGGAGCGCCGGTGCCGCTGCCGCCGGCGACGGCCCGGGAGCTGGCCGCGGCGGTGACGGCGGCGCTGGACAACGTGCGCCGGCACGCGGGGCCGGGCGCGCGGGCCTGGATCCTGATCGAGGACGAGCCGGACGCCGTCGTCGTCACCGTCCGCGACGACGGGCCCGGCATCCCGGAGGGCCGGCTCGCCCAGGCCGAGGGCGAGGGCCGGCTGGGCGTGGCCCAGTCGATCCGGGGGCGCCTGCGCGACCTGGGCGGCAGTGCCGAGCTGGTCTCGGTCCCCGGCCAGGGCACGGAAGTCGAGCTGACGGTACCGAGGAGCGCCGAGCGGGCGCGGGGGAGGGCGGAGCGCTGATGACACAGCGGCAGGACCCGATCAGGGTCATGGTGGTCGACGACCACCCGATGTGGCGCGACGCGGTCGCGCGGGACCTGGCCGAGTCCGGTTTCGAGGTGGTCGCCACCGCCGGCGACGGCGAGCAGGCGGTCCGCCGGGCCGGGGCGGCGGCCCCCGACGTCCTCGTGCTGGACCTCAACCTGCCGGCCAGGCCCGGTGTCCAGGTGTGCAAGGAACTGGTCGCCCGCAACCCCGCCCTGCGCGTCCTGGTGCTGTCCGCGAGCGGCGAGCACGCCGACGTCCTGGAGGCGGTGAAGTCCGGCGCGACGGGCTACCTGCTGAAGTCGGCGTCCACGGAGGAACTGCTCGACGCGGTGCGCCGCACGGCCGCCGGCGACCCGGTGTTCACGCCGGGGCTGGCCGGACTGGTGCTCGGCGAGTACCGGCGCCTGGCCTGCGAGCCCGCGCCGGCGCCCGGCGCCGGCGGTCCGGGGGCGCCCCGGCTCACCGGGCGGGAGACGGAGGTGCTGCGGCTGGTGGCCAAGGGCCTGAGCTACAAGCAGATCGCCGAACGCCTCGTCATCTCCCACCGCACGGTCCAGAACCACGTGCAGAACACCCTCGGCAAACTCCAGCTGCACAACCGGGTGGAGCTGGTCCGGTACGTGATCGAACGCGGCCTCGACGACGAGTAGCGCGGGGGGCGCCGTGCCCGCGGCGGGCACGGCCGCCGGGGCCCCCGGTCACCCCGCCGTGCGCGCCCCGCGCAGCGCGCCGATCAGTTCCCGCACGACCGCCGCCCCGTTCAGGGTCAGCACCGACTCCGGGTGGAACCGCACCCGGCGAACCCGGGACCCCGCAGGGCGTGCACCTCGCCGTTCCCCGCCCGGCTCACCTCCACCCCGCGCGCGGCCAGTTCCAGGGCCGCCTCCTCGTCGCAGCGCGCCACGAAGCTGGGGTAGAAGCCGACGGTCTCCGCCCGCCCGAACAGGCCGACCGGGACCTGCGCCCCCTGGTACGGCACCTGCTTGCGGACGATTCCCAGCCCCAGCTCGGCCGCGATCAGCTCGTGCCCGAGGCAGACCCCGAGCACCCCGTGCCGGTGCTCGCGCACCACCGCGGCGGTCAGGTCCCGCAGGAGGCGCATCCTCGGGTCGGCGGGGTCCGAGGGGTCCCCCGGGCCGGGGCCGAGCACGACCGGCCCCTCGTGCCCCAGTGCCGCGCGCCGCAGCCCCGGCTCGTCGTACCGCCGCACGGTCACGTCCAGCCCGCCCGAGCGCAGCACGTGCGCCAGCATCGCCGTGAACGTGTCCTCGCCGTCCACGACCAGGGCGTGTCCGGCCGGTCCGGGCGCCGGCTCCCGCATCCGCAGCCAGAACGGCGCGAGCCGGGCGCGCCGCCCGTCCAGCGCGGCCCGCACCCGGGGATCACCGGCGAGGCGGGGGCGCTCCCGCTCCGCGCGCGGCCGGGACGGCCGCACCCCGAGCGCGGCCGGGACGCCCACCGCCTTCGCGTGGGTCTCGGCCACCTCGCCCGCCGGGTCCGAGCCGCGCACGAGGGTCGCGCCGACCGGGACGCGCAGCCGGCCGTCGGCGAGGATGTCGGCGGTGCGGATCAGGATGGGGGAGTCCAGGGTCTGCGCGCCCCCGGGGCCGCGCCCGAGCAGCGCCAGCGCGCCCGCGTAGTAGCCGCGCCCGCCGGTCTCGTGCCGCTCGATCACCCGGCAGGCGTTCTGCACCGGCGACCCGGTGACGGTAGAGGGACGGGACTTCCGAGAACGCCGAAGGCCGCCCCTCGGGCGGCCTTCGCGAAGTCTTGGGTACGCGCAGTCAGCGGGCCGCCGGAGAAGCGGTCCACCACCAGGTGTTCTGGAGCGGCTGCGTGAACATGGCGCGAACCCTACCCCACCGCACGCCGTCCACCGGACCATCACGTCGTCTCACCTTTCGGGCCGGGCCGAAATCGGACGACACGACCCCGTAGTGTTTACGGGGTGACCGTGAACGCTAAGACCAGCCCGAGCGCTGGCAACACCTGGCGAGACCTGCCCGCGGCGCAGCAGCCCGAGTACCCCGACCCCGAGGCTCTGCGCGCAGTGATCGCGGAGCTCGAGTCGTATCCGCCGCTCGTCTTCGCGGGCGAGTGCGACCAGCTGCGCGCCCGGATGGCGGCCGTCGCCCAGGGAGAGGCGTTCCTCCTCCAGGGCGGCGACTGCGCGGAGGCCTTCGACGCGGTGTCCGCCGACCAGATCCGCAACAAGCTCAAGACGTTGCTCCAGATGGGCGCCGTCCTCACCTACGCGGCCTCGGTGCCGGTGGTGAAGGTGGGCCGGATCGCCGGCCAGTACTCCAAGCCGCGGTCCAAGCCGACCGAGACCCGTGACGGCGTGACGCTGCCGGTGTACCGGGGCGACTCCGTCAACGGCTTCGACTTCACCCCCGGGTCCCGCATCCCGGACCCGGAGCGGCTCAAGCGGATGTACCACGCCTCGGCCTCCACGCTGAACCTGGTGCGCGCCTTCACCACCGGCGGCTACGCCGACCTGCGCCAGGTGCACGCCTGGAACCAGGACTTCGTGAAGTCCTCGCCCTCGGGCCAGCGCTACGAGCAGCTCGCGCGGGAGATCGACAACGCGCTGCACTTCATGCGGGCCTGCGGCACCGACCCGGAGGAGTTCAAGACCGTCGAGTTCTTCTCCTCGCACGAGGCGCTGCTGCTGGACTACGAGTCGGCCCTCACCCGCGTCGACTCCCGCACGGGGCAGCTGTACGACGTCTCGGCGCACATGGTGTGGATCGGCGAGCGCACCCGGCAGCTGGACCACGCGCACGTCGAGTTCGCCTCCCGGATCCGCAACCCGATCGGCATCAAGCTCGGCCCGTCCACGACGGCCGAGGAGGCGCTGCAGTACGTCGAGCGCCTCGACCCCGGCCGCGAGCCGGGCCGGCTGACCTTCATCGTCCGCATGGGCGCCGACAAGATCCGCGACAAGCTCCCCGAGCTGGTCGAGAAGGTCACGGCGTCCGGCGCGGTGGTGGCCTGGGTGGCCGACCCGATGCACGGCAACACCTTCGAGGCGGCCTCCGGGCACAAGACCCGCCGCTTCGACGACGTGCTGGACGAGGTCAAGGGCTTCTTCGAGGTCCACAAGGGCCTGGGCACCCACCCGGGCGGCATCCACGTGGAGCTGACCGGCGACGACGTCACCGAATGCGTGGGCGGCGGCGACGAGATCTTCGTCGACGACCTGCACCAGCGCTACGAGACGGCCTGTGACCCGCGGCTGAACCGCAGCCAGTCCCTCGACCTGGCGTTCCTCGTCGCGGAGATGTACCGGGACCAGTGACGGCACCCCGGGGCGCGGATCACACCCGGTCCGCGCCCCTCGTGCTGTCGTGCTCCCCGAACGGCGGGTAAGGTTAGGTTTGCCTCACCGGGAATGGGGTGGCAGTGACCGGGCGACCCCGTCGGGAGGTGGATCCGCATGTTCGTCTGCAGCTGTTTCGGCGTCACCGAGGCGCAGGTCGAGCAGCTCGCGCGGGACGGTGCCCGCACCCCCCGCCAGATCGCCTCCGCCTGCAAGGCGGGCACCGACTGCGGCTCGTGCGTCCGCCGCATCCAGGCCGTCCTCGGCCGGGGCTCGTGCCCGCACCGGGAGCCGGCCGGCCGGGACCGGCCGGTTCTCGCGGCGCTCGACGCGCGGTCCGGCACCGCGGCCGGCGAAGCCGCCTAGGGGTGGGCGTCAGCCCTCCGGCTGCTCGATCACCTGGGCGAGGTAGAGCGCCTCGCCGAGCTTGTCCACCAGCTCCAGCTGCGTGTCGAGGTAGTCGATGTGCAGCTCCTCGTCGGCGAGGATGCCCTCGAAGACGTTCGCCGACGTGATGTCGCCCTTCTCGCGCATCACCCTGACCCCCCGCCTGAGCCGGTCGATCGCCTCGACCTCGACCAGCCGGTCGGCCTCGAACATCTCCCGGACGGTCTGCCCCACGCGCACGTGGAACAACCGCTGGTAGTTGGGCGGCCCCTCCAGGAGCAGGATCCGGTCGGTGAGCGCCTCGGCGTGCTTCATCTCGTCGAACGACTCGTGCCGCGTGTACCTGGCGAGTTTCGTCCAGCCGAAGTTCTCCTGCATCTTCGCGTGCAGGAAGTACTGGTTGATCGCGGTCAGCTCGCCGGTGAGCTGCTCGTTGAGCAGTTCGATGACCTCGGGGTCGCCCTGCATCGCAGCGGCTCCTTCCACACGGGAAAACGGGAGGGGTACGCGGCGGCATGATCGCACCGGTGGTGAGGATCGTCCAGTAAGTGCGTACTCGGTGCGTACGTCACGGACTGCCGCCGTTCGTCCCGTTCGCGGGAGGGGGGCCGGGGCACCGCCCGGGGTCTGTCAGGATGGATACATGGGGCATCCGGTGGAGCGCGCGTCTGGGGCAGCGGCAGGATCCGGGCTTCCGCCGGGGCAGCGGCTCCAGCGCGGCTGGCCGGTCACGCACTACGGGCCCGTGCCGAAGTTCCGGTCCGAACGCTGGGAGTTCCGGGTCTTCGGCGCCACCGCCGACGGGGACAAGCACACCTGGAACCACGAGGCGTTCACGGCCCTGCCCTACACCACCGTGGTGGCCGACCTGCACTGCGTGACCAAGTTCAGCATGCTCGGCGCCGAGTGGGGCGGCGTCCCGGCGCGCGCCGTCCTGGACCTGGCACCGCCGGCGCCCGGCGTCACCCACGTGATGGTCTGGGCGGAGTACGGATTCAGCGCCAACCTCCGCCTGTCGGACTTCGCCTCCGACCGGACGATCTTCGCCACCCACAGGGACGGCGAACTGCTCACCGCCGAGCACGGCTTCCCGGTCCGCCTCGTCGTCCCCCACCTGTACGCCTGGAAGGGCCCCAAGTGGGTCCGCGGGGTCGAGTACATGACCACCGACCGCCGGGGCTTCTGGGAGGAGCGCGGCTACCACAACATCGGCGACCCCTGGAAGGAGCAGCGCTACTCCTACCAGGAGGAGCCCGGGGAGGGACCCGAACTCTGAGGCCGGGACCGCTCTGGCCGCGGCCCGCTCAGCCGTCCCGGAGCTTCTTCAGCCGGTCCACGTCCGCCGCGTGGCCCTCCTCGCCGCCGGGCGTCTCGATGACCAGCGGGACGCCGTCGGTCGCCGGGTGGGACATCAGCGCACGGAACGGGTCCTCACCGATGTGACCGGTGCCGATGTTCTCGTGCCGGTCCTTGTGCGCACCGGCCACGTCCTTGGAGTCGTTGGCGTGGATCAGCTTCAGCCGGCCCGCGCCGACCGTGTCCACCAGCAGGTTGAGGGTCCGGTGCATCCCGGCCGGACCGGTCAGGTCGTGCCCGGCGGCGAAGACGTGGCAGGTGTCGAGGCACACGCCGAGCTTCGGGTGGGCGTCCAGCGCCGCGAAGTACGGCCCGAAGTCCCAGGTGCGCGAGCACAGCGAGGCACCCTGCCCGGCGGTCGACTCCAGCAGCAGGAACGGGTCGTCGTCGCAGGTCAGCTCGTCCAGCAGTGGCAGCAGACGCTCCCGCACCTGCCGCAGCGCCACCTCCCGCGCCCGCCCGCCGGTGGCGCTGCCGGTGTGCACGACCACGCCCAGCGCGCCGATCTCCCGGCCGCGCCGCAGGGAGTGCCGCAGCGACTCCACCGACCGCTCCACCGTCGCCCCGGTGTGCGAGCCGAAGTTGATCAGGTACGGCGCGTGCACATACGCCGGGATCCCCTCCTCGGCGCACGCCTGCCGGAACGCCTCGTCCTGCTGCGGCCTCCCGGCGGGCGTGGCCCACCCGCGCGGATTGGCGACGAAGACCTGCACGGCCTCCGCCCCGATCCGCCGCGCGTACGCCAGCCCCGTGGAGTGCAGGCCGCCGGCCACGGGGACGTGGCTGCCGACGGGGTTGCGGGAGCGGCCGGCGGGCACGGCGACGGAGGGCGGGGGGCCGGCGGGCGGTGCGGAAGGGGACGGCTGGCTTGTCACCCGTCCAGGGTGTCATGCCGCGCGGGGGTGCCGTCAGCGGATGGTGATCGTGACCGTCGACCCCTTGGCCGCCTTCCCACCGGCCGCCACCGACTGCTTCCTCACCGTGTCGCCGAACAGCCCGAGCAGCCCGCGGTCCTCGTGGACCTTGAAGCCGGAGGCCTCCAGCAGTTCCCTCGCCTCGTCCGCGCCCGCCCCGACCACGTCCGGCACCTCGACCATCTCGGGGCCCCTGGACAGGGTCAGCGTCACCGTGTCGCCCTCCGCGGCCCGGCCGCCGGCCGCCGGGCTCTGCCGGGCCACCCGCCCCTTGCCGTACGCGGAGTCGACCCGTCCGGCGGAGACCTCCGCCTTCAGGCCGGCCTCTGCCAGCTCCCGTGCGGCTGCGTCCGGGTCCTCGCCGGCGACGTCCGGCACGTCGACCGGACCGCCCTTGCTGACCCGCAGCGCGATCGCCGACCCCGCGTGCCGCTCGGTGCCGGCCGGCGGATCGGTGCCGATCACGGAGCCCCGGGCGACGCGGTCGCTGAACGCCCGGCCGACCATGCCCGGCTCCAGCCCGTCCGCCTTCAGCCGGTCCTGCGCCTCGGCCAGCGGCACGCCCCGCAGGTCGGGCACCTTCACGGTCCGGGGGCCGCGGGAGACGGTGAGCGTCACCGAGTCGTGGCTGCGGATCCGCGCCCCGGCCGCGGGGTCGGTGCCGATGACCGTGCCCCGCTGCACCGTGTCGCTGTACTCCCGCTCGACCTTGCGCACCTCCAGCCCGGCCGTCTCCAGCCGCGCCCGCGCCTGGGACTCCGTCTTGGTCAGCAGCGGCGGGACCTCGGTGAACTGCCCGGAGTTGATGTACCAGGCCCCGGCACCCACCCCGAGGACCACCAGCAGGGTGGCGACGACGGTGACGAGTCCGCGCCGGGGCCGCGCCAGCCGCCGCCGCGGCGGCACCGGCGGGACCTCCAGCCGGCTGGTGTGCCGGACGGCCGCCCGCGGGTCGTCCTCGCCGTCGACGGGCAGCGGCCGGGGCACGGTCAGCGAGCGCGGGATCACGCTCGTACGGTCCTCGGCGTTGTCGTGCCCGGCGGACAGCGCCTGCGGTGGCGGGGCGTCCAGCTCCTCGTCGGTGAGACCGGCGCGCGCCCGGAGCACCTCGCCGAGCAGACCGGCCGCGTCCTGCGGCCGGTCGTCCGGGGTGCGCGCGGTGGCCGAGGCGACCAGTTCGTCCAGCACCCCCGGCAGCCCCGGCACCAGCGCCGAGGGCGGCGGCACGTCCTGGTGGACGTGCTTGTAGAGGATCTGCGCGGGGGAGTCCCCGGCGTGCGGCTTGCCGCCGGTCAGCATCTCGTACAGGACGACGCCGCAGGCGTACACGTCGACGCGCGGGCCGGCGGCACCCTGCTCGACCTGCTCGGGCGCGAGGTACGACACGGTGCCCAGCACGGCGCCGGTGGTGCTGGTCACCGAGTCCACGGACCGCACGAGCCCGAAGTCGGCGACCTTCACCCGGCCGTCGTCCCCCACCAGCACGTTCTCCGGCTTCATGTCCCGGTGCACGAACCCGGCCCGGTGCGCGGCGCCGAGCGCGGCCAGCACCGGCTCCAGGATGTCCAGCGCCGCCCGCGGCTGCAGGGCGCCCCGCTCGCGCAGCACGTCCCGCAGGGTGCAGCCGGCGACGTACTCCATCGCCAGGTACACGTACGGCCCGTCGGTGCCCTGGTCGAAGACCTGCACCACGTTGGGGTGCGCCAGCCGGGCGACCGACTTGGCCTCCCGGATGAACCGCTCCACGAACGACCCGTCGGAGGCCAGCGCCGGGTGCATCACCTTGAGCGCGAGGACCCGGTCCAGACGGGTGTCCAGGGCCCGGTAGACCGTGGCCATCCCGCCGACCGCGATCCGCGCCTCGACGCGGTAACGGCCGTCGAGCACCTGCCCGACGAGGGGGTCCTGAAGGGTCGTATCCACGCAGGCGAGTCTACGAGGACGTGCCGGCCGGCTCCCCGGCGCGACCGGCTCGGCCGCCCCACTGCAGCCGACCTGTGACGCTTCCCCCGGAACCCGGGCAGGATCCCGGGCGCCGCTCAGAACGCGGGGCGCTCCGGATCGAGCGCGGCCAGGCCCTCGGCGGGGGACGACGCCCGCGCGAAGTGCCGCCGCGGGATCCGTCCGGCCAGCCGGGCCATCCTGCCCGCCTCCACCGCCCGCCGCATCGCCGCCGCCATCAGCTCGGGCTCCTGCGCCCGGGTCACGGCGGACGCGAGCATCACCCCCGCGCACCCCAGCTCCATCGCCAGCGCCGCGTCCGACGCCGTGCCGGCCCCCGCGTCCAGGATCACCGGCACCTGCGCCTGCTCCACGATCAGCTGGAAGTTGTGCGGGTTGCGGATCCCGAGCCCGGACCCGATCGGCGAGCCCAGCGGCATGACCGCCGCACAGCCCACGTCCTGCAGCCTCCGCGCGAGCACCGGGTCGTCATTGGTGTACGGCAGCACCGTGAACCCGTCGTCGACCAGCGTCTCCGCGGCCTCCAGCAGCTCCACCGGATCGGGCAGCAGGGTCCGCTCGTCGGCGATCACCTCCAGCTTGACCAGGTCCGTGCCGAGCGCCTCCCGGGCCAGCCGCGCGGTCAGCACGGCCTCCCCGGCGGTGAAGCAGCCGGCCGTGTTCGGCAGCACCCGGATGCCCAGCCGCTCCAGCACCGACAGCACCGAGCCGCGCACGCCGGGGTCGACCCGCCGCATGGCCACGGTGGTCAGTTCGGTGCCCGAGGCCACCAGGGCCCGCTCCAGCACCTCCGGGCTGGGCGCGCCGCCCGTGCCCATGATCAGCCGGGAGCCGAGGGGCACACCGCCGAGGACGAAGGGGTCGTCGGTCATCGGTCAGCCTCCCTGGACGGCGGTGAGGACTTCGACGCGGTCGCCCTCGGTGAGGACGGTGGCCGCCCACCGCGCGCGCGGGACGACCGTTTCGTTGACGGCGGCGGCCACCCCGGAGGGCGCCGCGGTCAGGGAGCGGACGAGGCCGTCGAGAGCGGTGCCCGCGGCGACCTCCCGGCGCTCGCCGTTGACGGAGACGTTCATGTGGGCAGCTCCGTGAGGACGGCGCCGAAACGCTTCGGCGTGAACGGGCGGGCCTCCTGCGGCAGCTCACCGGTGAGCAGCGCGTGCGCCAGGGCGTCACCGGTGACCGGGGTGAGCAGCACCCCGTTGCGGTAGTGCCCGGTGGCCAGCAGCAGCCCGTCCAGACCGCAGGGGCCCAGCAGCGGCGCGTTGTCCGGGGAACCGGGGCGCAGTCCGGCCCGGGTCTCGGTCAGGGGCAGCTCGGTGATCCCCGGCACCAGCTCGTGGGCGTCGCGCAGCAGCGCGTACACGCCGCCGGCCGTCACGGTCGTGTCCCAGCCCAGCTCCTCGCTGGTCGCGCCGACGACCAGCTCGCCGTTCTCCCGGGGCACCAGGTAGACCTGGCTGCCGCGCACCACGGCCCGCACGGTGCGGCTCAGGAACGGCGCGTACCGGCGCGGCACCGTCAGCCGCAGCACCTGGCCCTTCACCGGCCGCACCGCGGGCAGGACCTCGTCCGGGACGCCCGCCAGGCGCCCGCTCAGGCTCCCGGCCGCCAGCACCACCTGTCCGGCGGCCAGCCCGGTGCCGTCCGCCGTGGTGACACCCGAGGCGCGCCCGCGCACCACGTCGAGGCGCTCGGCCCAGGACCGGTGGAACACCACCCCGGCCCGCTCGCAGGCGGCCAGCAGCGCCGCCGCGAGCCGCCGCGGGTCCACCTGGTGGTCGCCGTTGACCCGCAGCCCCCCGCGCACCCCGGGCGCGAGCATCGGCTCCAGCCGCCGGCACTCCCGGCCCGACAGCCACACCGACTCCAGGCCCGCGCGCCGCTGGAGGGCGTGCAGTTCGCGCAGCTGGGCGCGGTCGTCGGCGTCCAGCGCGACGGCGAGCGTGCCGCAGCGGCGGTAGCCGAGGTCGTGGCCGGTCAGCCCGGTCAGCTCGGCCGTGAAGTCCGGCCAGCGGCGGACGGACTCCAGGTTGAGGGCGAGCAGGGTCTCCTCGCCGTAGTGCAGCTCCGAGACCGCGGCCAGCATCCCCGCCGCGACCCGCGCGGCCCCGCCGCCGGGCTCAGGGTCCACCACGGCCGCGGCGAGCCCGCGCTGCGCGGCCCGCCAGGCCGTGACCAGGCCGATGATCCCGCCCCCGATGACGAGGACGTCGGACGTACGTGACGACATGGGCGTCCAGCCCCTCCCTTCGCCGGCATGACCCGGATCAGGTTCGTACGGTCGGAGGCCGCCAGCCTCCCTCTCAGCCCGGTGCGTCCGGGCTCCCGCGAGTGCTCGTGCGTGGCCACCCTAGCCCGCGGGGCGCGCCACCCGTAAGGGAGCCCGCCCCCCGGGCGGCGGCCGGCGGGACGTCCGGTGCGAGCGGTGCGGAACGGGTCACGGAGCACGCCCGCTGACGCACGGTGCGTCACCTGGCTATGGTGACCGGGTGAGCGAGCAGACACCGCACGAGGGCGCGGCACCGCAGCGGCGCGTGGTCGTCGCCGGCGCGGGCATGGCCGGGGTGCAGACCGCGGTCGCCCTGCGCGAGCAGGGCTTCACGGGCACCGTGACCCTGATCGGCGCCGAGCCCCACCAGCCCTACGACCGGCCGCCGCTGTCCAAGGCCGTGCTGCTCGGCAAGGCCGAGGGCTCCGCCTTCGACGTCGACTTCGACGCACTCGGCATCGAACTGCGGCTCGGCTGCGAGGTGCTGGGCGTGCGCCCCGCCGACCGCGAGCTGGACACCGGGGCCGGTCCCGTCCCCTACGACGTGCTGGTCCTGGCCACCGGTGCCGAGCCGATCCGGCTGCCGGGCACCGAGGGTGTGCCCGGCGTGCACCTGCTGCGCACCCTGGACGACGCCGAACGGCTGCGGCCCGTACTGGCCCGCCAGCACGACGTCGTGGTCGTCGGCGCCGGCTGGATCGGCGCCGAGTTCGCCACGGCCGCCCGCGAGGCGGGCTGCGCGGTGACCGTCGTGGAGGCCGCCGACCGGCCGCTGGCCGGCGCGCTGCCCGCCGAGGTGGCCGCGCCCATGGCGGCCTGGTACGCCGACAGCGGCGCCGACCTGCGCACCCACGCGCGCGTGGAGCGCGTCGAGGCCGGCGCGGTGGTGCTCGCCGACGGCACCCGGCTGCCCGCCGGCGCCGTCGTGGTCGGCGTCGGCGCCCGTCCCGCCACCGCCTGGCTGGCCGGCTCCGGCATCGAACTGGGCGCCCACGGCGAGGTCCTGGCCGACGACCGGCTGCGCACCAGCGCCGAGGACGTGTACGCGGTCGGCGACTGCGTCTCCTTCCCCTCCGCCCGGTACGGTGCGCGGCTGCTGGTCCACCACTGGGACAACGCCCTGCAGGGCCCCCGCACGGTGGCCGCGGACATCCTCGGCGAGACGCCCCGGACCTACGACCCGGTGCCGTACTTCTGGTCCGAGCAGTTCGGCCGGTTCGTGCAGTACGCCGGCCACCACGCCGGCGCCGACCGCACGGTGTGGCGCGGCGACCCGGCCGGGCCCGCCTGGACGGTGTGCTGGCTGCGCGAGGACCGGCTGGTCGCCCTGCTCGCGGTCGGCCGGCCCCGCGACCTGGCCCAGGGCAGACGGCTGATCGAGGCGGGCCGCCGCATGGACGGGGACGCGCTGGCCGACCCGGCCCGGCCGCTGAAGGAGACCACCGCCGACGGCGGGGCCTGACACGGCCGCCGGACCCCGCCCGTCCCGCGTCGGCGGGACCCGGGGCGTGTCCGCCGGGTGGCCCGGTCCGGTTTCCGGCTGTCGGCGGGGGATGGCAGGCTTGTTCCCGTGACCGAGATTGACGCAAAGATCGATGCTCTCGTCCCCGCCTGGCTCACCCTCCCCGACATCGCCGAGGTGCTCGGCGTCGAGGTGACGCGTGTGCGGCAGCTGGTCAAGGACGGCCAGCTGATCGCCGTGCGCCGGGGGGAGAACCGGGCGCTGCACGTCCCCGCCGCCTTCATCGACGGGGACAAGGTCGTCAAGGGCCTGTCCGGGACCCTGACGCTCCTGCGGGACGACGGCTTCACCGACGAAGAGATGCTGGAGTGGCTCTTCACCCCCGACCCGACCCTGCCCGGCACCCCCGCGCAGGCCCTGAGCGAGAATCGCGGCACGGAGGTGAAGCGCCGCGCCCAGGCGCTCGCCGTCTGACCGGCCCGCACCACCGGTGGCGTACGGGCCCGGCCCGTACGCCACCGGCACACCGACCACGGGGGACCCAGCGATGTCCGACACCGCCCGCGCCCGGCTCGCCGGCGCCCGCCTCTACCTGTGCACGGACGCCCGGCGCCGCCAGGGCGACCTCGCCGCGTTCCTCGACGCGGTCCTGGCCGGCGGTGTCGACGTGGTGCAGCTGCGAGACAAGGGCATGGAGGCCGCCGAGGAGCTGGAGCACCTCGCGGTGTTCGCCGAGGCCTGCGCCCGGCACGGCAAGCTGCTCGCGGTCAACGACCGGGCCGACGTCGCCCACGCCGCCCGCTCCGACGTCCTGCACCTGGGCCAGGGCGACCTCCCGGTCCCCGCGGCCCGCGCCGTCCTCGGCCCCGACGTCCTGATAGGCCGTTCCACGCACGCCGAGCCCGAGGCCGCCGCGGCGGCCGTCCAGGAGGGCGTGGACTACTTCTGCACCGGCCCCTGCTGGCCCACCCCCACCAAGCCCGGCCGCCCCGCCCCCGGCCTCGGCCTGGTCCGGTACGCCGCCTCCCTCGGCACCGCCCGGCCCTGGTTCGCCATCGGCGGCATCGACCTGGACAACCTGGACGAAGTGCTGGAGGCGGGCGCCCGCAGGGTCGTCGTGGTCCGCGCGATCACCGAAGCCGACGACCCCGGGGCCGCGGCGGCGGAGTTCGCCGAGCGGCTGCGGCAGGTCTAGGGCCCTCCGTTCGGAGCGGGCCGGAGCGGGCCGGACCGGGGAGCGGGGTGCGGTGCCGGACCCCGCGAGTCCGGCGGGATCCGTGAGGGAGGACCCCGGGCGGGCTGTCCAAGGGATGGACGGGAAACCGGCAATCAGGGCGAAATCCCGCCGTTCTGTTGGGGGACCGTCCGCCCCTGGCTAACCTGCGGGTATGGCCCTCGGAACCGCATCCACCAGGACGGACCGCGCACGCACCGTGCGTGAGATCCTCGCCGCCGGCAAGACGACGTACTCGTTCGAGTTCTACGCGCCGAAGACCCCCAAGGGCGAGCGGAACCTGTGGAACGCGCTGCGCAGGGTCGAGGCGGTGGCCCCCGACTTCGTCTCCGTCACCTACGGGGCCGGCGGTTCCACCCGCACGACCACGGTCAGGGAGACCCAGCAGATCGTCGTCGACACGACGCTCACGCCGGTCGCCCACCTCACCGCGGTCGACCACTCCATCGCCGAACTGCGCAACATCATCGGCCAGTACGCGGACGCCGGTATCCGCAACATGCTCGCCGTGCGCGGCGACCCGCCCGGCGACCCGATGGGCGCGTGGGTGCCGCACCCCCGGGGACTGACGTACGCGGCCGAACTCGTCCGCCTGATCAAGGAGTCGGGCGACTTCTGCGTGGGCGTCGCCGCCTTCCCGGAGATGCACCCGCGCTCCACCGACTGGGACACCGACGTCGCCCACTTCGTCGACAAGTGCCGTGCGGGCGCCGACTACGCCATCACGCAGATGTTCTTCCACCCGGAGTCCTACCTGCGGCTGCGCGACCGGGTGGCGGCCGCCGGCTGCGACACCCCGGTCATCCCCGAGGTCCTGCCGGTCACCAGTGTGAAGATGCTGGAGCGCCTGCCCAGACTCAGCACCGCAATGTTCCCGGACGTCCTGAAAGAGCGGATCCTCACAGCCAAGGACGATCCCGCGGCGGTACGCTCCCTGGGTATCGAGTTCGCCACGGAGTTCTGCGCCCGGCTGCTGGCCGAGGGAGTGCCCGGACTGCACTTCATCACGCTGAACAACTCCACGGCGACGCTGGAAATCTACGAGAACCTGGGCCTGCACCACCCCCCGCAGGCCTAGACCGGCGCACCGCGGTACGACACACTGCGAGCGGTTATTGGGAGAGGGGCGTACATGGGCTGGACGGTCCTCTACACGGCGTTCGGCGTCGTCGCACTGTGGCTGCTCGGCGAGGTGCTGCTGCAGTACAAGGCGCGCCTGCGCTGGCGGCTGCTGGCCTTCGCCGGCTTCCTCGGGGTCGTGCTCGGCGTGCTGATGCCGTCCGTGATCGTGATCGGCGTCGGCGCGATCGCCTTCGCGACCGGCCAGACCTACGTCACGCTGTCCTTCCGCCGCGGCTTCGCCGCCGGCTGGGCGGTCAAGCGCCCCGAGGCCGGCAGCGGCGGCAGCAAGCGCCGGCGCGGCAGGGCCGGGCGCCACGACCCGACCCTGGAGGTCTCCGACCTGCGGGCCGCCGGGGACGCCGGCCGGGACGAGCCGGCCCGCACCGCCGACGGCTCCGGCTCCGGCGGCACCGGCGGCTATGACGACCACGGCGGCTACGGCGACGACGGCGACGACGTCTTCGCCCCGGGCCGCCCGGCCGCCGGGGCGACCGCCGTGTACGCACCCCAGCCCCTGCCCGAGGACACCGGCTCCTACGGCGTGTACGGCGACGCCTCCGCCGCCGCCCCGCCCCAGGACGCCGGCTACGCGACGGCCGCCCAGGGCACCGGCCAGGCCCACGCCTACGACCACTCGGGCTACGGCGGGCAGACGTACGGCTACGACACCGGCGACCAGCAGGGCTACGCCAACTACTCCGACCCGTACATCGGCACCCAGGCCTACGGCGGTGACGCGTACGGCACCGGCTACGACCAGCAGTACGCCCAGCAGGCCCACGCCCAGGACCCGTACGGCACCGGCGGTTACGGCGAGACCCCGGCCGGCGGGGTGTGGGTCCCGCAGCAGCGCACCGACGAGGCCTACGGCGGGGAACTCCCGCAGGAGCAGCCGTACCCGTACCAGGGCGACGGGCAGCAGCAGCCGTACCCGGGCGCCGGGTACGACGAGCAGTACCGCTTCTGAGGCCCGGGCCGGCTCACCGGGAGCCCCGGAAGTCCGGTCCCTCCACGATCAGCCCCGCCACCAGCGCGCCCGACATCCCCGCGTGGGGGAGGCCGCCGCCGGGGTGGGACCAGCCGCCCACCCGGTACAGGCCCGGCAGCCGCGTGGTGTTGGACGGGTGCAGGAAACGGCCCCCGGCGGCGGCGAGCGCCGGCGGGGGCACGGCGCCCGCCGGGGCGCCGGTGTCGGCGGCACCGTGGCCGGGGGTGCGCACCTCCCGCCACAGCAGGCGCTCGCGGAGCCCCGGAACCACGCGCTCGGCGGCCTCCACCACGAGGTCGGCGAACCGCCCGGCGAACCGCCCGTCACCCCAGTCGGCGTCCGTCGGCACGGTGGCGGACAGGGTGACCGACTCGTGCCCGTCCGGGCTGAGCGCGGGGTCGCCGGGCCGCAGCACGGTCACCGTGGGACGGGAGGGGGCGTCGCCGCCCGGCGAGGCCAGGAAGTCCAGTTCCGACCCGCGGTCGGGGGCGTGGACGACCGTGCGGTGTGCGGCGCCGGCCTCGCGCCCGCCGCGCAGGGCCAGCAGGACGGTGAACCGGCCGGGACAGCCGGTGACCGGGTCGAAGCGCGCGTCGCCCTCGTCCTCCGGCGGACGCTCCGTCAGGGCCCGCAGCCGCTGCGGGGACAGGTTCGCCACGACGTGGTCGGCCTCGGCCGCCGTCCCCGCCCGCCCGCCGGAGTCCCGGGAGGCGTCCCCGGCCAGCTCCACGCCCGCCGCGCGCCCGTCCCGCTCCAGGATCCCGGTCACCTCGGCGCCGAAGACGAACTCCACCCTCCGCCGCAGGCACCGCTCGTACACCGCGCGCGCCAGCTCGCGCATCCCCCCGCGGACGTACCAGAGGCCGAAGGCGTGCTCCATGTACGGCAGCACCGCCGCGCTCGCCGGGGCGGTCCGCGGATCGAGGCCGTATGCGAGCGCGAAGCTCTCCAGCAGGCTCGCCAGGCGCTCGTCGCGCAGCTCCCAGGCACCGATCTCGGCCAGCGTGCCCGCCCGCCGCGTCCGCAGCAGCCGCTTGTGCGGGACCGCCGGGTACGGCTCCCGCCCGGCCAGCACCTGCCAGTTCGGCCACAGCGGCTCCTCCAGCAGGGGCCGGCGCGTGCGGTCCCAGGCCTCGCGGGCCCGTACCAGGAAGTCGCCCCACCGCTGCCCGGCCCCCGCGCCCAGCGCCTCGTCCAGCGCCGCGACGACGCCCCCGCGCGAGGCGTTCGGCAGGCTGACCTCGGTGCCGTCCGCGAAGACGTGCCGTGCGGCCGGGTCGACCTGGACCAGCTCGACGCAGTCCTCCAGGGGCTCCCTGCCGGTCTTGACGAACAGGTCGCGGTACACGGCGGGCAGCGGCAGCAGCCCCGGACCGGTGTCGAAGCCGAACCCGTCCCGCTCGAAGCGGCGCACCGCACCGCCGTACGTCCGCGTACGCTCGTACACCACCACCCGGTGGCCCGCGACGGCCAGCCGGGCGGCGGCCGCCATCGCGCCCATCCCGGCGCCGATCACCGCAATCCGTGCCATGCCCGCGACCCTATCGACCGCCACCGGTCGTCCGGTCCGCGGGCGGTGCGCGGTGTGCGCCGGAGCTCAGCCCCAGGACCCGGGCGCCCGCCGCCGCTCCTCCCGCCGCCGGGCCCGGCGCCGCAGGAAGCGCCGGATCCGCGAGACCAGGAACAGCAGCACCACGAGCCCGGCGGCGAGGAACACCGCCGCGACGACCGACGCCGCCACCGGATGGAAGACCGCGAACGAGACGACCGCGCCGACCCCGAGGTCCTCGGCGGTGCTCAGGACGATGTTGCTGAACGGCTCCGGCGAGGTGTTGACCGCCATCCGGGCGCCGGCCTTGACGCCGTGGCTGGCCAGCGCCGTCGAACCGCCGATCACACCGGCCACCACGTCCGGCAGCGAGCCGCTCTGCCCGGCCAGCAGCGCCCCGACCCAGGCGCCCGCGGCCGGCCGGACCACGGTGTGCACGGAGTCCCACACCGAGTCGGCGTAGGGGATCTTGTCGGCGACCGCCTCGCACAGGAACAGCACGCCGGCCACGGCCAGCACCTCGGGGCGCTGCAACGCCTGCGGGACGTCGTCGCCCAGCCCCGTCACGCCGAACAGGCCGAGGAGCAGCACCACCGCGTAGGCGTTGATGCCGCTGGCCCAGCCGCTGGTGAACACCAGAGGGAGCACGGACACGGACGCGATGGTAGCCAGGCGGGGGGCCGGGCGTCCCGGGCACGGGCACGGACGTCTGAGTACCCCTGCTCAGACGGCGGGATGAGTACCCGCGCGGATGGGCGGCGACCGGCGGGGAGGGGAGAGTGGGGGCACGGCAGGGAGCGCGGCCCGGCACCGCCGGCACGGGGCGGCGGAACGGCGCCCGCGCCCCGGCCGCTCCTCGCGCCGGTCCGCCGGCGGAAGCGAGGAGGGAAGCGAGGAGGGGAGCGGGGAAGTGCCGGGGCACCGGGGAGCGGGAGTCCGGGGGCACCCGGGAGCCCGGGGGAGACGGGGGAGGGCGCGGGCCCGGTCGCGGAGCCGCGCCCTCCCCGTGTCCGCCCGGCGGCTCAGCGCTTCCCGCTCACGCGTCCCTGGAGCAGCAGGGACAGGGCTGCGTGGACGTCGTCCAGGGAACGCTCCGGCTGGAAGGACTTCCAGTCCAGGGCGGCCACCAGGACCATGCCGACCAGGGCGGCCGCCGTCAGCTGGACGTCGATCTCCGCGCTGAACTCGCCGGCCGCCACCCCGTCGCGCAGCACGTCCTCGACGACGGCGACGGCCTCCCGCCGGACCACCGTCAAGGTGGACTGCCAGGCGCGGTTGGTGCGCCACAGCTCCGCCACGTACAGCTGGGTGAAGGCCGGGTAGCGGTCGATGAAGACCAGACCCGCGCGGATCATCGCGTCCAGCGCGTCCACCGTCGCCCCGCCCTCGCGCGCGGCCCGCTCGGCGGCCTCCCTCAGCGACGCGGCGAGCAGGCCCACGCCGTGCCGCAGCAGTTCCTCGAAGAGGACCGACTTGCTCGCGAAGTTGTAGTAGACCGTGCCCTTCGCGACCCCGGCCCGGTCGGCGATCTCGTCCACCGTGGTCGCGGAGAAGCCCTGCTCGGCGATGAGCGTGACGGCCGCCTCGTAGAGCCTCTGCCGGGTCGCCTCGCGACGGCGCGTTCCGCCGGTCGTGGCGCTGCTGCTTTCCATGGCCCCGATTGTCACAGGTGCGCGCGCGTGCGGGGGCTGCTCCGGGCTCACAGGGTCAGCTCCGGGTGCAGCCGGTCAAGGGTCCACACCTGGCGGCGGCGGGCCGTGAGCGCGGTGAGGGCGAGGGCGCCCGCGGTGAACGCGGCCAGCACGCCGCACGCCGATCCGACCGGGCCGAGCCCGCCGCCCGTGATCAGCCGGCGCAGGGCCTCCACGACGTAGCTCATCGGCAGGAACGGGTGGATCGCGGCGAAGAAGCCCGGACTGGTCTGCACCGGGTACGTGCCGCCCGCCGAGGTCAGCTGGAGCATCAGCAGTGCCAGGACCAGGATCCGGCCGGCCGCGCCGAAGCGGGCGTTCAGCCACTGCACGATCGCCGCGAAGCAGGCGGTGACCAGGAACAGGAAGGCCAGTGTGCCGGCCGCCCGCGCCATCCTCAGGCCGATCGCCCAGTGCAGCACGGACATCAGCGCGGCCACCTGCAGCACGCCGACCGCGGCCACGGGCAGCCAGCCGGCCAGCGTGATCCGCCACGAGGGCGAACCGGCGGCCAGGGCGCGGCGGTTGAGCGGCGGGATCAGCATGTAGGCCACCATCGCGCCCACCCACAGGGACAGCGGGATGAAGTACGGGGCGAAGCCGGTGCCGTAGTTGGGTGCCTGGTGCAGGTCGTGGGAGGCCAGCCGGACCGGGTCGGCCAGCACGCCGGTGCGCCGGTCGCGGTCCCGCTCGTCGTAGTCGGGGATCCTCTCGGCGCCGTCGTGCAGTCCGCCGGCGAGCTTCTGGGAGCCGTCGGCCAGTTTGTACAGGCCGCCGTCGAGCGTCCGGGCGCCCGACTCGGCGGTGCCGACGCCCTTGTCCAGTTTCACCGCGCCGGTCTCGGCGGTGCCCAGCCCGCCGTGCAGCTTCTTCGCTCCCGCGGCGACCTTGTTCGCGCCGTCGTTGAGCTTGTTGACCCGCTCGACGGCGTCCTCGACGTCCTCGGAGAGGTGCGGTGCCCGGTCGGCGAGGGCCCGGGCCTGGGTGCGCAGGGTGCCGAGGTCGTCCCTCATCGTCCTCAGGTCGCCGTCCTGGTCGGCGACCAGCGCGTCCAGGTCGTCGGCGACGTCGGCCACGTCGGCGGCGGCGCCCTTGGCCTTCTTCAGGTCGGGGCAGGCCGCGTCGGGCGGGGCCGCGCCCGCGCAGCGCGCCCGGTAGACCTCGTCCAAGGCGTTCGAGGCCGTGCGGGCGGTCCTGGCGGCGCCCGGCGCGAGCTTCACCAGCGCGTCGAGGTTGTCCTGGACCGTCCTGGCCGAGTCGGCGACCAGCCGGGCGGTGTCCCCGATGGACTTCTCGTTGTCCTTCAGGAACGGACCGACCCTGTCGTGGACGCCGTTGACGGTGTCGGCGAGCGTCTGCGTGCCGTCGGCGACCCGCCGCGAGCCGTCCTCCAGGTCGCCGGCGCCCTTGTCGAGCTTCTTCAGCCCCCGGGCCAGTCCGCCGCTGCCGCTCCTGGCGTCCTTCAGGCCGTCCGCGAGGTCCTGGGAGCCCTTCTCCGCCTTGCCCAGGCCGCCCTCGAGCCGGTCGGCGCCCCTGGCGGCCGTGACGGTCCGGTCGTGGATGTCCGAGAACGAGACGAAGATCTTGTCGAGGAAGGACCGGGACGCCTTGGTGGAGGCGGCCGAGCGGACCTCGTTGAAGACCGTCCGGGAGATCTGGCCGACGATGTAGTTGTTCGCGTCGTTCGTGCGCACCCGGAGCGCGCCGGCCCGCGGGGAGTCGCCCGCCCCGGAGGCGATGCGCGCGCTGAGGTCGGCCGGCACCGTCAGGGACAGGTAGTAGGTGCCGTCCTCGACGCCCCGCCGGGCCTCGGCGTCGCTCACCTCGTGCCACGCGAAGGTCCGGCTGTCGCGCAGCCCGTCCACGATGTCGTCGCCGGCGGTGATCCTCTTCCCGTCGGCCGTGGCGCCCTCGTCCTCGTTCACCAGGGCCACCGGGATGCGGTCCAGGCGGCCGTACGGGTCCCAGAACGACCACAGGTAGAGGGCGCCGTACAGCAGGGGCAGCACGAGCAGCGCCACCAGTGCGGCGCGCGGCAGCCTGCCCCGCCCGAACCGCCTCAGCTCAAGCGCGGCCAGCCTCGGCGAACGCATCGGCCTCCTCCTTCGGGTCGTTGTCGTCGGTGCTGCGGCGGGTGGGGACGGCGACGCAGTCCCCGGGCGCGGTGCGGCACACGGCGACCACCGTCGTCCCCGCGCGCGTGATCGACCGCAGCAGTTCCCAGGCCTCGGCGAGTTCGGCGGCCGAGAGCCCCAGGTCGACGTCGTCGACGCCGAGCAGCCCGGGGCCGCCGACCAGTGCCAGGGCGACGGACAGCCGCAGTTCGTCCAGCCGCTGCAGGTCGCGCACGGCCGTCCGGGGACCCTTGGGCAGCCGTGCCGGGTCGAGTCCGGCGGCGGCCAGGGCCGCGTCCACCCGCGGCCGCGCCTCCCGGGCGCGGCGTGCGCGGGGCCGCAGGGCCTCGCGCAGGGAGCCGCCGTAGCGGCGCTCCAGCAGGGCGCGTTCGCGCAGGTGCTCGCCGACGGTCAGGGCCGGCTCCAGGTCGGTCACCCCGGCCACGTGGGCCACGGCACCGATCCGGCGCACGGCCGCCATCCGCCGGGGCAGGGCGAACCCGCCCACCGCGGCCACCCCTTCGGTGGGCTTCATCCGTCCCGTGAGCGCGAGCAGCAGGCACGTGCGGCCGGAGCCGGACGGTCCCTCGACCGCGATCAGCGAGCCGGGCTCCGCGTCGAGGGAGACGCCCCGGAAGGCCCATCCCCGCGGCCCTTCGACCCCGAGGCCCTCGGCCGTGACACGTACGCCGTCCACCTGTCCCCCTGTTGCTCCACCGCTTTGCACTGACTGGTCAGTGCAAAAATACTCCCGGGTTCGGGATCAAGGCAAAAGGCCAGGTCAGAACGGATTGTCAGTGCCATACCCCACGATGGGGACATACGGCACCCATGCCGTTACCCAGACGACAGGAGGTTCGTCATGGCCAACTCGTCCGCAGCCGCCGCCCGCCGGCGCCGCGCCACCGGCCCTGCCCCCTCACTGACCGGCCCGGCGAGCGACATACACCCCGTACTCCGCCGGGCCACGGCCCCGCCCGCCGCCCTGGACCTGCTCGCCCAGGCCCACGCCGGCCTCGACGAGGCGGCCGCCCTGGAAACGCCGAACGAGCGCTACGCGACGGCCCACCTCGCCGCCCTGCGCACCGCCGCCGCCGTACTCGCCGCCCGCGGCCGCCCCGAGTCCTCCCCGCGCCGCCGCGCCCGCATCCGCAGCGCCTGGGAGGTGCTGCCCGAGATCGCCCCCGAGCTGACCGAGTGGAGCGCGCTGTTCGCCTCCGGCGCCGCCCGCCGGGCCCGCGCCGAGGCGGGCATACGGGGTGCGGCGAGCCGGCGGGACGCCGACGACCTCGTGCGCGACGTGGCGATGTTCCTCCGCCTCGTCGAGCGGATGCTGGTGCTCCAGCCCGTCCTGCCCCAGCCCCGCCAGGACGGCGGCGAGCCGGACGGCCCGGCCGGCCGCGGCGGCCTCCCCGACGCCGGCTGACCGGCCGCCGTCCCGCCGTGCGGGCCGCGCCCGTCCGCGTGCCGCCGCGATGACCGGGCAGGGCACCGGAGGCAATAGGGTGGAGGACGCCTGCCGCCTTCCCTCCCCCCGCACCCGGGCCGGGGAGGCACCCCGTTCGCGCCGCCGGGCAACAGGCGGTGCCGCGCCGAGGAGTCAACTGCCGTGCCGGACCCGATGCGCCCCCGCGCCTCCCTCCGTACCGCCGTGGTCTGGGAGGTCCTCCAGGACGCCTTGGACCGCCGGGTCAAGGCCACGGGGCGGGACTCGCTGGACGTGCTCGACACCGGAGGCGGCAGCGGCAACTTCGCCGTGCCCGTCGCCCGCCTCGGCCACCGCGTCACCGTCGTCGACCCCAGCCCGAACGCCCTGTTCGCGCTGGAGCGCCGCGCCGCCGAGGCCGGCGTCGCCGACCGGGTCCGGGGCGTCCAGGGCGACGCCCACGGCCTGTTCGACGTCGCCGAGCGCGGCGGCTACGACGCCGTGCTGTGCCACGGCGTCCTGGAGTACGTGGACGACCCCGCCGAGGGCGTCCGCAACGCGGTGGCCGCGCTGCGCTCCGAGGGCGTCGTCAGCCTGCTCGCCGCGGGCCTCGGCGGCGCCGTCCTCGCCCGGGCGCTCGCCGGCCACTTCACGGAGGCCCGGCAGGCCCTCCAGGACCCCGACGGCCGCTGGGGCGCCGGCGACCCGGTGCCGCGCCGCTTCACCGCCGAACAGCTCACCGCGCTGGCCGAGGGCGCGGGCCTGAGGGTCGGCGCCGTGCACGGCGTACGGGTCTTCGCCGACCTCGTGCCGGGCGTCCTGGTGGACACCGAGCCCGGCGCGCTCGACGCCCTGCTGAGGCTGGAGGCCGCCGCCGCCGAGCTGCCCGCCTTCCACTCCGTGGCCACCCAGCTCCACGTGCTCGGCGAGACACCGGGCGCCGGCGGTGCCTGAGCGCCCGCGCGGACCCGTCCCTGATCAGGCCCTCGGCGGCGGATGGAGTACACCACACGCCGCCCGATCGAGCGGTTTGCGCCGTATGATCGAGGTGCACCGCTCGGCATGACGGGTCGGCCGCCGGGGAATGGAAGCCTCAGCGAGTCGGGACGGCCATGACGGATTCCGGTTGGCCAATTGGCGCAGAGGGGCGGGTTTCACGGGGGCGATTCCCTGCCTATCCTGAAGGGACCCCCCGGATCGCCCCGGCGACCGCACGATGAGGAGGACTCCGTGCCGCTCTCGGAGCACGAGCAGCGCATGCTCGAGCAGATGGAGCGAGCGCTGTACGCCGAAGATCCCAAGTTCGCGTCGGCGCTCGAGGGAAACGGGCTGCGGACGTACACCCGGCGGCGGGTCTACCAGGCGGTCGCGGGCTTCCTCGTGGGTATCGCGCTCCTCATGGCCGGAATGGTCGCACAGCAGATCTGGGTCAGCGTGGTGGGTTTCCTCGTCATGCTGGGCTGTGCCGTACTCGCCGTCACGGGCTGGCGCAAGGCGCCGAAGCCGGGTGAACAGCCCGCCGGAGTTCCCCGCCGGCTGCGGCCGAAGCGGTCCGTGATGGACCGGATCGAGCAGCGCTGGCAGCGCCGCCGCGACGAACAGGGCCGGTGACCGCGCCGCGGCCCGCGCCCGCCACAGCAGACCCGCGTGAGGGGTGGCCACCGGCCGGTGGCCACCCCTCACGCACGTCTCGCCCCTGCTGACCCGACGGTCACCCCTGCTGACCCGACGGCCTGCGCGCCCCCGGCCGGACCTCCGCCGCCCGGGCCCGGAGCGCGGCCCACCGGGCCGACACCGCCCACAGCACCCGCAGGGCCGAGCGCGGTGCGAACCGCGCCCGCAGCCGCGCCCACCGGCCCACCGCACCGCTCAGCCCGGCGGCCGCCCGGCGCACGTCCTCCGCCAGGCCGGCCGCCGGCCGCGGCCGGGGCGCGTACAGCACCTGCTCCACCGCGTCCGCCACCCGGTGCACCGCGGCCCCGGCCGCCGGATCGAGCCGGCCGAGCCGGACGATCCGGGCCGCCGCCGCGCGCGGGGTCTGCGACCGGTCCGGCACGATGCCGACGTCCCAGGCGCTGTCGGTCAGCTCCTGCCAGGCCGCCAGCGCGTGGGCCGCCGCGCCCGCGCCGGTCCGCGGGTGCCCGCCCAGCCGCACGGACCGTACCCGGGCCCGCCACAGCATCGGCGACATCGGGAGCGTGAGGACGGCCAGCGCCCCCAGCCCGAGCAGCGCGTACCACAGCCCGCGCGGCAGGCCACCGCCCGCGCCGCGCGAGGCCGCCCCCGCGGACGGGCTGTCGCAGGCCGCGGGCCCGGCCGGGCGGCCTGCGCAGTCCTCGCTCGGCGAGGCCGCCGCCGAGGGTGCCGAGGAGGCGTTCTTGGACGGCAGGGCCTGGTCCGGCAGGGAGGTGCCGGGCGCGACCGGCACCGTGTACGACGGCACGGTGCCCCGGGACGGGGTCGGCTCGAAGCGGGTCCAGCCCACCCCCGCGAAGTACAGCTCGGGCCAGGCGTGCGCGTCCTTCAGGGTCACCGCGACCGTGCCGTCGGCTCCCGGGGTGCCGGGCGCGAAGCCCACCGCGACCCGGGCCGGGATGCCGAGGGTGCGGGCCATCGCGGCCATCGCGAAGGAGAAGTGGACGCAGAAGCCCTGCTTCTTCTTCAGGAAGTTCGCGATCGCGTCCGCACCGGTGCCGACCTCCACCCGGGTGTCGTACTGGAAGCCGCCCGTGACGGAGAAGTAGTCCTGGAGCTTGACCGCCTCCTCGTAGTGGTCCGCCGAGCCCGCCGTGACCGCCCTGGCGGTCCGGGCCACCACGGCCGGCAGCCTGGAGGGCACCTCGGTGTACGCGCGCTTCAGGCCCGCCGGCGGCTCCGGCGCGGCGGCCAGCTGGGCCGCGGTCGGCTGCACGTCCAGGCTGTCCACCCGGTAGGTCTGGCCGTGGGTGTCCTGGCCGTGGTCGCCGACGAGCGTCATGCCGACCGGTTCGTACCGCCAGGCGCCGTCGATCCGCACGCTGCTCGGCGGGTACGGCATCGGCAGCCAGGCCTGGGCGTACCAGTCCGCCGCGGTCACCGTCGTCCGCACGGTGGTGCGCTTGACGTCCCGGCTCAGCCCGGCGGGCGCGGGGAGGACGTCCGGCACCCCGACGACCGGCCGCCGCGCCGGCCGCCACGTGGTGCCGTCGAAGTCGTCCAGGGAGACGATCCGCAGGTACAGGTCCGAGATGTCGTCCGAGCTGGTCCTCAGGGACAGCACCTGGCGGTCGGTGTCCACGTTCAGGCTGTCGCGCAGCGACACCAGGGGGCTGACCGCGGAGGGCGCGCGGCCGTCGCCGCGGCCCGTCCCGACCCCCGTGCCGGCGCCGTCCAGCAGGCCGCCCCGCATCGCGGGCAGGGCGAGCGGCACCACCAGGGCGACCCCGAGGGCGACCGCGCCGATCCGCCGGCCGGTGCGCACCGGGGTCACCGGCCCGCCCCCCGGCCCGCCCGGCGGGCGGGCCGGGGGGCCGAAGACCCGGCCCCACTGGGCCAGCCGGTCCCGGCCCTCGGCCAGCAGCAGCATCAGGTAGCCGGCCGCCGCGACCAGGAACCACAGCCAGTCGGCGCCGCCGTCGGACAGTCCGGCGGCCACCGAGTACAGCGCGAGCAGCGGCAGCCCGGCCGGGGCCGCGCTGCGCAGGGTCACCGCGAAGACGTCCACCAGCAGGCCGACCAGCAGCACCCCGCCGATCAGCATCAGCTGGATGCCGTCGGTGAGCGGAGCCGGGATCGCGTACCGGCCGACGTCGTCCGAGCCCTGCCGGAGCAGGTCCGCCAAGTGCCGGAGGGCGTCCGGGCCCGGGACCACGCCGGCGAACGACTGTTCCCGGGCGAACACCAGGGTCAGCAGCATCAGCGTGGCCAGTGCCTGCACCGCCACCGCCGGCGGGCGCGGCAGCGGCGCCCGCCGGACGGCCATGCCCACCCCGCTCTGCACGGCGACCAGCAGGACCGCCTCGAACAGCCAGGTGGGCTGGTCCACCAGGGGCAGCAGTGCGCACGAGGCCATCAGCGTGGCCGCGGCGGCGCACAGGGCCAGCCGTGCCCGCCCGCTCATCCCCGACCCTCCCCGCCCACGGCGGCCAGGCCCGAGCGCTCCCGGTCCGCCTGCCGCCACAGGTCGTTCAGCGCGGCGCCGCGCGGCACGCCCAGCACCGTCCAGCCGGCCTCGCGCAGCATGCGCAGCCGCTCCCGGTGGGGGTCGCCCGGAGCCGGCACGTCCGCCGCCTCCCGCGTCCAGGTGCCGGGGTCCAGCACGAAGGCGACCGCGCCGCCGCGCCGGCCCATCCGGGCGACCGTGGCCGCCTGCTCCTCGTCCAGGTCGCCCAGGAAGGCGACCAGCAGTCCCCCGTTCCCGCCGCGCAGCACGTCGTGGGCCCGGGACAGGTCCGTGCCGTCGGAGTGGTCGATCACCGCGAGGGTGTCCAGCACCAGCCCGGCCGTGTCCGCGCTCCCCTGGCCGCCTCCCGCGAACCCGTCGCCGCCTGCCCCGGGCACCGACGTGCCGTCGTCGGTCAGCAGCCGCACCGTGAAACCCCGTTCGAGCATGTGCACCAGGACCGACGCGGTGCCGGAGACGGCCCACTCGAAGGCGGAGCCGGGGCCCGCGCCCTCGTAGGCGATGCCCCGGGTGTCCAGCAGCACGGTGCAGCGCGAGCGCCGCGGCTGCTCCTCGCGGCGCACCATCAGCTCGCCGTGGCGCGCGGTGGAGCGCCAGTGCACCCGGCGCAGGTCGTCGCCGTAGCGGTACCCGCGCGGGATCACGTCGTCGTCGCCCGCCAGGGCCGGCGCACGCCGGTGCCCCCCGCCGTGGCCCTCGGCCCGGCCGCTGAAGCGCACCGGGGCCAGCGGCTCCACGTGCGGGACGACCGTCAGCGTGTCGGACGCCGAGAAGGACCGGGTCAGCTCGCACATCCCGAACGGATCGGCGAGCCGCAGCTGCAGCGGGCCCAGCGGATAGCGGCCGCGCAGGTCCGAGCGGACCCGGTAGGACACCTCGCGGCGGCCGCCCGGCTCCACCCGGTCCAGGACGAACCGGGGCCGCGGGCCCAGGACGTAGGGCACCCGGTCCTGGAGCATGAGCACGCCCGTGGGCAGCCGGGAGACGTTCTCCATCCGCAGGTGCACCCGGGCCTCGGCGCCGGCGGGCACGCGCGCGGGGGAGAGCCGGCGGCTGCCGGTGACGCGGTGGCGGGTGCGGTGCAGCACCGCCGCGCAGAGCAGGGGCAGGACGGCCAGCAGCAGGCCGACCCGCAGCAGTTCGCCCTGGCCGAGCACGTAGGCGCAGACGGCCGCCGCGATCCCGGCGGCCAGGAAGGAGCGCCCGCGGGTGGTGAGCCCCGCCAGGGCCGTGCGGACACCGCCCGCCCGCCCGCCGTCGGCCTCCGCCCGCCCGCTCCCCGCGGGCATCACGACCTCCGCGGGGGCTGCTGGGGGCGGGCCGGCACGGTCCGGCCCAGCCCGCCGAAGCCGCTGTGCTGCTGCGGCGCCGTCGGCACCGGGGTGTGCTGGAGGATCTCCAGCACCACCTGCTCGGCCGTGCGCCGGTTCAGCTGGGCCTGGGCGGTGGGCAGCAGGCGGTGGGCGAGGACGGCGACGGCGAGCGCCTGGACGTCGTCCGGCAGCGCGTAGTCCCGGCCGCCGAGGGCGGCGGACGCCTTGGCCGCGCGCAGCAGGTGCAGCGTCGCGCGCGGGGAGGCGCCGAGCCTGAGGTCGGGATGCGTGCGGGTGGCGGCGACCAGCTCCACCGCGTACCGCCGGACCGCCTCCGAGACGTGCACCCCGCGCACCGCGTCGATCAGCTTCACGATCTCGTGCGCGTGCGCCACCGGTTGCAGGTCCTCCAGCGGGGAGGCGGCGCCGTGCACGTCCAGCATCCGCAGCTCGGCCTCGGCGCTCGGGTAGCCGACGGAGACCCGGGCCATGAAGCGGTCGCGCTGGGCCTCGGGCAGCGGGTAGGTGCCCTCCATCTCCACCGGGTTCTGCGTGGCGACCACCATGAAGGGGCTGGGCAGTTCGTACGTCTGCCCGTCGACGGTGACCTGGCGCTCCTCCATGGACTCCAGCAGCGCCGACTGGGTCTTGGGCGAGGCGCGGTTGATCTCGTCGCCGATCACGATCTGCGCGAAGACGGCGCCCGGCCTGAACTCGAAGTCCCGCCGCTGCTGGTCCCAGATGGACACCCCGGTGATGTCCGAGGGCAGCAGGTCCGGCGTGAACTGGATACGCCGCACCGAGCAGTCGACGGACCGGGCCAGCGCCTTGGCCAGCATCGTCTTGCCCACCCCGGGGACGTCCTCGATCAGCAGGTGTCCCTCGGCGAGCAGCACGGTCAGCGAAAGCCGTACGACCTCGGGCTTGCCCTCGATCACACCCTCCACGGAACTGCGGACACGCTCCACCGTGGCGGTCAGATCATTGAGGCTCGCTCGATCGTCATAGGTCGTCACCCGGCCCTCCTCGGCCCGTTCTCACCGGGCCGGCGCCCTGCGACGCGCGACCGGCCCACCCCGGCAATACGCGGGCACCGCGCGGAAGGGGTTCCGCGCGCCGCCGCACTCCGCATTCTCGCTGCCGTTACCGATTCGTGTCACTCGCCCGTGGACAACCGCCCGCGCGGGCGTCCGGGCCGCCGGGCGGGCGTCCGGCCCGGGCCGGCGCCGTCGGCCCGGGACAGCTCACGAGCCGGGGCTCAGGACGGGTCGATCTCGCGCAGCAGGCCGGTGCGCACGTCGAAGACGAAGCCGCGCACGTCGTCGGTGTGCAGCAGGAAGGGCGAGGTGCGCACCCGGCGCATGGACTGGCGCACGTCCTGGTCGACGTCCCGGAAGGACTCCACCGCCCACGCCGGACGCTGTCCGACCTCCATCTCCAGATCGTGCCGGAACTCCTCGGTGAGGGACTCCAGACCGCAGCCGGTGTGGTGGATCAGCACGACGCTGCGGGTGCCCAGCGCCCGCTGGCTGATGGTCAGGGAGCGGATCACGTCGTCGGTGACGACACCGCCCGCGTTGCGGATGGTGTGGCAGTCGCCGAGTTCCAGGCCGAGCGCCGCGTGCAGGTCGAGCCGGGCGTCCATGCAGGCCACGACGGCGACGTGCAGGACGGGGCGGGCGTCCATGCCGGGGTCGGCGAACGCGGCGGCGTAGCGCTTGTTGGCCTCGATCAGGCGGTCGGTCACGGTGCCGTCGTCCGTCATGGCGTCTTCGGGCCCGGGGGAGGTTGCTGCGGAAGTCGTCATGGTGAAGACGTTACTGGCCGTACGTCGTCCCGGCCCGCTGCGGGAGGGGACAAAGAACGCCGTTGCGGCTTGTTGTGAGCTAACCCACATGGGGGACGAACGTGCTCCGGACGGGCGATCGCCCGCCGTTCGCCGCACCGCCCGGCACGCCCCGCGCGACGCGCAGGCCGGTTGATTGACCGCGAGACGGGGTGGACTAAAGTGACGCGAAGCGGGAGGCGCGGCTCTCCCCGCTGGTGAAACCCAGGAGACCCCGGCACCCGCCCGGTCCGTCTCCCCACGTGCGCGGCGCGTACGTACGGCTCGGCCTCCTCCCGTTCCCGGTCGGCTGACGCTTCCGGCGCCGGCAGGCCCCCCGTCACCCGGCGGGCGGGGACCCGGCGGTGCGTGCGGCCCGCGCCGGATCCTGAGAGGCCCCCTTGAGCCAGAGTCGACACGTCCCGGTGATGCTCCAGCGGTGCCTGGACCTGCTGGCACCCGCCCTGGAGCGGCCCGGAGCGGTGGTGGTCGACTGCACCCTCGGCCTCGGCGGCCACAGCGAGGCGCTGCTGACCCGGTTCCCCGGCGCGCGGCTGATCGGCCTGGACCGGGACAAGGAGGCGCTGCGCCTGGCCGGTGAGCGGCTGGCGCCCCACCAGGACCGCGCCACCCTCGTGCACGCCGTCTACGACGAACTGCCCGGGGTGCTCGACCGGCTCGGCACCGCCCGCGTGCAGGGCGTCCTGTTCGACCTCGGCGTGTCCTCCATGCAGCTGGACGAGGCCGGCCGCGGCTTCGCCTACGCCCAGGACGCGCCCCTGGACATGCGCATGGACCAGACGACCGGCGTCAGCGCCGCCGAGGTCCTCAACACCTACCCGGCGGGCGAGCTGGTGCGCATCCTGCGCGCCTACGGCGAGGAGAAGCAGGCCAGGCGGATCGTCTCCGCGATCGTCCGCGCGCGCGAGGAGGAGCCCTTCACCACCAGCGCGCGGCTCGTCGAACTGATCCGCGACGCCCTGCCGCAAGCAGCCAAGCGCACCGGGGGCAACCCGGCCAAGCGCACCTTCCAGGCGCTGCGCATCGAGGTCAACGGCGAGCTGTCCGTGCTGGAGCGGGCCGTTCCGGCCGCCGTGAGGGCCCTCGGCGTCGGCGGACGCATCGCCGTGCTGTCGTACCACTCGCTGGAGGACCGCCTGGTGAAGCAGGTGTTCGCGGCCGGCGCCGCCACCACCGCCCCGCCGGGGCTGCCCGTCGTGCCCGAGCGCTACCAGCCCCGGCTCAAGCTGCTGACGCGTGGTGCCGAACTTCCCACCGAGGAAGAGATCGCCGAGAACCGCCGGGCCGCCCCCGCCCGGCTGCGCGGTGCCGAGCGCATCAGGGAGGACGCGGAGTGAGCGCATGGGGCCGGCCGGGTTCCCGGACCCGCCGCAGGGCCAGTCGGACCCGCCGGCGGGTGGCGCCGGGGGCGGAGGCGGGGGCAGGAGAGGGCCAGTGCGCAGGAAACCCGAACTGAAGGGGAGGGCGGCCCGGCTGGCCGGGCTCCTCCCCGCCGGCCGCGCCCGTGCGGCCCGCACCCCGTTCGTCCTCCTCGTCGTCCTGCTGCTCGGCGGCGGCCTCATCGGGCTGCTGGTGCTGAACTCCGCGCTCAGCGCGGGTTCGTTCGAACTGGACGACCTGCAGAAGCGGACGAAGACCCTCACCGACGAGGAACAGGCCCTCCAGCGGGACATCGACGCCTACTCGTCCCCCGACGCCCTCCAGCGCCGCGCCCGGGAACTGGGCATGGTGCCCGGTGGCGCCCCGGCCTTCCTCGGCCCCGACGGCACCGTCAAGGGCGTGCCCGGCCCCGCCCCCGAGTCCGCCGCGTTCACCGACCCGGCCGGCCTGCAGGACATGATCCCGGTCCCGGGCCCGGACGCGCCCGCCGCCACCGGCCCGACACCCACCGGCCCGGCCGGGCCGTCCGGCGGCCCCGTCCCCTCGGCGTCCGCGCCGACGGCGCCCTCGGACCCGGTGACCGCCCCGGCCCCGGCGATGGCGCCGCTCGCCCCCCTCCAGCCCCTCCAGCCCGCCCCCACCCCGACCCCCGGCAGGTGACGGAAGTGTCCGACAGGGAACCGCCCCGCCGCCGCGTGCCCGGCCCCGCGAAGCCGCCCCGGCCGCGGGGCGCCGTCCGGCGGCAGCCCGGGCCCGGCGCCCGTCCGGCCCGCCGCCCCGGCGGAGCCCGGCCCCCGGCCCCGCCCGCCCTCCGGCTCGGCAGCTCCCGGCCCCGGCTGCGCCTGGTCGGCCTCGCGCTCGCCCTGGTCTTGATCGCCTTCGTGGTACGGCTGCTGCAGGTCCAGGCCGTCGACGCGAGCACGTACACCGCGAAGGCCGAGCAGAACCGCTACGTCGTGCACACCCTGACCGCAGAGCGCGGCAGGATCACCGACCGCAACGGCGTGGCCCTCGCCGTCAGCGAGGACGCGTACGACATCACGGCCGACCCCACGCTGTTCAGCGCGAAGCAACTGAAGATCGACGACGGGCCCGAGCGGGCCGCCGCGCTGCTCGCGCCGATCCTCGGCCAGGACCAGGCGGCGCTCGTCAGGAAACTCAGGCCCGCGAACAAGGAGTCCCGCTACGCCGAGCTCGCCTCCCGCCGCACCCCGCAGGTCTGGAAGCAGATCAAGGACCTGAAGGCCGCGCTCGCCCAGAAGGCCGGGACGGACCCCCGCACCGTCAACGTGCTCGCCGGCGTCTTCGCCGACCCCAGCAGCCAGCGCGTGTACCCCAACGGCGACCTCGCCGCCGGGATACTGGGCTGGGTCAACGCCGACGGCACGGGCGGCGGCGGCATCGAGCGGAAACTGGACAAGCAGCTGTCCGGCAAGGACGGCAAGGTCCGCTACGCCCAGTCCGGGGGCCGCCAGGTGCCCACCGCGGGGTCCACCGAGACCCCCGCCGTGCCCGGCAGCGACGTGGAGCTCACCCTCGACCGCGACATCCAGTGGGCCGCGCAGGACGCCATCACCGAGCAGGTGGAGAAGTCCCGGGCGGACCGCGGCTACGTCATCGTCCAGGACACCCGCACCGGCCGGGTCCTGGCCATGGCCAACTCGCCCGGCTTCGACCCGAACGACCTGGCGAAGGCCGACGGCGACGCCATGGGCAACGCGGCCCTCCAGGACGCCTACGAACCCGGCTCCACCGCCAAGGTGATGTCGATGGCGGCCGTCCTGGAGCAGAACGCGGCCACCCCGCTCACCCACGTCGTCGTGCCGAACCGGCTGCACCGCGGCGACCGGCTCTTCCAGGACGACGTCGACCACGCCACCTGGTACCTCACCCTCAACGGGGTGCTCGCCAAGTCCAGCAACATCGGCACGATCCTCGCCACCGGCCAGCTCGGCAGGACCCAGGCCGAGGCCAACGAGGTCCTCTACTCCTACCTGCGCAAGTTCGGCATCGGCAGCTACACCGGGCTCGGCTTCCCGGGGGAGACGCGGGGCATCCTCGCGCCCCCCGGGAAGTGGTCCACCTCGCAGCAGTACACGATCCCTTTCGGCCAGGGCTTCTCCATCAACGCCATGCAGGCCGCCTCCGTGTACTCGACGATCGCCAACGGCGGCGTCCGGGTGGAGCCCACGCTGGTGCGCGGCACGAAGGGCCCCGACGGGCGCTTCGACCCCGCCCCGAAACCCAAGAGGACGCGGGTGATCAGCGAGAAGACAGCCCGGACGCTGGCCCGGATGCTGGAGTCCGTCGTGGACGACGAGCAGGGCACCGGCATCAGGGCCCGCATCCCCGGGTACCGGGTCGCGGGCAAGACGGGCACGGCCAACCGCGTGGATCCGGCCACCGGCAGGTACCACGGCTACACCTCGTCGTTCGCCGGCTTCGCGCCCGCGGACAAGCCCCGCGTCACCGTGTACTGCGCCATCCAGAACGCCACCTCCGGCAGCTACTTCGGCGGCCAGATCTGCGGCCCCGTCTACAAGCAGGTGATGGAGTTCGCCCTCAAGACCCTCCAGGTCCCGCCGACCGGGGCCCGGGCCGCGAACCTGCCCGTCACCTACCGGCCCTGACCGGCCCCGCCCCGCACCACGGAACGACCACCAGGAACGAGCCCCGTGACCATGATCACTCCCGATTCCGGGAACCAGGACGCCCGGGAGCCCTCACTTCGCCCCGGGGCCGGTACGCCCGGTACGCTCACCGCCGTGCCACACGCTGATCAGTCCCAAACCACCCAGAAGGGCGTTTCCGTGACATATCCGGGGCCGCCGCGACCGGTTCAGGTCTCCGCCACACCCCTCGCGGAACTGGCCGATCAGCTGGGTGCCGCCGCTCCGCGCGCCGCCGCCGGGATCACCGGGATCACCCACGACTCGCGCGCCGTCCGCCCCGGCGACCTGTACGCCGCCCTGCCGGGCGCCCGCCTGCACGGCGCCGACTTCGTCGCCCAGGCCGCCGGCCTCGGCGCCGCCGCCGTGCTGACCGATCCGGCCGGCGCCGGGCGCGCCGCCGCGACCGGCCTGCCGGTGCTCGTCGTGGACGACCCGCGCGCGCGGATGGGCGAGCTGGCCGCCACGCTCTACGGCCACCCGGGCCGCGACCTGCTCCAGATCGGCATCACCGGCACCTCGGGCAAGACCACCACCGCCTACCTCGTCGAGGGCGGCCTGCGGACGGCCCGGTCCACCGGGCTCATCGGCACCGTCGAGACGCGCATCGGCGGGGAGCGCATCAAGTCCGAGCGCACCACCCCCGAAGCCACCGACCTGCAGGCCCTCTTCGCCGTCATGCGCGAACGCGGCGTCGAGGCGGTCGCCATGGAGGTCTCCAGCCACGCGCTGGTCCTCGGCCGGGTCGACGGCTGCGTCTTCGACGTCGCCGTCTTCACCAACCTCAGCCCGGAGCACATGGAGTTCCACTCCGGCATGGAGGACTACTTCCAGGCCAAGGCGCAGCTGTTCACGCCGGCGCGCAGCCGGCTCGGCGTGATCAACGCCGACGACGAGTACGGCCGCCGCCTCGCGCGCGAGGCGACCGTCCCGGTCGTCACCTTCTCCGCCGAGGGCCGCCCCGACGCCGACTGGCGCGCCGGGGACGTCCGCATCGGCCCCATGGACGCGACGTTCACCGTCACCGGTCCCGGCGGCGAGCGGGTGAGCGCCAGGTCGCCGCTGCCGGGCCCCTTCAACGTGGCGAACACCCTCGCCGCCGTCGTCGCGCTCGCCGCGGCCGGCCTCGACCCGCAGGCCGCCGCCGACGGCGTCGCCGCCGTACCCGGCGTCCCGGGCCGCCTGGAGCGGGTCGACGCCGGACAGCCCTACCTCGCGGTCGTCGACTACGCCCACAAGACGGACGCCGTCGAGTCCGTGCTCCGGGCGCTGCGCAAGGTCACCAAGGGCCGGGTGCACGTCGTCCTCGGCTGCGGCGGCGACCGCGACCGGACCAAGCGGGCCCCGATGGGCGCCGCCGCCGCCCGGCTCGCCGACACGGCCGTCCTGACGTCCGACAACCCCCGCTCCGAGGACCCGCTCGCCATCCTCGCCACCATGCTCCAGGGCGCGGTCTCCGTGCCCGCGCACGAGCGCGGCGAGGTGCTCCTCCTGCCGGACCGGGCCGCCGCGATCGCCGCCGCCGTGGGCCGCGCCCGGCCCGGCGACACGGTGCTGGTCGCCGGCAAGGGCCACGAGCAGGGCCAGGACGTCGCCGGCGCGGTCCGCCCCTTCGACGACCGCCAGGTCCTTCGCGAAGCTATCCAGAAGACCCAGGGATGAAAATCCAGAAGACCCAGGGGATGAACTTGTGATCGCCCTCTCCCTCGCCGAGATCGCAGCAGTCGTCGGCGGGCAGACGCACGACATACCGGATCCGTCCGCGCAGGTCACGGGACCGGTCGTCCGGGACTCCCGGGAGGTGGTGCCCGGCAGCCTGTTCGCCGCCTTCGCCGGCGAGCGCGCCGACGGCCACGACTACGCCCGGGCGGTCGTGGAGGCCGGAGCGGTGGCCGTGCTGGCATCCCGGCCCGTCGGCGTGCCCGCGATCGTCGTGGAGGACGTCCAGGCCGCCCTCGGCGCCCTCGCCCGGCACGTCGTGGGCCTGCTCGGCGCCACCCTCGTCGCCCTGACCGGCTCCGCCGGCAAGACCAGCACCAAGGACCTCATCGCCCAGGTGCTGCGGCGCAAGGCGCCGACCGTGTTCACGCCCGGCTCGCTCAACAACGAGATCGGGCTGCCGCTGACCGCCCTGTCCGCCACCGCGGAAACCCGTTTCCTGGTCCTGGAGATGGGTGCCCGCGGCATCGGCCACATCCGCTACCTCACCGGCCTCACCCCGCCGCGGATCGGCCTGGTGCTCAACGTCGGGACCGCCCACATCGGCGAGTTCGGCGGCCGCGAGCAGATCGCCCGGGCCAAGGGCGAACTGGTCGAGGCCCTGCCCGGGGACGGGACCGCCGTCCTCAACGCCGACGACCCGCTGGTGCGCGCCATGGCCGCCCGTACCAAGGCGAAGGTGGTCCTTTTCGGAGAGTCGGCCGAAGCGGACGTACGGGCCGAGAACGTGCGACTCACGGACAGCGGACGGCCCTCCTTCAGGCTTCACACACCCTCCGGTGCGAGTGATGTGACCATGCGCCTGTACGGTGAGCACCACGTGTCGAACGCGCTCGCCGCGGCCGCCGTCGCCCATGAGCTGGGCATGTCCGCGGAAGAGATCGCCACCGCGCTCTCCGAGGCGGGCTCCCTCTCCCGCTGGCGCATGGAGGTCACCGAGCGCCCGGACGGCGTGACCATCGTCAACGACGCCTACAACGCCAATCCCGAGTCCATGCGGGCCGCCCTCAGGGCGCTCGCGGCCATGGGCAAGGGACGGCGCACGTGGGCGGTGCTCGGCAAGATGGCCGAGCTGGGGGACGAGTCGCTCGCCGAGCACGACGCCGTCGGACGGCTGGCCGTCCGGCTCAACGTCAGCAAGCTCGTCGCGGTCGGGGGGATTGAGGCCTCCTGGCTGCAACTGGGCGCATATAACGAGGGTTCGTGGGGTGAGGAGTCGGTGCACGTGTCCGACGCACAGGCGGCGGTCGACCTGTTGCGCAGCGAGTTGCGCCCGGGGGACGTCGTGCTGGTGAAGGCGTCCCGTTCGGTGGGGCTGGAGAGCGTCGCCCAGGCGCTCGTCGAGACGGGTGCCGAGGGTGAGGTCGCCGCCCGATGATGAAGCAGATCCTGTTCTCAGGAGTCATTGGCCTGTTCCTGACGCTGGTCGGCACCCCGTTGCTGATCAAGCTGCTGGCCCGCAAGGGCTACGGCCAGTACATCCGTGACGACGGCCCGCGCGAGCACGCCAGCAAGCGCGGTACGCCGACCATGGGCGGTATCGCCTTCATCCTGGCGACGATCGCCGCGTACTTCCTGAGCAAGCTCATCACCGGCTACGCCCCGACCTACTCCGGACTGCTGGTCCTGGGCCTGATGGCCGGCATGGGCCTGGTCGGCTTCCTGGACGACTACATCAAGATCGTCAAGCGGCGTTCGCTGGGTCTGCGGGCCAAGGCCAAGATGGCCGGCCAGCTGATCGTCGGCATCGGCTTCGCGGTGCTCTCCCTGCAGTTCGCCGACGGCCGCAACAACACCCCGGCCTCCACGAAGCTGTCGTTCATCACCGACTTCGGCTGGACCATCGGCCCGGTGCTGTTCGTCGTGTGGGCGCTGTTCATGATCCTCGCGATGTCGAACGGCGTGAACCTCACCGACGGCCTGGACGGCCTCGCCACCGGCGCCTCCGTCCTCGTCTTCGGCGCCTACACGTTCATCGGCGTCTGGCAGTTCCAGGAGTCCTGCGCCAACGCGACGACCCTGACCAACCCCAACGCCTGCTACGAGGTGCGCGACCCGCTCGACCTCGCCGTGGTCGCCTCCGCCCTGATGGGCGCCTGCCTCGGCTTCCTGTGGTGGAACACCTCGCCGGCGAAGATCTTCATGGGCGACACCGGCTCGCTCGCCCTCGGCGGCGTCCTCGCCGGCCTGGCCATCTGCTCCCGCACGGAGCTGCTGATGGCCATCCTGGGCGGCCTGTTCGTCCTCATCACCATGTCGGTCGTCATCCAGGTCGGCTCCTTCCGGCTCACCGGCAGGCGCGTGTTCCGGATGGCGCCGCTCCAGCACCACTTCGAACTCAAGGGCTGGTCCGAGGTCCTGGTGGTGGTCCGTTTCTGGATCATCCAGGGCATCTGCGTGATCGTCGGGCTGGGCCTCTTCTACGCGGGATGGGCAGCGGACAAGTGACCTCCTCGGTGTCTTCCGGGTTCCAGGGCGAGCGCGTCACCGTCGCCGGTCTCGGCGTCTCGGGCGTCCCGGCGGCCAAGGCGCTGCACGCGCGCGGCGCGGTCGTCACGGTCGTCAACGACGGCGACGACGCACGCGCGCGCGAGCAGGCCGCGGAGCTGGAGGCGCTCGGCATCACCGTGCGCCTCGGCGACGGGGCCTCCCTGCCGGAAGGCACCGGGCTGATCGTCACCGCGCCCGGCTGGCGGCCGGACAAGCCGCTGTTCCTGGCGGCGCGGGAGGCGGGCGTCCCCGTGTGGGGCGACGTGGAGCTGGCCTGGCGCCTCAGGGGACCCGGCGCGGCCCCCTGGCTGGCCGTCACGGGCACCAACGGCAAGACGACCACCGTGCAGATGCTCGCCTCGATCCTGAGGGCGGCGGGCCTGCGCACGGCCGCCGTCGGCAACATCGGCGTCTCCCTGCTGGACGCCGTCCTCGGCGAGGAGACCCACGACGTCCTCGCCGTGGAGCTGTCCAGCTACCAGCTGCACTGGGCGCCCTCCCTGCGGGCGCACTCCGCCGCGATCCTCAACCTCGCGCCCGACCACCTGGACTGGCACGGTTCCATGGAGGCCTACGCCGCCGACAAGGGCCGTGTCTACGAGGGCAACCGGGTCGCCTGCGTCTACAACGTGGCGGACAAGCTCACCGAGGAGCTGGTGCGTGAGGCAGACGTCGAAGAGGGCTGCCGCGCCGTCGGGTTCACCCTCGGCACCCCGGCGCCCTCCCAACTCGGCGTCGTGGATGGCATCCTGGTCGACCGGGCCTTCGTGGCGGACCGGCAGAAGAACGCGCAGGAGCTGGCCGAGGTCCGCGACGTCGACCCGCCGGCCCCGCACAACATCGCCAACGCCCTCGCCGCGGCGGCCCTGGCGCGCGCCTTCGGGGTGCCCGCCCACGCCGTGCGCGACGGCCTGAGGGCCTTCCGGCCGGACGCCCACCGGATCACGCACGTCGCCGACATCGACGGGGTGGCGTACGTGGACGACTCCAAGGCGACCAACACCCACGCCGCGGAAGCCTCTTTGGCGTCATATGAACCGATCGTATGGATTGCGGGTGGTCTGGCGAAGGGGGCGACCTTCGACGAGCTGGTCACCAGGTCCGCCCGGCGGCTTCGCGGTGCCGTCCTCATCGGCGCCGACCGCGCCCTGATCCGCGAGGCCCTGGCGCGACACGCGCCGGAAGTACCCGTGGTCGACCTCGGCCGGACCGACACTGGGGCGATGCTCCAGGCGGTGACGGAGGCGAAGCGGCTGGCTCGGCCCGGTGACACGGTGCTGCTGGCGCCGGCCTGCGCCTCCATGGACATGTTCACCAACTACAACCAGCGCGGTGACGCGTTCGCAGAGGCGGTCCGCGAACTCGGAGCGGGCGCCTGACGGCGGGTCCCGGCCGCTCGGGGTGCTTCGGGACCCTTGGAAGGACGGGGTGACTCGGATGTGGCTGAGGTCGGGAGGAGCCGGTGATGCCCGGTAGCCGGACAGGTCGTCCCCCCTCCAGCGGGCTGCCAGGAGGCCCCCGGCCCCACGGCCCCCGCGCGACAACCCCGTCCGGCGGCTCGTCACCCGGGCGCGCCGGGCCTGGGACCGCCCGCTGACCGCCTACTACCTGATCTGCGGCGGCAGTCTGCTGATCACCGTGCTGGGCCTGGTGATGGTCTACTCGGCCTCCCAGGTCACCGCGCTGCAGCTCTCGCTGCCCGGGTCGTACTTCTTCCGCAAACAGTTCCTCGCCGCCCTCATCGGCGGCACCCTGATGCTCGCCGCCTCGCGCATGCCGGTGAGGCTGCACCGGGCGCTGGCCTACCCGATCCTCGCCGGCGCGGTCTTCCTCATGGCCCTGGTCCAGGTGCCGGGGATAGGGATGTCGGTCAACGGCAACCAGAACTGGATCTCCCTGGGCGGCTCCTTCCAGATCCAGCCCAGCGAGTTCGGCAAGCTCGCCCTGGTGCTGTGGGGGGCGGACCTGATCGCCCGCAAGCAGGAGAGGAAGCTGCTGGCCCAGTGGAAGCACATGCTGGTGCCCCTGGTGCCGGTCACCTTCCTGCTGCTCGGGCTGATCATGCTCGGCGGTGACATGGGCACCGCGATCATCCTCACGGCGATCCTGTTCGGCCTGCTGTGGCTCGCCGGCGCCCCCACCCGGCTGTTCGTCGGCGTGCTGTCGGTCGCCGCCGCGATCGGTGTGGTCCTCATCAAGACCAGCCCCAACCGGATGGCCCGCCTCGCCTGCATCGGCGCCACCGAGCCCAAGTCCGGCGTCGCCGACTGCTGGCAGGCCGTGCACGGGATCTACGCCCTCGCCTCCGGCGGCCTCTTCGGGTCCGGGCTCGGCGCGAGTGTGGAAAAATGGGGACAACTCCCCGAAGCGCACACCGACTTCATCTTCGCCGTCACCGGTGAGGAACTGGGTCTGGCGGGGACTCTGTCGGTGCTCGCCCTGTTCGCGGCTCTAGGCTATGCGGGTATCCGCGTGGCCGGACGCACGGAGGACCCCTTCGTGAGGTACGCCGCGGGAGGCGTGACCACCTGGATCACCACCCAAGCGGTGATCAACATCGGTGCGGTGCTCGGCCTGCTGCCGATCGCCGGCGTCCCGCTCCCGCTGTTCTCCTACGGAGGGTCCGCCCTGCTGCCGACCATGTTCGCCATCGGGCTGCTGATCGCCTTCACGCGCGACGAGCCCGCTGCGCGGGCGGCGCTTGCGATGCGGCAACCCCGCTTTGGTAGAAAGCGGACGGGAGGCTCCGGTGCCGAGCGGGGGCCTCGGAGATGGAACACGATGCGACGGCGCGCCTCGGCGGCGCGCTCGTCCGGAGAGCGGTGAATTTCGGTGCATGTCGTACTCGCCGGCGGGGGAACCGCAGGCCACATCGAGCCCGCGCTCGCCCTCGCGGACGCCCTGCGCAGGCAGGACCCGACCGTGGGGATCACGGCCCTGGGCACGGAGCGGGGGCTGGAGACCCGGCTCGTTCCGGAGCGCGGCTACGAGCTGGCGTTGATCCCGGCCGTGCCGCTGCCGCGCAAACCCACCCCCGAGCTGATCACCGTCCCGGGCCGGCTGCGCGGCACCATCAAGGCCGTCGAGCAGATCATGGAGCGCACCAAGGCGGACGCCGTGGTCGGCTTCGGCGGTTACGTCGCCCTGCCCGGCTACCTGGCCGCCAAGCGGCTCGGCGTGCCCATCGTGATCCACGAGGCCAACGCCCGCCCCGGCCTCGCCAACAAGATCGGCTCCCGGTACGCCGCCCAGGTAGCCGTCTCCACGCCGGACAGCAAGCTCCGCAACGCGCGCTACATCGGCATCCCGCTGCGCCGCTCCATCGCCACGCTGGACCGCGCCGCCGTCCGTCCCGAGGCGCGCGCCCGCTTCGGCCTCGACCCGAACCTGCCCACGCTGCTCGTCTCCGGCGGCTCCCAGGGCGCCCGGCGCCTCAACGAGGTGACCCAGCAGGTCGCCCCGTGGCTGCAGCAGGCCGGCATCCAGATCCTGCACGCGGTGGGTCCGAAGAACGAACTGCCGCAGGTGCACCAGATGCCGGGCATGCCCCCCTACATCCCGGTAAGTTACCTGGACCGGATGGACCTCGCGTACGCGGCGGCCGACATGATGCTGTGCCGCGCGGGTGCGATGACCGTCGCCGAGCTCTCCGCCGTCGGGCTCCCGGCCGCCTACGTCCCGCTGCCCATCGGCAACGGCGAACAGCGGCTCAACGCCCAGCCGGTGGTCAAGGCCGGCGGCGGACTCCTCGTCGACGACGCGGAGCTCACGCCCGAGTGGGTGCAGCAGAACGTCCTGCCCGTGCTCGCCGATCCGCACCGGTTGTACGAGATGTCGCGCGCGGCGAGCGAGTTCGGCCGCCGTGACGCCGACGACCTGCTCGTCGGCATGGTGTACGAGGCGATCGCCTCGCGCCGTTAGGACCGTATGACGAAAGGGCAGTGAGCGTGGCCGGACCGACGACCGCCGAGCGCGGTGAACGCCAGCAGGAGTCGTCCGGCCCGCCGTCCGCCCGCGGACCGGGGAGGGCGCGCCTTCGCGCGGTCGTCGTCCTGGCCGTGGCCGTCGTGCTCCTGGCAGCCGGTACCGGCTGGGTGCTGTACGGCTCCGGATGGCTGCGCGTGGAACACGTCTCCGTCTCCGGAACGCGTGTGCTGACCCCCGCCGACGTCCGCGAGGCCGCCTCCGTGCCCGTCGGGGCGCCGTTGGTGTCCGTCGACACCGGTGCCGTCGAAGCGCGCCTGCGCCGCAGGCTGCCGCGCGTCGACACCGTTGACGTCGTCCGCTCCTGGCCGCACGGGATCGCCCTGGAGGTGACCGAGCGGACCCCGGTGCTCCTGATCCGCGAAGCCGGCAACTTCGTCGAGGTCGACGGGGAGGGGGTCCGTTTCGCCACGGTTTCGCGGGCGCCGAAGGCCGTTCCGGCACTGGAACTGACCGCGTCGCGCACGGGTCCGGCCGCCGCGAGCCTCAGGCGCTTCGGCACCGATCGGCTGAGGCGCGAGGCGGTCCGGGTCGCCGGCGACCTGCCGTCCGCCGTCGCGCGGGACACCCGCGGCGTCCGCGTCCGCTCCTACGACGACATCACGCTGGAGTTGGGCGGGGGGCGCACGGTGGCGTGGGGCAGCGGCGGGAGCGGCGGCGCCAAGGCGCGGGCCCTCACAGCTCTCATGAAAGCAGTTCCCGGCGCACGGCACTTCGATGTCAGCGTCCCCACCGCCCCTGCGGCATCGGGGAGTTGACGCACATTAGTGCAGGCCAGCACCCTGGTTGGGCACCGCCGCGCCTGATCACATAGGGTGAAAAGAAAAACGGGAGGTTCGGCGTGTTCGTTGAACGGGCGCCGCTTGTCGACTTAGTGTCCTGTTCAGAAGAGTCCAGGGAACAGACACACTGGTAACCCTAAACTTCAAGGTTAGGGTTCGGGTCGGCGCTACGGACCGTCCCATTCGGCATCCGTCGTCCCGACGCGGGGCACCGCTCGGCGGCGACAACGTAATTCGAGGCGAGAGGCCTTCGACGTGGCAGCACCGCAGAACTACCTCGCAGTCATCAAGGTCATCGGTGTCGGCGGCGGTGGTGTCAATGCCATCAACCGGATGATCGAGGTCGGTCTCAAGGGTGTCGAGTTCATCGCCATCAACACCGACGCACAGGCACTGTTGATGAGCGACGCCGACGTGAAGCTCGACGTCGGCCGTGAACTCACCCGCGGACTCGGCGCCGGAGCCAACCCGGCCGTCGGCCGCAAGGCCGCCGAGGACCACCGCGAGGAGATCGAGGAGGTCCTCAAGGGGGCCGACATGGTCTTCGTGACGGCCGGCGAAGGCGGCGGCACCGGCACCGGCGGCGCGCCCGTCGTGGCCAACATCGCGCGCTCGCTGGGCGCGCTCACCATCGGCGTGGTCACGCGCCCGTTCACCTTCGAGGGACGGCGCCGCGCCAACCAGGCCGAGGACGGCATCGCCGAACTCCGCGAAGAGGTCGACACCCTCATCGTCATTCCCAACGACCGGCTGCTGTCCATCTCGGACCGCCAGGTCTCGGTCCTGGACGCCTTCAAGTCCGCCGACCAGGTCCTGCTCTCCGGTGTCCAGGGCATCACCGACCTCATCACCACCCCCGGTCTGATCAACCTCGACTTCGCCGACGTGAAGTCGGTCATGTCCGAAGCCGGTTCGGCCCTCATGGGCATCGGATCGGCCCGCGGTGACGACCGTGCGGTGGCCGCGGCCGAGATGGCGATCTCCTCGCCGCTGCTGGAGGCGTCCATCGACGGCGCCCGGGGCGTGCTGCTCTCCATCTCCGGCGGCTCCGACCTCGGCCTGTTCGAGATCAACGAGGCGGCCCAGCTGGTCAGCGAGGCCGCCCACCCCGAGGCCAACATCATCTTCGGCGCGGTCATCGACGACGCGCTCGGCGACGAGGTCCGGGTCACCGTGATCGCGGCCGGCTTCGACGGCGGCCAGCCGCCGGCCCGCCGAGACGTCCTCGGCTCGGCCTCCGGCCCCTCCCCGGTCCCGCGCCGCGAGGAGCCCGCTCCGGTCCGGCAGCCGGAGAGCCGGCCGTCCTTCGGCTCGCTGGGCAGCGTGACCCCCAAGGAGGAGCCGGAGCCGGCGCCCGAGCCGGTCGCGGAGATCCCGGTCGCCCCGCCGATTCCGCCGGCGCCGCGCACCTACGCGGACAGCGCGGCCGAGGAACTGGACGTACCGGACTTCCTGAAGTGATAGGACGGCGCGAGAGCGTGAGCGGCGCGCACTTCGCCTTCACCGACCGGTGGGGCGGGGTGAGCGCCGCTCCGTATGAGGAGCTCAACCTCGGCGGAGCGGTCGGTGACGACCCGGAGGCCGTGCGCGTCAACCGTGAGCTCGCCGCCAAGTCACTGGGTCTCGAACCGGCGCGGGTGGTCTGGATGAACCAGGTGCACGGCAACGACGTGGCCGAGGTGGAGGACGGTCCGCGGACCACCCGGCTCACCCCGCGGGCCGACGGACTGGTGACCGCCGTGCGCGGCCTGGCCCTCGCCGTCCTCACCGCCGACTGCGTGCCGGTCCTGCTGGCCGACCCGGTCGCGGGCGTGGTCGCCGCGGCCCACGCGGGCCGTCCGGGCATGGTCAAGGGGATCGTGCCCGCTGCGATCGGCGCGATGGAGTCGCTCGGCGCCGAACCGGCCAGGATCGTCGCCCGCACCGGACCGGCGGTGTGCGGCCGGTGCTACGAGGTGCCGGAGGAGATGCGCGCGGAGGTGACCGCCGTCGAACCGGCGGCGCACGCCGTGACGAGTTGGGGTACGCCGGCGGTCGACGTGAGCGCGGGGGTGCACGCGCAGCTCGACCGGCTCGGCGTGCGCGACCGGACGCACTCGCCGGTGTGCACGCGGGAGTCGGACGATCACTTCTCGTACCGCCGCGACCGCACCACCGGGCGGCTCGCGGGCTATGTGTGGCTGGACTGATGGGGCATGACGGACCGTAAGACCGAAATCGCCTCGAACCTGGCGAAAGTGGAGCAGCGCATCACCGCCGCGTGCGCGGCGGCGGGACGCGGGCGGGAGGAGGTGACCCTGATCGTGGTCACCAAGACCCACCCGGCGGACGACGTCCGCGTCCTGTCGGGGCTCGGGGTGCGCCACGTCGCCGAGAACCGCGACCAGGACGCGGCCCCGAAGGCCGCGGCCTGCGCGGACCTGCCGCTGAAGTGGCACTTCGTGGGCCAGTTGCAGACCAACAAAGTCCGTTCCGTGCTCGGTTATGCGGATGTCGTGCAGTCCGTCGACCGGTCCCGGCTCGTCACGGCGCTGTCGAAGGAGGCGGTGCGGGCGGGGCGCGAGGTGGGCTGTCTCCTCCAGGTCGCGCTCGACGCCGACGAGAGCGGGCGGGGCGAGCGCGGCGGCGTGGCGCCGTCCGGGATCGAGGAGTTGGCCGACCTCGTCGCCGGGGCCCCGGGGCTGCGGCTCGACGGACTGATGACCGTCGCCCCGCTCACCGGGGAGTACGCGGGGCGCGAACGGGCGGCATTCGATCGGCTCATGGATTTGTCGACCGACCTGCGCCGGGCCCATCCGGCTGCAACCATGGTGTCGGCGGGGATGAGTGCGGATCTCGAACAGGCCGTGGCGGCCGGAGCGACACATGTGCGCGTCGGTACTGCGGTACTCGGAGTCCGACCCAGGCTCGGGTAACGTCGCCAAGAAGTCGGACCACAGCAGAAAATATGGTCAATGTCGCCGAAGACAGGCGCAAGGACCACGTGGATCGCGGGCACTTGGCAGTCGTCAGCCGATCCACCACAGAGCGGAGGACTCAGAGCATGGCCGGCGCGATGCGCAAGATGGCGGTCTACCTCGGCCTCGTGGAGGACGATGGGTACGACGGCCGTGGATTCGATCCCGATGACGACTTCGAGCCCGAGTTGGACCCGGAGCCCGAGCGGGACCACCGGCGGCACGAACCGTCCCACCAGCCGCATGGTGCACATCAGTCGCAAAGGGACGAACCGGTGCGAGTGGTGCAGCCTCCGGCGCCCCGCGATCCGGTTTCCCGCCCGGCTTCGCTACCCGCGGAATCGGGACGTCCGGCGCGTATCGCGCCCGTGGCGTCCATCACACAAGAACGTCAGTCCCTGGAGAAGAACGCACCGGTGATCATGCCCAAGGTCGTGTCCGAACGAGAGCCTTACCGGATCACCACGCTGCACCCGCGGACCTACAACGAAGCCCGTACCATCGGGGAACACTTCCGTGAAGGCACCCCGGTGATCATGAATCTGACCGAGATGGACGACACGGATGCGAAGCGACTTGTCGACTTTGCGGCCGGTTTGGTGTTTGGTCTTCACGGCAGCATCGAGCGGGTGACGCAGAAGGTGTTCCTGTTGTCTCCTGCTAACGTCGATGTCACGGCGGAGGACAAGGCCCGCATCGCAGAGGGCGGGTTCTTCAACCAGAGCTGAGACGTACGACCGGAGAGAAGCACGGGACAGGGGAGAGTGAAGCGCAGGCCATGAGCGTGTTCGCGCAGGTGATCTACATCGCGCTGATGGTGTTCCTCGTCGTGCTCATCTTCCGGCTCGTCATGGACTACGTCTTCCAGTTCGCCCGCTCGTGGCAACCCGGCAAGGCGATGGTGGTCGTCCTGGAGGCCACCTACACTGTCACCGATCCACCGCTGAAGCTTTTGCGGCGGTTCATCCCGCCGCTGCGTCTCGGGGGCGTGGCGCTCGACCTGTCCTTCTTCGTACTGATGATCATTGTCTACATCCTCATCTCCGTGGCACGGAGCTTCCTGTGAGGAGAGTGGACGATACGGTCTTGCCGACTGCCGATGACTACGTTGAGGTGAAGAGATGCCGTTGACCCCCGAGGACGTGCGGAACAAGCAGTTCACGACCGTCCGCCTCCGAGAAGGCTATGACGAGGACGAGGTCGATGCCTTCCTCGACGAGGTCGAAGCCGAACTGACCCGACTGCTGCGCGAGAACGAGGACCTGCGCGCCAAGCTGGCCGCGGCCACGCGCGCGGCCGCGCAGAACCAGCAGAACATGCGCAAGCCGCCGGAGCAGGACCAGCAGCAGCATCCGCAGCAGCAGCATCCGCAGCACCCGCAGCAGCAGCACCCCCAGCAGCAGGGCATGCGAGGTCCCGGCGCGCCGGTGCCCGCCGGGATATCGGGCCCGCCGCAGCAGCAGATGGGCGGCCCCATGGGTGGTCCGCCCCAGCTGCCGAGCGGTGCCCCGCAGCTGCCCGCCGGCCCCGGCGGTCAGGGCGGTCCGCAGGGTCCCGGCCCGATGGGCCAGGGTCCGATGGGTCAGGGCCCCATGGGTCAGGGCCCCATGGGCGGCCAGCCGCCCATGCAGCAGCAGATGGGCATGGGCGGCCCCATGGGTGGACCCGGCATGCCCGGTCAGGGACCCGGCGGCGACAGCGCGGCCCGTGTCCTCTCGCTGGCCCAGCAGACCGCCGACCAGGCGATCGCCGAGGCCCGCTCCGAGGCCAACAAGATCGTCGGTGAGGCCCGCAGCCGCGCCGAGGGCCTGGAGCGCGACGCCCGTGCCAAGGCCGACGCGCTGGAGCGGGACGCGCAGGAGAAGCACCGCGTGGCCATGGGCTCCCTGGAGTCCGCGCGCGCCACGTTGGAGCGCAAGGTCGAGGACCTGCGCGGCTTCGAGCGCGAGTACCGCACGCGCCTGAAGTCGTACCTGGAGTCGCAGCTGCGCCAGCTGGAGACCCAGGCCGACGACTCCCTGGCCCCGCCGCGCACCCCGGCCGCCGCGTCCCTGCCGCCGTCCCCGGCGCCTTCCATGGCCCCGGCGGGCGCCGGTGCCCCGTCCTACGGCGGCAACCAGACGATGGGCGGCAACCCGGGTCCCTCCGGCCCGTCCTACGGCAGCCAGCAGCAGATGACCCCGGCGATGACCCAGCCCATGGCTCCGGTCCGGCCGCAGGGTCCGTCCCCGATGGGCCAGGCCCCCTCGCCGATGCGCGGGTTCCTGATCGACGAGGACGACAACTGACGGGCGGCGACCACCAGTACGACAGGGACGTCGGCAGCGTTCACAGGGCGGGGCCCCGGACTTCGGTCCGGGGCCCCGCCCTTTTCACGCGTGCCGAGAGCGGTGCCGGGGAGGCGCAGGCGTACCGCCCGGGCCGCGCGCGGCACCACCGGTCCGGCACCGGTGACAGCGGGGCCCGGCCCCCGCACGGGGACCGGGCCCCGTCCGCCCGCCGGGTGCTTACGCCCTGCGCAGCCGGAAGGTGAGGGAGAGGCCCTCGTCGGTGAACGGCTCGCCGTAGGTGCCGTCCGCCTCGCCCCGGTCGAAGTCGGTCGACAGGACCTCCTCCGCGATCAGGCCGGTGTGCTCGGTCAGCGCCGCGGTCACCGCCGGGTCCGTGGAGGTCCAGCGCAGCGCGATCCGGTCGGCCACGTCGAGGCCGCTGTTCTTGCGGGCCTCCTGGATCAGGCGGATGGCGTCGCGGGCCAGACCGGCCTGCCGCAGCTCCTCCGTGATCTCCAGGTCCAGGGCGACCGTGGCGCCGGAGTCGGAGGCCACCGACCAGCCCTCGCGCGGAGTCTCGGTGATGATCACCTCGTCCGGGGCGAGGGTGACCGTCTCCCCGTCGACCTCCACCGACGCCGTGCCCCCGCGCAGGGCGAGGGAGAGCGCGGCGGCGTCGGCGTTCGCGATCGCCTTCGCCACGTCCTGCACCCGCTTGCCGAACCGCTTGCCCAGCGCCCGGAAGTTGGCCTTGGCCGTCGTGTCGACCAGCGAACCGCCCGCCTCGGACAGCGACGCCAGGGAGGAGACGTTCAGCTCCTCCGTGATCTGGCTGTGCAGCTCGGGGTCCAGCGCCTCGAAGCCGGCCGCCGCGACCAGTGCCCGGGACAGCGGCTGGCGCGTCTTGACGCCCGACTCCGCGCGCGTGGCCCGGCCCAGCTCCACCAGCCTCCGGACCAGCACCATCTGCCGGGACAGCTCCGGGTCGACCGCCGAGAGGTCCGCCTCGGGCCAGGGGGCCAGGTGGACGGACTCCGGCGCGCCGGGGGAGACCGGCACGACCAGGTCCTGCCACACCCGCTCGGTGAGGAACGGGGTGATCGGCGCCATCAGCTTCGTGACCGTCTCCAGCACCTCGTGCAGCGTGCGCAGCGCGGCCTTGTCGCCCTGCCAGAAGCGGCGGCGCGAGCGGCGGACGTACCAGTTGGAGAGGTCGTCGACGAACGCGGACAGCAGCTTGCCGGCCCGCTGGGTGTCGTAGGCGTCCAGCGCCTGCGTCACCTGGTCGGTGAGCGCGTGCAGCTCCGACAGCAGCCAGCGGTCCAGCAGCGGGCGCGCGGCCGGGGCCGGGTCCGCCGCGCCGGGCGCCCAGCCGGACGTGCGGGCGTACAGCGCCTGGAAGGCGACCGTGTTCCAGTACGTCAGCAGGGTCTTGCGGACGACCTCCTGGATGGTGCCGTGACCGACCCGGCGGGCCGCCCAGGGCGAACCGCCGGCCGCCATGAACCAGCGCACCGCGTCCGCGCCGTGCTGGTCCATCAGCGGGATCGGCTGCAGGATGTTGCCCAGGTGCTTGGACATCTTGCGGCCGTCCTCGGCGAGGATGTGGCCCAGGCAGACGACGTTCTCGTACGACGACCGGTCGAAGACGAGCGTGCCGACGGCCATGAGGGTGTAGAACCAGCCGCGGGTCTGGTCGATCGCCTCGGAGATGAACTGCGCCGGGTACCGGCTCTCGAACAGTTCCTTGTTCTTGTACGGGTAGCCCCACTGCGCGAACGGCATCGAACCCGAGTCGTACCAGGCGTCGATGACCTCCGGCACGCGCGTGGCCCGCCGGCCGCACCCCTCCTGCGGGCAGGCGAAGGTCACGTCGTCGATGTACGGGCGGTGCGGGTCGAGGCCCGACTGGTCGGTGCCGCTCAGCTCGGTCAGCTCCGCGCGGGAGCCGGCACAGGTGAGGTGGCCCTCCTCGCAGCGCCAGATCGGCAGCGGGGTGCCCCAGTAGCGGTTGCGGGACAGCGCCCAGTCGATGTTGTTGTTCAGCCAGTCGCCGAAGCGGCCGTGCTTGACCGTCTCCGGGAACCAGTTGGTCTTCTCGTTCTCCTGGATCAGCCGGTCCTTGACGGCCGTCGTGCGGATGTACCAGGAGGGCTGCGCGTAGTAGAGCAGCGCGGTGTGGCAGCGCCAGCAGTGCGGGTAGCTGTGCTCGTACGGCAGGTGCCGGAAGAGCAGGCCGCGCTCGTGCAGGTCCTCGGTGAGCTTTTCGTCGGCCTTCTTGAAGAAGACGCCGCCGACCAGCGGGACGTCCTCCTCGAAGGTGCCGTCCGGGCGGACCGGGTTGACCACGGGCAGGCCGTAGGAGCGGCAGACCCTGAGGTCGTCCTCGCCGAAGGCGGGGGACTGGTGGACCAGGCCCGTACCGTCCTCGGTGGTGACGTACTCGGCGTTCACCACGTAGTGCGCCGGCTCCGTGAACTCCACCAGTTCGAACGGGCGCCGGTACGCCCAGCGCTCCATCTCGGCACCGGTGAAGGTGCGGCCGGTCCTCTCCCAGCCCTCGCCGAGCGCCTTGTCCACGAGCGGCTCGGCGACGACGAGCTCCTCCTCGCCGTCGGTGGCGACGACGTAGGTGACCTCGGGGTGGACGGCGACCGCCGTGTTGGAGACCAGGGTCCAGGGGGTCGTCGTCCACACCAGCAGTGCGGCCCGGCCGGCGAGCGGGCCGGAGGTGAGGGGGAAGCGGACGTAGACGGAGGGGTCGACGACCGTCTCGTAGCCCTGCGCCAGCTCGTGGTCGGACAGGCCGGTGCCGCAGCGCGGGCACCAGGGGGCGACGCGGTGGTCCTGGACCAGCAGGCCCTTGTCGAAGATCACCTTCAGCGACCACCAGACCGACTCGACGTACTCGGGGTCCATGGTGCGGTAGGCGTCGTCCAGGTCGACCCAGTAGCCCATGCGGGTCGTCAGCTCGGCGAAGGCGTCCGTGTGCCGGGTCACCGACTCGCGGCACCGGGCGTTGAACTCGGCGATGCCGTACGCCTCGATGTCCTGCTTGCCGGAGAAGCCCAGCTCCTTCTCGACCGCCAGCTCCACCGGCAGTCCGTGGCAGTCCCAGCCGGCCTTGCGGCCCACGTGGTAGCCGCGCATGGTGCGGAAGCGGGGGAAGACGTCCTTGAAGACGCGCGCCTCGATGTGGTGGGCGCCGGGCATGCCGTTCGCGGTGGGCGGCCCCTCGTAGAACACCCATTCGGGGCGGCCCGCGGACTGCTCCAGGCTCTTGGCGAAGATCTTCTGCTCGCGCCAGAAGTCGAGTACGGCGTGCTCAAGCGCGGGCAGGTCGACCTGGGCGGGTACCGGGCGGTACGTCGGCGCTGTCATCTGCGGGCATCCTCCAACGGACGTGCTGACTTCCGTCGGAGGGACGAGAGCTTTCCTCTGTACGCCGTGTGCGGCGCGCTCCCGCGGTACCACCCTCCTTGGCCCCCCGGCGCGCCGTGCCCGCCGGTGAGCCCGCTCATTGGGCTCGCGATGCCGGTTCTACTCGCCGCCAGGTGTGCTGCGGCTTTCTTCCGGCGGCTCCGGGGTGATCTTCACGTCGCGCTCGCCCCCGGGCTCACACCGTCCCCGGGTCGCTCTGGGCCGCCTACGCCGCTACTCGTCCCCATCCACGCTTCTCGCTGCGCCCAGTGTACGGCGCCGCGCGGGCAGCGGCCGACCGGTTTCGGGGGCGGTGGGCGGCGGTCGGCCGGCGGAGGGCGCTTGACCCGATCGGCGAGGGTGCGGACGTCCGGATCCGCGGCCGCCGGCGCGGCGATTACCCGGCGGGGAGCTGGGCACAACGCATGCAGACCTGCCGCGCGGGCGCGCGGGGCGGGCGAATCGGGCGGCGTGCCCCGTTGCCGCGGGACTCATGTCGATTTATCGTCCCAGCACGATGCGGGTGCAAGATCACAACATGTGAAGGGGTCGCGGCCATGGTGGCGAAGAAGACCGCCCTGCAGCAGCCGGCGACCGGCCGGTCCAGGGGCGTGGCCGCCCCGGGCGGCGCGGCCTGCGCCGGTGAGGCGGAGGAAACCGGCGGCGGGGACACCACGTGTGCGGACGCGCCTCCGGCCGGCCGGGCCGGGCCGGTGCGGCCGGCCCGGGCACCGGCTCCGGAGGCGGTGCAGGAGTCCCCGGGCGCGGACCCGGCCGCCGCCGCGGGGAAGGCGGGGGCGCGGGAGCGCGGACGGGGCGGGGGTACTTCGCCGCGGACCGGGAAGACGGAGCCGTCCGGGAGCGCCGCGGGGGCGGTGGCGGCCGGGAGGGCCGTGGGCGGGGGCGCGGTGGCCGACGCGGACCGGGCGGTGGCCGGGAAGGCGGCCGGCGGGAAGGCGTCCGCCGCCGGCGGGGGCACCGCCGGGAGCACTGGTGGGGAGGCGGCCGTCGGAGGGGAAGGCGCCCGCGGAGGCGTCGCCACGGGAGCGGACGGGAAGAGCACGGCCAAGAAGGCGGGCGCGGCGCGGGCCGCGAAGCAGACGGGAGCCACGACAGTGGTTGCGAAGAAGACTCCTGGCACGGTCACGGCGGAGCAGAGCCCCGTTCCGAAGGCGCGGGGCGCCGCGGTGGAGCCCGGCGAGCTGGCGGTGCGCCCCGGCGAGGATCCCTGGACCCCGCAAGAGGCCGAGGAGGCCCGCGCGGAGCTGACGTCCGAGGCGGAGCGGCTGAGGAACGAGATCAGCTCCTCCGAGGCGTCGCTCGTGGGCCTGATGCGGGACTCCGGGGACGGCGCGGGCGACGACGACGCGGACACCGGCACCAAGAACATCACGCGCGAGCACGAGATGGCGCTGGCCGCCAACGCGCGCGAGATGCTCGTCCAGACCGAACGGGCCCTGGAGCGGCTGGACGCGGGCACCTACGGCCTGTGTGAGAACTGCGGCGACCCCATCGGCAAGGCCCGCATGCAGGCGTTCCCGCGCGCCACCCTGTGCGTGGAGTGCAAGCAGAAGCAGGAACGCCGCTCCTGAGGCCCGGGGGGTGCCGGAGCGTGCCGTAGTCTCGTCCTCGGTCAGGAACCTAGGTCGAGGGACTCACGTGGCAGAGGCGGAGCGCATCATCGGTACGCCGGACACTCCGGACGACGGCGACGAGCGGCAGGCGCCGGCGCGGCGCACCGGGCGCGGGCGCCGGGTCGCCGTGCTGTTCGCGGTGGCCGCGTTCGCCTACGCCCTGGACCTGGTGAGCAAGATGCTCGTGGTCGCGCGGCTGGAGCACCACGCGCCGGTCCGGGTGTTCGGCGACTGGCTGGAGCTGAACGCCCTGCGCAACCCGGGCGCGGCCTTCGGCTTCGGCGCGGCCTTCACCGTCATCTTCACGCTGATCGCGGCCGCGGTCATCGTGGTGATCGTCCGCCTGGCGCGCAAGCTCCACAGCATGCCCTGGGCGATCGCGCTGGGCCTGCTGCTCGGCGGCGCGCTGGGCAACCTCACCGACCGGATCTTCCGGGCGCCCGGGATATTCGAGGGCGAGGTCGTGGACTTCATCGCGCCCAAGGGCTTCGCGGTGTTCAACCTGGCCGACTCGGCGATCGTGTGCGGCGGCATCCTGATCGTGCTGCTGTCCTTCCGCGGCCTGGACCCGGACGGCACCGTCCACAAGGACTGACGGACCCGGCGGACCCGGCGGGGCGGCCGGGGCGGCCGTCCACGGGCTCGTTCGGCACCGTCGTCGCCGTCCGGCATACTCGACGGGTGAGCACGATTCCCGAGATCCGCACCCTGCCCGTGCCCGACGGCCTGGAGGGCGAGCGCGTCGACGCCGCCATCTCCCGCATGTTCGGCTTCTCCCGCACGAAGGCGGCGGAGCTGGCCGCGGCCGGCAAGGTGCAGGTCGACGGCGCGGTGGTCGGCAAGTCCGAACGGGTGAGCGGCGGCGCCTGGCTCGAGGTGGAGATGCCGCAGGCGCCCGCGCCGGTGCAGGTGGTCGCCGAGCCGGTCGAGGGCATGGAGATCGTGCACGACGACGACGACGTGGTCGTGATCGTCAAGCCGGTCGGCGTCGCCGCGCACCCCAGCCCCGGCTGGACCGGCCCTACCGTCATCGGCGGTCTCGCCGCCGCCGGGTACCGGATCTCGACCTCCGGCGCCGCCGAGCGCCAGGGCATCGTGCACCGCCTCGACGTGGGCACCTCCGGCCTGATGGTGGTCGCCAAGTCGGAGTACGCGTACACGTCGCTCAAGCGCCAGTTCAAGGAGCGCACGGTCGACAAGCGGTACCACACCCTCGTCCAGGGCCACCCGGACCCGACGAGCGGCACGATCGACGCGCCGATCGGCCGTCACCCGAACCACGACTACAAGTGGGCGGTCACGGCCGAGGGCAAGCCCTCGGTGACCCACTACGACCTCCTGGAGGCCTTCCGCGCCGCCTCCCTGCTGGACGTGAAGCTGGAGACCGGCCGCACCCACCAGATCCGGGTCCACATGGCCGCGCACCGCCACCCCTGCGTCGGCGACCTGACCTACGGCGCCGACCCGACCCTCGCCAAGCGGCTGGGCCTGACCCGCCAGTGGCTGCACGCCGTCCGGCTCGGCTTCGAGCACCCGGGCGACGGGCAGTGGGCGGAGTTCTCCAGCGACTACCCCGAGGACCTGCAGCGGGCCCTGGACCAGGTCCGCGAGGAGACGTACGCGTGAGCATGCGGTACACCGTCCGGACCGCCGAGGACCCCGCCGACCGCGAGGCCTGCTTCGCGGTCCGCAAGGAGGTCTTCGTCGGCGAGCAGGGCGTGCCCGAGGACATCGAGTACGACGCCCACGACGCCGTGGCCGTGCACGTGCTGGCGCTCCGCGAGGACGGCGTGCCGCTCGGCACCGGGCGCCTGCTGTACGGGGAGGCGGCCGCCGCGAAGACCGGCGGGGACGCCTCGGTGGGTTCCCTGGGGCGGCTCGCCGTCGCCCGCGAGGCCCGCGGCCTCGGCATCGGCGCGGCCCTGGTGCGGGCCGTCGAGGACGCGGCCCGCGCGCGCGGTCTGACCGCGGTGGACCTGCACGCCCAGACGCACGCCCTCGGCTTCTACGAGCGGATCGGGTACGAGGCGTACGGCCCGGAGTTCCCGGACGCCGGGATCCCGCACCGGGCGATGCGGCGCGCCCTGTAGGCGCACCCCGCCGCCCGGTGCGGGAGGGACGAAGGGGCCGGTCGGCCGGGGACCGTGGCAGGCTGGAGACCTGCACGTGATCATCGACTCCCGGAGCGCTCGCCGTGGATCAGCTGGCCCTGTTGTTCGTGTTGCTGCTCGGGGCCCTGGTGAGCGTCCCGGTGGGGAACCGGTTCGGGGTGCCCTCGCCCGTGCTGATGACGCTGTTCGGCGGCGTGCTGGCGGTGGCCGACTTCGTGCCCAACGTCGACATCCCGCCGGACCTGATCCTCCCCGCGCTGCTGCCGCCGCTGCTCTACGCCGCCGTGCGCCGCACCTCCTGGCGCCAGTTCACGGCCAACAGGCGCCCGATCTTCCTGCTGGCCGTCGCCCTGGTGCTGGTGACGATGGTGTGCGTGGCGGTCGTCGCCCACGCCGTGGTGCCCGGGCTGCCGATCGCCGCCGCACTGGCGCTGGGCGCGCTGATCGCCCCGCCCGACCCGGTCGCCGCGACCGCCGTCGCCGGACAGCTGGGGCTGCCGCGCCGGCTCGTGTCCATCCTGGAGGGCGAGGGCCTCTTCAACGACGTCACGGCCATCGTGCTGTACCACGTCGCGATCGCCGCGGTCGTCAGCGGGACGTTCTCGCCGTGGCGGGCCGGTCTCGAACTGGTGCTCTCGGCCGTCGTCGCGCTCGTCGTCGGCCTGGCGCTCGGCTGGGGCGCGAACAAGCTGATGGACCTGCTGGAGGACCCCACCCTGCAGATCGGGATGACCCTGCTGGTGCCGTACGCCTCCTACGTCCTCGCGGAGGAACTGCACGGCTCGGGGGTCCTGGCGGTGCTCACCACCGCCCTCTTCCTCGCCGAGTACGCCACCGACGCCGACAACGTGATGACCCGGCTGGCCGGGCACGCCTTCTGGGACATCATCGACACGCTCGTCACCGGCGTCGCCTTCGGGCTGATCGGCCTGGAGCTGCACAACGCGATCCGCACGGCCTCGGGACGCTGGGGGGAGATGCTCGGCTGGGCCGTCGCGGTGGTGGGCGTGGTGGTGGTCGTACGGCTGCTGTGGCTGCTGCCCGCGACCTGGCTGACCAAGCGGCTGCACGCCCGGCGGGACAGCGAGGAGGACATCCCGGTGAGCTGGCGGGAGACCGTCGTCATGTGGTGGTCCGGGATGCGCGGGGTGGCCTCGGTGGCGCTGGCGCTGGCGATCCCGCTCAGGACCGACGACGGTTCCCCGTTCCCGGACCGGGACGAGATCGTGTTCATCGCGTTCGGGGTGATCATCGCCACGCTGGTGCTGCAGGGGCTCACCCTGCCGTGGCTGGTGCGGTGGCTCGGGGTGCGGGCCGACTCCGAGCGGGAGAAGGAGTTCGAGAAGGAGCTGGCGGTGCGGGCGTCGAAGGCCGCGAAGCGGAGGCTGCGGGAGATCGAGCAGGTGGAGGAGTTGCCGGAGGACCTGTCCGAGCAGATGCTGCGGCGGGCCTTCGACATCGGGATCCGGATCAATCCGGAGATGGGGGAGGAGGAGCGGCGGGAGGCGCACCAGCAGCGGGTGCGGAGGCTGAAGCGGGTACGGCGGATCCAGCAGGAGATGCTGAGCGCGGCGCGGCACGAGGTGCTGGCGGCGCGCAGCGAGCCCGGGGCGGACCCGGAGGTCGTGGACCGGGTGCTCAGGCATCTGGACGTGCGCAGCCTGCGCTGAGCGTGCGCGCTCTGCCGCCCGCGCACCGCCCGTCGGCCGCGGGACGGGACCGGCGCGCGGGGGCGGGGGCGACGCGCGGGGCGGAGGGGGAAGGGGGCGCCGGCCCGGGCCCGCGCGCGGAGCGCAGGGGGCGCGGGCCCGCCTCCCCCTGCGCACGGGGCGGCGCCTCAGCCCCTGCCGGTGCGGGGGAACTCGTAGGCCTTGCGGAGGGTCGCCCGGTCGGGGGACGGGATGCGGTTCGGCGCGAGGGGCGCGTCGGAGGTGTTGACGCGGGGGAGCGCGTAGGGGTGCTCCGAGGCCAGCCAGGCGATCATCTGCTCGCGCACCGTCACCCGTACCGTCCAGATGTCGTCCGAGTCCTTGGCGGTCACCAGCGCCCGCACCTCGATGGTGTTCTGCGTCGTGTCCGTCACCTGCAGCCCGTAGGCGCGCCCGTCCCAGGCCGGGCAGTGGCGCAGGATGTCGCGCAGCTTCTCCCGCATCGCCTCGACCGGCGCGCTGTGGTCGAGGTACCAGTAGACGACACCGGTCATCTGCGGGGTGCGCCGCGACCAGTTCTCGAAGGGCTTGGAGGTGAAGTACGACACCGGCATGGTGATCCGGCGCTCGTCCCAGGTCCGCACGGTCAGGAAGGTCAGGGTGATCTCCTCGACCGTGCCCCACTCGCCCTCCACCACCACGGTGTCGCCGATGCGCACCATGTCGCCGAAGGCGATCTGCAGCCCCGCGAACAGGTTCGACAGGGTCGACTGGGCGGCCACACCGGCGACGATGCCGAGGATGCCGGCGGAGGCCAGCAGCGAGGCGCCGGCCGCGCGCATCGCCGGGAACGTCAGCAGCATCGAGGCGGCGGCCACGACGATGACGACCGCCGAGACCACCCGCATGATCAGCTCCACCTGCGTGCGCACCCGGCGCACCCGGGCCGCGTCCCGGTGGACGCGCGCGTACCGGCTGTACGACGTCTCGACCACCGCCGCGGCGATCCGGATGGCCAGCCAGGCGGCGGACCCGATCAGCACCAGGGTCAGCGCACGGCCGACGGCGGCCTGGTGGCGCTGCAGGAGCTGCGCCTGGTCGTACGACCCTCTGAGCATGGCCGCGCACAGCACCAGCTGGTAGGGGACGCGCGCGCGGCGCAGCAGCCCCCACAGCGGGGTGCCGTGGTTGCGGTCGTCGGCCTTGCACAGCAGCCGGTCGGTGGCCCAGCCGACGGCCAGGGTCAGCGCGACCGAGCTGCCGATCACGATCAGGGGGCGGAGCAAGTTCTCCATGCCTCCGCTCCTAACCGGCGTCGGCACGCATGAACATGTGAGTTCGGCTACCCAACGGGGTACGGCGGCCCCGGAGCGGTCCCGGCCGGCTGGCACCATGGCCCCATGGACATCATGCTCTTTCACTCGGCCTACGGGCTCAGGCCCGCGGTGCGCGAGGCCGCCGGCCGGCTGCGCGCGGCGGGCCACGAGGTGCGGACGCCAGACCTCTTCGGGGGGCGCACCTTCGACACGGTCGAGGAGGGCGTGGAGTGCTCGGACGCCCTCGGCAAGGACGAGTTGCTGAAGCGGGCGGTGCTGGCCGCCGCGCCGTACTCGGAACGGGGGCTGGTGTACGCCGGGTTCTCGCTCGGCGCCTCCGTCGCGCAGACCCTGGCGCTCGGTGACGTGCGGGCGCGCGGCCTGCTCCTGCTGCACGGCACCTCGGACCTCGCCCCCGACGCCCGCGTGGACGGCCTGCCGGTGCAGCTGCACGTGGCCGAGCCGGACCCGTTCGAGACGGACGACTGGCTCAGCGCCTGGTACCTGCAGATGGGCCGGGCCGGCGCGGACGTCGAGGTGTACCGGTACGCCGGGGCCGGCCACCTCTACACCGACCCCGGCCTGCCGGACTACGACGAGGAGGCCGCCGAGGCCACCTGGCGGGTGGCGCTCGGCTTCCTCGAAGGCCTGTAGCGCGCGGCTACACCGGGTCGTAGGCCCGCTCGACCCGCTGCGTGCCGCTGCGCGTGCGGTACGAGCGCACCCAGGTGGAGGTGGCGTCCGCGTCGGTGCGGTCGGACAGGACGTAGTAGTCCATCTGCGCCCGGTCGGCGGTGACGTCCAGCACGCCGTAGCCGTGGCGGTCGGTGTCCACCCAGTGGACGTGCCGGTTGGCGGCCCTGATGACCGGCGAGGCGATCGCGGAGACGCTGCCCTCGGGCGCGTTCACGGCGTCGTCGAGGTTGTCGGAGGTGATCGAGGTGACCACGAACTCGGTGGCCGCGGACGCCGACAGCGGGTAGGTGCCCGCGTCCACCGGCACGTCGTTGGCCCACGCCATGTGGATGTCACCGGTGAGGAAGACGGTGTTGCCGATGGCGTTCGCGCGCAGGTGGCCCAGCAGTTCGCGCCGGTCGTCGGTGTAGCCGTCCCACTGGTCGGTGTTGACGGCCAGGCCCTCCTGCGGCAGCCCGAGCAGCTTGGCGAGCGGCTTGAGCAGGTCGGCGGAGAGGGAGCCCACGGCGAACGGCGAGATCATCACCGAGTTGCCGACCAGTCGCCACGTGGTGTCGGAGGACTTCAGGCCCGCCTTCAGCCAGTCGAGCTGTGCCCGGCCGGTGAGGGTGCGGTCCGGGTCGTCGACCGAGCCGCCGGCCGCGGACGCCTGCTGCGAGCGGAAGGAGCGCAGGTCCAGCAGGGACAGGTCGGCCAGTTTGCCGAAGCGCAGCCGGCGGTAGGTGGTGCCGGCGACCGCGGGGCGCACCGGCATCCACTCGAAGTAGGCCTGCTTGGCCGCGGCCTGACGGGCCGTCCAGGTGCCCTCGGCGCCCTCGGTGTGGTTGACCGCGCCGCCGGACCAGGCGTTGTCGGCGAACTCGTGGTCGTCCCAGATCGCGATGACGGGCGCCCCCAGGTGCAGCGCCTGCAGGTCGGGGTCGGTCTTGCAGGTGGCGTGCCGGAGCCGGTAGTCGGCGAGGGTGAGGATCTCGTTCGCCGGCGCGTGCGGGCGCACGACCTCGCCCCGGGCCGCGTACCCGCCGGATTCGTACTCGTAGACGTAGTCGCCGAGGTGCAGCCAGGCGTCCAGGTCGCCGCGGGCCGCGAGGTGGCGGTAGGCGGAGAAGTGGCCGGCCTCCCAGTTGGCGCAGGAGACCACGCCGAGGCGCAGACCGGGCACGGCCGCGTCCGCCGCCGGCGCGGTGCGGGTGCGCGCCGCCGGGGAGACGGTGCCGCCGGCCGAGAAGCGGAACCAGTAGTCGGTGGCCGGCTCCAGGCCGCGGATGTCGGCCTTCACGGTGTGGTCGGAGGCGGCCGTGGCGGTGGTGGAGCCCCCGGCGACGACGCTGGTGAACGCCTTGTCCCGGGCGACGACCCAGCGCACCTCGGTGTCCGGGCCCACCCCGGAGCCGGGCGTCGCCTCCGGAACGGGGGTCACCCGGGTCCACAGCAGGACGCCGTCGGGCAGTGGGTCGCCGGAGGCGACGCCGTGCAGGAAGGCGGGGGCGTCCGTGGCCGCGCGCGCCGGGCGGGCGGCGGCGAGCGGGCCCGCGACGAAGGCCGTGCCCGCGGTCGCCGCCGCGGCCTTGACGACCGTGCGGCGGCGGGGCGCGGCGGAGTGGGCGTCCTCGGTTGCTCTGTATCGGTTGGTCACGACCGATCAGGCTACTGATCGGTATGCGCAGGAGCGGGTGAACCCGCGAAGTTCGCCCGCCCTTCACGCGGTGATCCGGTCCTGACGGGAGGTCAGGCCTTCAGGGCCGCGTCCACCACCTTGGTGAAGTCGGCCACCGTCATGGGCGGGTTGCCCTGGCTGTCGGTGGTGAGCATCTTGCCGTTCATCACGAAGCTCGGGGTGCCGGTCACGCCGTCCTTGTTGGTGTCGAAGGTCTTCGACATGGCCAGCGCCCAGGCGTCGTACGTGCCGTTCTTCACGGCCTTCCGGAACGCGGCGTTGCCCTTCAGCGCGGGAACGGTGTCGGCGACCTTGATGAGGTAGGCGTCGCTCTTGAACTTGTCGTCCGTCTCCTCGGGGTGGTACTTCGCTGAGTACAGCGCCGTCTTGTACTCCAGGAAGGCCTCCGTGCCGACGTTCAGCGCGGCGCCCATGGCGCTCATCGCGTTCTTGGAGCCCTCGCCGTTGCTGCCGATCTTCCCCTTGCCCAGCGAGTCGCCGTCGATGAACGTGCCGCCGATGTACTGGATCTTGAACTTGCCGTCGTCGATGTCCTTCTTCACGGTCGGGCCGACCGTCTGCTCGAACTGGGCGCAGATCGGGCAGCGCGGGTCCTCGTAGACCTTGAGGGTCTTCTTCGCGGTGTCCTTGCCGAGGACGACGGTGGTGCCGTCCGTGCCGGTCGTGTGGGCGGGGGCGACCACCCGGGCGTCCTTCAGGCCCTCCCAGTAGCCGGGCTTGTTGGCCTGGACGACGGCGTAGCCTATGCCGCCGGCCGCGGCCAGCACGGCCACGACCGAGGCGGCCACCACGACCTGCCGCCTGGCCTTGGTGCGCCGGGCCTGCCGCTCGCGCTCCTCGCGCAGCCGCTCCCGGGCCGCCGTCTTCGCCACCTGGCTGTTCCGCTTGCTCATGTCGGTGATCCTCCTGTGGGACGCGCACGCGTCGTGCGCGGGATACGTCTGGGGACGGGTCGTGCTCGCGAGCCGTCGCCCGGGCGGGGGCGGATGCCGTCGCTCAGGCGAGGGCGGCCGAGCACGGCGGTCCGCGCCGTCCCAGGGAGTGCACGAGGAGCCGGTCCGCACCGGTGGCGGTGCGCGGGGCGGGGCGCGGCAGCGGGCGCGCGGGGCGGCGCCGCGCGGTGCCCGCGGACACCGCCAGCAGCAGGGGCCGGAAGGTGGACGCGGCCACCGCGCGCAGCAGCTGGACCAGCGCCCGCTCGCCCCGGCGCAGCCAGGCGGCGGCCAGCAGGCCCACGCCGACGTGCGAGGCCAGCAGCAGCCAGGCGGCGGCCGGGCCGGCGTGCGCGAGCAGGGGCCCGGCGCCGTGGCCCGGGGGGCCGGTCACCTGGACGAGCCGGGTACCCACCGTGCCCTCGCAGAGCACGTCCAGGCCCACCGCGCGCAACGGGCCGGCCACCGGGCCGCCGGCCCGGCCGTAGCAGGCGTGCTGACCGGTGGTGAACACCGTGTCCACGGCCAGCTCCAGCGGGACCAGCAGGGCCGCGATCCGGCCGAAGCCGCGCTCGCGGCCCGCCAGCGCGTACGCCGTGGCGAACACCCCGGCCGCGACCGGGGCCACCGCGGCCACCGGCAGCGGGGTCCGGGACAGCAGGACGTGCGACGCGGTGCCGAGCGTCACGACGAAGGCCGTGAACAGCGCCGCGCGCACGGCCCTGAGCTGGTTCCCGGATATGTTCATGGCGGTAGGAGAGTCTGTCACGTACGCGGTTAAGGGACCCCTAAAGAGTGCCTGTGAGTGCGCGAGAGTTACAGCCCCGGGATCCGGCCGTTGCGGAACAGGTCGAGGAAGATCTGGTGGTCGGCGCGCGCGCGTGCGCCGTAGCGGTGCGCGAAGTCCACCAGGAGGGGCGCGAAGCCCTCCTCGTCGGCGGCGAGCGCCGCGTCGATGGCCCGCTCGGTGGAGAACGGCACCAGGGACTCCCCGGACTGGTCGTCCGCGGCGGCGTGCATCGTCGCCGTGGCCCGGCCCAGGTCGGCGACGACGGCCGCGATCTCCTCCGGGTCGTCGATGTCGCCCCAGTCCAGGTCGACGGCGTACGGCGAGATCTCGGCGACCAGCTGGCCCGCGCCGTCCAGCTCGGTCCAGCCCAACCACGGGTCGGCGTGCGCCTGCAGGGCGCGCTGGGAGATCACCGTGCGGTGGCCCTCGTGCTGGAAGTAGCCGGCGATCGCCGGGTCGGTGATGTGCCGGGAGACGGCCGGGGTCTGGGCCTGCTTGACGTAGATCACGACGTCGTTCTCCAGGGCGTCGCTGTGGCCCTCCAGGAGGATGTTGTACGACGGCAGGCCCGCCGAGCCGATGCCGATGCCGCGCCGGCCGACGACGTCCTTGACCCGGTAGGAGTCCGGGCGGGCCAGGGAGGTCTCCGGCAGCGTCTCCAGATAGCCGTCGAAGGCGGCCAGCACCTTGTAGCGGGTGGCCGCGTCCAGCTCGACGGAGCCGCCGTCCGGCGCGAAGCGGCGCTCGAAGTCGCGGATCTCGGTCATCGAGTCCAGCAGTCCGAAGCGGGTGAGCGAGCGGGCGTCGCGCAGCGCGTCCAGCAGCGGCCCCCGCGCGGTGTCCAGGGTGAACGGCGGCACCTCCTCGCTCTTGGCGCCCGTGGCCAGCGCGTGGACGCGCTCGCGGTAGGCGGCCGCGTAGACCGTCACCAGCTCGGTGATCTGCTCGTCGCTGAGCGCCTTGGCGTACCCGATGAGGGCGACGGAGGCCGAGAAGCGCTTCAGGTCCCAGGTGAAGGGGCCGACGTAGGCCTCGTCGAAGTCGTTGACGTTGAAGACCAGGCGGCCGTTGGAGTCCATGTAGGTGCCGAAGTTCTCCGCGTGCAGGTCGCCGTGGATCCACACGCGCGAGGTGCGGTCGTCCAGGTACGGGCCGCCGCGCTTCTCGGCGTCGAGGTCGTGGTAGAAGAGGCACGCCGTGCCCCGGTAGAACGCGAAGGCCGAGGCCGCCATCTTCCGGAACTTCACGCGGAACGCGGCCGGGTCGGCGGCCAGGAGCCGGCCGAAGGCGGTGTCGAAGACGGCGAGGATCTCCTCGCCGCGCTGCTCGTCGTCGAGCTGGGGGACCGGCATCGCGGGTGCCTCCTGGTGCAGGGGTGGTGGTGCGGGAACGTGCTGGGCCGGGTACGACGGCGCTCGCGCCCTCTCCAACGGGCGACGCCACGCCGGAGTGCCCGGTTCCCGCACGACGGTACGCGGGACGGTCCTCCGGGTGCCGGCGGCGGGGCATAGACTTCGAGGCACCCCCCACACCGCCCGCCAGCCCCTCGCCGAGTGTTCCCGTTGGAGGCCACACCGTGTCGAAGCCGCCCTTCACGCACCTGCACGTCCACACCCAGTACTCGCTGCTGGACGGTGCCGCGCGGCTCAAGGACATGTTCAACGCCTGCAACGAGATGGGCATGACGCACATCGCCATGTCCGACCACGGCAACCTCCACGGGGCGTACGACTTCTTCCACTCCGCGAAGAAGGCCGGAATCACCCCGATCATCGGGATCGAGGCGTACGTCGCCCCCGAGTCCCGGCGCAACAAGCGCAAGATCCTCTGGGGCCAGCCGCACCAGAAGCGCGACGACATCTCCGGTTCCGGCGGCTACACCCACAAGACGATGTGGGCCGTGAACCGGACCGGCCTGCACAACCTCTTCCGCCTGTCCTCCGACGCCTACGCCGAGGGCTGGCTGCAGAAGTGGCCCCGCATGGACAAGGAGACCATCGCCCAGTGGTCCGAGGGCATCGTCGCCTCCACCGGCTGCCCCTCCGGCGAGGTGCAGACCCGGCTGCGCCTCGGCCACTTCGACGAGGCCCTGAAGGCCGCCGCCGACTACCAGGACATCTTCGGCAAGGACAAGTACTTCCTGGAGCTGATGGACCACGGCATCGAGATCGAGCGCCGGGTCCGCGACGGCCTGCTGGAGATCGGCAGGAAGCTCGGCATCCCCCCGCTGGTCACCAACGACTCGCACTACACGTACGCGCACGAGGCGGGCGCCCACGACGCCCTGCTGTGCATCCAGACCGGCAAGAACCTCTCCGACCCCGACCGCTTCAAGTTCGACGGCACCGGCTACTACCTGAAGTCCACCGACGAGATGTACGCCATCGACTCCTCGGACGCCTGGCAGGAGGGCTGCGCCAACACGCTCCTCGTCGCCGAGATGGTCGACACCACCGGCATGTTCGAGAAGCGCGACCTCATGCCCAGGTTCGACATCCCCGAGGGCTACACCGAGGTCACCTGGTTCCAGGAGGAGGTCCGCCGCGGCATGGAGCGCCGCTACCCGGACGGCATCCCCGAGGACCGCCAGAAGCAGGCCGAGTACGAGATGGACGTCATCATCCAGATGGGGTTCCCCGGGTACTTCCTCGTCGTCGCCGACTTCATCATGTGGGCCAAGCGCCAGGGCATCGCCGTCGGCCCCGGCCGGGGGTCCGCGGCCGGCTCGATCGTCGCCTACGCCCTCGGCATCACCGACCTGGACCCGATCCCGCACGGCCTGATCTTCGAGCGGTTCCTCAATCCCGAGCGCATCTCCATGCCCGACGTCGACATCGACTTCGACGAGCGCCGGCGCGTCGAGGTGATCCGTTACGTGACCGAGAAGTACGGCGCCGACAAGGTCGCCATGATCGGCACCTACGGCACCATCAAGGCCAAGAACGCGATCAAGGACTCCGCGCGCGTGCTGGGCTACCCGTACGCGATGGGCGACCGCATCACCAAGGCCATGCCCGCCGACGTCCTCGGCAAGGGCATCCCGCTGTCCGGCATCACCGACCCCGACCACCCCCGCTACTCGGAGGCGGGCGAGGTCCGGGCGATGTACGAGAACGAGCCGGACGTGAAGAAGGTCATCGACACCGCGCGCGGCGTGGAGGGCCTGGTCCGGCAGATGGGCGTGCACGCGGCGGGCGTGATCATGTCCAGCGAGACCATCACCGAGCACGTCCCGGTCTGGGTGAGGCACACCGACGGCGTGACCATCACCCAGTGGGACTATCCGAGCTGCGAGTCGCTCGGCCTGCTGAAGATGGACTTCCTGGGCCTGCGCAACCTCACGATCATGGACGACGCGGTCAAGATGGTGAAGGCCAACAAGGGCCTCGACATCGACCTGCTGTCCCTGCCGCTGGACGACCCCACGACCTTCGACCTGCTCCAGCGCGGCGACACCCTCGGCGTCTTCCAGTTCGACGGCGGCCCCATGCGCTCGCTGCTGCGCCTGATGAAGCCCGACAACTTCGAGGACATCTCCGCCGTGTCGGCCCTGTACCGGCCGGGCCCGATGGGTATGAACTCCCACACGAACTACGCCCTGCGCAAGAACGGGCAGCAGGAGATCACGCCGATCCACCCCGAGCTGGAGGAGCCGCTCAGGGAGGTCCTGGACGTCACCCACGGCCTGATCGTCTACCAGGAGCAGGTGCAGAAGGCCGCCCAGATCATCGCCGGCTACTCGCTCGGCGAGGCCGACATCCTCCGCCGCGTGATGGGCAAGAAGAAGCCCGAGGAACTGGCGAAGAACTTCACCATCTTCCAGGCCGGCGCCCGCAAGAACGGCTACAGCGACGAGGCCATCCAGGCGCTGTGGGACGTCCTGGTCCCGTTCGCCGGCTACGCCTTCAACAAGGCGCACTCCGCCGCGTACGGCCTGGTGTCGTACTGGACCGCCTACCTCAAGGCGAACCACCCCGCCGAGTACATGGCCGCCCTGCTGACCTCCGTCAAGGACGACAAGGACAAGTCGGCCGTCTACCTCAACGAGTGCCGCCGCATGGGCATCCGGGTGCTGCCGCCGAACGTCAACGAGTCCGAGGCGAACTTCGCCGCCCAGGGCGACGACGTGATCCTCTTCGGCCTCTCCGCCGTCCGCAACGTCGGCACCAACGTCGTCGAGTCGATCATCAAGTGCCGCAAGGCCAAGGGGAAGTACCTCTCCTTCCCCGACTACCTCGACAAGGTCGACGCGGTGGTCTGCAACAAGCGCACCACCGAATCACTGATCAAGGCGGGCGCCTTCGACACCATGGGGCACACCCGCAAGGGGCTCACGGCGCAGTACGAGCCGATGATCGACAACGTGGTCGCGGTCAAGCGCAAGGAGGCCGAGGGCCAGTTCGACCTCTTCGGCGGCATGGGCGAGGAGACCGGCAGCGAGCCCGGCTTCGGGCTCGACGTCGAGTTCACCGCCGAGGAGTGGGAGAAGACCTACCTGCTCGCCCAGGAGCGGGAGATGCTCGGCCTGTACGTCTCCGACCACCCCCTCTTCGGCCTGGAGCACGTGCTGTCCGACAAGGCCGACGCGGGCATCGCCCAGCTCACCGGCGGCGAGCACGCCGACGGCGCGGTCGTCACCATCGGCGGCATCATCTCGGGTCTGCAGCGCAAGATGACCAAGCAGGGCAACGCCTGGGCCATCGCCACCGTCGAGGACCTCGCCGGCTCCATCGAGTGCATGTTCTTCCCGGCGACCTACCAGCTGGTGTCCACCCAACTGGTCGAGGACGCCGTGGTGTTCGTCAAGGGCCGCCTCGACAAGCGCGAGGACGTCCCCCGGCTCGTCGCCATGGAGCTGATGGTCCCGGACCTGTCCAACGCGGGCGCCAACGCCCCCGTGGTCCTCACCATCCCCGCGGTGAAGGTGACTCCGCCCATGGTCAGCCGCCTCGGCGAGATCCTCAGCCACCACCGGGGCGACAGCGAGGTGCGGATCAAGCTCCAGGGCCCGCGCAGGACGACCGTGCTGCGCCTGGACCGGCACCGGGTCAAGCCGGACCCGGCGCTCTTCGGCGACCTGAAGGTGCTGCTCGGCCCGTCCTGCCTGGCCGGCTGAGCCGGACGCCGCCGGTCGTCCGTGCGGCACCGGCGCCGAGGGGCGCACCCGCGACCGGGTGCGCCCCTCCTGTGCGGTCGGACCGCGACCGCCCGCCGGGGTCCTTCGTCCGGATCGGGCCGGATCAGGCGGGACCGGGCCGGACCGGGGCGCGGTGCCGGGGCCCGCGAGCCCGGCAAGGTCCCGGGGAGAGGCCCTAGTTGTGGCCGAAGCGCTTGTGCCGCTTGCGGGCACCGTCCGCGGGGCCGCCCGGGACGCCCGCCACCGGTGACTCCTGTTCCTCCGGCGACGGGCGCTGCGCGCGCTCCGGCACCTGCTCGCTGCGCGCGGTGCGGTTCTTCGGGCCCGCCTGCTTGCGGTTCTTGTTCTTGGCCATGGTGATCTGCCTCCTGAGGGGGATCTAGGGGCCAGGGCCGGGACCAGGTTCACACACGCCGACATCGGACGCATGTCGGGCAATTACCGTCCGTGACAGGGGAGGTGGCCGGACAAGGGGCGCAAACGCCACGCCGAAGATCGAGTTCGGGCCGTTAACCTCCGCGCGGTCGGGCAGACTCGAAGCGAGTCCGAAGCACGTCCGAAGCAAAGCCTCCCGGGAAGAGGGTGAGTCGCGTGGACCGCTGCATCGTCCTGGTGGACGCCGGGTATCTGCTGGGAGCCGCCGCCAGCCTCCTCGCCGGCGAGCCCTCGCGGTCCCGGATCACCGTCGACCACACCGCCCTGGTCCAGGGCCTGCGTGACCGCGCCGAGTCGGAGACCGGGCACCCGCTGCTGCGCATCTACTGGTTCGACGGCGCCCCCGACCGCGTCCCCCAGCCGGAACACCGGCGGCTGCGCGTGATGCCCCGGGTGACCGTCCGGCTGGGCGCCCTGACCCGCAGCGACGGGCGCTGGGCGCAGAAGGGCGTGGACGCCGCCATGCACGCCGAGCTGACCGAGCTGGCCCGCAACCGCGCCTGTTCCGACATCGTCCTGGTCACCGGCGACGGTGACCTGCTGCCCGGGATGATGGCCGCCAAGGAACACGGCGTCGCCGTACACCTGTGGGCCGTCCAGGCCGCCGACGGCGACTACAACCAGTCCGAGGACCTGGTCGCCGAGGCGGACGAGCGGCGGGTGCTGGACCGGGCCTGGATCACGCAGGCGGTCCGCGCCAAGGAGCTGACCGGCGTGTGCGCCCCGGCGCCCGTGCCCCGCCCCGAGATCGCCGCCATCCTCTCCGCGCCGCTGCCCGAGTCCGCGCTCGGCGGCACGGCCGAGCGGGCCGCCGAGGAGGCCGCCCGCCCCCCGGCGGTCACGGGCGCGCAGAACGGCGCGCAGGAGCGGGTGCCCGCCCCCAAGGGCGTCCCCACCCCCAAGGACCTGGCCGCGCTGCGCGCGCCCGGCGCGCACGCCGTGCACGCCGTGCAGCACCCGGCGACCGCGACCCTCAGGTGGTCCTCCGACAAGGGGTGGGTCGACCGGCCCGGAGCGGTCCCGGAACCGCCCGAGGCGGCCGCCATGCCGACCCTGGCCCAGCTGACCACCGCCGAGCAGCGGTGGGCCGACCGGGAGGAGGACATCACCACCGTCGGCGGCGATCCGTACGAGGTGGGGCAGGTCTTCGCCCGCCGCTGGATGTCCCGGCTCGGCGACCCGGGCCACCTGCAGCGGCTGTCCGCGATGTACCCGCGCATCCCGCACCGCATCGACGGCGAGCTGCTGCGGTACGCCGCCCGCTTCGGGCTGCTCGCGCACAAGGACGACCAGATCGACGAGCACGACCGTTACGCCATCCGGGCGGGTTTCTGGCGCGAGATCGACGTACCGGCCGCTTCGGAGCAGGGTCCTTCCGGGGAGTGACCGGGGCCGGGCGGTCGCCCGGGATGAGCGGCCGGCCGGACGGCCGGGGCGGGTCCGGCGCGGCCGGTCCGTGGCGCCGCGGCCGGTCGCCGGGGCGGCGGGGCCCGGAAGCCGCGGGCGGGCGGGGCGCCGGCGGGGGCGGGGCGATGTGCGGCCCCAAAGACGGGTAAAGGCGTTCGACCCCGTACCCTCGTCCTTTGTGAGCACGCGCGCGGCACAGGCACTTCGGCAGGACGAGGTCGTCCGTGTGCGCGGGCTCGGCAAGACCTACCCGCCCGTGAAGGGGCGGCGCGGCGCACCCGGCACCCCCGAGGTGCGGGCCACCGACGGGGTGGAGCTGGAGGTGCGGCGCGGGGAGGTCTTCGGCCTGCTCGGACCGAACGGCGCCGGCAAGTCCACCCTCGTCCGCCAGCTGACCGGACTGCTGCGGCCCGACACCGGCGGCGTGGAGATCCTCGGCCACGACATCGTGCGCCACCCCGAGCGGGCCGCGCGGCTCCTCGCCTACCTCGGCCAGGAGTCCACCGCCCTGGACGAGCTGACCGTCTCCCTCGCCGCCGAGACCACCGGACGCCTGCGCGGCCTGGACGTACGGCGGGCCCGGGCCGAGCGGGACGCCGTCCTCGACGAACTGGGGCTCGCCCCGATCGCCGGACGGGCGCTGAAGAAGCTGTCCGGCGGGCAGCGGCGGCTCGCCTGCTTCGCCGCCGCCCTGGTCGGCGAGCGCCCGCTGCTCGTGCTGGACGAGCCGACCACCGGCATGGACCCGGTGGCCCGGCGCGCCGTGTGGGCGGCCGTGGACCGGCGCCGCGCCGAGCGCGGCACGACCGTGCTGCTGGTCACCCACAACGTCATCGAGGCCGAGACCGTACTCGACCGGGTCGCGGTCCTGGACCAGGGCCGGGTCATCGCCTGCGACACCCCGGCCGGCCTCAAGGAACAGGTCGCCGGCGAGGTGCGGGTGGAACTGGTGTGGCGGGACCGGCCGCCGCTGGAGGTGCCCGAGGTCGCCGTGCTGCGCGGGCGCGCGGTGGAGTCCGGCCGGCGCTGGACGCTCCGCCTCGCGCCCGAGGAGGCCCGGGCCGCGGTCGCCACCGTCACCGGCGGCGCCGCCTTCGCCGCCCTGGACGACTTCACGCTCGCCACGCCCAGCCTGGAGGACGTCTACCTGGCGCTGGGCGGCGCGGCACGGCAGGGTCTGGTGAGGGCGTGAACGCACCGGGCACCGGATGCGCACGGCCCCGGGAGCGGTCCCGGAGGGGCATCCCGTCGTGGTCCCTGCGGGACGGCGGGGCGACCGTCGTCGGGAAGAGGAGCAACTCGTCGTGAGTGTCGTACCCGCCGAGGTCCTGCCGGGCGGTGCCCGGCCGGTGCCGGAGACGGCCCGCGGCGCGGCCGAACTCGGTCCGTCCGCGCGGCTGTGGCCGTCGCTGGCGGCCGTCTACCGCGCCCAGCTCTCCCGCGCCCGGGTGGCGCGGATCCCGCTGCTGTTCGTGGCGACCTTCCAGTCCGTCGGCATCACCGTGATGATGCGGGGCGTCGTCGACAGCGGCAGCGAGGCCCGGTCCGTGGTGGCCGGCTCCTCGGTGCTGGTCGTCGCGTACGTCGCGCTGAACCTGCTGTCGCAGTACTTCGGGCAGCTCCGGGCCAGCGGCGGGCTCGACCACTACGCCACGCTGCCGGTGCCGCCGGCGGCGGTGGTGCTGGGCGCGGCCGGGGCGTACGCCTCCTTCACCGTGCCCGGGACGCTGGTGACCGCCGTCTTCGGGTGCGCCCTGTTCGGGCTGCCGCTGACCAACCTGTGGGTCCTGCTGGCCGTGATTCCGCTCGCCGGGGGCGCGCTGGCCGGGCTCGGTGCCGCCTGCGGGCTGCTCGCGCCGCGGCCCGAACTGGCCACGCTCCTGGGGCAACTGGGCATGTCGGCCGCGCTGCTGCTCGGTGTGCTGCCGGCCGACCGGATGCCGCAGGCCGTACGGCTGGCACGGGACCTGCTGCCGTCGACGTACGGCGTGGAGGCGTACGCGCGGACCTTCGGGGCGCACCCGGACTGGACCGTCGTCCTCGCTGACCTGGGCGTGTGCGCGGGTGTCGGGGTGCTCTCGCTGGCCGTGGCCGCCCGGGCGTACCGCCGGGCCGCCGTCCGGTGACGCGGCGCGCGGTACGACCTGGCACGATGTCAGGGTGACCGCACCGCTGAACCCACCGCCACCGCCGCACGACGACTCCCCGCACCAGGTCTGGCAGCCCGCCCCCGTCGGGGCGCCGGGCGCGGGCGCGTACGAACAGGACGGCCCAGGGATGAAGACGGAAGCGCGCGAGGCCGCCGTGATCACGGTCGCGCTGGTGCTCGGCGGGGTGCTGCTCGGGCTGGTGTGGTGGTGGCTGGCGCCGCACATACCGCTGGTCGGGAACCAGTCGGGCAAGAGCTGGGTCGTGTACCTGAAGGACAGCGAGGGCGAGCAGGCGGTCGGGGTCGACGGAACGTTCACTCTGCTGGGGCTCGGCTTCGGACTGGTCAGCGCGGTCGCGGTGTTCCTGCTGCGGCGGCGCGGGGGCGTGCCGCTGGTCGTGGCGCTGGGCGTCGGCGGCCTGCTCGGATCGCTGCTGGCCTGGCGGCTGGGGATGTGGCTGGGGCCCGAGTCCGACGTGATCGCCCACGCCAGGGCGGTGGGGAAGGGGGTCACCTTCCCGGCGCCGTTGAAGCTGGGCACGAAGGGCGCGCTGCTGGCCTGGCCGCTGGGCGGGGTGCTGGTACACCTCGTGCTCACGGCGCTGTTCGGGCCCCGGGACCCCGAGGTGCCGTCGCCGTACGGGACACCCGCGCCGCCGGTGTAGCCGTCGGCCCGCCCCGGGCCGCGCCGGCACCGCCGGCCGGCTCCGGCCGGCCGGCACCGCGACGGTCCCCGTCAGCCCCGTCAGCCCCGTCAGCCCCGTCAGCCCCGGCCGATCGGGGCCACGACCGCCCCCGTCAGCCGCGCCAGGGCCTCGGGGGCCAGTTCGACCTCCAGGCCCCTGCGGCCCGCCGAGACGTGGATCGTCGGGTGCGAGCGCGCCGAGTCGTCGAGGACCGTGGGGAGCTTCTTGCGCTGGCCCAGGGGGGAGATACCGCCGCGGACGTAGCCGGTGGTGCGTTCCGCGAGGGCCGGGTCGGCCATGGCGGCCCGCTTGCCGCCCACCGCCGCGGCCAGGGCCTTGAGGTCCAGCGTGCCGGACACCGGGACCACGGCCACCGTCAGGGCGCCGTCCACGTCGGCCACCAGGGTCTTGAACACCCGGTCGGGGGAGACGCCCATCGCCTCGGCGGCCTCCTCGCCGTAGGAGGCGTGGGAGGGGTCGTGGTCGTAGGCGTGCACCGTGTGCTCCACGCCCGCCGCGGCCAGGGCCACGGTCGCGGGCGTTCCTCCGGACTGCTGCTTCTTCGACTTCTTCGCCATCGGGGTATCGGCCTCGGTTCCGTCAGTTCGGACTGGTCGGCGTCCGCGTCAGGTCCTGCGCGGGCAACGACGGCAGATTACGGATGATGGCCGTCTCCGAGCGAAGGAGTTTCAGCTCGTCGCGCAGCCGGGAGGCCGTGTCCGGGGCCTGCAGCAGCCGCTGCTTGGTCGGCGTGTCCAGTGCCATCGCCGCCGCCACCAGGTACGACACCACCGACGGCTCGTCCGGGAGTTCGGCGCTTGCGGTCAAGGAGCGCTCCCGGGCGCCCGCGAGGCGCTTCTGGTACTGCCGGAAGGAGCGCAGGACGCCCTCCGCGAGGGCGCCCGCCCCGTCGCCGGGCTCCTCCGGCAGTTCCTCCAGCTCCGCGGTCAGGAACGGCCCCGAGGCCTCCACGGACAGCAGCCGCACCCGGGTGGTGCCGGTCGCCAGCACCTCGAACGTGCCGTCGGCACGCTCCCGGACGGTCGCCGCGTCCGCCACGCAGGCCACCGCGTGGAAGGCCTTCACGGGGTCGGGGCCGAAGCCCGCGGCCGGGCCCCGGTCGGGCCGCGCGGTCGGGTCCGGCATGCCCGGGGCGCTCGGCGCCACCTCGTGGCCGTCGCGGATCGCCACGACGGCGAACCGGCGGGGTTCGTCCTCGGGCGTCTTCAGCAGGTCGCGCATCATGGCGCGATACCGCTCCTCGAAGACGTTCAGCGGCAGCACGAGCCCGGGGAACAGCACCGAGTTCAGCGGGAAGAGGGGCAGACGGACGGTGGTCACGGCGCCCCAGCCTAATGGTCCGGGGCACCGGCTCGGCCCCGGTGCCCGTTCCCCGGCCGCGGGTGCGCCGGCACCAGCCCGGCGAGGGTGGCCCCGGGAGCGGCCCGCAGCAGTTCCTCGCGCAGCCGCAGGAAGTGGCCGAGCGGGTCCCCGGAGACCCGCTCCCAGGGGAACGAGGTGGCGTACGGGCCGATCAGGCGCAGCTGGGTGCGGGCCTCCTCCCAGCGGTCCAGCCGCGCGAGGACGTACACCAGCTTGTTGCGGACCTCGGCGGGCCGCGGGTCGGCCGCCGGGAACCGGCCGGAGAGCGCGACGGCCCGGTCGGCCGCCGCGTCCAGCCGCTCGCGCGGCACCTCGGGACCGCAGTCGTCCGTCAGGTAGCCGACGGCCGCCCGGGCCGGCAGCGCCTGCACGAGCGAGCCGGCCGGGGCGTCCTGCGCGGCCCGCTCGGCGAAGTCGAAGCACGCGCGGTGCGAGCCGTGCCGGAAGGTGGCCAGGTAGCGCAGGGCGGCCACGTGGCAGCCGTAGTGGTGCGGGGCGCGCCGGACCGCGGCCTCCCACAGCTCCTCGAAGTAGCGGTGGCCGGCCCGGGAGCCGCGCGCGTGGTCGAGCGCGACCCGCCAGGGCACCGGGTCCCGGTGGTCGGCGCGCGCGGCGGCCGTGACCAGCGGGCTCACCTCGCGCAGCAGCTCGGCCCGGGCCGGCGAGGGCCAGGCGCGGTCCACCGCCAGCTGCGCCCCGAGGAGCAGGGCGTCGGGGTCCTCGGGAGCGGCCCGGCGCCACTGCTCGAACCACTCGGGGCGGGAGCGGGCGAAGGCGGCCAGGCGCCTCACGTACTGGTCCCGGTCCTCCCACTCGGCCGCCGCGCGGGTGGCGGCCAGGAGCGCGGAGGCGGCGCCGTGCTCGCCCCGGCCGGCCGCGACCAGCGCGGGCGCGAGGCGGGCGTCGGGCGCGTCGAGGACGGCCTCGTCCCCGGCCGGCCGTGCGGCGGCGGGGTGCGGGGCGCGACGTGTCGTCCGGACGGGGCGCAGGAACGCGGGCAGCAGAGCCATGGTGCCGACCATTGAAGGACGGTGGGCCGGCACCGCGCCAGGGGGACCGGGCAAGTCGTGGAAGGTTGTACGTCGGGCGGTCAAGGGACGGTAAAGGGTGACTGTTCAAGCGTTCCGGCGTCCCCGTCGGCGCCGGACGGCCGCGGGCGGCGCGGTCCGGCCCCTCCGCGCGCCGCCCCGGTCCCGGCACCGGGGCCTTTCGTCCGGCCCCTGCCGGACCCCGCGGGCCCGGCAGGATCCGGACGGCAGGCACTAGCTCCGGCGCAGCAGGCGGGTCGCCCCCGCCGCCACCGTCGTGGCCAGGACCCAGCCCAGCAGGACCATCGCCGTCACCAGCCACTGCCAGTCGCCGCGCAGTTGCCACTGGCCGGCCTGGCCCAGGTCGATCACCGGCAGCAGCAGGTCCAGGGTGAACAGGGCGGGGCTCCAGGCCGGATGGCCGCCGGGGTTCGTCGGCGGGTGGTCGGCGTGCGCGAACGCCAGCGTGCCCGCCGCCCACAGCACCGCCATCCACACCGCGGCCCGGCCCGGCCGGTAGCCGTAGGCCACCACCCAGTCCTGCAGGAACCCCCAGCACTTGGCGGCCGGCGGCAGCGTCTCGCGGCGCCGGCGCTGCTTGGCGAGCAGCACCTCACGGGCGTCCTCGTCCTCCCCGGCCGCGCGCAGCACGGCGGCCAGCCGCTCGTACGGCTCCGGGTTGTACTCGGCGGTGGCCGCCGCCACCCAGTCCAGCCGCGCGGCCAACGGGAACGGTCCCTGTGGCACCAGGTTCTCGTAGGTGAAGCCGCCCATGTGCAGGTGGCCCGGCTCCGGCCAGGCGCCCGCGCGGTCCACCAGGTTGATCACCCGGGCGCCGGACAGCACCACCTTGCCCCGCTGCGGCCGGTCCCCGAGGAAGCGCAGCTCCGGCGTCTGCACCCGGCGCAGGGACAGCTCCTGGTCGTCGGTGAGGGTGAACCCGGCCCGCTCCAGGTCGACCGCGTCCCCGAACCGCCCGTCGTCCAGCCGCACCCCGCCCCGGCACTCGAAGCGCTGGATGCGCGTCCCGCGCGCGGGGGTCGTCCCGCTCAGCAGCGGGTTGCCCACCCCCGCCGGGGTCAGGTACAGCGAGCGCTCGACGGTCAGCTGGGGCGCGTTGAGCGCGAGGCGGGCGTACGGGTTGGCCAGCTTCGCGCCGCGCAGGCTCAGCGAGACCCCGATCTTGGCGCTGCGCAGGCTCAGCTCGCCGTGCGACTCCAGCAGCTCGGCCTGCAGGTCCTGGCCGACGGTCATGCCGTCCGCGGCGAGGGACCGGCCGCTGCGGTCCCGGTACACGACCGCCTGGTTGAGCAGCAGGTCGGTGCCTATGCGCGCGTCCGTCAGCCGCACCCCGTTCTGGAAGCGGCAGCGCGGCAGGTGCAGGTCGCCCTCGGTGTGCACCCGGGCCGCCTCCAGGCGCGGCACCGAGCAGTCCACCAGGCGCACGGTCGTGAAGCGGGCCTCCGGCAGCACGATCTCCGCGTCGAAGCGGCAGCCGTGCATCTCGACGTACGGGGTGACCGTGCCGCCCGCCAGGTCCAGCGAGCCCAGCACCCGCACCCCGACGATTTTCAGCGCGGGCACCCGGCCCGCGAGCGCGGGCGGCCCGTCCAGCAGCAGCCAGCAGATGATGCGCGCCCTGACGCTCCGCTCGGGTCCCCAGGGGTGCCCGCCGTGCGGATCGTCCACGACGGCGTCGCCGCTGCTCAGGTCGTACACACTGCCGTTGCGGAAGGCCTGCCACATGCCGGCCTCGGCCGCGGTCAGGTCGTCCGGCAGGTCTCCGGCGTCCGCGCCGGCTCCCTCGGTCACCGCTGTTCCTTCTTCCTCGGCTACTCGCCAGTCACGTCGTCCTACACCTTTCATGCCCGCTCGGTGACCCCGCGTACACAAGGGGTGAACGGGATCTTCCGGGTTTCGGCCAGGCTGTGTACCGGCCGCTGTCCCGTGTTCTGTATCAGCCATTGATACGCGCGGACGGCTCGCGACGCCGGTCTGAGAGAATTGGAACCGTGATCTCCCGAATCGATCTGCGCGGCGACGCCCTCCCCGAGGGCCCCGCCCTGCGCGACCTGCTGCCCCGAGCCGACTTCGACGTTCAGGCCGCCCTGGAGAAGGTGCGTCCGATCTGCGAAGCCGTGCGTCATCGCGGCGACGCGGCGCTGATCGACTTCGCCGAGAGGTTCGACGGAGTACGGCTGGAATCCGTCCGTGTCCCGGCCGAGGCGCTCGCCGACGCCCTGCGGGCCCTGGACCCGGACGTGCGCGCCGCCCTGGAGGAGTCCGTCCGGCGGGCCCGCCTGGTCCACCGCGCACAGCGCCGGACCGCGCACACCACCCAGGTCGTGCCCGGCGGGTCGGTGACCGAGAAGTGGGTGCCGGTCGACCGCGTCGGCCTGTACGCGCCCGGCGGACGCTCGGTCTACCCCTCATCCGTGATCATGAACGCGGTGCCCGCCCAGGAGGCCGGCGTCGCGTCCATCGCGCTCGCCTCCCCGCCCCAGGCCGAGTTCGGCGGACTGCCGCACCCGACGATCCTCGCCGCGTGCGCGCTGCTCGGCGTGGACGAGGTCTACGCGGCCGGCGGCGCCACCGCCGTCGCGATGTTCGCGTACGGCACCGAGTCCTGCCCGCCCGCCACCATGGTGACCGGCCCCGGCAACATCTGGGTCGCCGCCGCCAAGCGCTTCTTCACCGGCCGGATCGGCATCGACGCGGAGGCCGGCCCCACCGAGATCGCGATCCTCGCGGACCACACCGCCGACCCGGTGCACGTGGCCTCGGACCTGATCAGCCAGGCCGAGCACGACCCGCTCGCGGCGGCCGTGCTGGTCACCGACTCCACCGAGCTGGCGGACGCGGTCGAGAAGGAGCTGGAGCCGCAGGTCGTGGCCACCAGGCACGTCGAGGACCGGATCCGCCCGGCGCTGGCGGGCCGGCAGTCCGCGATCGTCCTCGTGGACGGCGTCGAGGAGGGCCTGCGGGTGGTCGACGCCTACGGCGCCGAGCACCTGGAGATCCAGACCGCCGACGCCGCCGGGGTCGCCGACCGGGTCAGGAACGCCGGCGCGATCTTCATCGGCCCCTGGGCCCCGGTCTCGCTCGGCGACTACGCGGCCGGGTCCAACCACGTCCTGCCCACCGGCGGCTGCGCCTGCCACTCCTCCGGCCTGTCCGTCCAGTCCTTCCTGCGCGGCATCCACGTCGTGGACTACACCAAGGACGCCCTGGCCGAGGTCGCGCACCACGTGGTGACGCTGGCGGAGGCGGAGGACCTGCCCGCGCACGGCGCGGCGATCAAGGCCCGGTTCGACTGGAAGGTTCCCGAGGGCAAGTGACCGGCATCGACGAACTCCCCGTCCGGGACGAGCTGCGCGGCAAGTCCCCCTACGGCGCGCCCCAGCTGGACGTGCCCGTACGGCTGAACACCAACGAGAACCCCTACCCGCTGCCCGAGCCGCTGGTCGACCGGATCGCGGAGCGGGTGCGCAGGGCCGCCCGCGACCTGAACCGCTACCCCGACCGGGACGCGGTGCAACTGCGCACGGAGCTGGCCGGGTACCTGACGAGGACCGGCGGCCACCCGCTCGGCGTCGGGAACGTCTGGGCCGCCAACGGCTCCAACGAGGTCATCCAGCAGCTGCTGCAGGCCTTCGGCGGACCCGGCCGCACGGCGATCGGCTTCGAGCCGTCGTACTCGATGCACGCGCTCATCGCCCGCGGCACCGGCACCGGCTGGCTCTCGGGCCCCCGCAACGAGGACTTCACCATCGACCTCGCCGCCGCCGAGCGGGCCATCGCCGAGCACCGCCCGGACGTCGTGTTCATCACCACCCCCAACAACCCCACGGGCAACGCGGTTCCGCCCGGCACCGTCCTCGCGCTGTACGACGCCGCGCAGGCGGCCAAGCCGTCGATGGTGATCGTGGACGAGGCCTACGTCGAGTTCAGCCACGGCGACTCGCTGCTGCCGCTGCTGGCGGGCCGCCCGCACCTCGTCGTCTCGCGGACCATGTCGAAGGCCTTCGGCGCGGCCGGCCTGCGCCTGGGCTACCTCGCCGCCGACCCGGCGGTCGTGGACGCCGTCCAGCTCGTCCGGCTGCCGTACCACCTCTCGTCCATCACCCAGGCCACCGCCCTGGCCGCGCTGGAGCACACCGACACCCTGCTCGCCTACGTCGAGCAGCTGAAGGCGGAGCGGGACCGGCTCGTCGCCGAACTGCGCGCCATCGGCTACGAGGTCACCGAGTCCGACGCGAACTTCGTGCAGTTCGGCCGGTTCGCCGACGCCCACGACGCCTGGCGGAGGATCCTCGACCGGGGCGTCCTGGTCCGCGACAACGGCGTACCGGGCCGGCTGCGGGTGTCCGCCGGCACCCCGGAGGAGAACGACGCGTTCCTCGACGCGGTGAACCAGTTGAAGAAGGAGCTTGAGGCATGAGCCGCGTAGGACGCGTGGAGCGCACCACCAAGGAGACCTCGGTCCTGGTCGAGATCGGCCTCGACGGCACCGGGAGGACCGACATCGCCACCGGCGTCGGCTTCTGGGACCACATGCTGGACCAGCTCGGCCGGCACGGCCTGTTCGACCTGACCGTGAAGACCGACGGCGACCTGCACATCGACTCCCACCACACCATCGAGGACACCGCCCTCGCGCTCGGCGCCGCCTTCAGGCAGGCGCTCGGCGACAAGGTGGGCATCTACCGCTTCGGCAACTGCACGGTCCCGCTGGACGAGTCCCTCGCCCAGGTCACCGTCGACCTGTCCGGCCGCCCCTACCTCGTGCACACCGAGCCCGAGAACATGGCGCCCATGATCGGCGAGTACGACACCACGATGACCCGGCACGTCCTGGAGTCCTTCGTCGCCCAGGCGCAGATCGCACTGCACGTGCACGTGCCCTACGGGCGCAACGCGCACCACATCGTGGAGTGCCAGTTCAAGGCCCTCGCCCGGGCGCTGCGCTACGCCAGCGAGCGCGACCCGCGCGCGGCCGGCATCCTCCCGTCGACGAAGGGCGCCCTGTAACCCCATGAACGGCCTGTCCACCGTCCTGATCGTCGTCGGCCTCTTCCTGGTCGGCGGCATCGTCTCCTTCGTCAAGCAGAAGATGCCCACGAGCCTCGTCGTGCTGCTCTCCATCGGAGCGGCGATGTGCCTCGTCGCGGGCGTCGTACGGCTGGAGGTGTGGAATTGAGCACCGCGCCCAAGAAGGTCGTCGTCTTCGACTACGGCTTCGGCAACGTCCGCTCCGCCGAGCGCGCCCTCGCGAGGGTGGGAGCCGACGTGGAGATCACCCGCGACTTCGACACGGCGATGAACGCCGACGGCCTGCTGGTGCCGGGCGTCGGCGCCTTCGCCGCCTGCATGCGGGGCCTGCGCGCCGCCCGCGGCGACTGGCTGGTCGACCGGCGGCTGGCCGGCGGCCGGCCGGTGATGGGCATCTGCGTCGGCATGCAGATCCTGTTCGCCCGCGGCATCGAGCACGGCGAGGAGGCCGAGGGCCTGGACGAGTGGCCCGGCACGGTCGGGCCGCTCCAGGCCGGCGTCGTGCCCCACATGGGCTGGAACACCGTCGACGCCCCGGCCGGCTCCCGGCTGTTCGCCGGCCTCGACGCGGACGCCCGCTTCTACTTCGTGCACTCCTACGCCGTCCACGACTGGAGCCTGGAGAGCCACAACCCGGTGATCGAGGCGCCCAGGGTCACCTGGTCCACGCACGGCAAGCCCTTCGTGGCCGCCGTGGAGAACGGCGCCCTGTGGGCCACCCAGTTCCACCCCGAGAAGTCCGGCGACGCCGGAGCCCAGCTCCTCACCAACTGGATCGGAACCCTGTAGAACATGGCCAAGCTCGAACTCCTCCCCGCCGTCGACGTCCGCGACGGGCAGGCCGTCCGCCTCGTGCACGGCGAGTCCGGGACCGAGACCTCCTACGGCTCCCCGCTGGAGGCCGCCCTCGCCTGGCAGCGCTCGGGCGCCGAGTGGCTCCACCTGGTCGACCTGGACGCCGCCTTCGGCACGGGGGACAACCGCGACCTGATCGCGGAGGTCACCGGGGCGATGGACATCAAGGTGGAGCTGTCCGGCGGCATCCGCGACGACGACACCCTCGCCGCCGCCCTCGCCACCGGCTGCACCCGGGTCAACCTCGGCACCGCCGCCCTGGAGACCCCCGAGTGGGTCGCCGGGGTCATCGCCGAGCACGGCGACCGGATCGCGGTCGGCCTCGACGTGCGCGGCACCACCCTGCGCGGGCGCGGCTGGACCCGTGACGGCGGCGACCTCTACGAGACGCTGGAGCGCCTCGACAAGGAGGGCTGCGCCCGCTACGTCGTCACCGACATCGCCAAGGACGGCACCCTCCAGGGCCCCAACCTGGAACTGCTGCGCAACGTGTGCGCCGCCACGGACCGTCCGGTCGTGGCCTCCGGCGGCGTGTCGTCGCTGGACGACCTGCGGGCCATCGCCGAACTGGTGCCCCTCGGTGTCGAGGGCTCCATCGTCGGGAAGGCCCTGTACGCGAAGGCGTTCACGCTGGAAGAGGCACTGGAGGCGGTAGCCAAGTGAGTGACGTACGACGCGTGAGGTCGGGCGCGCCCTGGGAAGAGGAGTTCGGCTACTGCCGGGCGGTGGAGCTGCCCAACGGCCTGGTACTGGTCTCGGGCTGCACGTCCGTCGTGGACGGGCAGATCGCCGGGGGCGGCCCCTACGAGCAGGCGGTCAACTCCTTCAACGTCGCCCTGGCCGCACTGGAACAGGTGGGGCTCGGCCGCGAGGACGTGGTGCGCACGCGCATGTACATCACGCACGCCCGGGACGTGGAGGAGGTCGGCCGGGCCCACAAGGAGCTGTTCGACTCCGTCCGCCCGGCCGCCTCGATGATCATCGTCTCCGGCTTCGTGGACCCCAGCCTGGTCGTCGAGGTCGAGGTGGAGGCGTACCGGGGAGGCCCCGCATGACCCTGGCGGTGCGCGTCATCCCCTGCCTGGACGTGGACGGCGGCCGGGTGGTCAAGGGCGTCAACTTCCAGAACCTGCGCGACGCGGGCGACCCCGTCGAGATGGCCAAGGTGTACGACGCCGAGGGTGCCGACGAGCTGACGTTCCTGGACATCACCGCCTCCTCGGGCGACCGGGAGACCACCTACGACGTGGTGCGCCGCACCGCCGAGCAGGTGTTCATCCCACTGACCGTCGGCGGCGGCGTGCGCACGGCCGGGGACGTGGACAAGCTGCTGCGGGCGGGCGCCGACAAGGTCGGTGTGAACACCGCGGCCATCGCCCGGCCGGAGCTGATCCGGGAGATCGCGGAGCGCTTCGGCAGCCAGGTGCTGGTCCTCTCCGTGGACGCCCGCCGCACGGAGTCGGGCTCCTTCGAGGTCACCACCCACGGCGGCCGCAGGGGCACCGGCATCGACGCCGTCGAGTGGGCGCACCGGGCCGCCGAGCTGGGCGCCGGGGAGATCCTGCTGAACTCCATGGACGCGGACGGCACCAAGGACGGCTACGACCTGGAGATGATCGCGGCCGTCCGCAAGCACGTGACGGTCCCGGTGATCGCCTCCGGCGGCGCGGGCGGGCTCGGCGACTTCCCGCCGGCCGTCGAGGCGGGCGCGGACGCGGTGCTGGCCGCCTCCGTCTTCCACTTCGGCGACCTGTGCATCGGTGAGGTGAAGCAGACCCTGCGGGAGGCGGGCCACCCCGTGCGGTGACCCCGCCCCGGCCGGGACCGGGGAGGAACCGCGCGGCGTCCCCGCGCGGCTCCTCCCCGGTCTCCGCGCGAGCGTCCGGCCCGGAGCGGAGCACCGGGTGGGACGCCGCCCCCGACAGCGCGTCCCGGCCGCATCCGGCTGCATCCGGCCGTACCCGGACCGGGCCATCCGCGTGCCGCACCCGGCCGCCCCGGCCGGCAAGCACGACGCGGGCCGGACCGTCCGAGCCGCCGGTGAACCGGGCGCGAGCACGTCGCGCCGCGCGTGCCCGGCCTCCCGCCTCCGCGTCCGAAGGACCCGCCACCCGTGACCGACACGCTCGCCCCCCAGACCCCCGCCGCCGGGGAGCGCCCCGCCCACCGCGACCCCAACGTGCTGCGCTGGCTCGGTGCCTACGCCTCCTCGATGCTCGGCGACAGCGTCTACCACCTCGCCCTGTCCTGGGCCGCCGTCCAGGCCGGGACACCCGCCCGGGCCGGGGCCGTGATCGCGGCCAGCGCCCTGCCCAGGGCCCTCCTGATGCTCGGCGGGGGAGTCGTCGCCGACCGGCTGGGCCCGCGCCGCGTCGTCATCGGCAGCGACGCCGTGCGCTGCGCGGCCGTCCTCGCCGTCGCCGCCCTGCTCCACGTCACCCGCCCCGGGCTGTGGCCGCTCGCCCTGCTGGCCCTGGTCTTCGGCACCGTCGACGCCGTGTTCCTGCCCGCCGTGGGCGCCCTGCCGGCCCGGATCACCGGCAGGGGACAGCTCGCCCGGGTGCAGGGCATGCGCGGCCTCGCCATCCGCTGCGCCGGCGTGCTCGGCGCCCCGCTGGGCGGACTCGGCGTGGCCGCCGGCGGCGCACCGGCCGCCTTCGCCCTCGCCGGGCTGCTGATCGCCGTCTCCGTGCCGCTGCTGGTCTCCCTGCGCATCCGGGCACTGCCCGCCGAGGAGGGGGCCGGCGGCCGGACCGGCGACGGGACCGAGGAGGGGACCGGTGGCCGGGCCGGCGGCGGACGCCCCGGCGTGCGCTCCGACCTCGTGGCCGGACTGCGCCACATCCGCGGCCACCGCGTCCTCGCCCCGCTGATGCTCACCATCGCCCTCGGCGACATCGGCTTCGTCGGCCCGCTCAACGTCGGCCTGACCCTGCTCGCCGACCGCCGCGGCTGGGGCGCCTCCGGCATGGGCTGGGTGCTCGCCGGATTCGGCGTCGGCGCCGGCGCGGCCTCCCTGCTGATCACGGTGCGCGGACGGCTCCCGCACGCCGGCCGCGCCGCCGGGTGGGCCATCCTCGCCGGCTCCGTCGCGATCGGCGCCCTCGGCCACGTCCCGGCCCTCGCCGGCGCCGTGGCCGTGGCCGTGCTCGTCGGACTGTTCACCGGGCTCAGCGGCGCCCTGTGCGGGGCCCTGCTGCAGACCCAGGCCGATCCCGCCTGCCTCGGCCGGGTCACCGCCGTCGCCGGCCTGGTCAGCCTGGGGCTGGCCCCGCTGAGCATGCCGTTCGCGGCCGCCGCGATCGGCGCCTGGGGCCTCGGCCCGGTGTTCGTCGCCAGCGCGGCCGTCTGCGGACTCGGCGGAGCCGTCGCCCTGTGCGCACCGGACCTGCGGCGCGCCGAACTCCCCGGCTGACGTTCACCCCACCGGCTGGGTGAGCTGCACCAGATTGCCGACCGTGTCGTCGAACACCGCCGCCAGCACCGGCCCCTGGTCCCGCGGCGGATGCGTGAACCGGACACCGAGGCCGCGCAGCCGCTCGTACTCCGCGCGCAGGTCGTCCACCGAGAAGACGATGCACGGGATCCCCGCCTCGTACAGCGCCGTGCGGTACGGCTCCGCGACGGGCCCCCCGCCGGGCTCCAGCAGCAGCTGCAGCTCCCGCTGGGCCCCCTCGGGCGCCCCGACCGTGACGAACGGCGCGCCGTCGCCCGGGTCCACGTGCAGCCGGGTCTCGAAACCGAGGACGCCGGTGTAGAAGGCGTGCGCCCGCGCCACGTCGTCGACGTACACACTGGTCATCGCGACCCTGATCACGACGGCGCCTCCCCGGGGTCCGGTCCGCTCAGATCCCCAGCTCCCCGGACTCGTGCAACCGGGTGACCGCCTCCGCGTCGCCGTCCAGCTCCACCTTCGCCGCGCCCTGCCGCCCGTAGGTGAACAGCAGCAGCTCCGAGGGCTCCCCGGTCGCCGTGACCACCGGGACGCCCCGGTGCGCCACCACCGTCCGGCCGTCCGGGCGGCGCAGCACCAGCCCCGTCGGCGCCTTCCGGCCCATCAGCCGCGCGGTGCGCTCCAGACGCGACCACAGCGTGTCCTGGAACACCTGGTCCAGTTCGCGCGGGGTCCAGTCCGGCTGGGCCCGGCGGACGTCCTCGGCGTGCACGTAGAACTCGACGGTGTTGGCGGCCTCGTCGACCTGCTTGAGCCTGAAGGGCGAGAAGCGCGGCGGACCCGTGCGGATCAACTGGACCAGCTCCTCGTACGGCTTCGCGCCGTACTCGGCCATCACCTTCTCCAGGCGCGGCGCGAGCTGCTTGATCAGGGTGCCCCCGGCCGCGTCCGGACGGCGCTCGCGCACCACCAGGTGCGCGGCCAGGTCGCGCGTCCGCCAGCCGGCGCACAGGGTCAAGGCGTCCGGACCGGCGGTTTCCAAGAGATCGGCGAGCAGGAGCCGTTCACGCTTGGCGAAGGTCGACATGCAGCCAGCCTACGACCGCGCGCGGGGTACGCCCACCCGTCGCCCCGCGGCGCGCCGCGATGACCATCCCGTGGACACGCCGCCGGGTTCCCCGCTCCGGGCGGCACAATGACCCCATGACCGGCACGCCCCCGCCCAGCAGCCTCGCCCCCGACATCGCCGCGCGCCTGAAGCGCAGCGCCGACGGACTCCTGCCCGCCATCGCCCAGCAGTACGACACCGGTGAGGTGCTGATGCTCGGCTGGATGGACGACGAGGCGCTGCACCGCACGCTCACCACCGGCCGCTGCACCTACTGGTCCCGCAGCCGCGGGGAGTACTGGGCCAAGGGCGACACCTCGGGCCACGTCCAGTGGGTGAAGTCGGTCGCCCTGGACTGCGACGCCGACACCGTGCTGGTCAAGGTCGACCAGGTGGGCGCCGCCTGCCACACCGGCGCGCGCACCTGCTTCGACGAGGACGTGCTGCTGAAGGACACCGGTTCGGGCCCCGCGCCCTCGGATCAGTAAGGTCTGCCGCCATGGACCTCGAGACCTTCCGCAAGCTCGCCACCGACCGGCGCGTCATCCCGGTCACGCGAAAGCTCCTCGCCGACGGCGACACCCCGGTCGCGCTCTACCGCAAGCTCGCCGCCGAGCGCCCCGGCACCTTCCTGCTGGAGTCCGCGGAGAACGGCCGGTCCTGGTCCCGCTACTCCTTCGTCGGCGTCCGGTCCGCCGGCACGCTGACGGAACGCGACGGCCGGGCCCACTGGCTCGGCACCCCGCCCGTCGGCGTCCCCGTGGACGGCGACCCCCTCGCCGTCCTGCGCGCCACCCTCCAGGCCCTGCACACCCCGCACCAGGAGGGCCTGCCGCCCTTCACCGGCGGCATGGTCGGTTACCTGGGCTACGACATCGTCCGCCGCCTGGAGAAGATCGGCCCCGGCGAGCGCGACGACCTGCGGCTGCCCGAGCTGACCATGCTCCTGACCAGCGACCTCGCCGTGATGGACCACTGGGAGGGCTCGGTCCTGCTGATCGCCAACGCGATCAACCACAACCACCTGGACACCGGTGTCGACGAGGCCTACGAGGACGCCGTGGCCCGCCTCGACGCCATGGAGGCCGACCTCGGCCGGGCCGTGCCCCAGCCCCCGGCCGTCCTGCCGCCCTCCGAACTGCCCGAGTACACCGCCCGGTGGGGCGGTCCCGACTTCCGGGCGGCCGTCGAGGACGTCAAGGAGCGCATCCGCGCCGGCGAGGCCTTCCAGGTCGTCCCCTCCCAGCGCTTCGAGACGCCGTGCACGGCCAGCGCGCTGGACGTCTACCGGGTCCTGCGGGCCACCAACCCGTCCCCCTACATGTACCTGTTCCGCTTCGACGGCTTCGACGTCGTCGGCTCCTCCCCGGAGGCGCTGGTGAAGGTCGAGGACGGGCGCGCGATGGTCCACCCCATCGCCGGCACCCGGCACCGCGGGGCCACCCCGCAGGAGGACCAGGCCCTCGCCGACGAACTGCTCGCCGATCCCAAGGAGCGCGCCGAGCACCTGATGCTGGTCGACCTCGGCCGCAACGACCTCGGCCGGGTGTGCGAGCCGGGCTCGGTGGAGGTCGTGGACTTCATGTCCATCGAGCGGTACTCGCACGTCATGCACATCGTCTCGACGGTCACCGGCAGGGTCGCCGAGGGCCGCACCGCCTTCGACGTGCTCACCGCGTGCTTCCCCGCGGGCACCCTCTCCGGCGCCCCCAAGCCCCGCGCCATGCAGATCATCGACGAGTTGGAACCGTCCCGGCGCGGCCTGTACGGCGGCTGCGTCGGCTACCTGGACTTCGCCGGCGACTCCGACACCGCCATCGCGATCCGCACCGCCCTGCTCCGGGACGGCACCGCCCACGTGCAGGCCGGCGCGGGGGTCGTCGCCGACTCCGACCCGGTCGCCGAGGACCAGGAGTGCCGCAACAAGGCCGCCGCGGTGCTGCGGGCGGTGCACACGGCCAACCGCCTGGGCACGCAGGGCGCGGGAGCGGGCCGCTCCGCACGCAACCCCGGGTGACGCACCGCCCGGGGTCCAGGCGATAGTGGAGTACGTGACTGCCGTACCTCACTCCCGTTCCGAAGCCGCCGCGCCCGTCCGCTCCGGCCGGCGCAGCCTCGCCACCGCCCTGCTGTGCGGTGCGCTCGGCGCGGCCGTCGCGCTGCTGTCGACCCGCCAGCGCTGGTCGGAGGGCACCGCGACGGTGGCCGGCGGCACGTTTCCGCTGACCGCCAGGGGCAGCGACGTCACCGGCGTCCCCGCGGCCCTCGCCGTGGTGGGCCTCGCGGCGCTCGTCGCCGTCTTCGCCGTGCGCAGGGCCGGCCGCCTCGCCGTCGCCGGGCTGCTCGCCCTGTCCGGCGCCGGTATCGCCGCCGCCGCCCTCGCCGGCGTCTCCGACAGCTCCGCGCTGGACGGGAAGGCCGCCGAGGCCACCGGCGACACCTCGGCCACGGTCGCCGCCCTCAGCCACACCGGCTGGCCCTACGTGGCGGCCGCCGGCGGCCTCCTCCTGCTGCTCGCCGGGCTGCTCGCGCTGCGCTACGGCCGCCTGTGGCCCGCCATGTCCGGCCGCTACGAGCGCGGCACCGACCGCCCGCGCCGCACGGCCCGCCCGGCCGACCCCGAGCGCCCCGAGGAGATGTGGAAGGCGCTGGACCGCGGCGAGGACCCCACCTGCACCTGAGCGCGCCGCGGGGTGTGGCGAACCAGACGCCACCCCCGCGTCCGGCGCGCGCACGCGTACGGGACAATGAGACGAGAACGTCCGGCTCGGACAGTGACGGGCGGGCTCGGAAACGTACGACACGTACACAGCAACGAGGAGCAAGTCATGGCGGGCAGCAGCCACGGTCACACCCCGGCCGCCTGGACCGGCGTCACCATCGCCTTCATCGGTTTCTGCGTCTCGGGCGCCTTCGTGGTGATGGCGCAGCCGGTGGGCTTCTGGGCCGGCATGGTGATCGTGGTGCTCGGCGGCGTCGTGGGCGGCGTCATGCGCGCCATGGGCCTCGGCCAGCCCAAGCAGGAGCGCACCCCGCCGCACCGGGCCCCCGCCGCCACCCGCGAGCCCGCCCACGCCGAGGGCTGAGCACCCCGCCGGCCGGCCTCCCCGGCCGGCACCACCGCTTCCCGCCGGGGGCGGTCCGCACGCCGTCCGGCGCGGGCCGCCCCCCGCGCGCGTGCGGCGCGGGCCGCCCCCCCGCGCGCGTGCGGCTGCCGCGGGGCACAATGCCCGCGTGAACGCCGACAGCCGCACCGCCCCGCGCGCCGCCACGCCCCCGGCCCTCCGGGAGCGCCTCGCCGTCCCGGCCGCCCTCCTCGCGGCCGTCGCCGGCGCCTTCGCCTACGTCGGCGCCGTGGACCCCAACCGGCCCGGTCACTACCCGGTGTGCCCCCTGTACCGGCTCACCGGCCTGTACTGCCCCGGCTGCGGCGGACTGCGCAGCGCGCACGCCCTCGTCCACGGCGATCTCCTCGGCGCCCTGCGGGACAACGCGGCGGGCGTGGCCGCCTACGCCGGTTTCGCGGTGCTGTGGACCGTCTGGGTGGTCCGCGCGGTGCGCGGCCGGCCGGTGCGCCTCGAAGCCGGGCGGACGCAGATGTGGGTCGTCGGGGTGTCCCTGCTGGTCTTCACCGTCGTCCGGAACTCGCCGGCCGGCAGCTGGCTGCATCCCTGAGCGGTCCCGCGGCGTCCGGGCCGCGGGACGGGTGCGGGCCGGATGCAGAGCCTTCGTGGTGCTGCGGATACCATTCAGTGACCACAGGTTCTCGACACCCGAAGGAACCACCGTCTGGAAGGGGGCCGCTCGCGTGAGTGTGCTCGACGAGATCATCGACGGAGTCCGTGCCGACCTCGCGGAGCGGCAGGCACGCGTCAGCCTCGACGAGCTCAAGGAACGTGCGGCCAAGGCCCCCGCCGCCAAGGACGGGGCGGCCGCGCTCAAGGGCGACGGCGTGAAGGTGATCTGCGAGGTCAAGCGCTCCAGCCCCTCCAAGGGCGCGCTGGCCGCGATCGCCGACCCGGCCGGGCTCGCCGCCGACTACGAGGCGGGCGGCGCCGCCGTCATCTCCGTCCTCACCGAGCAGCGCCGCTTCGGCGGTTCGCTCGCCGACCTGGAGGCCGTCCGGGCGCGCGTGGACATCCCGATCCTGCGCAAGGACTTCATCGTCACGTCGTACCAGCTGTGGGAGGCCCGTGCGTACGGCGCCGACCTCGCGCTGCTCATCGTGGCCGCCCTGGACCAGCCCGCCCTGGAGTCGCTGATCGAGCGGGCCGTGTCCATCGGCCTCACCCCGCTGGTCGAGGTGCACGACGAGGACGAGGTCGAGCGGGCCGTGGACGCGGGCGCCCGGGTCATCGGCGTCAACGCGCGCAACCTGAAGACGCTGGAGGTCGACCGCGGCACGTTCGAGCGGGTCGCCCCCGAGATCCCCGACGGCCTCGTGAAGGTGGCCGAGTCCGGGGTGCGCGGGCCGCACGACCTGATCGCCTACGCCAACGCGGGCGCCGACGCCGTCCTGGTCGGCGAGTCCCTCGTCACCGGACGCGACCCGAGGACCGCCGTCTCCGACCTGGTCGCCGCGGGCGAGCACCCCGCGCTGCGGCACGGGCGGGACTGAGCGTCCGGTGGACCCGGCGATGGCGCTCCCGACCACCCCGGCGGCGCGGGACCCCTATGCCCGCCTCGCCCGCGGTTGCCGGCCCCGCGGCTGCCGTGCGCCCGCCCGGCGGGTGCACGGGCGGCGGGTCCGCTATGTGATCGGCGACGAGCCCGGCCAGGTGAACGGCAGGCGATGGCGTCGCCGCGCGTGCGCGTCACCTTCGGTGGGCTGAGCCCCCTCCCGCCGCGAAACGCCGGCCCCCCGGGGCGGCCGACCGCCGCAGGCCCGCGGGCACACCGGTCGTCCGGCACTCCGAGGACCCCGGCGACGGGGTCCGGGCGGAGGCCGCGGCGAGGCGTACCCGGCCGACGGGGCGCCTCCCGGTCGGCGTGAACCCCCGTCACCGGCGCCGGGTGTCCCCGGCCGGGTGAGGGCGGCCTCCCGCCCGCCGGGGACGCCGTCGAAGGACAGCACGCGCACGCGTGATCCACGTATCCCGAGTCCAGCGATCCAGGGCCTCAGGGCCCCTGCGAGGTATCCGTATGCCCAGCCAGTTCTTCATCCCCGACCCCGAGGGCCGGGTCCCCAGTCCCGAGGGCTACTTCGGCGCGTTCGGCGGCAAGTTCATCCCGGAGGCCCTCGTCGCCGCCGTGGACGAGGTCGCCGTCGAGTACGACAAGGCGAAGGCCGACCCCGAGTTCGCCCGTGAGCTGGACGACCTCCTCGTCCACTACACCGGCCGCCCCAGCGCCCTGACCGAGGTGCCGAGGTTCGCCGAACACGCCGGTGGCGCACGGGTGTTCCTGAAGCGGGAGGACCTGAACCACACCGGCTCCCACAAGATCAACAACGTGCTCGGCCAGGCCCTGCTCACCCGGCGCATGGGCAAGACCCGCGTCATCGCGGAGACCGGTGCAGGCCAGCACGGCGTCGCCACGGCCACCGCCTGCGCCCTGTTCGGCCTCGACTGCACCATCTACATGGGCGAGATCGACACCGAGCGCCAGGCGCTCAACGTGGCCCGCATGCGCATGCTCGGCGCCGAGGTCGTCGCCGTGAAGTCCGGCAGCCGCACCCTCAAGGACGCCATCAACGAGGCGTTCCGCGACTGGGTGGCCAACGTCGACCACACCCACTACCTGTTCGGCACGGTCGCCGGCCCGCACCCCTTCCCCGCCATGGTCCGCGACTTCCACCGGGTGATCGGCGTCGAGGCGCGGCGTCAGCTGCTCGAACGCGCCGGCCGGCTCCCCGACGCCGCGGTCGCCTGCGTCGGCGGCGGCTCCAACGCCATCGGCCTGTTCCACGCCTTCATCCCCGACGAGGGCGTCCGCCTGATCGGCTGCGAGCCCGCCGGGCACGGCGTGGGGACCGGCGAGCACGCGGCCACCCTCACCGCCGGCGAGCCCGGCATCCTGCACGGCTCCCGGTCCTACGTCCTGCAGGACGAGGAGGGCCAGATCACCGAGCCGTACTCGATCTCGGCCGGCCTCGACTACCCCGGTATCGGCCCCGAGCACTCCTACCTCAAGGACTCCGGCCGCGGCGAGTACCGCGCGGTCACCGACGACGCCGCCATGCAGGCCCTGCGCCTGCTGTCGCGCACCGAGGGCATCATCCCGGCCATCGAGAGCGCCCACGCCCTCGCCGGCGCCCTGGAGGTCGGCCGGGAACTGGGCGGGGACGGGCTGATCGTCGTCAACCTGTCCGGCCGCGGCGACAAGGACATGGACACCGCCGCCCGCTACTTCGGCCTGTACGACACCGATGCCGAGGTGGCCGCCGACGAAGCCGACACCGCCGAGATCGAGGGGGACGCCAAGTGAGCGGGAAGACGCAGCTGCTGTCGGACACCCTGGCCGCCGCGAAGGCGGAGGGCCGCGCCGCGCTCATCGCCTACCTGCCGGCCGGGTTCCCGACCGTGGAGGGCGGCATCGAGGCCGTCAAGGCCGCCTTCGACGGCGGCGCCGACGTCGTCGAGGTCGGCCTGCCGCACAGCGACCCGGTCCTGGACGGCCCCGTCATCCAGACCGCCGACGACATCGCCCTGCGCGGCGGCGTCAGGATCGCGGACGTCATGCGGACGGTCCGCGAGGCCCACCGGGCCACCGGCAAGCCCGTCCTGGTGATGACCTACTGGAACCCCGTCGACCGCTACGGCGTCGAGCGCTTCACCGCCGAGCTGGCCGAGGCGGGCGGCGCCGGCTGCATCCTGCCCGACCTGCCGGTCCAGGAGTCGGCGCTGTGGCGCGAGCACGCCGAGAAGCACGGCCTCGCGACCGTCTTCGTCGTCGCCCCCAGCAGCAGGGACGAACGGCTCGCGCAGATCACCGCCGCGGGCAGCGGCTTCGTCTACGCGGCCTCGCTGATGGGTGTCACGGGCACCCGCGAGTCCGTCGGCGCGCAGGCCCAGGACCTGGTCGAGCGGACCCGGGCCACCGGCACCGCGCTGCCGGTGTGCGTCGGGCTCGGCGTCTCCAACCCGGCCCAGGCCGCCGAGGTCGCCGGGTTCGCCGACGGCGTCATCGTCGGCTCGGCGTTCGTGAAGCGGATGCTGGACGCCCCGGACCACGCCCGCGGCATCGAGGCGGTCCGGGCGCTGGCCGGCGACCTGGCGGAGGGCGTGCGCGGGCGGGCGTGACCCGGCGCCCCGTCCGGAACGGCCCGTGCCCCGGCGCTCCCACGGCGTTGGTCACTCGAACGGGTGGACCTCGGGCCGGGGAGGCGCGCTGCGCCTCCCCGGTTCGTTCTGGGGGTGTGAGCGAGAACAACCGTGACGGAAAGCGCACCGCCCGGGAGCGGCTGGCGGTCGAGCGCGAGAAGCAGAGGGCCGCGGACAGGCGGCGGCGCACGCTGATCGTGGGAGCGAGCGTCGTCTGCGTCCTCGGCCTCGCGGCGGTGGCCGGCGTGGTCGCCGCGAACGCCGGCAAGGACAAGGGCAGCGACAACGCCGGCCCGGTCGTCGCGCCGTCCGGCGCCCAGGGCAAGGACAGCCTCGCGGTCCCGGTCGGCGGGGACGGCGCGAAGTCGGCACTCACGGTCTGGGAGGACTTCCGCTGCCCGGCCTGCCGGTCCTTCGAGACGGCGTACCGCCCCGTGCTCCACCAGCTGACCGACGCCGGCAAGCTCAGGATCGAGTACCACCTGGTCCGGCTGATCGACGGCAACCTCGGCGGAAGCGGCTCCCTGCGCGCGGGCAACGCCGCGGCCTGCGCCCAGGACGCCGGGAAGTTCCGCGACTACCACGACGTGCTGTACGAGAACCAGCCCGAGGAGAGGGACGACGCCTTCGGCGACGACACCAGGCTGATCGCGCTGGCGGGCAAGGTCGGCGGCCTGGACACGCCCGCGTTCCGGAAGTGCGTCAAGGACGGCACCCACAACAGCTGGGTGGACAAGTCCCACAAGGCCTTCCAGGCCGGCGGCTTCGGCGGGACGCCCACGGTCCTGTTCGGCGGCAGGAACATCTACCAGGACCGGTCGATGACCCCGGCCAAGCTCAAGCAGATGGTGGAGGCCGCCGACGGACGGTGAGCGTGGTTCCCACCTCCCCGTTATGGACCCGTAGCCGGGCGGCCTGCCGCCCCGCGGCCCGGCACGGTAGCGTCAACCCCGCCATGGAACTTGCCTACATTCCCAGTCCGTCGCGCGGGGTGCTGTACCTCGGCCCCATTCCGCTGCGCGGCTACGCCTTCTGCATCATCATCGGCGTCTTCGTCGCCGTCTGGCTCGGCAACAGGCGTTGGATCGCCCGCGGCGGACGGTCCGGCACGGTCGCCGACATCGCGGTCTGGGCCGTGCCCTTCGGGCTGGTCGGCGGCCGGCTCTACCACGTGATCACGGACTACGAGCTGTACTTCAGCGACGGCCGTGACTGGGTGGACGCCTTCAAGGTGTGGGAGGGCGGCCTCGGCATCTGGGGCGCCATCGCGCTCGGCGCGCTCGGCGCGTGGATCGGTGCCCGTCGGCGGGGCGTCCCGATGCCCGCGTACGCCGACGCCGTCGCGCCCGGCATCGCCCTCGCGCAGGCCATCGGCCGCTGGGGCAACTGGTTCAACCAGGAGCTGTACGGCCGCGAGACGGACGTGCCGTGGGCACTGCACATCACCTCGACGGAGGGCGGCCGGGTACCGGGCTACTACCACCCGACCTTCCTCTACGAGTCCCTGTGGTGCGTCGGCGTGGCCCTGCTGGTGATCTGGGCCGACCGCCGCTTCAGGCTGGGCCACGGCCGGGCGTTCGCCCTGTACGTCGCCGCCTACTGCGTGGGCCGCGGCTGGATCGAGTACATGCGCGTCGACGAAGCCCACCACATCCTGGGCCTGCGCCTCAACGACTGGACCGCGCTGATCGTGTTCCTGCTGGCGGTCACCTACATCGTGGTGTCGTCCAGGAAGCGGCCGGGCCGGGAAGCGGTGGTGGAGCCGGGCGTCACGGACGGTCCGGCGCCGAGTGACGGCACGGACGCCGGTCCGGGCGACGCGACCGGCCGGGACACGGCTGCGGACACGGACACGGACACGGCCGCGGACGCGTCGGACGGCGAGGCGGAGTCGGCGGCGAAGCACGGCTGACGGCCGCCGCGAGGACACCGAGGGCGCCCCGGGACCACCGGGGCGCCCTCTGCGTGCACGGGCCGGGGCCGTGGCACGTCCGGCACCGCCGACCGCCGCCGTGCCCCCCCCGGGGCGGTGCTCGGCCCGCGCGCCGGTGGCGGGACCGGCCCCGGGGCCGCCGCGACCACCGGCGCGTCGGCGAAGCGGCCCTCGGACAGCGCCTGGGCGCCGTGGCACGAAGGCCACGGCGCCCAGGCGGATGCGCCCCCACGGCAGGCACACGGATGAGCTCCGACGGGCCACGCGTCACCCGGTCGACATCTGAGGGTTACCTAGCACATATGAGTGAAACTGGCAAAAGTGCAGGTTAGCCGAGCCTTTCCTTGCTGGCGCACGGGAAATGAATGGCGTACGTTCGGTGTTGTCAAAAAATAGAACTCGTCCAAAGTTAGCTTTGGCTAAGCTTCCCCGGGGGTCCCGCATGGCCATCATCGACACCGAGGCCGCGCTGCACGAGGCGCACCGAGACAACCACACGCACCGCGACGTGAACGGCGGCTGGTTGCGCCCCGCCGTATTCGGCGCCATGGACGGCCTGGTCTCCAACCTCGCGCTGATGACCGGCGTCGCGGGCGGCTCCGTCAGCCACCGGACGATCGTGATCACCGGCCTCGCCGGCCTCGCGGCCGGCGCCTTCTCCATGGCGGCCGGCGAGTACACCTCGGTCGCCTCGCAGCGCGAACTCGTCGAGGCGGAGCTGGACGTCGAGCGGCGCGAGCTGCGCAGGCACCCGCAGGACGAGGAGGACGAACTGGCGGCACTCTACGCGGCCCGCGGCGTGGAGCCCGCGCTGGCCCGTGAAGTGGCCCGGCAGCTGTCGAAGGACCCCGAGCAGGCGCTGGAGGTCCACGCCCGCGAGGAACTGGGCATCGACCCCGGCGACCTGCCCTCGCCGCTGGTCGCGGCGGTGTCGTCGTTCGGGTCCTTCGCCCTGGGTGCCCTGCTGCCGCTGCTGCCCTACCTGCTCGGCGCGAGCGCCCTGTGGCCGGCCGTGCTGCTCGCGCTCGCCGGGCTCTTCGGCTGCGGTGCGGTGGTGGCCAGGGTGACCGCGCGCAGCTGGTGGTACAGCGGCCTGCGCCAGCTCGCGCTGGGCGGCGCGGCGGCCGGTGTGACGTACGCCCTGGGCGGCCTGTTCGGAACGGCCGTAGGATGATGCCGCCGGAACTTATGCGCGGGGCCGCATAAGTAGCCGTTACCCGCTGGTTTCGGAAGCTTTACCACCGGGCATGAGCCGTACGCGCCGCGGGCAATGACGCCCGTGACGCACACCTCGGGACAGCGGCGACGCTTCCCCCGGCCCTCCCGGGCCGACGGACACCGATCAGATCGATCTCGTCCGGTCCGGCCCCCATTTTCTTCCGCCGCCCGTGCGCGGCACCCGCCGCGACCCCGTGGCACCCCGCCGGCCACCCCTGCGGCGTCCGCATGATGGAACGCAGTATCCGCTTCCCGAGAACCGTTCCATCATGTAACCTGCACGAAATTTTGCATCCCCCGCAGAGGGCCAACGTCGTCCCTCGGCACCAGCACATGCCACATGACGACGACGGGAGAGCCGATGCGTACGCCGCGCCAGCCGTCCCAGCATTCCTCGAATGGCCAGAAGTGGTCGTTCATGGATGCTCGCCCTGCTGCGCAGGGTATGTACGACCCCCGCAACGAGCACGACGCCTGCGGCGTCGGCTTCGTGGCCACCCTTACCGGCGAGGCGTCCCACACGCTGGTCGAACAGGCGCTCACCGTCCTGCGCAACCTGGAGCACCGCGGTGCCACCGGCTCCGAGCCGGACTCCGGCGACGGCGCCGGCATCCTCTCCCAGGTGCCGGACGCCTTCTTCCGCGAGGTGGCCGGATTCGACCTGCCCGCGGCGGGCTCGTACGCCGTCGGCATCGCCTTCCTGCCGGAGGAGGGCATCGAGGACGCCGTCTCGCACATCGAGGCGATCGCGGCCGAGGAAGGCCTCACCGTGCTCGGCTGGCGCGCCGTCCCGGTCGCCCCCGAGCTGCTCGGCGCCACCGCCCGCTCCACCATGCCGGTCTTCCGCCAGCTCTTCGTCACCGACGGCGCCAGCGCGGGCATCGCGCTGGACCGCAGGGCGTTCGTGCTGCGCAAGCGCGCCGAGCGCGAGGCCGGGGTCTACTTCCCGTCCCTGTCCGCCCGGACGATCGTCTACAAGGGCATGTTGACCACCGGCCAGCTGGAGCCCTTCTTCCCGGACCTGTCCGACCGCCGCTTCGCCTCCGCGATCGCGCTCGTGCACTCCCGCTTCTCCACCAACACCTTCCCCTCGTGGCCGCTCGCACACCCCTACCGGTTCGTCGCGCACAACGGTGAGATCAACACCGTCAAGGGCAACCGCAACTGGATGCGCGCCCGCGAGTCGCAGCTGGTCTCCGACCTGTTCGGCCCGCAGGAGCGGATCGACCGCGTCTTCCCCGTCTGCACCCCGGACGCCTCCGACTCCGCCTCCTTCGACGAGGTCCTGGAGCTGCTGCACCTCGGCGGCCGCTCGCTGCCGCACTCCGTGCTGATGATGATCCCGGAGGCGTGGGAGAACCACGCCTCCATGGACCCGGCCCGGCGCGCCTTCTACCAGTTCCACGCCACGCTGATGGAGCCCTGGGACGGTCCCGCCTGCGTGACCTTCACCGACGGCACCCAGGTCGGCGCCGTGCTCGACCGCAACGGCCTGCGCCCCGGCCGCTACTGGGTCACCGACGACGGCCTCGTCGTCCTCGGCTCCGAGGTCGGCGTCCTCGACATCGACCCGGCCAGGGTCGTCCGCAAGGGCCGGCTCCAGCCCGGCCGCATGTTCCTCGTGGACACCGCCGAGCACCGCATCATCGAGGACGACGAGATCAAGGCGGCCCTCGCCACCGAGAAGCCGTACGCCGACTGGCTGGAGGCCGGCGAGATCGAGCTGGGCGACCTGCCCGAGCGCGAGCACATCGTGCACACCCACGCCTCGGTCACCCGCCGCCAGCAGACCTTCGGCTACACCGAGGAGGAGCTGCGCGTCCTCCTCGCGCCGATGGCCCGCACCGGCGCCGAGCCGATCGGCTCCATGGGCACCGACTCGCCGATCGCGGCCCTGTCCGAGCGCCCGCGGCTGCTGTTCGACTACTTCACCCAGCTGTTCGCGCAGGTCACCAACCCGCCGCTGGACGCGATCCGCGAGGAGCTGGTCACCTCCCTGCGCTCGTCGCTGGGCCCCGAGGGGAACCTGCTGGAGCCGACAGCCGCCTCCTGCCGCACGGTCACCCTGCCCTTCCCGGTCATCGACAACGACGAGCTGGCCAAGCTCATTCACATCAACGCCGACGGCGACATGCCCGGCCTCAAGGCGGCGACCCTCTCCGGCCTGTACCGGGTCTCCGGCGGCGGCGAGGCGCTGGCCGCGCGCCTCGACGAGATCTGCGCCGAGGCCGACGCGGCCATCGGCAACGGCGCCCGCCTGATCGTGCTCTCCGACCGGCACTCCGACGCCGAGCACGCGCCGATCCCCTCGCTGCTGCTCACCTCGGCCGTCCACCACCACCTCATCCGCACCAAGCAGCGCACCCAGGTCGGCCTGCTGGTCGAGGCCGGCGACGTCCGCGAGGTCCACCACGTCGCCCTGCTCATCGGCTACGGCGCCGCCGCGGTCAACCCGTACCTGGCGATGGAGTCCGTCGAGGACCTACTGCGCGCCGGCACCTTCCTGAACGGCATCGAGTCCGAGAAGGCCATCCGCAACCTGATCCACGCCCTCGGCAAGGGCGTGCTGAAGGTCATGTCCAAGATGGGCATCTCCACCGTCGCCTCCTACCGCGGCGCCCAGGTCTTCGAGGCCGTCGGCCTGGACGAGACCTTCGTGGAGAAGTACTTCAACGGCACCGCCACCAAGATCGGCGGCGTCGGCATCGACGTCGTCGCCCGGGAGGTCGCCGCCCGCCACGCCAAGGCCTACCCCGCCTCCGGCATCGCTCCCGCGCACCGCGCGCTGGAGATCGGCGGCGAGTACCAGTGGCGCCGCGAGGGCGAGCCGCACCTGTTCGACCCGGAGACGGTCTTCCGCCTCCAGCACTCCACGCGCACCGGCCGCTACGACATCTTCAAGAAGTACACGGACCGCGTGAACGAGCAGTCCGAGCGCCTGATGACGCTGCGCGGCCTGTTCGGCTTCAAGTCCGGCCGCGCGCCGGTCCCGGTCGAGGAGGTCGAGCCGGTCTCCGAGATCGTCAAGCGCTTCTCCACCGGCGCGATGTCGTACGGCTCCATCTCCAAGGAGGCGCACGAGACCCTCGCCATCGCCATGAACCAGCTGGGCGGCAAGTCCAACACCGGTGAGGGCGGCGAGGACGCGGAGCGACTGTACGACCCCGCGCGCCGCTCGGCGATCAAGCAGGTCGCCTCGGGCCGCTTCGGCGTCACCTCCGAGTACCTGGTCAACGCGGACGACATCCAGATCAAGATGGCCCAGGGCGCCAAGCCAGGCGAGGGCGGCCAGCTGCCCGGCCACAAGGTCTACCCCTGGGTCGCCAGGACGCGGCACTCCACGCCGGGCGTCGGCCTGATCTCCCCGCCGCCGCACCACGACATCTACTCCATCGAGGACCTGGCGCAGCTGATCCACGACCTGAAGAACGCCAACCCGCAGGCCCGCATCCACGTGAAGCTGGTCTCCGAGGTCGGCGTCGGCACGGTCGCCGCGGGCGTCTCCAAGGCGCACGCGGACGTGGTCCTGATCTCCGGCCACGACGGCGGCACGGGTGCCTCCCCGCTGACCTCGCTGAAGCACGCGGGCGGCCCCTGGGAGCTGGGCCTGGCCGAGACGCAGCAGACCCTGCTGCTCAACGGCCTGCGCGACCGGATCGTGGTGCAGACGGACGGCCAGCTCAAGACCGGCCGGGACGTGATCATCGCCGCGCTGCTGGGCGCCGAGGAGTTCGGTTTCGCGACCGCGCCGCTCGTCGTCTCCGGCTGCGTGATGATGCGCGTGTGCCACCTGGACACCTGTCCGGTCGGCATCGCCACCCAGAACCCCACCCTGCGCGACCGCTTCTCCGGCAAGGCCGAGTACGTGGTCAACTTCTTCCGGTTCATCGCGCAGGAGGTCCGCGAGCTGCTCGCCGAGCTGGGCTTCCGCTCCATCGAGGAGGCCGTCGGCCACGCCGAGGTGCTCGACGTCGAGCGCGCGGTCACCCACTGGAAGGCGCAGGGCCTGGACCTAGAGCCGCTGTTCCACGTCCCCGAGCTGCCCGAGGGCGCGGTCCGCCACCGGCTGGTCGCCCAGGACCACGGTCTGGAGAAGGCGCTGGACAACGAGCTGATCAAACTCGCCGCGGACGCGCTCGCCGCCCCGGACGCCGCCGGGGCCCAGCCGGTGCGCGCCCAGGTCGCCATCCGCAACATCAACCGCACGGTCGGCACCATGCTCGGCCACGAGGTGACGAAGAAGTTCGGTGGCGCCGGCCTGCCCGACGACACCATCGACATCACCTTCACCGGCTCGGCCGGCCAGTCCTTCGGCGCGTTCCTGCCGCGCGGCGTCACACTGCGCCTGGAGGGCGACGCCAACGACTACGTCGGCAAGGGCCTGTCCGGCGGCCGGATCATCGTCCGCCCGGACCGCGCGGCCGACCACCTGGCCGAGTACTCGACCATCGCCGGCAACACCATCGCCTACGGCGCCACCGGCGGCGAGCTGTTCCTGCGCGGCCGCACCGGTGAGCGGTTCTGCGTCCGCAACTCCGGCGCGCTGGTCGTCTCCGAGGGCGTGGGCGACCACGGCTGCGAGTACATGACCGGCGGTCACGCCGTCGTCCTCGGCCCGATCGGCCGCAACTTCGCGGCGGGCATGTCCGGCGGCGTCGCCTACGTCATCGACCTGGCCCGCGACGACGTCAACGCCGGCAACGCCGACGCCGTCGAGGAACTGGACGACACGGACCGGCAGTGGCTGCACGACGTGGTGCGCCGCCACGCCGAGGAGACCGGATCGACGGTCGCCGGGAAGCTGCTGGCCGACTGGGACAGGGCCGTGGCGCGGTTCAGCAAGATCATCCCCAGCACGTACAAGGCAGTGCTCGCCGCCAAGGACGCCGCCGAGCGAGCCGGTCTCTCCGAGACCGAGACCACCGAGAAGATGATGGAGGCGGCGAGCAATGGCTGACCCGAAGGGCTTCCTGAACCACGGCCGTGAGGTCGCCAAGACCCGCCCCGTCGCCGAGCGGGTCAAGGACTGGAACGAGGTCTACGTCCCCGGCTCCCTGCTGCCGATCATCAGCAAGCAGGCCGGCCGCTGCATGGACTGCGGCATCCCGTTCTGCCACAACGGCTGTCCGCTGGGGAACCTGATCCCCGAGTGGAACGACTACGCCTACCGCGAGGACTGGGCGGCGGCCTCGGAGCGCCTGCACGCCACGAACAACTTCCCGGAGTTCACCGGCCGCCTCTGCCCGGCTCCTTGCGAGTCGGCGTGCGTGCTCGGCATCAACCAGCCGCCGGTCACCATCAAGAACGTCGAGGTCTCGATCATCGACAAGGCGTGGGAGACCGGGGACGTCGCCCCGCAGATCCCCGAGCGCCTGTCCGGCAAGACGGTCGCGGTCATCGGCTCGGGCCCCTCGGGCCTGGCCGCCGCCCAGCAGCTGACCCGGGCCGGCCACACGGTCGCCGTCTACGAGCGCGCGGACCGCGTCGGGGGCCTCCTGCGGTACGGCATCCCCGAGTTCAAGATGGAGAAGCGGCACATCAACCGCCGCATCGAGCAGATGCGCGCGGAGGGCACCCGCTTCCGCACCGGCGTCGAGGTCGGCCGCGACCTGAAGGCGACCGACCTCAGGAAGCGGTACGACGCGGTCGTCGTCGCCGCCGGCGCCACCACCGCCCGCGACCTGCCGGTCCCCGGTCGTGAGCTCAAGGGCATCCACCAGGCGATGGAGTACCTGCCGCTGGCCAACAAGGTCCAGGAGGGCGACTACGTCACCCCGCCGATCTCGGCCGAGGGCAAGCACGTCGTCGTCATCGGCGGCGGCGACACCGGCGCCGACTGCGTGGGCACCGCCCACCGCCAGGGCGCGGCCTCCGTCACCCAGCTGGAGATCATGCCCCGCCCGAACGAGGAGCGGCACCCGGTCAGCCAGCCCTGGCCGACCTTCCCGATCCTGTACAAGGTCACCTCGGCCCACGAGGAGGGCGGCGAGCGGATCTACTCCGCCTCCACCACCCACTTCGAGGGCGACGAGGACGGCAACGTGCAGTGGCTGCACCTGGCCGAGGTCGAGTTCGTCGACGGCAGGCTGACGCAGAAGCCGGGCACCGAACGCAAGATCCCGGCCCAGCTGGTCGCCCTCGCCATGGGCTTCACCGGCACGGACCGCGAGAACGGCCTCGTGGACCAGTTCGGCCTGGAACTGGACGAGCGCGGCAACATCGCCCGCGACGCCGACTTCCAGACCAACGTGCCGGGCGTGTTCGTCGCCGGCGACGCCGGCCGCGGCCAGTCGCTCATCGTCTGGGCCATCGCGGAGGGCCGCTCGGCCGCCCGTGGCGTCGACCGCTACCTGACCGGGGCCAGTGACCTGCCGGCCCCCGTCCGCCCGACGGACCGCGCCCTGACGGTCTGACGAGCCCCCCGGAACGTCCCGTACAAAGGCGTACGGAACACCAGACGGCGCCTGCCCCCTCACGTCCCCGACCGGACACCGGGGCAGGCGCCGCCTCGTCCTGCCGGGACGGGGCGCCGCGGGCCGCTTGCGCCGCGAGCCCCGGCACCCCGCCCGCGCCGAGCCCGGCGGCGGGGCGGGCAGGAGCACGCACACGCCCGTCCGGCCCGGGGTGCGGCGGGTGTCCCGCGGGGCGCGGGCGTACGCCGGGGCCGAGGACCGCCCCGGACGCGCCGGCGGCCGGACCGTCCGGGGCGAGCGGCGGGACGGGCAGGCGCGCCGGTCGCAGCGCGTGCGGCGGGGAGCCCGGGCCGGCCCGATCCGGACGAAAGTCCTAGGTGTCGCACTCCAGGACCGTCCGGCACAGGCCGCACCGCACCCGGACCCTGCCCCGCACGGGCACCCTGATCCGCTGGTGGCAGGTGGGGCAGGGGAAGGAGACGCGGAGCCGGCCGGCGGGGTCGCAGGAGAAGGCGTAGGGGACCTCCGGCCGGGTGCCCGGGGCCTGCCTGCGGTCGTGGGCGTAGCGGTGGCGGCCCGCCCGGCCGGCCCCGGTCAGCGGAGGCTGCTGCCCGTCGTGGCGGGCGGTGGCCATGCCCCTGCCGTAGGCGGTGTGGGCCTGCGGGCTGGTGAACCACACGGAGGGGTCCTCGTGGAAGGCCAGCGAGCGCTTGGCGAGGACGTAACCGAACTCCTCCGGCGTGAGGTAACCCAGTTTCTGGGAGGAGGCGCCGTCCTCGCGGTAGGCGTCCAGCAGCAGCCACCCCGCGCCGAGGTAGGTCGTCACCGTGTCCGTCAGGATCTCGTTGTGCGCCGTGGTCGGGAAGGACAGGCCGAGGCGGTGCAGGTAGACGTGGGCCACTTCGTGGGCGAGCGCCGCCCCGATGTCCCGGCGATGGGTGCGGAACCGGTCGTTCAGCTCGACGAAGTACTCCGGGCCCGCCGTCAGCTCGACGTTCGCCGCGTGGGTCATCCGCCGGAAGCCGACGACCAGCCGCGCGTCCGGCAACCGGAAGTGCCGCACGATCTCCCGGGCCACCCGCTGGGCCCTGAGGTGCAGGTCGTCGGTGTCGCAGAAGGCCACGTCGGCGGGGGGCACGCTGGCCGCGAAGGTCCGCACGGTGTCGCAGGACAGCCGCCGGTACAGCGCGGTGACGGCGGCCCGCACCGTCTCCAGGTGCGGGTAGCCGTGCTCGACCGGTCCGCCGTTCGCCACGTCCGACCCCCAAGGACACCCGGGACCCCCTTCCCACTGTATGCGGGCGCGCGCCGGCGGGCAGCGGCCGCGCCCCGCGCTCCCCGTGCCTCGTTCCGGCCGATCGGCGCGACGGGACCGATCGCATGCTGGTCGGCCGGTGAGAGGAGCGCGCCGCTCCCCTAGGGTGGACGCCCATGACCATCAGCAACACCGGCACCGGTGACGTGGACCCCGCCGTCCGCCAGGAACTGGAGCGGCTGCGCGAGAGCATCGACAACATCGACGCGGCCGTCGTCCACATGCTCGCCGAACGCTTCAAGTGCACCCAGCAGGTCGGCCGGCTCAAGGCGGCGCACCAGCTGCCGCCCGCCGACCCGGCCCGCGAGGCCCGGCAGATCGAACGGCTGCGCACCCTCGCCGAGAACGCCCGCCTCGACCCGGCCTTCGCCGAGAAGTTCCTGAACTTCATCATCGCCGAGGTGATCCGGCACCACGAACGCATCGCCGACGACACCGCCCACGAGCAACCGGCGTCGGCCGGCTGACCAGCGGTACGGCGGCGGCGCGGCGGGGCCGGTGACCGCCGGTGGCGGCGGGCGGTTGCGGAACCGGACATACACCGTGTAACGAACCACGCCTGTGCGCCGTCGGCGCCATCGGGCAGCATGGCCCGCATGTCCGTACTCACGCGCGACGAAGCGCAGCTCCGAGCACAGCTCCTCGACGTCCACCACTACTCCGTCGAACTCGACCTCACCACGGGGGACGAGGTCTTCGGCTCCCGCACCGGGATCCGGTTCACCGCACGGTCCGACGGGGACACGTTCGTCGAGCTGAAGCCCACCGAGCTGCGCGCCGTCACCCTCGACGGACAGCCCCTCGACCCCGGGGACCTGCGCGAGGGCCGGCTGCCGCTGAAGAACCTCACCGCCGGCGAGCACGAACTGCACGTCGACGCGGCCATGCCCTACTCCCGCACCGGCGAGGGCATGCACCGCTTCACCGACCCCACCGACGGCGAGACCTACGTCTACACGCAGATGTTCATGGACGACGTCCAGCGGGTGTTCGCCGCCTTCGACCAGCCCGACCTCAAGGCCGTCTTCGAGGTCTCCGTCACCGCGCCCGAGGGCTGGACCGTACTCGCCAACGGCGTCACCGAGCACCTCGGCCAGGGCCGCTGGCGGGCCGCCGCGACGCCGCTGATCTCCACCTACCTCGTCGCGGTCGCCGCCGGGCCCTGGCACTCGGTGCGCACCGAGCACCGCGGCCTGCCCTTCGGCATCCACTGCCGCCGCTCCCTCGCCCCGCACCTGGAGGCCGACGCCGAGGAGATCCTCCAGGTCACGCGCGCCTGCTTCGACCGCTACCACGAGAAGTTCGAGGAACCGTACCCCTTCGACTCCTACGACCAGGCGTTCGTCCCCGAGTTCAACGCGGGCGCCATGGAGAACCCGGGCCTGGTCACCTTCCGCGACGACTTCGTCTACCGCTCCGCCGTCACCGACACCGAGCGGCAGACCCGCGCGATGGTCATCGCCCACGAGATGGCCCACATGTGGTTCGGCGACCTCGTCACCCTCAGGTGGTGGGACGACATCTGGCTGAACGAGTCCTTCGCCGAGTACATGGGCTACCAGACCACCTTGGAGGCGACCCGCTTCACCCAGCCGTGGGTCGAGTTCGGCGTTGCCCGCAAGGCCTGGGGCTACGACGCCGACCAGCGCCCCTCCACCCACCCCGTGGCCCCCGAGGCCGTCGACGACACGGCCGCCGCCCTGCTCAACTTCGACGGCATCTCCTACGCCAAGGGCGCCTCCGCGCTGCGCCAGCTGGTGGCCTGGCTCGGCGAGAAGGACTTCCTCGCCGGCATCAACGTCCACATCCGGCGGCACCGCTTCGCCAACGCCACCCTCGCCGACTTCATCGACTCCCTCGCCGCCGCCACCGAACGCGACGTCCACGCCTGGGCCGACGCCTGGCTGCGCACCACCGGCGTCGACACGCTCACCCCGAGGATCGCGTCCGCCGACGGCACCTGCGCCCTGACCGTCGACCGCGCCGGCAGCCGGCCGCACCGCGTCACCGCCGGGCTGTACGACCGCGACCTCACCGACGAGGGCCGCCTCACCCTGCGCGAACGCGTCGACCTCGACGTCCCGCAGGCCGCACCGCAGCCCATCGGCAAGCGGCCCGCGCTGCTCCTGCTCAACGACGGCGACCTGACCTACGCCAAGGTCCGCTTCGACGAGGAGTCCTTCGCGACGGTCCGCACCGGCCTGTCCGGGCTGCCCGACCCGCTCACCCGCGCGGTGGTGTGGAACGCCCTGCGGGACGCCGTCCGCGACGGCGAACTCCCGCCCGGCGCCTACCTGGAGACGGCCCGCGCCCACCTCCCGCTGGAGACCGACCTGGCCCTCGTGGAGGGCGTCCTCGCCTTCGCCTCCGCGCAGATCGCCGGCCGCTACCTCGGCCCCGGGGAGCGCCCGGCCGCCCTCGGCACCCTCACCTCCCTCTGCCGCGACCTGCTGCGCCGCACCGAGGACGGCGACAACCCCGGCCTGCGCCTGATCGCCGTACGGCACTTCGTCGACGCGGCCGTCCACCCCGACACCATCGCCGCCTGGCTCGCCGAGGGCACCGTGCCCGGCGGGCCGGAACTCGACCCGGAGCTGCGCTGGCGCGTCCTCGCCCGGCTCGCCGTCCTCGGCGCCACCGACGAGGCCGCCATCGCCGCCGAGCTGCAGCGCGACCCGTCCGCCACCGGCCAGGAGGGCGCCGCCCGCTGCCGGGCCGCGCTGCCCGACGCGGCGGCCAAGCGCGCGGCCTGGGAGGCGATGTTCGCCGGCGACGACCTGTCGAACTACCTGTTCACCGCCACCGCGCAGGGTTTCTGGCAGCCCGAACAGGCCGACCTGGTCCGGGAGTACGTGCCGCGCTACTACCAGGACGCGGTCGCGGTCGCCGCCCGCCGCGGCCCCGCCATCGCCGCCGCCGCCGGCCGCTGGGCCTTCCCGCACCACGCCGTCGACGCGGAGAACCTCGCCCTCGGCGAGGTCTGCCTGCGCGACGCCGGCCCGACCGCGGCCCTGCGCCGCAGACTCGTCGACGAACTCGACGACCTGGCCCGCGCGCTCCGGGTCCGGGGGGAGTAACCCGGCCGGGGCGGTACCGGGCGCGCGGCCCCGGCCGGGCCGGGCCGGGTGTCCGCCGGCCCGGTCCGTGCGGGGCGCGCGGGGTGCCTGACCCGGCCACCCCCGGGCGCTCCGCCGGGACGGTGCCGGGTGCCGCGGCCCGGCCGGCGCCGGGCGCCCCGGCCGCGGCAGGAACAACCCCACCGCCACCGTGCCGGGCCCCGGGTGATCCCGTACGGCGTCGACCGGGCCGGCGACCGCACCGTCGCGCTCCGGCACCAGGAGCACCTTGCCGTCCGGGTCCGCGCCGTCCGGCAGCGGGTGGAACGGGCTCTGCCCGCCGCCCGGCCCCGACGGCGGCCCCGCCGCCGCGAACCAGTCCCCGCACTCCCGGAACAGCGTCGGCAGCGGCCCCTCGTCCGCGGGGCCGGGCTCGCGCACCAGCACCCGCTCACCGGGCACGCCGAGCCTCCGCACGCCGCGAGGATCGAACTGCACCTGGAACACCCCGCACAGGGCAGCCGCTCCCGCCTGAGCACCGACGCCGTCGTCCTGGCCACCGGCTACCGCGAGCACCCCCTCGGCCGCATCCTCGCCGGACTCGACCCCCACCTGCGCCGCGACGGCAGCGAACGCCCGCGCGTGGACCAGGACTTCCGGCTCGTCCTCGACCCCTCGGCCACCGGATCGGTGTACGTCCAGAACGTGGGACTGCACACCCACGGCGTCGGCGCCCCCGACCTCGCCGCCTGGCGCAGCGCCTGCATCCTCAACCCCCTGACCGGCGGGTGCGCCTACCCGCTCCCCGGCCGGACGGCCTTCACCACCTTCGGCCTCCGGGAGGCCCGGCCCCGGGTGCCGCAGGACCGCCGGGAGCGGCAGCCGGCTCCGTCCGGCGGGAGACGGCGACGGACGGGACGGCGCGGCGGACGGAAGGGCCCGCGGTGGCGGGGCGACGCCGCCCCGCCACCGCGGGCCCTTCGCGGGGACCCCCGCCCGTCAGAAGACCGGCGTGCCGTCGCGGGTGAGCCTCCAGTCCGAGGACGCGAAGTCCTTCGGGTCCAGGACGCCCCGGGCGGTGACCCACTCGGCGATCCGGGTGCGGATCTCCGTCGACTCCGACCACAGCTCCTTGGCCGAGGCGACGTGCGGGAAGGCCCCGCCGCCGTTGGCGCGGTAGTTGTTCACCGCGAACACGAACTGCTGGGCGTCGTCCAGCGGGGCACCGCCGTAGGTCAGGTTCCTGATCCGCGAACCGGCCGGCCGGGCGACGTCGATGTCGTACGCCAGACCCGAGACGTAGTCGTAGTTGTAGTCCGGCCGGCCGCCCGCGTTCGTCAGCTTCTCCACGTCGACCGCCGTCCCGGCGGCGGTCTGCACGTAGTACCCCGCCGAGTACTCCAGGTACGCCCGCACCTGGGCGCCCGTCAGCACCTTGGCGACCAGGGTGTTGTCGTACACGTACAGGCTCGACAGGTCCCGGATCGTCACGTCGCCGGCCGGGATCTGCGAGGTCCGGGAGAACGGCGAGGCCTGTGCGATCACCGGCAGCGAGGCGTACTCGGTGCCGGCCAGCGCGGCCTTGACCACGTCCTCCTGCACCTTGGTGATCAGGTCGATGATCGGGGCGTCCTTGTAGCGCGCCTCGACGGTCGTCAGGGTCTCGGTGGCCCGGCCCACGACCTGGTTGACGTACGCGACGACCTTGGCGTGCTCGTCCTTGAGCAGCTTGGTGATCTTCGGGTCGTCGGCGGCCGTGCCGGAGTTGCGCAGCGAGGCCGAGACCGACTCGACCTCCCAGCGGCCCCTGCTGAACGCCAGCTCGATGTCGAACACGGTGAGCCGCTCGGCGTAGCACAGCGGCTCGGAGAGCACGACCGTCTTCCCGGTCCGCTCGTTGACGACCTTCAGCTCGGGGATCTCCAGGTGCGCGTGCCCGACTAGGATGGCGTCGATGCCCGGCACCTGGCGGGCGACGTTGGCGGCCGCGTCCTCCACGTACGGCAGCTGGTCGCCGTAGGACGAGGTGCCGGAGGTGCCCGAGTGCGCCGACACCACGACCACGTCCGCGCCCAGCGACCGCAGCTTCGGCACCCACTTCGCGGCCTGCTCCTCCAGGCCCGGGAACGCCAGCTTGCCCTGCACGTAGGCCTTGTCCCAGATGGCGATGCCGGGGTTGGTCAGGCCCAGCACGGCGACCTTGACCGGCGGGGCGCCCTGCACGCGGAAGGTCTTGATGACGTAAGGGGGGAAGGCCGGCTTCAGGGTCTTGGCGTCGACCGCGTTGGCGCCGAGCAGCGGGAAGTCCAGCTGGTCCTCGAACCGGCGCAGGGTCTCGATGCCGTAGTTGAACTCGTGGTTGCCGAGGGCCGCCGCGTCGTACCCGATGGCGTTCATCGCCTGGGCCATCGGGTGCACCGGCCCGCCCTCGGCGGTGATCGGGTCGACCTTCGCGTAGTAGTACGTCAGCGGGGTGCCCTGGATCGTGTCACCGGCGTCGACGAGCAGCGTGTTGTGGCGGCCCCGCTCCTGGCGGACCTGCTCGATCAGGGTCGAGACACGGGCCAGGCCCACGGCGTTGCCCGCGGCGTCGGTGTACTCCGCGTCCTTGAAGTAGTCCCAGTTGAAGACGTGCCCGTGCAGGTCGGTGGTGCCCATGACGGTGAGGGAGTACCGCTTGACGTGCTTCGCGGGCCGCCCCGCCTCGGCCGCCCGGGCCGCCGGAGCCGCCGCCGCACCGGCGATCGCCACCCCCGCCCCGGTCGCGGCGGACTTCTTCAGGAACTTCCGGCGGTTCAGCGGCATGGCTGGGTCTCCTCGGGAGCGGGTGAACGACGCGCGTAGATTCTGACCCGGGCGTGGCGGGGGGCAACAGGTCCGAGAGGTTTCGATACGGTGACCTCTTGTGCGAAGTCCCGCCGCCCCGACGGGAAAAACTGACACAGTGGGGCGTATGACCTCTGCGGCGACCGCACGGCACGGCACCCCCGACGCACCCCTCCTCGTCGTCCGCGGGGAGGCGGAGCTGGACGTCGAGCCCGAGGTCGCGCGGATCGGCATCACGGTCGGCGCCCGCGGCCGGGACCGGCGTTCCACCCTGGACGACCTCACCCGCCGCAACACCGCCGTCCTGGACCTCGTGAAGTCCTACGGCCGGGCCGTGGAGGAGCTGTCCACCGGCGCCTTCTCCCTCACCCCCGAACTGGCCGAGCGCGGCCGGGGCGAGCGGGTCCGCAGCTATCGGGGCCGGGTGCACCTGGGCGCCGAGTTCTCCGACTTCACCGTGCTCGGTGAACTCACCACCCGGCTGGCCGACCTGGAGCTGACCCGGGTGGACGGCCCCTGGTGGTCGCTGCGCCCCGGCTCGCCGGTGCACGCCGAGGCGCGGCGGCGGGCGGTGGCCGAGGCCGTGCAGCGCGCCCGGGAGTACGCCGAGGCCCTGGGCACCACCCTCGCCGCGCTGACCGAGCTGGCCGACACGGGTACGGAGCCGTCGCGGCCCGGCCTGTCGTCCTTCGCCCGCGGGGCGCGGCGCATGTCCCGGGCCGACGCCTCCGAGCCCGCCGAGCCGCTCGACCTGGAGCCCGCCCGGCTGCGCGTCGCCGCCGGGGTCGAGGCCCGCTTCACGATGGCGCCGCCGCGGCTGTGAAACACGGGCGGCGCGGGGCGTGCGTCCGGAAACGATTGCTCATCGGAGCGGTTCGCCGCACAATTCAACACTCGTCAGGACTCCTTTGCCCAAGGGTTCTTGAGTGATCATGTGGGCCGGATTCTCTACCGGCGGGTAAGCCCTACGCTCGACTCATGCGCCGAGCAAAAATCGTCTGTACCCTGGGGCCCGCCACCGACTCGTACGACCAGATCAAGGCACTGGTCGAGGCCGGAATGGACGTCGCCCGGTTCAACCTCAGCCACGGCACCCACGCCGAGCACGAGGAGCGTTACCAGCGCGTACGCAAGGCGGCCGACGAGACCGGCCGCAGCGTCGGTCTCCTCGCCGACCTTCAAGGTCCGAAGATCCGGCTCGGCCGCTTCGCCGAAGGGCCCGTACTCCTTGAACGCGGCGACTCCTTCACCATCACCGTGGAGGAGGGCGTCGACGGCGACCGCCGGCGGTGCGGCACCACCTACGCCGGCCTCGCCGCCGACGTCACCCCCGGCGAACGCGTCCTCGTGGACGACGGCAAGGTCTGCCTGGAGGTCACCTCCGTCGACGGTCCCCGTGTGCACACCCGGGTGGTCGAGGGCGGCATGGTCTCCGACCACAAGGGGCTGAACCTGCCCGGCGTCGCCGTCTCCGTGCCCGCCCTGTCCGAGAAGGACGAGGACGACCTGCGCTGGGCGCTGCGCACCGGCTTCGACGTCATCGCCCTGTCCTTCGTCCGCAGCGGCCGGGACGCCGCGGACGTCCACCGCATCATGGCCGAGGAGGGCCGCCGGCTGCCGGTGATCGCCAAGGTGGAGAAGCCGCAGGCGGTGGAGAACATCGACGACATCGTCGCCGCGTTCGACGGCATCATGGTCGCCCGCGGCGACCTCGGCGTGGAGATGCCGCTGCAGCAGGTCCCGATCGTGCAGAAGCGGGCCGTCAAGCTCGCCCGGCGCAACGCCAAGCCGGTCATCGTGGCCACCCAGATGCTGGACTCGATGATCGAGAACTCCCGCCCGACCCGCGCCGAGGCCTCCGACGTGGCCAACGCGGTCCTCGACGGCACGGACGCGGTGATGCTCTCCGGGGAGACCAGCGTCGGCAGGTACCCGATCGAGACCGTGCGGACCATGGCGAGGATCGTCGAGGCGGCCGAGGAGGACATGCTCGCGGCCGGCCTGCCGCCGCTGACCGAGCGGAACAAGCCCCGCACCCAGGGCGGCGCGGTCGCCCGGGCCGCCGCCGAGATGGGCGACTTCCTCGGCGCGAAGTTCCTCGTGGCGTTCACCCAGTCGGGAGACACCGCCCGCCGGCTGTCCCGCTACCGCTCGCCGATCCCCCTGCTGGCCTTCACCCCCGAGCCGGCCACCCGCTCCCAGCTCAGCCTCACCTGGGGCGCGGAGACCTTCCTCGGCCCGCACGTCGGCTCCACGGACGCCATGGTCGGGCAGGTGGACGAACTGCTCCTGAAGTACGGCCGCTGCCGGAAGGGCGACGTGGTGGTGATCACGGCGGGTTCCCCGCCCGGCGTCTCCGGCTCGACCAACATGGTCCGGGTCCACCACATCGGCGAGGACGACAGCCCGAAATAAGGAAAAGGGGCGGCACGCGAAAAGAAGCGGATGTTCACGAGAACGTGGACATCCGCTTGGTGCCGGTAATCTTGGAATCCAAGGAAGAAGTGCCCCGGGTCGGACTCGAACCGACACTGTACGGGTTTTGAATCCGTTGCCTGCTGCCAATTGGGCTACCGGGGCTCGCAGAATCGAAGGTTTTCCCGGACCCTGCGCGCGTCCACCATACCGTAGCTAGGTAGGCTCTTGTCAGCAGTACCCCTGCCCTGAACGAGGAGCCCCCGTGACCGCCGAGTCGCCCCAGCCCGCAGACGTGACCGACGACGACAAGTCGCACGTGCCTCCGCTGACGACCCGCGTCGTCATCGCCGAGGACGAGGCCCTGATCCGGCTCGACCTCAAGGAGATGCTGGAGGAGGAGGGGTACACCGTCGTCGGCGAGGCCGGGGACGGTGAGCAGGCCGTCGAGCTGGCCCGCGAGCACCGGCCCGACCTGGTGATCCTCGACGTCAAGATGCCCAAGCTGGACGGCATCTCCGCGGCCGAGAGGATCGCCGAGGAGTCCATCGCGCCGGTCCTGATGCTCACCGCCTTCTCGCAGCGCGACCTCGTCGAGCGCGCCCGGGACGCCGGCGCCATGGCGTACCTGGTCAAGCCCTTCTCCAAGAGCGACGTCGTCCCGGCGATCGAAATGGCCGTCTCCCGGTTCACCGAGCTGAAGCAGTTGGAGAAGGAGGTCGCCGACCTCACCCAGCGGCTGGAGACCCGCAAGCTGGTCGACCGCGCCAAGTCGATCCTGCAGACCGAGTACGGGCTGACCGAGCCGGCCGCCTTCCGCTGGATCCAGAAGACCTCCATGGACCGCCGCATGTCGATGCAGCAGGTCGCCGAGGCGGTCATCACCGACGCCGAGGAGAAGAAGGCCGCCAAGAAGGGCTGAGCCCGCGCGGCCCGCGGACGTGACGAGGCCCGCGCCCCGACCGGGGCGCGGGCCTCGTCACGTCCGCGGGCGGCTAGTCCTCGCCCAGGTACGCCTTGCGCACCGACTCGTCGTGCAGCAGGTCCCGGCCGGAGCCGGACAGCACGATGCTGCCGACCTCCATGACGTGCCCCCGGTCGGCGAGCGACAGCGCCGCCTGGGCGTTCTGCTCGACCAGCAGGATCGTCGTGCCCTGGGACTTCAGCTCCGCGATCGTCGCCATGATCTTCTGCATCATGATCGGCGACAGCCCCATGGACGGCTCGTCCAGCATCAGCAGCTTCGGCCGGGACATCAGCGCCCTGCCCATCGCCAGCATCTGCTGCTCACCGCCCGAGAGGGTGCCCGCGGCCTGCTTCCTGCGCTCCCCCAGGATGGGGAACAGGTCGTAGGCGCGTTCGATGTCCTTCTCGATGCCCTCCTTGTCCTTGCGGAGGAAGGCGCCGAGCTGGAGGTTCTCGGCGATGGTCAGGCGCGGGAAGATGTGCCGGCCCTCGGGGGAGTGGGCCAGCCCCAGCGCGACGATCTTGTGCGCCGGGACGTCGGTCAGCGGCCTGCCGTCGAAGACGATCCGCCCCGAGACGGGCTTCAGCAGGCCCGACAGGGTGCGCAGGGTCGTCGTCTTGCCGGCGCCGTTGGTGCCGATGAGGGTGACGACCTGGCCGGCCTCGACGCTGAACGAGATGCCCTTGACGGCCTCGATCTTGCCGTAGGCGACCCTGAGGTCCTCGACCTCCAGCAGTGCGGTCACTGGGCCTCTCCCTCGGTGGTGCCGGTGGTGCTCTCCGCGCCGGCGGCCCCGGCCCTCACGGCCCCGGCCTCGGCTGCCTCGACCTCCGCGGCCTCCGCCAGGCCGGGGTCGCCCTCGAAGGGCTCGCCCAGGTAGGCGGCGACGACGCGCTCGTCGGCCTGGACGACGTCGGAGGTGCCCTCGACGAGCTTCTCGCCCTGGACGAGGACGGCGACGCGGTCGCACAGGTTGAAGATGAAGCGCATGTCGTGCTCGATGACGAGCACGGCGATGCCCTTGTCCCGGATGGCGAAGACCAGTTCCTCGGTGGTCCGGGTCTCCTGCGGGTTCATGCCGGCGGTCGGCTCGTCCAGCAGCAGCAGGCCCGGCTCGCTCGCCAGCGCCCGCGCGATCTCCAGCTTGCGCTGCTCGCCGTAGGGCAGGTTGCGCGCCAGGTGGTCGCGCTTGGCGGCGAGACCGACGAACTCCAGCAGTTCCATGGCCTTCGCCTCGGACTCCCGCTCCGCCTTGCGGAAACCGGGGCCGCGCAGCAGCGCGGACCACAGCCCCTCCCGGGTCCGCGTGTGGCGGCCCACCAGGACGTTCTCCAGGACGGTCATGTTGGCGAAGAGCCGGATGTTCTGGAACGTGCGGGCGATGCCCGCCTGGGTCACCAGGTGCGGCTTGGGCGGCAGCACCTCGCCCCGGTAGGCGACCGTGCCCTCGGTGGGGACGTACAGGCCGGTGAGGCAGTTGAAGAAGGTGGTCTTCCCGGCGCCGTTCGGACCGATCAGGCCGACGATCTCGCCGCTGTTGACCGTGAAGTCGACGGACCGGACGGCGGTCAGGCCGCCGAAGCGCATCGTGACGTCACGGGCTTCGAGTACAGGTGTCGTCATGGTTCCTCACGCCCCTGCCTTGGTGACGGCCGGTTCGCCGGTGAGCGTCTTCTGTTCCGGCACGTCCAGCTGGCCGGTCTCGTGGAACTCCAGCTGGCGCCGGCGGTTGGCGATGATGCCCTCCGGCCGGAAGCGCATCAGCAGGATCAGCGCGACGCCGAAGGCCAGCAGCTCGTAGTTCTGCAGGAACTGCAACTTCTCCGGGACCAGGTAGAGCACGCTGGCGCCGAGCAGCGGGCCGCTGACGGTGCCCATGCCGCCGAGGACGACGGCGGCCAGCAGGAACGCCGAGTTGGGCGGGGCGGCGCCGGCGAACTGGTACGGCTGCGGGTTGACGCTGTAGTTGACGTGCGCCATCACGGTGCCGGCGAGGCCCGCGAGGGAGGCGCCGAGCGCGAAGGCGATCAGCTTGACCCGGAAGCCGTTGATGCCCATGGCGGTGGCGGCGGTCTCGTCCTCGCGGATGGCGATCCAGGAGCGGCCGATGCGGGAGTCGGCGGCACGGGTGAAGACGAGTACGACGATCGCCGTGACGATGAGCATCAGGAACAGGTAGTTGGCGAACCGGCCCAGGGTGAACCCGCCGATGTCGTGCGCCTCGCCCAGGTTGAACCCGAGGATGTCCAGGTCCGGGATCTGGGTGATGCCGTTGGGGCCGCGGGTGATGTTCGGCCCGGAGTCGCCGTCGAGGTTGTTGACGGTGATGCGGAAGATCTCACCGAAGCCGAGGGTGACGATGGCCAGGTAGTCGCCGCGCAGCCGCAGCGTGGGCGCGCCGATCAGCACGCCGAAGACCAGCGAGGCGGCCATGCCGGTCAGGGCCGCGGCCCAGAAGGGGAACTGCACGCCGGAGAACCGGGAGTACTCCGAGCCGGAGACGAGGGCGGCCGCGTAGGCGCCGACGCCGAGGAACGCGACGTAGCCGAGGTCCAGCAGACCGGTGAGGCCGACGACGATGTTCAGGCCGAGGGCCACGGTGGCGAAGATTAGGATGTTGGCGCCGATGTTGGCGTTGTGGTCGTCGCTCTGGGTGAAGGGGAAGATCACGGCGGCGGCGAACGCGAGCGCCGCGGCGAAGCCCTTGTGGCGGGCGGAGACGGCCGCGTAGCGGTCCAGCAGGCCGGCGTTGACGAGGGCCCAGGCGCCGAAGACCAGCGCGAGCAGGTAGCCGATGAAGGTCTCGCTCGCGTCGTTGTCGATGCCGATGCCGTAGGTGAACACCACCAGGGCGAGCGCGGTGCCGACGGTGATGGCGAGGCGTTCGGCCAGGGCCGTGGCCGCGGCCCGGCGGGGGTACGCCGGCTTGGTGAGCCGCAGGACGCGCAGCGCGCGGTAGCACACGCCGAGGACCGGGCGCGCCGCCCAGCTCGGCTGCTCCAGGGACGCGGCGGTGCGCCGGTCGAGGGGCAGGCCGAGGGCGCCGGCGGCCAGGACGAGGGCGGCGACGGCGGCGACGAAGCCGCCGGGGTCGACGTTGACCAGGCCGCCGAGGTCGACGGCGATGGCGATGACGGTGAACCAGACGACGGCGAAGGTGCCGAGCGCGAACAGCGCCAGGGTGTTGTTGCTGCCGCTGGGGTTGAGCCGGTCCAGCCCGCGGACGCCGTAGCCGGCGAGGGCGTACACCAGGGCGATCGCGGCGCAGACGAGGGTGATCACCTGCAGCCCCGCCGGGTAGCCGTAGACGGTCAGGTCCCCGGGGAACTCGGACGTCCAGGTCCAGGACATGAACGTGGAGGCGATGGTGAAGACGGCCCCGATCGCGGCCAGGGGGCGTGCGAGGGCCGGGGGGAGCGGGACGACGGGAGTCTTCTCGGTGTCGGTCATGCTGCTCACGCCCTGTCCGCGACGCGTTCGCCGAGCAGGCCCTGTGGCCTGAAGAGGAGTACGAGGATGAGGAGGACGAAGGCCCACACGGCGGCCCAGCCGCCTCCGCCGAGCTGCTGCATGCCGGGGATGTCGGCGATGTAGGCGGTGGCCATGGCCTCGGCGAGGCCGAGGACGAGGCCGCCGAGCATGGCGCCGTAGATGTTGCCGATGCCGCCGAGGACCGCCGCGGTGAACGCCTTCAGACCGGCGATGAAGCCCATGTCGTAGGAGACGGAACCGTACTTCAGGCCGTAGGACAGGCCGGCGACCGCCGCGAAGAAGCCGCCGATGGCGAAGGCGACGACGATGATGCGGTTGGTGTCGATGCCCATCAGCTGGGCGGTGTCCGGGTCCTGCGCGGTGGCCTGCATGGCGCGGCCGGTGCGGGAGAGGCGGACGAAGAAGGCGAGGACGGCCATGCACACCGGGGCGGCGACGATCAGGAAGACGTCACCGCTCTGCACGGTGACCGAACCGAGGTGCAGCGGTCCGAACGGCAGCTGCGGGAAGACCCGGGCCGACTTGGCCTCCGGGTACCAGTTGAAGACCGCCTGCTGCAGGGCCAGCGACAGACCGATCGCGGTGATCAGCGGGGCGAGGCGCGGCGCCCCGCGCAGGGGGCGGTAGGCGAAGCGCTCGGCGCCGACGGCGATGAGCACGGCGACCAGCGCGCCGCCGATGAGCATCGCCGGCAGGGCTATCCACATGGATATGCCGTCCGGCAGGGCGAGGTAGACCGTGAGCGCGCCGAAGCCGCCGGTCATGAAGATCTCGCCGTGGGCGAAGTTGATGAGCTGGACGATGCCGTACACCATCGTGTAGCCGATGGCGATCAGCCCGTACATCGAGCCGAGGAACAGCCCGTTGGCCAGCTGCTGCGGCAGGGTGTTCACCGCATGGCCTCCATGTGGGTGGGGAGAGTCAAGGGGGCTTAGAGACCGGGCCGCGCGGTGACGGTGGTCGGCGCCGCGCGGCCCTGGTGGTGCGGAGTGTTCGGTTTTCTGCCGGTCGGACTACTTCGGGTTGGCGGTGCCGCTCTTGACGGACTTCCACTCACCGTTGGTGACCTGGTAGACGGTCAGCTGCTTGTTGGTGGTGTCACCGAACTCGTCGAACGAGACGTGGCCGGACAGGCCGTCGAAGGAGGACTTCTGGACGGCGTCCACGACCTGGGCGCGGGCGTCGGACGGGAGCTTGCCGTCCTTCACGACCCGGCCGACGGCCTTGATGATCGCGGTGGTGGCGTCGTAGGAGTACGAGCCGTAGGTGCCGTAGTCGCCGGGGTACTTCTTGGCCTTGTAGGTGGCCACGAAGTCCTTGGCGGCGGGCAGGGTGTCGACCGGGACGCCGATGGAGGTCACCAGGTCGCCCTCGGCCGCCTTGCCGGCGGTCTTGATGTAGGTCGGGGTGAACATGCCGTCGCCGCCGAACAGCGGGATCTTGGCCCCCGCGTCCTTGAGCTGCTTGGTCAGCACCTGGGACTCGTCGTACTGGCCGCCGTAGTAGAGCAGGTCCGCGCCCGAGTTCTTGATCTTGGTGACGAGGGTGGAGAAGTCACGGTCACCGGTGTTGACGTGGTCGGTGCCGATGACCTTGCCGCCCTGCTTGACGAACTGCTCCTTGAAGATCTTGGACAGACCCGCGCCGTAGGTCTGCTTGTCGTCGACGACGAAGGCCTTCTTCTTCTTGAGGCCGTTGAAGGCGTAGTCCGCGGCGAAGGCGCCCTGCAGCGCGTCGGTGGTCGCGGTGCGGAAGTAGGTCTTGAACGGGCGGACCTTCTTGGTCTGCCAGTTCTTGCCCTGGCTCAGCTCGGGCGCGGTGTTGGAGGGGGAGATCTGCACCAGGTTCGCCGTGGCGAGGGTCTGCTGCATCTGCGTGGCCACGCCCGAGTTGAGGGGGCCGACCACGCCCAGCACGTCCTTCTCGGCGACGAACTGGGAGGCGTTCTGCTGGCCGGTGGCCGGGATCGCCTTGTCGTCCAGCGCCTTGACCTTGAAGGTCACGCCGGGGACGGTCTTGTTCTTGTTGGCGTCGTCGGCGGCTATCTGGGCGCCGTACTGGATGCCGAGACCCGTCGCGGAGTTCTGGCCGGTCAGCGGGGCGTCGACGCCGATCGTGACCGTCACGTTGCCGCTGTCGCCGTCCTTGCTGTCGTCGTTGCGGGAGCCACAGGCGGTGAGGGTCAGAGCTCCGGTGGTCAGAACGGAGGTAAGAATCACCAGAGAACGCTGTCGCACAATCGATCCTTTCCGCAGGCACGTACGCCCCCTCCGGGGGACGACAGGTGCGGCGCCGGTACCGAACTCCCGATGGAGCGGTGACTGGCCGTGACTCTAAGCCCGGTATGGAGACCTGGCATCGCCGTGCGCTGGCTTGTGACTTTCTTGTTATGACGGCACGGACCGCCGACTTCCGGCCAGGACGCTCTTGGCCGTTTTGGCGGAATTTCCCAGCGGTCCACATTTTGAGAACGCGCACTTCCGGTTGGCCGTGGACCGGGGGTGCGCCCCATCGGCATCCGGGCCCCGCGCGGCGGCGTGAAAAGGACGCCGCGGAACGCTCCGCGAAAGTGGAAACCGGGGTGTTGTATTGCGTACGTGTTACGCAGCGTCACGCCCGGAAAGGGAGGGTCCCGATTCGGTGATCGCGGGCCGGCGGCACGGACGCGGCTCCAGTGATCCTGCGGGCTGGCACGCCCGGATTCTTGAATTCCGTTTATGGCCGGACAAGGGCCCGGGCCGGTCCGGAACGGCGGGGACGGCGCCCGCCGCCGGCGGCGGGGCCGGCGGAACGGCCCGGTCCGCATCCGCGGCGGGGAAAGGCCCGGGCCCACCGACGGGCCGTCCCGCCCGGCGGCCTCGCGACCGGCCCGGTTTCCGCGCGGCCCGGCGGCTCGCCGGGCCGCGCCCCGGCCTCAGCCGGCCTGACGGGGCCCCGCGCCGTTCTCCGCCCCGGCGTCGCGCAGCAGGCACGTCAGCCGGGCGCTGCACACGCGGCGGCCCTCCTCGTCGGTGATCACGGTCTCGTACGTCGCCGTCGAGCGGCCCCGGTGCACGGGCGTGGCCACGCCGGTGACCAGGCCCGAGCGGACGCCGCGGTGGTGCGTGCAGTTCAGGTCGACGCCGACCGCGATCCTCGAACTGCCGCCGTGCAGCATGGCGCCGACCGAGCCCAGGGTCTCCGCCAGCACCGCGGACGCGCCCCCGTGCAGCAGCCCGTAGGGCTGGGTGTTGCCCTCCACCGGCATCGTCCCGACGACCCGCTCCGCCGACGCCTCCACGATCTGCACGCCCATCCGGGTTCCGAGGTGGCCCGCGGAGAACAGGGCGGGCAGGTCCACACCGAGCGCCGCGTAATCGTCGAGGACCTCCTGCGGGAACTTCACGTGCTGCTGCTCACCCATCGGTCCGGCTCCGTCCGTCGTCCAGCGTCATGTGGCTGAGCGAACGCTCAGTCGGCCGCCGATTGTTCCAGACGGCCGTTTGCCCGGCCCTCCAGACGGACCACGACGGACTTGCTCGCCGGGGTGTTGCTGGTGTCGGCCGTGGCGTCCAGCGGCACGAGCACGTTCGTCTCCGGGTAGTACGCCGCCGCGCAGCCGCGCGCGGTCGGATAGTGCACGACGCGGAAACCGGGCGCCCGCCGCTCCACGCCGTCCCGCCACTCGCCGACCAGGTCGACGTAGTCCCCGTCGGCCACGCCCAGCGCCCGTGCGTCCAGCGGGTTGACCAGCACCACCCGGCGGCCGTTCGTGATGCCCCGGTAGCGGTCGTCCAGGCCGTAGACCGTGGTGTTGTACTGGTCGTGCGAGCGCAGCGTCTGGAGCAGGAGGCGGCCCTCGGGCAGCCGCGGGTACTCCACCGGGGCCGCGGTGAAGTTGGCCCTGCCCGTGGCCGTCGGGAAGCGCCGCTCGTCGCGCGGCGCGTGCGGCAGCGTGAAGCCGCCGGGGCGGGCCACGCGCGCGTTGAAGTCCTCGAAACCGGGGACCACGCGCGCGATGCGGTCCCGGACCGCCGCGTAGTCCTCCTCGAACTCCTCCCACGGCACGACGCTCCTGTCGCCGAGCACCCGGCGCGCCAGCCGGCACACGATCGCCGGCTCGGACAGCAGGTGCGGGCTCGCGGGCGCGAGCCGCCCGCGCGAGGCGTGCACCACGCCCATCGAGTCCTCGACGGTGACGAACTGCTCGACGCCGCCGCGCACATCGCGTTCGGTGCGGCCGAGCGTCGGCAGGATCAGGGCGCGTGCGCCCGTGACCACGTGCGAGCGGTTGAGCTTCGTCGACACGTGCACGGTCAGCCGCGCGCGCCGCACGGCCGCCTCGGTGACCTCCGTGTCGGGGGAGGCGGAGACGAAGTTGCCGCCCAGGGCGAAGAACACCTTCGCCCCGCCGTCGCGCAGCGCGCGGATGGCGCGTACCACGTCGAGGCCGTGCTCGCGCGGGGGCGCGAACCCGAACTCCCTCTCCAGCGCGTCCAGGAACGCCGGGGCGGGCCGCTCGAAGATGCCCATGGTGCGGTCGCCCTGCACGTTGGAGTGGCCGCGCACCGGGCACACGCCCGCGCCCGGACGGCCGATGTTGCCGCGCAGCAGCAGGAAGTTGACCACCTCGCGGATGGTCGGCACGGAGTGCTTGTGCTGCGTCAGCCCCATGGCCCAGCAGACGATGGTGCGCCGCGAGTCGAGCACCATCCGCAGGGCCCGCTCGATCTCCGCGCGCGTCAGGCCGGTGGCCGCGAGCGTCTCGTCCCAGTCGGCCGCCCGGGCGGCGGCGGCGAACTCCTCGTACCCGTGGGTGTGCGCGCGCACGAACTCCTCGTCGACGGCACCCCCGGTCTCCACGATCAGCTTGTTCAGCAGGCGGAACAGGGCCTGGTCCCCGCCGATGCGGATCTGCAGGAACAGGTCGGTGAGGGCGGCGCCCCGGAGCAGGCCCCGCGGGGTCTGCGGGTTCCTGAACCGCTCCAGGCCCGCCTCGGGCAGCGGATTGACGCTGATGATCCGTGCGCCGTTCGCCTTGGCCCGCTCCAGCGCGGAGAGCATGCGCGGGTGGTTCGTCCCCGGGTTCTGCCCCGCGACGATGATCAGGTCCGCGCGGTGCAGGTCCTCCAGCAGGACGCTGCCCTTGCCGACGCCGATCGTCTCGGAGAGCGCCGAACCGGACGACTCGTGGCACATGTTCGAGCAGTCGGGCAGGTTGTTGGTGCCCAGCTCGCGCGCGAAGAGCTGGTACAGGAACGCCGCCTCGTTGCTGGTCCGCCCCGAGGTGTAGAAGACGGCCTCGTCCGGGGAGCCGAGCGCGGCGATCTCCTCGGCGACGATGCCGAAGGCCCGCTCCCAGGTGACCGGCTCGTAGTGCTCGCCGCCCTCCGGCAGGTACACGGGGTGCGTGAGCCGTCCCTGCTGTCCCAGCCAGTACCCGCTGCGGGTGGCCAGGTCGGCGACGGAGTGCGTGGCGAAGAACGCCGGGGTGACCCGGCGCAGGGTGGCCTCCTCGGCCACCGCCTTGGCGCCGTTCTCGCAGAACTCCGCCGCGTGCCGGTGGTCCGGCTCCGGCCAGGCGCAGCCCGGGCAGTCGAAGCCGTCCTTCTGGTTCACCCGCAGCAGTGTCAGCGCGGTGCGCCGCACCCCCATCTGCCGCTGGGCCGCGCGCAGGGAGTGCCCGACGGCCGGCAGCCCCGCCGCCGCGTGCTTCGGCTCCGCGACCTGCGGTGCGTCCTGGACCGGATCACCCTTGGGCGGCTTCGTCACCATGGCGCGCTCCTTTTCGACTGCGTGAGCCAAGTACGCCTCCGATCCTGTCACGCCCCGCCGGAAACGGTGCGGCCCGGGAACGTCCGGATCCGGGAGCGGTGCGTGCGCGGGCCGGAGTGTCGGTGGAGCGTGGCAGGATCGGAGGTGTGGCGAAGACAGCATCGAAGAAGACCGACAAGACCTCCGGCGGTACCCGTCCCCGGCTGATGCTCATGGACGGGCACTCGCTGGCCTACCGCGCGTTCTTCGCGCTGCCCGCGGAGAACTTCACGACCGCGACGGGCCAGCCGACGAACGCGATCTACGGCTTCGCGTCGATGCTGGCCAACACCCTGCGCGACGAGGAGCCCACGCACTTCGCGGTGGCCTTCGACGTCTCCCGCAAGACCTGGCGCTCCGAGAAGTTCACCGAGTACAAGGCGAACCGTTCCAAGACCCCGGACGAGTTCAAGGGCCAGGTGGAGCTGATCGGCGAGCTGCTCGACGCCATGCGCGCGCAGCGCTTCGCCGTCGAGGGCTTCGAGGCGGACGACATCATCGCCACCCTCGCCACGCAGGCGGAGGCCGAGGGCTTCGAGGTGCTGATCGTCACCGGTGACCGCGACTCCTTCCAGCTGGTCACCGAGCACACGACCGTGCTGTACCCGACGAAGGGCGTCTCGGAGCTGACCCGGTTCACCCCCGAGAAGGTCGTCGAGAAGTACGGACTGACGCCGACCCAGTACCCCGACTTCGCGGCCCTGCGCGGCGACCCCTCGGACAACCTGCCCGGCATCCCCGGCGTCGGCGAGAAGACGGCGGCGAAGTGGATCAACCAGTTCGGCTCCTTCGCCGAGCTGGTCGAGCGCGTCGACGAGGTCAAGGGCAAGGCGGGGCAGAACCTGCGCGAGCACCTGGAGGCGGTCAAGCTCAACCGCCACCTCACCGAGCTGGAGCGCGGGGTCGAGCTGCCGAAGACGGTCGCCGACCTGGAACGGGCCCCGTACGACCGCACGGCCGTCACGATGGTCCTGGACACCCTGGAGATCCGCAACCCGTCCCTGCGCGAGCGTCTCTTCGCCGTCGACCCCGGCGCCCAGGAGACCGGGACGGCCCCGGCCGCGGCGGCCGGCGTCGAACTGGACGGCGCGGTCCTCGGCACCGGCGAGCTGGCCCCCTGGCTCGCCGGGCACGGCACCGGCACGCTCGGCGTGGCCACCGTCGACGCCTGGGCGCTGGGCACCGGCTCGGTCGCCGAGGTCGCCCTCGCGGCGGCCGGGGGAGCGGCCGCCTGGTTCGACCCCTCCGAGCTGGACGAGGCCGACGAGAACGCGTTCGCGGCCTGGCTCGCCGACGCCGCCAGGCCCAAGGTGTTCCACGACGCCAAGCGCGCCATGCGGGTCTTCGCCGAGCACGGCTGGAGCGTCGGGGGCGTCCACATGGACACCGCGCTCGCCGCCTACCTGGTCAAGCCCGGCCGCCGCTCCTTCGACCTGGACGCGCTGTCGATGGAGTACCTGCACCGCGAGCTGACTCTGGCCGCGGCGGCCGACGGCCAGCTGGCGTTCGGCGCGGACGACGGCGCCGAGGCCGAGGCGCTGATGATCCAGGCCCGCACGGTCCTCGACCTGGGCGAGGCCTTCGGGGAGCGCCTCCAGGAGGTCGGCGCCGCCGACCTCCTGCGGGACGTGGAGCTGCCCACCTCGGTCCTGCTCGCCCGCATGGAGCGCCACGGCATCGCCGCCGACCGCGCGCACCTCGAAGCGATGGAGCAGCTGTTCGCGGGCGCGGTGCAGCAGGCCGTGAAGGAGGCCCACGCGGCGGCCGGCCACGAATTCAACCTGGGCTCCCCCAAGCAGCTCCAGGAGGTCCTCTTCGGCGAGCTGGCCCTGCCGAAGACGAAGAAGACCAAGACCGGCTACACCACCGACGCCGACGCCCTGGCCTGGCTCGCCACCCGAACCGGCAACGAACTGCCGGTGATCATGCTCCGGCACCGCGAGCAGGCCAAGCTGCGCGTGACCGTCGAGGGCCTGATCAAGACGATCGGCGCGGACGGCCGCATCCACACCACGTTCAACCAGACGGTGGCCGCCACCGGCCGGCTGTCCTCCACGGACCCCAACCTGCAGAACATCCCGGTCCGCACCGACGAGGGCCGGGCCATCCGCCGCGGCTTCGTGGTCGGCGAGGGCTTCGAGTCCCTGATGACCGCCGACTACAGCCAGATCGAGCTGCGCGTGATGGCCCACCTGTCCGAGGACGAGGGCCTCATCGAGGCGTTCACCTCCGGCGAGGACCTGCACACCACGGTCGCCTCCCAGGTCTTCTCGGTCGGGCGGGACGCGGTGGACGCGGAGATGCGCCGCAAGATCAAGGCGATGTCGTACGGCCTCGCCTACGGCCTGTCCGCCTTCGGCCTCTCCCAGCAGCTGAACATCGATGCGGCCGAGGCGCGCGCCCTGATGGACACCTACTTCGAGCGCTTCGGCGGCGTACGGGACTACCTGCGCCGGGCGGTCGACGAGGCCCGTGCCACCGGTTACACCGAGACCCTGTTCGGCCGCCGCCGCTACCTGCCCGACCTCAACAGCGACAACCGGCAGCGCCGCGAGACGGCCGAACGCATGGCCCTGAACGCGCCCATCCAGGGCACGGCGGCCGACATCGTCAAGATCGCCATGCTCCACGTCGACCGGGCCCTGCGCGAGGCGGACCTCAAGTCCCGGATGCTCCTGCAGGTGCACGACGAGATCGTCCTGGAGATCGCCCCCGGCGAGCGCCGGGCCGCGGAGGACATCGTCCGCCGCGAGATGGCGGGGGCGGTCCACCTGCGCGCCCCCCTCGACGTCTCCGTGGGCGTGGGCCCGGACTGGGAGTCGGCGGCCCACTGACCGCCCGCTGGGCCGGCCGCCGCGGCCGTGGGCCGGGGACTGCGCGAGGAGGCCCCGCCGCAACGGTGACCAGCCCCACGCGGCGCCCCGGCGCCGCCGCCTCCCGCCGCGCCGCTTCCCACCCGGGCCGTCCCCGCCGGCCCTCCGAGGGGGTTTCACTCATGTGGCCCCCGTCAGGCCGCCCCCCGGGCCTCCCGGCCGCGAGGATGCGGTGCATGGGTATACGCACGCACCACCGCCGGACGCCCGGAGCGGGCGCCCCGGGCCGGGCGCGCGCCGCCTCGGTCCGGGTGGCGCCCGCCCCACCGGTCCCGGCCCTCGCGGCCGGCGCGAGCACCGCCCGCGTCCCCGCCGACCTCGCCACGGCCGTGCGCAGGACCGCGGCGGGCCTGCGACACCGGCTCGCCGCCCGTGCCGCCCGTGCCGCCCGCCCCGGCCGCGTCCCCGACTGGCGGACCTGGGCCGACCTCGCCCGCGCCCACCTCGCGCTGCTGGTCACCCGGGCCCCCCGGGCGCGCCCCCGGCGCACCCTGACCGTGTTCGTGACTCCGGCGGCTCCGGTGACCCCGGCGGCCCCGGTCACCGAGCCGCCGACCGGCCCCGGCCCGCTCCGACCGCTCCGCCGGGACCGCCCGGGTCCCGCGGACCGCCCGCACCCGGGGCGGGACGCCGCACCCTGACCCCGACGGCGTACACCGGCAGCCCCAGGACCAGCCCGGCACCCACCCCGAAGCACAGGGCGGGCGGCAGTTCCCGGGGACCCGCGGACGCGCCCCCCGCGTCCCGCCACCGGTCCGCCCGCCGCACCGCGCCCGCCAGGACGCAGCCGCCGATCACGGCACCGGCCCGCCACCGGTCCCGCACGGACAGCGCGGGCACCCCCGGGGCTCCGGGCGGGCGCCCGCCGCAGGGCCCGTACCAGGAACGCGGCGATCACCACGGCGGCGCCCGCGGAGGTGCCGTACTGCAGCCAGGAGTACAGCGGCACGCCCGCGGCCTCCCGCGCCAGGGCCGGGAGCAGCCGCACCCCCCACCGGTCGTGATGCGTGAACGCGTCCCACACGACATGGGTCAGCGCGCCGAGCACCGCGGAGGCGTAGCCCCGCAGCACGGAAGCGGCCCGCACGCGGCGCACCGCAGGGCGGCGGGCCGGCGCTGCCGGGCCCGGGGCAGCAGCGCCACCAGCGGCTCCCGCACCAGCCGCCACACTCCCACCAGCGCCCAGGAGACGAGCACGTCCACGGTGACCGCCCCGGTCAGGGAGTGCGTGACCGCCCCGAACCCCATCCCGCCCGGCACCGCACCCGCCGTGTGGTACGTCACGTCGGGGGCGAGGGAGCCCGCGACGAGCACCGAGGGCACCAGGCGCCCCCGCCCGCTCCCGTCCCGGCGGACGGCGGGCAGGACGGCCGCCGCGTGGCTGAGGGTGAACGGCAACGGGGTTCCCCGGCAGGGCCGTCGGCCACGGCACCGCGACCGGCCACGCCACCGCGACCGGCACCGGGACCGCGACCGGTGATCGTGCCGTTCCAGTATGCGCGAGGAGCGCCCGATGCAGCCGGAACCGACGGCAGTTGGCCAACCGGTGAAAAGCGGGCACGAACGAGTGCCCACGCCGGACAAGTTGTCGTAGGGTCACCTGGATCGCCGTGCCGGGCGCACGGGCGGACAGCGCAGTGATGAAAGGCGGAACGGGGGCAACCGGAGCACCGGGTCAACCGTCACACCAGTGCGAGGCAGACGGACGCGCGGGCGTCCACGGGAGGGGTTCACTCTATGGCGGCGCATTTCGGCAGGAGGCTGCGCAAGGGAGCGGCGAGCACCGCCGTGGCCGCGGCGGCGGTCGCGGCTCTGTCCGCGTCCCAGGCTCCGGCGGCGACCGGGGACGACCACGGCAGACCGGCCGCGGCCGGCACCGGCACCCCCGCGGCCGACGGCAACGCCACCGGCAACTCGCCCTACTACACGGACCTGCCGCCGCTGAAGAGCCCCGAGCCAGGTCCGGCACCGACGATCGGCACACCCGTCTTCCGGGGGGAGGCCGAGGCCGGCATACCCGCCACCGTCCTAGACGCCTACAAGAAGGCCGAGGCCGAGCTCCGCGCCTCCAAGCCGGGCTGCAACCTGCCCTGGCAACTCCTCGCCGCCATCGGCAAGGTGGAGTCGGGCCAGGCCCGCGGCGGCCGGGTGGACGCGGCGGGCACCACCCTGGGCCGCATCCTCGGCCCGCAGCTCGACGGCAACGGCTTCGCGCTCATCCAGGACACCGACGGCGGCGCGTACGACGGCAACAGCGCCTACGACCAGGCCGTCGGCCCGATGCAGTTCATCCCCTCCACCTGGGCGTGGGCGGGCCGCGACGGCAACGACGACGGCAGGAAGGACCCCAACAACGTCTACGACGCCGCCCTCGCCGCCGGCCACTACCTGTGCCGCAACGGCTGGGACCTGTCCCGCGACGCCGACCTGCACAGCGCGGTCCTCAGCTACAACAACTCGCAGGACTACCTGAACCTGGTCCTGAACTGGCTGGAGTACTACCGCAAGGGCACCCACTCCGTCCCGGACGGCGCCGGCACGCTGCCCGCCCACCGCAGCGACACCACGGGCGGCCCCCGGACCTCCCCGCCGTCCTCGCGGCCGCCGAGGACCACCGGGCCCACCCCGCCCCCGACGAGCAGGCCGGCCGAGCCAGGCAGGCCCGGCACACCCGGCGGCGGCGAGAGCTCCCAGCCGGCCCCGCCCACCCCGCCGACGATGCCCACGCCCACGCCCTCCGAGACCGTGGACCACCTGGTGGACGCGGGCACCGCGAAGCTCACCGCGATGGCCGGGGACGCCTTCGGCCAGCGGATCAGCACCCGCGCCGTGACCGGGGCCGGAGCGGCCGTCGGCAAGGTCAGGGTCCGGTTCACCATCACCGGTGACACCGACGCCACGTTCGCCGGCGGCGAGACCGTGGCCACCGTGGCCACCGACGCCGAGGGCGTGGCGGTCGCGCCGGCCCTGCAGGCGGGCGAGAAGACCGGCGACTTCACCGTCACCACCACCGTCGTCGGCCACAGCGTCAAGGGGGTCGACTACCCGGCCACCGTCACCGCCCGCGCCGCCGACACCCTCACCCGCATCGGCGACACCCCGCTGACCTGCACCCCCGGCGGCGAGTTCGCCGCCGGGGTCCAGGCGAAGGCGACGTACCAGGGCGCCGCCGCGGACAGGGTCGCGGCCACCGCGACGCTCGTGGCGTCGGCCGCCGACGCCACGGCGAGCGACAAGGGCCCCTACTTCAAGGACGCCGGCGGCAGGGCCGTGCGCGCCCTCACCCTCCAGACCGACGACCAGGGCCTGCTCACCCTGCCGAAGCTGTACGCGGACGACACCGCCGGCACCTTCCTGCTCCGCATCACCACCACCGGCGGCGCCACCCTCACGGTGGAGCTGACGGTCGCCGCGGCCGACGCCCCGGCGAGCCCCGGTCCGTCACCGAGCCAGTCCGCGGCCTCCTGACCGGACGCCGGTCCCGGACACGCAGGGGCGCCCCACCGCCACGGCGGTGGGGCGCCCCCCGTTCCCCGGTGCGCGCCCCCGCCGGCCCCGGGCCGGTCAGCGCCCGAGCCGCGCGTTGGTGTGCCGGGTGGGCGCCGCGGTCGCCGGATCCTCGGGCCAGGGGTGCTTCGGATAGCGCCCGCGCAGTTCCGCCCGCACGCTCCGGTAGCCGTCCGCCCAGAAGGAGGCGAGGTCGGCCGTCACGGCGGCGGGCCGCCCGGCGGGGGAGAGCAGGTGGACGAGCAGCGGCACCCCCGCCACGACCGGCGTCTCCCGCAGTCCGAACATCTCCTGCAGCTTCACCGCCAGCACGGGCCGCTCCGGGTCCGCGTAGTCGACCCGGACCGAGGACCCGCTCGGCACGGTGATCCGCTCGGGTGCCAGCCCGTCGAGCCGTGCGGCGTCACCGCTCGCCCAGGGCAGCAGCCGCGCGAGGGCCCGGCCGGCGTCGATCCGCCCGAGATCGGCCCGCCGCCGGGCCCGGCCCAGTTCGGGCTCCAGCCATTCGTCCGCGCGCGCGAGCAGCGCCTCGTCGGACACGTCCGGCCAGGGCTCGCCCAGGTGCGCACGCACGAAGGCCAGCCGCTGCCGCAGCACCCTCGCATCCTGCGACCAGCGCAGCAGCCCCAGTCCCTGCCGGCGCAGCCCGTCGAGCAGGGCGGCGCGGACGAGCGCGGGACCGGCGTCCCCCAGCGGCCGCACGGCCAGCTCGATCGCCCCCAGCCGCTCCACCCGCCGGGCCACCACGTCCCCGTCGGCCCAGTGCACCTCCTCCCGTTCGGCGGCGAGGGCCCCGGCGGCGGCCCGCGCCACGTCCTCGGGCACGGCCGCGCCGAGCCGCACGCGCGCGTGCCCCTTCCCGGCGGCCCGGTCGGCGGCGGCCACGACGATCCACGGCGCCCCGCGCAGCGCCGACCCCTCGCCCAGCTCGGCCCGGGTCCCGGACGCCATGAGGTACGACCCGCCGTCGAGCCGGGCGACGCGCTCGGGGAAGGCGAGGGCGGCGACGGCGCCGGCGAGCCGGTCGTCACCGGCGCCCGCTCCCGGCCGCACGTCCACGGGCGGCCGGCGGTCGTGGACGTGCGGCCGGGACGGCTCCCCGGAGACGGCCCGCAACCGCCGCACCTCACCGCGCCACCGTTCCGCGTAGGCGTCACCCCCGCCCCGGGCACGCCGGAGCGCACCGGCGAGGTCGTCCCCGTACTCCCGCGGGACCTCCTCCGACAACAGGGCCACCACCTCGGCCCCCGCGCCGGGGGCGTCCAGCAGCGCCCGCCCCAGCCGGGGGTGCACCCCCAGCCGCCCGAGCCGCTCCCCGAGCGGGGTGACCCGCCCGGCACCGTCCACCGCCCCCACGGCCGACAGGACAGCGCGCGCCGCCGCCATCGCCCCGCCCGGCGGCGCATCCAGCAGGGCGAGTCCGGAGGCGTCCGGATCGCCCCAGCAGGCCGCCTGAAGGGCGAAGGCGGTCAGATCGGCCACCTTGATCTCCGGCGCCGGGAACGCCGGCAGACGGCCGTCCTCCGCCTCCGTCCAGCACCGGTAGACCGCCCCCGGCGCCTCGCGCCCGGCCCGCCCCGCCCGCTGCCGGCCGGCCGCCCGCGACGCCCGCACGGTCACCAGCCCGCTCAGACCGCGCGCGTGGTCCACCCGCGGCTCCCGCGCCAGCCCCGCGTCGACCACCACCCGCACCCCGGGCACCGTCAGCGACGACTCGGCCACCGACGTGGCCAGCACCACCCGGCGCCGCTCCCCCCGCGTCAGCACCGCGTCCTGCACCGCGGCCGGCGCCCGCCCGTGCACCTGGAGCACCTCGACGTCCCCGAGGTCCCCGAGCCGTCCGGCCACGCGCGCGATCTCGCCCACACCCGGCAGGAAGCACAGCACGTCGCCCGGCCGCTCGGCCAGCGCCCGCCGCACCACCGAGGCCACGTGCGCGAGCAGCGCCGGATCCACCCGCATCCCGTGCGGCGGCCGGACCGGGCGGTCCGGCGGCGCCCACACCACCTCGACCGGATGCGACACGCCCTGCGCCTCGACCACCGGCGCCCCGCCGAGCAGCCGCGACCAGCCCTCGGCGTCCGTGGTCGCCGAGGCGGCCACCAGCCGTAGCTCCGGCCGCAGCGTCTGCCGCACGTCCCACAGGAACGCGGCCACCGTGTCGGCGTCCAGGTGCCGCTCGTGGCACTCGTCGAGCACCACCGCGTCGACGCCCGCCAGTTCCTGGTCGCGCTGCAGCCGCTGCAGCAGCACACCGGTCGTCACGACCTCCACGCGGGTGTGCCGCCCCACCACGCGCTCGCCGCGCACCGTGTAGCCGACGCTCCGGCCGGTCCGCTCCCCGAGCAGCCACGCCATCCGCCGGGCCGCCGCCCGCGCCGCGATCCGCCGCGGTTCGGCCACCACGACCCGCCGCGCCGGACCGCCGCCGGCCAGTCCCGCCAGCACCAGCGGCACCAGCGTCGTCTTGCCGGTGCCCGGCGGCGCCACCAGGACGGCGGTGCCGTCCGCCTCCAGGGCGCCGGCCAGGGCGGGCAGGGCGGTGCGCACGGGCAGCGCGTCGAGGGCGTCGTCACGGATCACGCCCCCAGTGTCGTACGCGCCCGCGGGCCCTCCCCGCGCGTGGGGTGCCCGCGGGCCGCCGGAGCGGCGTGCGGTCCCGGTCCCGTCGCGAGGCGGCGGTCAGTCCCGCTCGCACACGAAGATCGCCGTCCCCGGGATCAGGCTGCCGCGCAGCGGGGACCAGCCGCCCCACTCCGAGGTGTTCCAGGCCGGCCACTCGGGCTCCACCAGGTCCGCCAGGCGGAAGCCCGAGGCCACGACGTCCCGCACGCGGTCGCCGAGGGTCCGGTGGTGCTCGACGTACACCGCGCGGCCGTCCTCGCCCTGCTCGACGTACGGCGTGCGGTCGAAGTACGACGCCGACACCGACAGCCCCTCGGGACCGGGTTCGTCCGGGAACGCCCAGCGGACGGGGTGCGTCACCGAGAAGACGAACCGGCCGCCCGGCCGCAGCACCCGCCGCACCTCGCGCAGCACCCGCCGCGGGTCGGCGACGAACGGCAGCGCGCCGTACGCCGAGCAGGCCAGGTCGAAGGAGCCGTCCGCGAAGGGCAGCGCGCAGGCGTCGGCGCACACGAGGGGGAACGAGCCGCCGATGCGCAGCGCGTGCTGCAGCTGGCGGTGCGAGAGGTCCAGCGCCACCGGGCGGGCCCCCCGGGCGGCCAGCCAGCGCGCGCACTGGGCCGCGCCGGCGCCGATCTCCAGGACCGCCCGGCCCTCCAGCTCCTCCGGCGGTCCGAGCAGTCCGGCCTCCACCTCGTCCAGGCCCTCCGGACCCCACACGAAGCGGTCGTCGCCCAGGAAGGTGCCGTGCTCGCGCTGGTACTCGTCCGCGTTGCGGTCCCACCAGCCCCGGTTGGCCCGGCTGCTCTCCGCTGCCCCGGCGTCACGCCGGGTGGCTTCCGGCTCGGCCCCCTCCGGGCCGGGCGATGCGGGCTCTTGGATGATCGGCTCCCTCGTCGTACTCTTCCGTCCAGCCCGCCGGGCGACGGTGTCTCCCGGCGGGGCCGCGAAGGCCCGCTCGGCCTTCCGGGACGATTCCTGTGCCGGAAATGCGGGGATCCGCCCCGGGTGTGCTCCTTCGCGCATTGACCCTGCCCGGCTGCCCCCGTATGCTACAAGTTGCGCTGCGGGCCTGCGCACCTCAGACGTAGCAGGCTGCGCTCGCATCTGTTGTATGTCCCCTCGGTTGTCGAGGCGCCACCGGGCACCCGGTGCTCAAGTGGCGCTTCCTTGGCTGTCCGGCTTCTGCAGAGCGAAACGGGCTCCCGGCGTAAGCAGTACCTACGACTTCAATGTCCGTACCGGAGCCCTTTCCCACATGACGAGCAGCACCGAGACCACCGCCACCACCCCGCAGGTAGCGGTCAACGACATCGGTAACGAGGAAGCCTTCCTCGCCGCGATCGACGAGACGATCAAGTACTTCAACGACGGCGACATCGTCGACGGCGTCATCGTGAAGGTCGACCGGGACGAGGTCCTGCTCGACATCGGTTACAAGACCGAAGGTGTCATCCCGAGCCGCGAGCTCTCGATCAAGCACGACGTCGACCCGAACGAGGTCGTCGCCGTCGGTGACGAGATCGAGGCCCTGGTCCTCCAGAAGGAGGACAAGGAAGGCCGCCTGATCCTCTCGAAGAAGCGCGCCCAGTACGAGCGTGCCTGGGGCACCATCGAGAAGATCAAGGAAGAGGACGGCATCGTCACCGGTACCGTCATCGAGGTCGTCAAGGGTGGTCTCATCCTCGACATCGGCCTCCGCGGCTTCCTCCCGGCCTCCCTGGTCGAGATGCGCCGCGTCCGCGACCTCCAGCCCTACGTGGGCAAGGAGCTCGAGGCCAAGATCATCGAGCTGGACAAGAACCGCAACAACGTGGTCCTGTCCCGCCGTGCCTGGCTGGAGCAGACCCAGTCCGAGGTCCGCCAGACCTTCCTCACCACCCTCCAGAAGGGCCAGGTGCGGTCCGGCGTCGTCTCCTCGATCGTCAACTTCGGTGCCTTCGTGGACCTGGGTGGCGTCGACGGCCTGGTTCACGTCTCCGAGCTGTCCTGGAAGCACATCGACCACCCCTCCGAGGTCGTCGAGGTCGGCCAGGAGGTCACCGTCGAGGTCCTCGACGTCGACATGGACCGCGAGCGCGTCTCCCTGTCGCTGAAGGCGACCCAGGAAGACCCGTGGCAGCAGTTCGCCCGCACCCACCAGATCGGCCAGGTCGTGCCCGGCAAGGTCACGAAGCTGGTTCCGTTCGGTGCGTTCGTCCGCGTGGACGAGGGCATCGAGGGCCTGGTCCACATCTCCGAGCTGGCCGAGCGCCACGTGGAGATCCCGGAGCAGGTCGTCCAGGTCAACGACGAGATCTTCGTCAAGGTCATCGACATCGACCTCGAGCGCCGCCGCATCAGCCTCTCGCTGAAGCAGGCCAACGAGTCCTTCGGTGCCGACCCGTCCGCGGTCGAGTTCGACCCGACCCTGTACGGCATGGCCGCGTCCTACGACGACCAGGGCAACTACATCTACCCCGAGGGCTTCGACCCGGAGACCAACGACTGGCTGCCGGGCTACGAGAAGCAGCGCGAGGAGTGGGAGCGCCAGTACGCCGAGGCGCAGTCCCGCTTCGAGCAGCACCAGCAGCAGGTCATCAAGTCCCGCGAGGCGGACGCCCAGGCCGTCGCCGAGGGCGGCGAGGCCGCGGCTCCGGCCGCGACCGGCGGTTCGTACTCCTCCGAGGGCGCGGACACCTCCGGTGCCCTCGCCTCGGACGAGGCGCTCGCCGCGCTGCGCGAGAAGCTGGCCGGCGGCCAGAGCTGATCGAGCCGATCGCAGTCCGCCGGGTTCAGCCGGTGACCGAGGGCCCGCACCGTCACGGTGCGGGCCCTCGGCCGTACCCGGCCGGCCCGGCCGCGCGCGTCCCCGTCCTCCCGGGGGAGCAGCCGCCCCCGCCCGGGCGGAACACCCGGCACGCACGGCACGCACGACCGGCTGACGGGCCGTGACCGGCACCCGGGACGCTCGCCGCCCGTCCGGACACGTGCCGCGCCGGCCGCGCCGTACGCGCGCGTGCCGCCGTGGCGCAGCGGGTATCCGGGCAGCTCGTGGATCGGGGCATGAAGAGCCGGTGGGACGTGCCTGATCAGGCGCACGGGTGGGAATGCCCGCGTCCCGCGCCGCGTTGTGCAGTACGGACACGAGGAGGAGCGGTCACTGTGCTTGATCCGCAGGGTTTGTACGCATGGGAGCCGAAGGGCTTGGCCGTGGTCGACACGGCACTCGCCCAGGAGTCGGCCGGCCTTGTCATGCTCTACCACTTCGACGGATACATCGACGCGGGGGAGACCGGCGACCAGATCGTCGACCGGGTCCTCGACTCACTGCCCCACCAGGTCGTCGCCCGGTTCGACCACGACCGGCTCGTGGACTACCGCGCCCGCCGCCCCCTGCTGACCTTCCAGCAGGACCGCTGGACCGACTACGAGGTGCCCGCCATCGAGGTCCGCCTCGTCCAGGACGCCACCGGCGCGCCCTTCCTGCTGCTCTCCGGCCCCGAACCGGACGTGGAGTGGGAGCGTTTCGCGGCGGCCGTCCGGCAGATCGTGGAGCGGCTCGGGGTCCGGATGTCCGTCAACTTCCACGGCATCCCCATGGGCGTCCCGCACACCCGCCCCGTGGGCCTCACCCCGCACGGCAACCGCACCGACCTCGTCCCCGGCCACCGCAGCCCCTTCGAGGAGGCCCAGGTGCCCGGCAGCGCCGAGGCACTGGTCGAGTACCGCCTCATGGAGGCCGGACACGACGTCCTCGGCGTCGCGGCCCACGTCCCGCACTACATCGCCCGCTCGCCGTACCCGGACGCGGCCCTGACCGTCCTGGAGGCCATCACGGCCGCCACCGGCCTCGTCCTGCCCGGCGTCGCGCACTCCCTGCGCACCGACGCCCACCGCACGCAGACCGAGATCGACCGGCAGATCCAGGAGGGCGACGAGGAACTCACCGCGCTCGTCCAGGGCCTGGAGCACCAGTACGACGCCGCCGCGGGCGCCGAGACCCGCGGCAACATGCTCGCCGAACCGGTCGAGATCCCCTCGGCCGACGAGATCGGCCAGGAGTTCGAGCGCTTCCTGGCCGAGCGCGAGGGCGACGGCTAGGGTCTTCCGCTCGGATCCTGCCGGGCCCGCGAGTCCGGCAGGACCCGCGGGCCCGGCGGGAACCGGACGAGAGGATCCGGGTGCGCCGTCCCGGGACGCGGGTGACACGCGCGCCGGGTGCCCGCACGGATGAGGGCCTTCCGGGTTCGGTGCGGACCGCGCCAGCCACGCCCGACCGCAGGAGACCCCCGGGTCCCGCCGTGACGCCCCGCCGACCCCGGCCGGGCGGCCGCGTCCGGCCCGGTGTGTCGTCCACGGCGGCCGGCCCTAAGCTTCCGTCCATGTTGAAAGTGGGCCTGACCGGCGGCATCGGTGCCGGCAAGAGCGAGGTGTCCCGGCTGCTCGTGGAGCACGGGGCCGTGCTGATCGACGCCGACCGCATCGCGCGCGAGGTCGTCGCGCCCGGAACCCCCGGCCTCGCCGCCGTGGTCGACGCGTTCGGCGGGGACGTCCTCGCCGCGGACGGCAGCCTGGACCGCCCCCGGCTCGGTTCCCTCGTCTTCGCCGACCCCGGCAAGCTCGCCGTGCTCAACGCGATCGTGCACCCGCTGGTGGGGGCCCGCTCCCGGGAACTGGAGAGCGCCGCGGACGAGGACGCCGTCGTGGTCCACGACGTCCCGCTCCTCACCGAGAACGGCCTGGCACCGCTCTACGACCTCGTGATCGTCGTGGACGCGCGCCCCGAGACCCGGCTCGACCGGCTGGTCCGGCTGCGCGGCATGACCGAGGAGGACGCACGCGCGCGGATGGCCGCGCAGGCGAGCCGCGAACAGCGCCGGCGGATCGCGGACATCGTGATCGACAACGACGTCCCCCTGGAGGCGCTGCGAAGGCGCGTGGCCGAGGTCTGGGACGACCTCCTGCGCCGGTCCCGCACCCCCGGGACGGCGGGCCGGGACGAACGGCCCGGCGGCGGCACGGCGCAATGACCGCGGCGTGCCGCGGACGACCGTGGTGCGCCGCGGAATAGCGGCCGGGTGCCCGCGCGTTGGACCGGTGCAGTGAGGGAAGGACTTCGCCGTGCCCGAGACCAGCGGTTCGACCGGACGTACACCGGAGACGCACGTCATCGACTTCCGCGCCGCCGAGCAGCTGCTCGGCGCGCGGGACCCACGGGGCGCGGTGAAGCTGCTCGACGGAGTCATCGCCGCCCACCCCGAGAACACGGCCGCCCGCCTGCTGCGCGCACGGGCCTTCTTCGCCGCCGCGCAACTGCGCCCGGCCGAGCTGGAGTTCACGATCGTGCTGGAGCGCGAGCCGGACAACGCGTTCGCGCACTTCGCGCTCGCCCGCACCTACGAACGCCAGGGCCGCCCCGACCAGGCCAAGCGCCACTTCCGGCTGGCCGCCGCGCTGGACCCGAACCCCGAGTACCTGAAGGCGGCCCGCTTCGACTCGTGAAGCGGGCAGGCTCCGCCCGGCCCCCGGGTCCGCGCGGGCTCCCCGGCGGCCTCCCGTCCGGTCACGGGCGCCGGGGGAGCCGCCCACGGGGCGGACCGCCGCGCCGGGCACCGCCGGGCGGGTCGTACGGCGGTACGTCCCGGCCCGGCTGGTAGTGCGGTCCCTGCCGCAGGTGCCGGAGGATCACGGCCAGGTCGGTGGTGACCACCAGCCACAGGACCCCGCAGGCGGCCGCCCAGCCGGGGCGTCCGGCGAGCGCGAACGCCGCCGTGCCGAAGACCGCCCAGACCAGTCCCCACACGCTCAGCCAGAACCGCGCCCGCAGCGCACTGCGGGCGGTGGCCGGTTCACTGCCCGTACGCATCAGGTCCCGTCGCTCCCGTCCTCCAACGTACTCTCCGGCCGGGGCCCCCGCCGATGACCCGCCGGCCGGGGCGCTCACCAGCCCCGGTACCGGCCGAGCCGGTCGATCTCCCGGGCGGCGCCGCGGCAGGCGTCGACGAAGTCACGGGCCGCGCTGGGCGTCACGGCGGCTGGTTCGCGCAGGGCGTCGGCGTTCAGGCGGCGCAGACGGTCCACGACGGTCACGACGTGCGGGGACGCTCCCAGCGAGGTCAGCCTGGCGCCGAATTCCACCGGAGAGGAGGGGGCGGGGAAACCGGCGGTCGTGATCCTGTCGGTGCAGAGGGTGTGCAGCGCGTCCCAGGCCGTGGCCACCGCACCGGCGGGCGCGGCGTCGACCGCGTCCCGGGCCTCGCGCAGTCGCGTCCGCCGGGCCCGGGCGAGGCTTCCGCCCGGGGACCGGGTGCTCCCGGCGGGCGGCGGAGCGGGCACCTGCTGGGAACCTCCGTAGGCGGTACCCGGTTGCGGGGAGGGCGCTCCCCCGGGAGCGGGGTGGCTCCCGGTGCCCGCAGGACCCGGCACGCCGGCAGGTGCGGGCAGCCGTCCGTCGGTGCCGTGCTGCGGGTGCTGCGGGGCGGGGACGGGCTGGGGGACGGGCCACTGGGCGGGGCCGGCCAGGGCGGCGTCGTCCGCCGCGCTCTCCGCCTGCCGGAGCACGTCGCGTGCCGCGGCCGCGAACTCGATCGCGCCGACCGGTGTCTCCACCCGGGTCATCCTGTCGAAGGCGGCCCGCACGTGGGCCCGCAGGAACCAGACCAGGACCAGCGTGACGCAGGGCCAGGCGAGTGCCTGCACGTACTTGAGGACGAGTTCGGCTATGCGCACGGTCTCATGGTGGCGCCTGCCGGCGCCTCGGCGGGGCGGCCACGGAGCCGATCAGGCGCGTCCTGGCCGGTTCCGTGACGACCGTGTCCGGAAACCACCGGTCGAGGGGACTCGAAAGGGGACCGGGCACGGCGGGGAAAGGGCCGGGCGCGCGAGGGAGGCGCGAGGGAGGGACGGGCGGGCCGTCGCGGAGACCCGCACCGGAGGGGAACGGACGCGGACGGACGGGAACGGACGGGCGGTCACCCTCCGTTGGAGGGGCATGACGGAGAAGACGCGTGAGGGATACGACGGCACGGGTCCCGGTGCGATCACCCCGGACGGCTGCGCGGTCGAACTGTACGCACGGCTCCCGGTGGGTGACGAACCGGACGTCATCGCCGCGGCCGTACCCGCGGGGTCGCACATCCTGGAGCTGGGCAGCGGAGTGGGCCGGGTGACCCACGCCCTGCTGGAGCGCGGCTTCGCGGTCACGGCCGTGGACGAGTCGCCGGAGATGCTCGCCCGCGTCCGCGGCGCGCGCACGGTGTGCAGCCCCATCGAGGACCTGGACCTGCCCGAGAGGTTCGACGTGGTGATACTCGCGTCGTTCCTGGTGCACGCCGGCGACCCCGGGGTGCGCCGGGGCCTGCTGCGCACCTGCGCCCGGCACGTCGCGGAGGGCGGCTGCGTGCTCATCCAGCGGGAGCCGGAGGACTACCACTCGAGGGTGCCGAGGGAGCGGACCGACCCGAACGGCTTCACGATCCGGATCCTCTCGGCGGAACCGGTCGGCGACGGGGTCAACTCGGTCCGCGCCGAGTACGTGTTCCCGGACGCGCTCTGGACCCAGACCTTCCTGTCCCGCCCCCTGACCAGGGCGGCCTTCGAGGAGGCCCTGGCGGAAGCGGGGCTGGAGGTGGACGCGTACCTGACACCGGACAGGATGTGGGTGAGGGCGGTTCCGATGGGGTGACGGACGGACGCGCCGGAGGGGAGCGCGGCGCGGACCCGAGGGGGGCCGCCTGCCGCGCTGGAGGCGTGCGGGGTGACGGGCGCAGGCCGCCCCGGCGCCGCCGGCGGTGCCGGGGACCGGGGCCGGGCGGACGTCGTCGGCGGCCGGCGCGGGCCGGTGGACGCGGACCCCGGTGGGGGCCGGTCAGCGGCTCCGGGGCCGTCGGCCCGGGCTGCCGGGTGTGCCGGGGCCCCCGCGGACGCCGGGTCCGGCCGGACCCGGCGGGCCGCCGAGGCCGCCGAGGGCGCGCAGCCGTTCCAGATCACGGCGGTCGCGCTTGGTGGGACGGCCGGCACCGCGGTCGCGCAGCCCGGCGGGGGCCACGGCCTCGCGGGGCGGGGGAGGAGGGGAGTTGTCGACGTAGCACTGGGCGGCCACCGGGGCGCCGACGCGCTTGCGGATCAACCGCTTGACGATGACGATCCGTTCCCGGCCCTCGTTCCGCACCCGCACCTCGTCGCCGACGCGCACGGAGTAGGCGGCCTTCACCCGCTCGCCGTTGACGTGCACGTGCCCGCCCCGGCAGGCGGCCGCGCCCAGCGAGCGCGTCTTGACCAGGCGCACGGCCCAGATCCAGCTGTCGATGCGCACCGACTCCCCGGGGCCCGGTCCGGCGGCCTCGGCCGCGGCCACCGCGGCGGCGACCTTGGGATCGGGCGGCGGGACGTCGGCGGGTGCGGCAGCCGGGACACCCCGGGCGTCCCGGCCGTCCTGCACGGGCGCCGTCGCGTCCGGCCCGCCGGTGTCGCGGTGCACGTCCTCGTCCGCATCCTCACAAGCCATGTCCCGACCTTAACGCGCCGGGCCGGGACGCCGGGCCGGGTTTTCCGCCGGGGCGTGCGGCCGGGCGGGCCGGGCATACGGTGAGGCCATGGAGGACAGCAGCGCCCTGGCCCGGCTCGACCGGCGGGTGGCGGACTGCCGGGCCTGCCCGCGCCTGGTCGACTGGCGCGAGGAGGTGGCCCGGACCAGGCGGGCCGCGTTCGCCGACTGGACGTACTGGGGGCGGCCGGTTCCCGGCTTCGGTCCGGCCGACGCCCGCCTGCTGGTCATCGGGCTGGCCCCGGCCGCGCACGGCGGCAACCGCACCGGCCGCATGTTCACCGGCGACCGCTCCGGGGACGTGCTCTACCGGGCCCTGTACGACGTGGGGCTGGCCTCGCAGCCCACCGCCGTCAGCGCCGACGACGGCCTGGAGCTGTACGGCGTCCGGGTCACCGCGCCCGTGCACTGCGCGCCGCCCGCCAACAAGCCGACCCCCGGCGAGCGCGACACCTGCCGTCCCTGGCTGGTCCGGGAGCTGGAGCTGCTGCGCCCCACGCTCAGGGCGGCCGTCGTGCTCGGTGCCTTCGGCTGGCAGGCCGCGCTGCCCGCGTTCGCGCAGGCGGGCCGGTCCGTGCCCCGCCCCCGTCCCGTCTTCGCCCACGGCGCCCGGGTCGCCCTCGACGGCCTGGACCTGTTCGGCTGCTACCACGTCAGCCAGCGCAACACCTTCACCGGCCGGCTCACCCCCGGGATGCTGCGGGAGGTGCTGCGCACGGCGGCGGACGCGGCGGGGCTGCTGTAGCGGGGCCGGCGCCTGCCGCCGAGGCCGTGGGCAGCGCGTCCGGTCCGGGCCCGCCCCACCGGCGCCGCGGGGACGGCCTGGAAAGCGCGGGACGGCTGGCGACTGCGCCAGCGTGCCCGGCACCGGTACCGGCACCGGCGGCCTCACGACGAGCCGGGCGGGCACCCCAGGCGGGCCGCTGCCGAGGGGCCGGACGCGGGCCGTCCGGCGCAGTGGCCCGGGCCGTGGTGCCCCGCGCAGCCGGCCGGACGACGAGGCCCAGGTGTATCGCCCCGTGAGGTGGGGGACGCGGCTGGCGGGTGGTCGGCCTTTCAGTGCGGTGTGTCCGCGGTGGTGAGTGTAGGTGTGCAGCCGGTCGGGGAATGCCGCACGTCGTTCGGCTTCTGAGCGGTGGGGGCGGGCGTGGGCCCATTCGTGGAGCAGGGTGCGGTTGAAGCGCTCGACCTTGCCGTTGGTCCGCGGCCGGTGGGGCCGGGTGCGCTTGTGGGTGATCTGGGCCTCTGCCGGCAGATCGCGCCAGTGGTGTGAGCGGTAGCAGGAGCCGTTGTCGGTCCGCACCCGCTCGACGGTGATGCGGTGTGCGGTGAAGAAGGTGTGGGCCCGCTGCCGGAAGCCGGTGGCGGTCTCCTTCTTCTCGTCGGTGTGGATCTCGCCGTGGGCCAGGCGGGAGTGGTCGTCGACGGCGGTGTGCAGGTAGCTGGAGCCGGTGCCGGATCGGGTCTTGCGGCCCGCGGCCCGGCCGAGGACCTTGTGGCCGCCGCCGTCGGGGATGTTGCCGGGCTGCTTGATGTCGACGCGAACCGGTTCACCGGGCCGCTGGCGTTCGTGGCGGCGTATGACGCGGCCGGTGGCCCGGTCCGGATGCGACGGGCGGGCCGGGCCGGATCGGGTCAGCACCCGGTGCACGGTCGGGGGCACCCGCCGCAGCGGGCCCGCGATGCGGGCCGGTCCCCAGCGGCGCAGGAGCCGGACCTTGATGATCCGGCGCTCGGTGCGGGTCGGGGTCCGGCGCGGGCTCGTGCGAGGCCGGGAGGAACGGCCGCGCATCCGGGCCTCGCCGGACTGCCGGTAGCGGTCGGCCCAGCGTTGGGCTGCGGTCGGCGAGGGCTGGAAGCGTTCGGCGGCACGTCTGAGGGGCCAGCCGTCCTCGACCACGCGGCGGGCCGGACGCAGACGGCCGGTCTCGGTCAGGGGTGCATCGCGGTGGGGCACGAGGGCCTTTCTGCCGCTGGTGCAGACGTCGCCATCCACACCGGGCCGGAAGGCCCTCACCCATTTCGAGATCACACGTCAGTGATCGCCGTCACCCGTCCCCAACCTCCGTGGACAGTACCTAGACCGGCTCCGGCGCCACGGCCGGCTCCGGCGCCACGGCTGTCGCCGTGATCTCCACCAGCTGCCCGGTGTACCCGAGACAGGAGACGCCGAGCAGCGTGGAGGCGTGCGGCCCCCGGCTGAGCCCCGAGGCCTCCACGACCTCCCACACGGCCGACAGCACCGACGGTTCGCCGGCGACGACGTACACCTCCGTCACCAGCACGTGCTCCAGGCCGCTGCCGACGGCGCGCAACTGCTCCCGGAGATTGGCGATCACCTGTTCGGCCTGCCGCACCGGATCGCCCACGCCCACCACCTCGCCCCTGTCGTCCAGCGGCACGGCCCCCGCGAGGAACGCGAGCCGGGTGCCCGCCTCGACGACGGAGGCGTGCGCATAGGCGGGCGGCGGGAAGAGTCCGGGCGCGGTGACTCGCCGGATCATGACGGCTCCTGGTGGGGTGTGGGTGGTGGCTGACCACCCGATCCTCCTGGTCCCGCCCGGGTCCGCGCACCCGGATTTCCGGGTGGGGTGCCGGCCTGCTCGCGCCGTTCGGGCAGCGTGTTCCCGGAAGGACCACCCCGGCCCGGCGGCTTTCACCTCCGTGAAACGCGATCGTCCCGTTCGTTTCCGGGAAGGCGCCTTACCGTTGAAGCACAGCCCCGGCCACCGGCGTCCGACGGCACTGCCGCCCTCGTACGAACAGGAGCCCCGTGTCGCGTCCCGCAGCCTCCGCTCGTTCCGGCCGCCGGACGGCCGGCCCGCCCCCCTGGCTCGCCCACGCCCTGCGCGCCCAGCGCGGACCCGTGCCCTGGAGCGCCGTCGTCCGGGGCGGGCTCGCCGCCGGACCGCTGCTGCTCGCCGGGGTACTGGGCGGCCGGTCCGGCCTGGGGATCATGGCGGCCATCGGCGCGATGCTCGCCGGCATCAACGACCGGCCCGGCTCCCGGCGGGCCTCCGTCACACGGCTCGGCGTGCCCGCGCTGGCCGGCGCCCTCGGACTGCTCGTGGGGACGTACGGCGGCCAGCAGTTGTCCGCGGTGCCCCTGACCCTGCTGCTCACCGTGCTCGGACTGGCGGCCGGCAGCGTCAGCGCGGTCGGGCCCGTCGCCTCCGCGGCCGGTACCCAGCTGCTCGTCACCGCCGCCTTCGGCGCCGGGATGGCACTGCCCGACACCGGCTGGCAGCGCGTCCTCGCCTTCCTCGCCGGCGCCGGCTGGCTGCTGGCGCTGCGCCTGGTGCTGCCCACGCCCGGGTCGATCGCCGGCGACTTCCGGTTCGACGGGGAGCGGAGGGCGGTCGCCGACGTGTACGAGGCCGTCGCCGCGCTCCTCGACGCCGTGGGCGGCGCCGGCGCCACGGCCCGCCGGGCCGCGCTCACCGCCGCGCTCGACCACGCCCAGGACACCCTCGCCGGGCCCCGGCTGCGCCGGTACGCGAGCTCCGCGGCCGAACGCCGGCTGCACGCCCAGTACGCCGCCGCGCTGCCCCTGGCCGAGGCCGCCACCGCGCTGGCCTGGGCGGGCGAACCCGTCTGTGCACGGGCGGTGCACGGCCCCCGGCGGCTCGCCGCCGCCGTCCGCGGCAACACCGGCACCGGCCCGCTGCCCGCGCCGAACCGGTCCGCACCCGCTCTGCGCGCCCTGGACGACGCCCTGCTGCGGGCCGCCGAGGCCTTCGACCGCGCCGAGGGCGCCGAACACCGGCTGCTCGCCCGGCGCCGCAGCGCACGCAGCGCCGTCCGGGCCGCGCTGGGCGCCGGCGGGCGGGAGTACGGCCTGCGCGTCGCCCTCTGCTTCGGCGCCAGCGCGGCCATCGCCCAAGCCCTCCACCAGGCCCGCTGGTACGGGCACCAGCACTGGTACTGGCTCCCGGCGACCGCCGTCTTCCTGGTCAAGCCCGACCTCGGACCGCTCGCCTCCCGCGTGCTGTGCCGGGCCGCCGGCACCGTGCTGGGCGCCCTGGTGTCCGCCGGACTCGCCCCGCTGCTGCCCCGCCCCGCCGGAGTGATCGCGCTGGTGGCGGTGTGCGGCGCGCTCCTGCCGGTCGCCGTCCGGCACTTCGCCGCCCTGACCGCCGTCGTCACCGTCCTCGTCCTCGCCCTGGTCATGGCCGGCGGCGAGCGGCAGGCCGCCGCCGGCCGGATCGGAGAGACCCTGCTCGCCTGCGCGCTGGTGCTGGTCGTCGGCCATCTGCCGATGCCGGGAAGGCGGGGCGGCGGCGTACGGGCCCGGCTCGCCGCCGCCGGGAGCGCCGCGCACGCCTACCTCGCGCACGTCCTGAGCGAGTCCGGCGACCGGGCCGAACGGTGGGCGCTGCGCCGCGAGGCCTACCGCACCCTCGCCGAGGCCCGCACCGCCATCGCGGTCGCCGCCGCCGAACTGCCCGCCCTGGCACGGCACACCGAGGGCGCCGACGCCGTCGCCGCCGTCCTGGAACGGCTCGTCGACACCACCACCGCCTGCGCCGTGCACCTCGACGACACCGGCCGCCTCGGCCCGCGCCACGTCCTCCGGCTCCACGAGGCACTCGACGCGCTGGAGGACCAGCGCGCCCGGACCGGACTCCCCACCGCCGCGTGAGTGGCAGCCCGGCGCGACCGCACGGGCGTGAGCGGGGGACCCGGGCGCGGCTGCGTGCAGGTGAGGTGAGGGAGCCGGGGTGCGACCGGGTCCGTGTGACCGGGGCGGGCCCGGGGCACGGCCGGACGCGCGTCACCACCGCCCCGCCCCGCGCGCCCCCGCGGGAAAAACTCCGCGCCCGGCGATGAGTTCCGCCGCCGACGGTCACCACCCCGAACCGACCGTCGGACAGGAGGGCCCATGGCACACCCGGAGATCGTCTCGCGCGAGCAATGACGCGCGGCGCGAGGAGTTGCGGAGCAAGGAGGAGGCGGTCAGCAGGGCACGGCAGGCGCTCGCCGCCGAGCGCCGGCGGCTGCCCATGACCGAGGCCGACCCGGAGTACGTCTTCGAGGGCGGCGACGGCGAGTCCACCCTCCTCGACCTCTTCCGGGACCGGTCCCAGCTCGTCGTCCACCACTTCATGTTCGCCCCGGAGCGGGAAGCGGGCTGCGCGTGCTGCGCGGCCTCCCTCGACCAGGTCGGCCACCTCGCCCACCTGCACGCCCGCGACACCTCGTTCGCGGCCGTCTCCCGCGCGCCGTTCACCCGCATCCTGCCGTTCAAGGCGCGGACGGGCTGGGCGGTGCCCTTGTACTCGTCGTGCCACAGCGACTTCAACCGCGACTTCGAGGCGACCGTGGAACGGGACGGCCAACCGGTCGAGCGCCCGGGCCCGAGCTGCTTCCCGCGGGACCACGACCGGGTCTTCCACACCTACTCGGTCCACGACGGCGCACTGGACGCCCTGGGCACCTAGCCGGCCTGCTCGACCTGACCGCGCTCGGTCCGCACCCGCGCGGCGGCGACCGGCTCCGGCTGCACGACGAGCACGACGACTGACACCACCTGGCGCCACCTGACACCTCCTGGCACCGGCCGGCCCGCACGCCGATGCCGCGGACCGGCCCCGGCCGGTCGAGGTCGGAACCCGTCGTGCCTTTCCGATCGCGGAACGTATTCTTCCTGTCCCTAAGTGATAGGAATTTCACTCTCCGTGTCGATCAGGTGTCAACTATGTCTCAGTCCCGTCACCGGACACGCGTTTTCCCCGTTCCAGGGCGTTGAATCCTGCAAACACAATGCTTTCTGGAGGTGCGAGATGGTGAACGGGCGAAAGGTGCTCGAACGCTTTCCCGCCGGTGGCCCGCGGGGATCGTGGCCCGCGGAGGAGTTCGCGCACGCCCGCCGTCTGGAAGGCCTGCCCGCCGAAGTCGTCATGGACCTGTCGACGGACACATTCCTGGTGATCGTGCGCGGCGGCGAGGTCCTGGAGTGAGACGGCCGCCGGGACGGGGCCGGCCGCGGGTGCCTCAGGCCGGTTTCGGAGCCGGCACCCTCGCGGTGAACTGCTCCGCCTGCAGCGCGTACAGCTCCGCGTAGACACCGCCCCTGGCCAGCAGCTCCTCCGGGGTCCCGGACTCCACCAGCCGCCCCTGTTCCAGGACGTGCACCAGATCGGCGTGCCGGACCGAGGCCAGCCGGTGGGTGATCAGGACGACGGTCTGCCCGCTTGCCGCCAGCGCCCGGATCTTCTCGAACACCTCCAGCTCGGCCCGCGCGTCCAGCGCCGCCGTCGGCTCGTCCACGATCAGGATCCGCCCGCGCCGGTACGCGGCCCGGGCGATGCCCAGGCGCTGCCACTGGCCGCCGGACAGCTCGTGCCCGCCACTGAAGTTGCGGGCCAGCAGCGTGTCCAGGCCGCGCGGCAGGTCCGCGACCACCTCCTCGGCCCCGGCCTCGGCGACCGCCGCGGCCAGGCGCTCGTCGGTCAGGGGCACGGAGGAGCGGCCCACGGCGACGTTCACCCGGGCGGTGAACGGCCACCGCTTGAAGTCCTGGGCCACCATGGCGACCCGCTCGGCGAGCAGCCGCCGGTCGGCGCCGGCCGCGTCGACGCCGTCCCACAGGATCCGTCCCCGGTCCGGTGTGTACAGGCCCGCGAGCAGCTTGACCAGGGTGGTCTTGCCCGAGCCGTTCTCGCCGACGAGCGCGATGATCCGGCCCAGGGGGAGGGCGAGGGTCACGTCGTCGAGGGCGGGGCGGGCCGACTCGCCCGGATAGCCGAAGGTGACGTGCTCGAACCGGATCTCCTCGGGGTCCTTCGGCAGCGGCTCCCCGCCGACCGGGATCGCCCGTTCGGCCGCCTCGGCGTACAGGCGTTGCAGGTCGCCGACGAACAGGGCCTCCTCGTGCAGCTGGTTGATCTCCAGGACCAGCGTGTCCAGGCTGGCCGAGCCGGTGCGGATCGCGATGACCGCCGTACCGGCCACCGACAGCGCCATCGTGCCGGTCAGCAGCAGCCCGCCCAGCGTGGCGTACGTGGCGAGTGTCGCCAGGCCCGTCCAGGCCGCCGCGATCAGACCGGTGCGGGCGGCCAGGCGGGACAGCCGGGCCTGCTCCGCCTCCGCGGTCTCCGACATGGACCGGAAGTGCCGCAGCAGGAACGGACCGACGCCGTGCACCCGGATCTCCGGGGCGGCACCCGGCTCGGTCAGCAGGCTGCCGATCAGCTGTCCGGCGCGGGCGTGCTGCACCCAGGTGTGGAAGGACTCGTAGCGGCGCCGGGCGTTGGTCAGGGCACTCCAGGCGCTGGGCAGGGTCATGGTCGCCAGCAGCGGCAGCAGCGCCGGATGCAGCACCGTCAGCACACCGGCCGCGGCGACCAGCGAGATCATCGCGTTGATCACCCGGGTGCCGTACGCGATCATGTGCCGGGCCGAGCGCGCCCCGTACTGGGCGGTGTCCAGCAGTTTGTGGAAGGCGTGGTCCTCGATCGCGGCCAGCTCCACGTTCGCCGCCCGTTCCAGGTACAGCTCGGTCGCCACCCGCTCCACCTTCGGTTCGAGGCGGCCGGTGGCGTAGGTCGAGGCGGCCCGCAGCAGCGCCGCGACCATCATCACGGCGGCCATGACGACCAGGGCGGGGAGCGCGGAGCGCAGCCGCTGCTGGATGTCCGGACCGGCGAGCAGCCTGCCGAGCGCACTGTTCACGGCCAGCAGGCTCACCGCCTGGGCCGCGCCCCGGCCCACCTCGGCGGCCAGCACGGTCCGCGTGGCACGCGGGTCCGCCTGCCGGGCGAGCCGCAGGCTGGACGCCAGCATGCCGGGCAACCGGGCCACCATCGCCCGGAAACCCAGCTCCAGGAAGGCGTCCGCGTGCTCGTTCCACCCCATGTCGTACCGCAGCGGGCCGCCGAACAGCAGCCGCTCCGACTCCGAGACCTCGGGCCCACCCGCCTCCCGCCCCTTGCCCACCGCAGACCTCCCCGGGCCGTGACCGAACGGCCACTATCGCGGGCCGGCCGGCTCCGGGGCAGGGCGCGAGAGGGGGGTAAGGGGGGCGCGGAGGAAGTGGGGGAGACGGAGCCGGTGGACGCACGGCGCCCGGTGGGGAGCAGGGGCGCCGGGGGCGCGGGCCCGGCCGGGCCCGCGCAGCGTCACGCCGAGAGGGGCCGGGACCACTCCGGTGTCGTGCCCGTCACCCGGCACAGGGCCAGGTACAGCGGGATCGGCGGGGTGTACGGCACCGTCCCCTCCGGGCGGTGGATCAGGCGGGCCGCGCCGGGGACCAGGGCGCCGGGGGCGTAGAGGGCGGGGGCCGGCCAGGGGAGGGCGTAGTCGGAGTCCGACGGAACGATCCACCACCAGCGCGCGCCGTCGGTGTACACGCATCCCACCCGCGGCAGGCGCGGAACGATGAGCGGTCCGAGGCGGTCGGGCACGGCCACGGCGTCGCAGCCGAGCGGGACGGTCATGCCCGCGGGGACCGGAAGGCGCCGGACCGGGGCGGACGGGGGCTGACGCCGCCCGAGGTGCACCAGGGTGTCCAGCCCCAGCGGCCGGCCGGGACCGTCGGCGCCGCTCACGGCCGTCCCCAGGCGTGGTGCCGCTCGGCCGCCCCGGTCTCGCGCCGTACCTGCGCCCGCCCGCCCTCGGTGCCGCGCGGGGAACCCGGCTGGTGCTGGTCGGCCCGGGTGCCGTCACGCCGGGCCCGTGCCGCCCGCTCGTCCTCGGCGGGCTTGCGCGCGGAACCCGGCTTGGAGCGGGCACCCCAGCCCAGGTCGCCGTGCGGCTCGGCGGCTTCGCGGACCGCGTCGGTCTGCCGGGCCAGCTCGGCCCACACCAGCAGTCCCGCGCCGTGCTCCTGGGCCCCCCAGGAACGGCACAGCGCGTCGACGAGGAGCAGTCCCCTGCCGTGCTCCTCCTCCGGACGCTGCGCACAGGGGTGCGGCTCGTCGGGCGCACAGCCCTCGTCCCGCACGGCTATGCGCACCGTGTCGTCGTGGTCGTGCAGCTCGCACACCACACGACTGCTCGCGGTGTGCACGATCGCGTTGGTCACCAGTTCGGACATGATCAGGGCCGCGCTGTCGCAGGTGTCCGCGCATACCGACCAACCGGTCAACCGGGCGCGCGTCAGGCGTCTCGCCTGGGCGGGAGAAGCCGGGTGTGCGGCCAGCTCGAAGCGGAACCGGCGCTCGGCGGCGCCCCCACCAGGGGCTGCTCCCGGCGCGGCGCCGAGACCGCGGGGGTCTGCGGCGGCGTCTGTTCCTAAGGGCGCGGGCGGAATCACGCTTGCCACTATCGCCCCGCCATGCACACTTGGCAAGTGTCACTCTGAAAAATGCAGAGTGCTGTGGGACTCTCTGAACGGCCGTGGCACACTGCTCGCAACAGCACCTCGCGCGGCGCCACCCGGGACCGTCGACGATCCGGCCGGATCCTCGAACGGATCTTCGGATGGCGCCGCAGGGCTGTCGGGATTCCTGTGCCGGAGCGTGATTGTCGTGTCGGAGGTGACGGTGTGAGCGAACCGCGGTCCGCGCCGACCGTGGGTCAGGTGGTCCTCGGCCGACGCCTGCTGGACCTGCGGGAACGCGCCGGACTCAAGCGCGAGGAGGCCGCCCGGATCCTCCACGTCGCCCCCGCCACCGTCCGCCGCATGGAGACGGCCGAGGTCGCCCTCAAGATCCCGTACCTGCAGATGCTCCTGAAGGCCTACGGCGTCCCCGGCGACGAGGCCGAACTCTTCGTCCGGCTGGCCGAGGAGGCCAACAGACCCGGCTGGTGGCAGCGTTTCCACGACATCCTGCCGGGCTGGTTCTCGATGTACGTCAGCCTGGAGGGCGCCGCCGCCCTCATCCGCTCCTACGAGCCGCACTTCGTCCCCGGCCTGCTGCAGACCGAGGACTACGCGCGCGGGGTGCTCAGGTCGGGCGCCGTCGGGCAGACCAGCCCGGAGGAGATCGAGCGCCACGTCGCCCTGCGCATGCACCGCCAGGAACTGCTCACCCGTCCCGACGCCCCCCGCTTTTGGACGGTGATGGACGAGACCGCACTGCGCCGGCCCGTCGGCGGCCCGGAGGTGATGCGCGCGCAGATCGACAGACTGCTCGAGGTCACGAAGCTGCCCAACGTGACGCTCCAGGTCGCCCCGTTCGCCAACGGGCCGCACCCGGGCACGTACGGGCCCTTCGTGCTGTTCAGGTTCGCCATGCCGGAGCTGCCGGACATGGTCTACAGCGAGTACCTGACCGGTGCCGTCTACCTCGACGCACGCTCCGAGGTGGCGGCCCACCTGGAGGTCATGGACCGCATGGCGGCGCAGGCCGCCACGGCACAACGCACGAAGGAGATCCTGCGGGATCTCCGCAAGGAGCTGTGAATGGATCGCATCAAACCCCGCGGTCGCGTCTACAACGGCATGCCCGCGCGGGAGCTGGGCAGCGAGGGGTGGCACAAACCCTGGAGCGGCGGCAACGGCGGGAACTGCCTGGAGGCGATGAAACTCGCCGACGGCCGCATAGCCGTGCGCCAGTCCACCGATCCCGACGGACCGGCGCTGATCTACACCACCGACGAGATGACCGCCTTCATCCAGGGCGCCAAGGCGGGGGAGGCCGACTTCCTCCTCTCCTGAACCTGACCGTGATTGTTCTTTTCCCTCAACTTCCTTGTGTTGCAATTAAGTTGATGACTCACCACGCCAGATGCCTACGGAGCGCCGCATGACAGGGCAGGACCCGGCGGCCGCCGGGATCGACACCAGCAGGCCGCATCCCGCGCGCATGTACGACTGGTACCTCGGCGGCAAGGACAACTACCCCGTCGACGAGGAGATGGGGCGGCAGATGCTCGCCCTCGAGCCCAGGGTGCCGGTCATGGCCCGGGTCAACCGCGCCTTCATGCAGCGCGCCACGCGCTGGCTCGCCCAGCAGGGCGTACGACAGTTCCTGGACATCGGCACCGGCATCCCCACCGAGCCCAACCTGCACCAGATCGCCCAGCAGGTCGCCCCCGACTCCCGCGTCGTCTACTGCGACAACGACCCGATCGTGCTGGCCCACGCCGCTGCCCTGCTGCGCAGCACACCCGAGGGCGCGACCGAGTACCTGCAGGCCGACGTGCGCGATCCGGCGACGATCCTCGCGGGCGCCAAGCAGGTCCTCGACCTGGACCGCCCGGTCGCGCTCTCCCTCGTCGCCCTGCTGCACTTCATCTCCGACGACGACGGCGCGCACGACCTGGTCGGCCGGCTGCTGTCCGAACTGCCCTCCGGCAGCTACCTGATGACGACCCACGCCACGGCCGACTTCAGCCCCGAGAAGTCGGCGGTCGCCACCGAGAAGCTCAGGGCGGCCGGCGTCACGCTGGCCCTGCGCTCCCGTGCGGAGTTCGCCCGCTTCTTCGACGGCCTCGACCTGGTGGAGCCCGGCGTCGAGATCGTCCACAAGTGGCACCCCGAACTGGGCGAGCCGGTCGCCGGACAGGACGAGGGGGTGATCCCCGGCTACGGTGCGGTGGCCCGCAAGCCGTAGCCCGCAAGCCGTAGCCCGCGTCGTGCGGGCCCCGCACGACGCGGTGGCCCGCGGGGCGCCCGCCACGCCGGGGCGGGCGTGCCTCGACGGCCCTGCACGCCGCGGACCGCGTCACCCGCGCAGGAACTCGTGGCCCCCACGACCCGCGGTGCCCCACCCGTGCACCGGGCCCCTCATCCGGCCACCGGGCCCCTCGTCCTGCCATCGGGCCCCTCACCCGGTCACCGGGCTCTCACACGGCCATCGGCCGGTCGAACGGCGAGACCGGCGCCGGCAGCCGGGAGTCGCCCGTCAGATGGCGGTCGACGGCCGCCGCCACCGAACGTCCCTCCGCGATCGCCCACACGACGAGCGACTGTCCGCGCGCCGCGTCCCCGGCGGCGAACACGCCGGGAACGCTGGTCGCGAAGCCGCCGTCCCGGGCGATCGTGCCCCGCGCCCCCACGGCCAGACCCAGCTGCTCGACCAGCCCGTCCCTCCGGTCGGGCCCGGAGAAGCCGAGCGCGAGCAGCACCAGGTCGGCGGGCAGCGTCCGCTCGGTCCCCGGAAGGGGCCGCCGCCGCGGGTCGACCTCGACCAGGTGCAGCGCCCGCACCCGCCCGTCGCCGTCTCCGGTGAAGCGGAGCGTGGACGCCGCGAACAGCCGTGCGTCCGCGTTCGCCGCCGGTGCCGTCCGCAGGTCCCGCGCCTCCTCGTGCGCGGCCGACAGCCGGTAGACCCTCGGGTACGTCGGCCACGGCTCGGCCTCCTCGTCCCGCTCGGCGCCCGGCTGCGCGTAGATGTCCAGCTGGGTCACCGACGCGGCGCCCTGGCGCACCGCGGTCCCCAGACAGTCGGCCCCGGTGTCCCCGCCGCCCACGATCACCACGTGCCTGCCGGCCGCCGACAGCGGCGAGACCTCCAGATCCCCCTCCCGCACCCGGTTGGACAGCGGCAGGTACTCCATCGCCTGGTGCACCCCGCCCAGCTCCCGGCCCGGCACCGCGAGGTCCCGCCACGCCGTCGCGCCCGTGGCCAGCACCACGGCGTCGTAACGCGCCCGCAGTGTGGCGGCCGGCACGTCCCGCCCGACCGCCGTCGAGGTGCGGAACCCGGTCCCCTCCGCCCGCATCTGCTCGATCCGCCGCTCCAGATGCCGCTTCTCCATCTTGAACTCGGGGATGCCGTACCGCATCAGCCCGCCGATCCGGTCGTCCTTCTCGAAGACGACCACGGTGTGCCCGGCCCGGGTCAGCTGCTGCGCCGCGGCGAGCCCGGCCGGTCCCGAACCGATCACGGCGACGGTCCTCCCGGACAGCCGCTCGGGCGGGCGCGGCGGGGTGAAGCCCTCCTCCCAGGCCCGGTCGGCGATCGCACACTCGACGTTCTTGATGGTCACGGCCGGCTGGTTGATCGCGAGCACGCACCCCGCCTCGCAGGGCGCCGGACACAACCGCCCGGTGAACTCCGGGAAGTTGTTCGTCGCGTGCAGCCGGTCGCTCGCCGTCCGCCAGTCCTCGCGGGAGACCAGGTCGTTCCACTCGGGGATCAGATTGCCCAGCGGGCAGGCCTCGTGGCAGAACGGGACACCGCAGTCCATGCAGCGGTCCGCCTGCCTGCTGACGATCGGCAGCAGCGCACCCGGGACGCAGACCTCGTCCCAGTCCCGGGCCCGCTCCTCGACGGGCCGCCGCGGCCACTCCTCGCGCGGCGTGGTCATGAACCCCTTGGGATCGGCCATGGTCGTCTTCCTCGCCTGCTCACCCCGGAAGGCACGGGGAGCACGACGGGCCGGGCGGTACCGGCCGGCATCCGTCCGGCGCTCTCGCGGCACTCTTCCCGCCACGATACGTCCGCGCGGACACCGGCGCAGGGTGGCGGACGGGTGCCGCGGGCGAACGCGGCCGACGGTCCACCGCCCTGCCCCGCCCCTCTGCCCCCGCACGCCGGCGCGACCCTGCATCATGGGCTCCGTGCGACTCGAAGCGATCACCTGGGACCGGCTCGCCGACCTGCTCGCCGAGCGGCTGCTCGCGCTGGAGCCGGCCGACGGAAGTGCCTGGCCGCGCGTCGGCTTCGACGGGGCGCCGGCCGCCCGCCCGGACGACCTCGCCGAGCGTGTCGCACAGGCGCTGCGTGTGCGCGGCAGGCCTTCGCTCGTCGTCGGAGCCGAAGGCTTCCTGCGCCCCGCCTCGCTCCGCCTGGAGCACGGACGCCGGGACGTGGAGGCCTACTACGGCGGATGGTTCGACACGGGCGCCCTGTGGCGCGAGGTCTTCGGCCCGCTGGAGCCCGGAGGCGACGGCCGCGTCCTGCCCGACCTGTGGGACCCGGCCACCGACCGCGCCACGCGCAGTCCCTACGTCCCCCTCCCGCCCGGCGGGATCCTCCTGCTCCACGGCCCCCTCCTGCTGCGGCACTGGTTCCCCTTCGACCTGACCGTGCACCTCCTGCTGTCTCCGGGCGCCCTGCGCCGCCGCACACCCGAGGCCGACCACTGGACGCTCCCCGCGTTCGAGCGCTACGAGGCGGAGACCGACCCGGCCGCCACGGCCGACGTCCTCGTCCGCGCCGACGACCCGCGGCACCCCGCCTGGAACGGCTGACGGCACGCCCCGGCGAACCGGCCGGGCTCCGGGCCGGTCAGAGCCAGCCGTTGCGCCGGAAGCCCCGGTACAAGGCGAGGCAGCCCGCCGCCATCACCGACATGACGAGGGGGTAGCCGAAGCGCCAGTGCAGCTCGGGCATGTGGTCGAAGTTCATGCCGTACACCCCGCACACCATCGTCGGCACGGCGATCACCGCGGCCCAGGCCGTGATCCTCCGCATGTCCTCGTTCTGCGCGACCGTCACCTGCGCGAGGTGCGCCTGCAGGATGGAGTTGAGCAGGTCGTCGAACGCGGCTATCTGGTCCCTGGCCCGCATCAGGTGGTCGGACACGTCCCTGAAGTAGGCCTGTATCTCCGGTCCGACCACCCGTATCGGGCGGGTGGCCAGGTCCTCCACCGGGCGGCCGAGGGGCACCACGGCCCGCTTCAATTCGAGGAGTTCGCGCTTGAGCTGGTAGATGCGCCCCGGGTCGGTCCGTGCGCCGTTCTCCGAGAAGACGTCGGTCTCGACCTGGTCGATGTCGGCCTGCACCGCGTCCGTGACGCTCAGGTAGTCGTCCACGACGTGGTTGGCGATCGCGTGCAGCACCGCCGCCGGCCCCTTGGCGAGCTGCTCCGGCTGCGCCTCCAATTCCTCGCGCAGCGGGCCCAGCGAGCCGTGCCGGCCGTGCCGCACCGTGACGACGAAGTCCTCGCCGGCGAAGACCATGATCTCGCCGGTGTCCACCACCTCGCTCGTCGCCGTCAGTTGCTCGTGCTCCACGTAGCAGACCGTCTTGAACACGGCGAACAGCGTCTCCCCGTACCGCTCCAGCTTGGGTCGCTGATGTGCCTCGACCGCGTCCTCCACCGCCAGCGGGTGCAGGTCGAACAACCCGGCGACGCCGGCGAACTCACGCACCGTCGGCTCGTGCAGCCCCAGCCAGACGAAACCCTCGTCGCTCCCGCGCACCTTCTTCACGGCCTCCGCCAGGTCGGTGCACTCCGGTACGCGGACACCGCCCTGGTACATCACCCAGTTCACCACGGACGAACCCAGCGGGGAGCGGGCGGGATGGCTCAGGTCGACACGCCGGCGCCTGGCCAGCCGTGCCACCTTGCGCAGGCCACCGACCCTGCCCAGCCCCGTGACCTTCCGCAGGTTTTCTGCCATGGACATCCGGATCTCCTTGCGTGGATCCCCTCCCGTGACGCTCCCGCGCCCTGCTCCGCAAGTGTGCCAGCCCGGCGCGAGGCGCGGACGAGCCTGTGGGAACAGCGCATTCCGCTTCGTTTCCGCCTGTGGACGACGCCCCGTCCGCCACGGACGCCCCGGGCGACCGGGATGATCGCCGTATGACACAGGACGACGGGTACCTCCTGAACAACCGGCAGAACGAGGCGGGACGGCGCTTCGACGCCCTCGCCGCCCTCTTCGACCCCACGACGTTCCGGCACCTGGAGGGACTGGGAGCGGGACCCGGACGGCGCTGCTGGGAGGTCGGGGCGGGCGGCACTTCCGTGGTGTCCTGGCTCGCCGGGAGGGTCGGCCCGACCGGGAGGGTCGTCGCCACCGACATCGACACCTCGCGGCTCGCCGCCGCGGCCCGTCCGCCGGTCGAGGTGCGCGTCCACGACGTGGGGGCCGAGGAGCCGCCCGGGGAGGACTTCGACCTGGTCCACGCCCGGCTGGTCCTCGTCCACGTCCCGGACCGGGAAAGGGCGTTGCGGTCCATGGTCAAGGCGCTGCGGCCCGGCGGACGACTGCTGGTCGAGGACGCCGACCCGGCCCTCCAGCCACTGATCTGCCCCGATGAGCACGGCCCGGAGCAGCGGCTCGCCAATCGGCTGCGGCAGGGCTTCCGCGAGCTCCTCGCGGAACGCGGTGCCGATCTGGCCTACGGCCGCAAGCTGCCCCGCCTGCTCCGCGAGGCCGGACTGCACGAGGTGGGGGCCGACGCCTACTTCCCCGTCGCCTCGCCGGCCTGCACGGCCCTGGAGGCCGCGACCGTCCGTCAGATCCGCGGCCGGCTCGTCACCGCGGGCCTGGCCACCGACGAGGACGTCGACCGCCACCTCGCCAACGTCGAGGCAGGCGGCATGGACCTGGTCACCGCCCCACTGGTCTCGGCCTGGGGACGCAAGGGCCGGGAACCGGTACTCCGGGCGGGGGCCCCCGGGGGCCCGGTCACCCGTGCCTGAACGCCCCGCCGCCCCGGGGCCCGGCCGCCCCGCCCGGACGCGGTGGACGGCCCCCCACGCGCTCCACCGCCCGCGCGCCCGCTTCGCACCCCCGCGCCGCCGCCTCCCGCGGATCCGCGCCCGCGCCCAGCGCGGCGAGGAACGCGCCGGTGAAGGCGTCCCCGGCGCCCGTGGTGTCCTGCGGGGACGCCGGCACGGCGGGTACGCGGGCGAGCACGGTGCCGCAGCGGGCCACCAGGGCACCCTGCGCACCCGACCTGGCCACCACCAGCGGGACGAGCCGGCTCAGCCCGGCCGCCGCGTCCGCCCAGTCCGGCAGTCCGGTCAGCAGACACGCCTCGTCCCGGCTGGGCAGGAGCACGTCCAGGCCGCCCGCGAACGCCAGGAAGCGGTCCACCCCCAGCCGCGCGAGGAAGCCCGCCGACGCCGGATCCAGGCTGACCGGCACCCCCCGCGCGCGTGCCGCCGCGAGCGCCACCTCCGCCAGCGCCCGGCTCGGCTCGGCGAACAGCAGGTAGCCCGACAGGTGCAGCCGGGCCACTCCGTCGAGCAACGTGTCCGACCAGTCGGCGGGTTCGAGTCGCAGGGACGCCCCGCTGTCGGTGAGGAAGGTGCGCTCGGCCGACGCCCCCGCGTCGACCAGGCAGATCACCGTGCCGGTCGTCGCCTCCGCATCGACCACCAGCCGGGGCCGCACCCCGGCCGCCAGCAGCTCCCTCTCGTGCCACCGCGCGGCGTCCGCGCCCACCCGGCCCAGCAGCCGTACGTCCGCGCAGCCCGCGTGGGCGGCCCAGCAGGCCACGTTGGCGCCCGCACCGCCGGGCAGCGTACGGATCACGGCGGCCGTGTCGGTGCCCGTGGCGAGCGGACCCCGGTGCCGGACCACGACGTCGGTGACGACGTCCCCCACCACCAGCAGTGCCCCGTTCCGCCGGCCCGCCGTCACCTCCGGGCCCACGCCGTGGCGATCCGGGCCGCCAGCCGGACGTTGCCGCGCACCGCCGCCAGGTTGGCGCGGAGCGAGGCGCCGTCCGTGTGCCGGACCAGGTGGTCGAGGAGGAACGGCGTGACCGCCTGGCCGGTGATCCCCTCCTCCGCGCAGGCGCGCAGCGCGTCGGCGAGCACGCGCGCGTGCAGCGCGGGATCGAGTTGCTGCTCCTCCGGGACGGGGTTGGCGACGATCAGCGCCGACTCCCGCCCGCCGAGCCCGTCCTGTGCCCGCATGACCTCGGCCACCTGCTCCGGAGTGCGCAGCGTCCAGTCGACGGGATGGCCGGAGTCGGACAGGTAGAAGCCGGGGAACCGGTCGGTCCGGTACCCGGCGACGGTCACACCCAGCGTCTCCAGGCGCTGCAGGGTCGCCGGCACGTCCAGGATCGACTTCACGCCCGCGCACACCACGGTGATCCGGGTCCGTGCCAGCAACCCCAGGTCGGCGGACTCGTCCTGCGTGAGCGTCCACTCCCGGTGCACGCCGCCCAGTCCGCCCGTGGCGAACACCCGGACGCCGGCCAGTGCCGCCAGCTGTGCCGTCGCCGACACCGTGGTCGCCCCGCTCGCCCCCACGGCCACGGCCGGCGGAAGGTCGCGGTGGCCCAGCTTGCGGATGCCGTCCCCACCGGCGATCCGCTCCAACTGGTCCTCGTCCAGGCCGACGCGGGGGCGGCCGTCGAGCACGGCGACGGTCGCGGGCACGGCGCCCTCCCGCCGCACCGCGTCCTCCAGTTCCAGCGCCACCCGCAGATTGCGCGGACGGGGCAGCCCGTGCGCGATGATCGTGGACTCCAGGGCGACCACCGGCCGCCGCGCGCCGATCGCTTCCCGGACCTCTTCCGACACCACCAGCACCACGTGCCCGCCTCCCGTCCGCCGCTCCTTCCTCATCCCTGGCGGGCGGAACGCCGGGCCAAACGCTTGCGGCCCCCGGGGCACGCCATCAGCCTGGACCGCATGACGAACAACACCACGCGCCTCGACCACGTCGTCCTGTGGGTGTCCGACCCCGTCGCCGCGGCCGGCTTCTACGAGGACGCCGTCGGCCTGGAGCCCCTCAGGGTCGCCGAGTTCACCGGGGGAGAGGTGTCGTTCCCCTCCGTGCGCGTCAACGAGGAGACCATCCTGGACCTGGCCCCGCGCGCCCTCGCCGACCGCATGACCGTGCTTCCCGGCTCCGCCGGCAGCGCGGGCCACCCCGTCAACCACGTCTGCCTGGCACTTCCGTCCGAGGGCTTCGACGCCCTGCGCGCCCGCCTCGACGCACACGGCGTCCCCATGACCGGCATCGGGCACGACTCCTACGGCGCCCGCGGGAACGCCCTGCGCAGCTTCTACTTCCGGGACCCGGACGGCAACGTCGTGGAGGCCCGGCACTACGCGTAACCGGCCCCGGACGGCCGGAGCCGTCAGAACAGCGGCTCGGGCAGCACGCCCTCCAGGGCGAGCAGCTTCCGCTTGGTCTCCAGACCGCCGCCGAAACCGCCGATGCGGCCGTCGCGCTCCACCACCCGGTGGCACGGCACGACGACCGGCAGCGGGTTGGCACCCATCGCGGCACCCACCGCCTGCGCCCCGCCCGGCTGCCCGACCCGGTCGGCCAGGTCGCCGTACCCCACCACCGTGCCGTACGGCACGCCGGCGGCCAGCTCGCGCAGCACCCGCCGGTTGAAGCCCGAGATCAGCGACCAGTCCAGCGGCAGGTCGAAGTCGTGGCGCAGGCCCGCCAGGTACGCCTCGACCTGCCGTACCGCCTCGGCCAGCACGGGTGCGCCCGGGTCCTCGACGGGCTCGGTGCCCAGCCGGGCCGCCAGCCGCTCCAGCGCCCGGTCCCGCACCGCGTCCGTGGCGTGGAAGACGATGTTGACCAGGCCGTCACGGGTGGCCGCCAGCATCAGCGGGCCGATGCCGGTGCCCACGACCGTCCACCCGACCCGCCGCTCGTCCTGCTCAGGGCTGTCCATGCGCCCACGGTACGGCCCGCCACCGACAACGCCCGCCGCCCCGGCTCAGTCCGCGCCCAGGGCCGCCCGCACCACCTCGGGTTCGTTGGTGATGATCCCGTCGACGCCGTAGCCCGCGACCCGCCGGGCGGACGCCGCGTCGTCCACCGTCCAGGCGAACACCCCGAGCGCCTTGCCGTGCGGCCCCTCGAAGCCGTGCACGGCGGAGACGTAGGCGGCGGACACCGATGCGTACGAGGGATTGACCAGGTCGGCGAAGACCGCGTACCGGGGGAGCTCGGTCACGGCCGGCCGGCCGAGGTAGGCGGTGGTGACGGCCGGTTTCAGTTCGTGGACGGTCCGCACGCTGTCCGCGCTGAAGCTCTGCACGACCAGCCGCTCCAGGTGGTCCCGGTCCAGCCAGCCCTCGTTGCCGAGGAGCTTGAGGGTCTGCTGCTCGACACCGGGGTACAGCTCCGGGTTCTTGATCTCCAGGAGGAGCTTCTCGTGGTTGTGCTCGACCCGGCGCAGGTACTCCGTCAGGGTCGGCACACGCGTGCCCGCGTACGCGGGGGAGAACCAGCTGCCCGCGTCCAGCCGGGCGATCTCGGCGGCGGTGAAGTCCTTCACCTTCCACGGCGCCCGCCCGGGGAAGACCTCCTCCGCGTTCGTGGTGCGTTCCAGGCTGTCGTCGTGGATGACGACCAGTTCACCGTCCCTGGTGCGCTGGACGTCGTTCTCGACCCAGGAGAAGCCCAGCTCCGCCGCCTTGTCGATGGAGGCCAGGGTGTTCTCGGGGGCGTGGGACGAGGCCCCCCGGTGGGCGATCACCGTGGGGGCGCCGACCTCGCCCGCCCGGGCGTCGGGCACCGGGCTCAGCAGGGCGGCCGCTCCCAGGACGGCGGCGGCCGCGGTGGCGCCTGCGCGCGCGTGCATGCGTACTCCTCGCGTCGAGCGAATACCGACGGCACCAGCTTGACAGCAGAGGGTGAACGCCACGCGGGTGCGGGACGGCCACAGGGGGAAGGGAGGCGCACGGGTGCGCTCACCGGTACACCACATCTGCGGCAGGAGCGTGCTTCTTTGCCGGATAATCGTTCGACCGTTCCGGTGGGGTCATAGTCTCTGCGGCACCCCGGCCGCTCCCGCGGCGCCGGAACGGGGGCACGTCGCAGGGATCTTCGAACGCAGGAAAGCGGGAGGGCAGCCGCGCATGCAGGGCACGGTCGACGGAATCAGCTACGGGGTGGTCACCCCGCTGGTGGCCTATCTGATGGCCTGCCTCGGCGGCGCCCTCGGCCTGCGCTGCACCACACGGTCCCTGCTGGTCACACATGCCCGGCGCCCCGCCTGGCTGGCCCTCGGGTCGGCCGCGATCGGCTCCGGCATCTGGACGATGCACTTCATCGCCATGATGGGCTTCACCATCGACGGGACGTCCATCCGCTACGACGAACCGATGACCTACGCGAGCCTGGGCCTCGCCATCGGCATGGTGGGTGTGGGCGTCTTCATCGTCGGCTACCGGGGCGCCAGCGGCACCGCCCTGTTCACCGGCGGCACGATCACCGGTCTGGGCGTCGCCTCGATGCACTACCTCGGCATGGCGAGCATGCACTTCGGCGGGCGGTTCACCTACGACACCCTCACCGTCGCGGCCTCCGTCGTCATCGCCGTCGTCGCCGCCACTGCCGCCCTGTGGGCGGCCGGACGCGTCCGGGGCTTCCTGTGGAGCGTGGGGGCGAGCCTCGTCATGGGGCTCGCCGTCAGCGGCATGCACTACACCGGCATGGCCGCGCTCAGCGTCCACCTGCACGGCGCCCCCGGCGCCCCCGCGGGCGGCCCGACGACCACGCCGCTCGCGCCGATGCTGATCGGCCCGCTGGCCTTCCTGCTCCTCGCCGGCGTCGTCGTGCTGTTCGATCCGCTCATGGTCACGGGCGGGCCGGGCCGGGCCGTCATCGAGCACAAACCGGGCGTCCCGGCCGCCGCCCTCGCCGCCCGCCCGGACCGCCACGCGCCGCACCACCCCGGCCGGCGGCCGGTCCACCACCCCGCGCACCCCGCGCACCACGGCTCCCGCACCCCGCAGAACCGCTGACCGGGGCAGGTTGTCGGTGGGGGGCCGTACGGTGGATGGCATGCGGCCCGTTTCCCACATCGAACGCACGGTGGCGCCCTTCGAGGTCGTCAGCCCCTACCAGCCCAGCGGTGACCAGCCGGCGGCCATCGCCGAGCTGGCCAAGCGCGTGGAGGCCGGCGAGAAGGACGTCGTCCTGCTCGGCGCGACCGGCACCGGCAAGTCCGCCACCACCGCGTGGATGATCGAAAGACTCCAGCGCCCCACCCTGGTCATGGCGCCGAACAAGACGCTGGCCGCCCAGCTGGCCAACGAGTTCCGCGAGCTGCTGCCGAACAACGCGGTCGAGTACTTCGTCTCGTACTACGACTACTACCAGCCCGAGGCCTACGTCCCCCAGTCGGACACCTACATCGAGAAGGACTCCTCGATCAACGAGGAGGTCGAACGGCTGCGCCACTCGGCGACGAACTCGCTGCTCACCCGCCGTGACGTCGTCGTGGTCGCCTCCGTCTCCTGCATCTACGGCCTCGGCACCCCCCAGGAGTACGTGGACCGGATGGTCCCCCTCCGGGTCGGCGACGAGATCGACCGGGACGAGCTGCTGCGCCGCTTCGTCGACATCCAGTACACCCGCAACGACCTGGCCTTCACCCGGGGCACCTTCCGGGTCCGCGGCGACACCATCGAGATCTTCCCGGTCTACGAGGAGCTGGCCGTCCGCATCGAGATGTTCGGTGACGAGATCGAGGCGCTGTCCACGCTGCACCCGCTCACCGGCGAGATCATCAGCGACGACCGGCAGCTGTACGTCTTCCCCGCCTCCCACTACGTCGCCGGCCCCGAACGCATGGAGCGGGCCGTCAACGGCATCGAGAAGGAGCTGGGGGAGCGCCTCGCCGAGCTGGAGAAGCAGGGCAGGCTCCTGGAGGCGCAGCGCCTGCGGATGCGCACCACGTACGACATCGAGATGCTCCGGCAGATCGGCACCTGCTCCGGCGTGGAGAACTACTCGATGCACTTCGACGGCCGCCTGCCCGGCTCCCCGCCCAACACCCTGCTGGACTACTTCCCGGACGACTTCCTGCTCGTCATCGACGAGTCGCACGTGACCGTCCCGCAGATCGGCGCCATGTACGAAGGTGACGCCTCCCGCAAGCGCACCCTGGTCGACCACGGCTTCCGGCTGCCCTCCGCACTGGACAACCGCCCCCTGAAGTGGGAGGAGTTCCAGGAACGCATCGATCAGACCGTCTACCTGTCGGCGACCCCGGGCACCTACGAGCTGTCCCGCGCGGACGGCGTGGTCGAGCAGATCATCCGCCCGACCGGCCTGGTCGACCCCCAGGTCGTGGTCAAGCCCACCGAGGGCCAGATCGACGACCTGGTGCACGAGATCCGCAAGCGCACCGAGAAGGACGAGCGCGTCCTCGTCACCACGCTCACCAAGAAGATGGCCGAGGACCTCACCGACTACTTCCTGGAACTCGGCATCCAGGTGCGCTACCTGCACAGCGACGTGGACACCCTCCGCCGGATCGAGCTGCTGCGCGAACTGCGCTCCGGCGAGTTCGACGTCCTGGTGGGCATCAACCTCCTGCGCGAGGGCCTCGACCTGCCCGAGGTGTCCCTGGTCGCCATCCTGGACGCCGACAAGGAGGGCTTCCTGCGCTCCGGGACCTCGCTGATCCAGACCATCGGCCGCGCGGCGCGCAACGTCTCCGGCGAGGTCCACATGTACGCCGACAAGATCACGCCGGCGATGGAGAAGGCCATCGACGAGACCAACCGGCGCCGGGAGAAGCAGGTCGCCTACAACACGGCCAACGGCATCGACCCGCAGCCGTTGCGCAAGAAGATCAACGACATCGTCGCGCAGATCGCCCGCGAGGAGGTCGACACCGAACAGCTCCTCGACTCCGGGTACCGCAAGCTGAAGGACGGCAAGGGCGCCAAGGCACCCGTGCCGGCGCTCGGCGGGAAGGCGGCCGCGGGCGCGAAGGCCGGCGGGACCGCCAGGTCCGCCAAGGGCGGGGCCACGGCCACGGTGCCCACGGACCGTCCCGCGGCCGAGCTCGCCGAGCAGATCGAGGCGATGACGGAGCGCATGCGGGCGGCCGCCGCGGAGCTCCACTTCGAGGTTGCCGCCCGGCTGCGCGACGAGGTCTCCGAGATGAAGAAGGAGCTGCGCCAGATGCGCGAGGCGGGACTGGGCTGACCCCCGCCGCCGTGCCGGCACCGGCCCGCGCGCAGTGTTGCAACACCGCCACAAAGCGCGGGCCGGGCCTCGGCGCCGCCGGTGCCGCTGCGTAGGGTTCTGGACAGCCGCGCGGTGCGCGGCAACAGGGGAACACCGAGAGGGGAATCAGCCGTGACCGTCAACATGACCAAGGGTCAGGCCATCAGCCTGGAGAAGAAGGACGGGGCCACCCTGACCGCGGTCCGCATGGGTCTCGGCTGGCGGGCGGCCAAGCGGCGCGGTCTGTTCGGCTCCCGCACGCGCGAGATCGACCTGGACGCCTCGGCGGTGCTGTTCGCCGGGAAGGAGCCGGTCGACGTGGTCTTCTTCCGTCACCTGGTGAGCGACGACGGCTCCGTGCGCCACACCGGTGACAACCTCGTCGGCGGCGTCGGCCAAGGCGGTGACGACGAGGCCGTCCTCGTGGACCTGCAGCGCGTCCCGGTCCACGTCGACCAGATCGTCTTCACCGTGAACTCCTTCACCGGCCAGACCTTCCAGGAGGTGGAGAACGCCTTCTGCCGTCTCGTGGACGAGACCAACGGCCAGGAACTCGCCCGCTACACGCTGGCCGGCGGCGGCCAGTACACCGCCCAGATCATGGCGAAGGTGCACCGGTCCGGCTCCGGCTGGACGATGACCGCCCTGGGAGCCCCGGCCAACGGCCGCACCTTCCAGGACCTCATGCCGGCGATCCAGCCGCACCTGTAGGACCGGCGCCCGCCCGTGCGGCACGCACGACATCGGACATGAGGGGGCGTCGGCGATGACGGCCGAGCTGGTGCGGGGGCAGAACCACCCGCTGTCCCGGATCCGTCTGGAGATCCGGATCTCGGCCGCGGTACCGGTGCTCACGGGGGCCACGCTCGGCGACGAGCACGGCAGGGTGCCGGACGCGCGGTGGGTGGCCCGTCCCGGCGCCCCCGCACTGCCCGGGCTCGAGGTCGGCGGGCAGTCCGCCACCGATCACCGCCTGGCCGTCGACCTGGCCGCCCTGCCCGAGGCGGTCCACCGGGTCTCCGTGCTGATCGCCCTGCCCGCACACCCGGCCGGTCCGCTCCGGTTCGGCGCGGTCGCCGCCCCGACGGTCCACGTCACCGGCGTCGACGGCACCGGGATCGCCCGCTTCCCCCTCACCGGTCTGGACGAGGAGTCGGCCGTCGTCGCCCTGGAGCTGTACCGGCGGCAGGGCGCCTGGAGGATACGCGCGGTCGGCCAGGGCTACGCGCACGGCCTCACCGCCCTCCTCGCCGACCAGGGGCTGTCCGGCGCCGGCGAACTCGCGGCGGCCGTCCAGGAGGCGGCGGCACGCGGTCCGGCCCCCGCGGTGCCGGCACCGCCCCCGGACCTTCCGGGCGCGGTGACGCCGCGGCCGGCGCAGCCGTACGGCCACCGGGAACCGCCCGGCTCCCACGGTCCGCACCGCACGCGGGCACCGGGGGGAGTCTGCCGACCACACCCGTCCCGGCCGCCGCGCACCCGCCGCACCGCCCGCGCCCGCCGCCTCCCCCGCTCCGGGCGGGCAGCCCGGAGACCCCGTCGCGGGAGACGCGGTGGGCTGGTCGATGGAGGAGCGCCTGTACAACCAGGTCTGGGGGATGTTCGAGGACCTGGCCCGTACGACGGCGGCCTACCGCGGCGCCGTCGCCTTCGCCGACTCCCGCCTGGACGAGGAACTCGGCCAGGCCCTCGCCGACCCGCGCAGCCGCCTCGGCACCGCGGGCGACACCGCACGCGAGGCGGCCCGTGCCCGCCGCACCCAGCTGGTGGGCCGGGCACGGGAGGCCCTCGACCGGGACCTGGCCCAGCTCACCGCCGAGTCGCAGGTGGTGGAACCCGCGCTCCCGCCGGCGTACGCCCGTTGGGACGCCCCGGTCTGGCACGGCTACCGCGTTCCGGCCGAACCGGCGATGGCCCTCAGGCTCGGCGATCTCCACCTTCCCGAGAGCGCGTCCCTGCGCATCCCGATGCTGGTCGGGCTCCCGCTGCAGCGAGGTCTGTGGATCGACAGCGGGCCCGCGGCGGGAGCCGACGGCACCGTCCCGGGCCCCGCCGAGCTGCGCCGGCTCGCCATGGAGGCGGCGGTGGCACTCGTGGTCCGGCTGCTCGCCGTCCATCCGGCGGGGCAGTTCGCCGTGGAAGCCGTCGACCCGGCGGGGTGCGGTGCCCGGGCGCTGCTGCCGCTGACCCGCTCCGGTGCTCTGGCGGCACCGCCCGCGACCGGTGTCACCGGGGTGGCGGACGTCCTGGAACGGCTCGTCCGACGTGTCGACCTGGTGCAGATGGCGGTCCGCGCAGGCGCGGCCGGATCACTGCCGGTGGGCGTCGGGACCGCCGGGCACCTGCTGGTGGTCAACGACTTCCCGCACGGCTTCGACGACCGGGCCGTGATCCGGCTGCGCCATCTCGCCGACGAGGGCCCGGCCGCCGGCGTCCACCTGCTGCTGGTCGCCGACCGCGGGGACGCCGCGGCCCGCGGCCCCTCGGCCGACCCGCTGTGGCGTTCGCTCCTGCGACTCACACCGGTGCCCGACGACCACGTGGCCGACCCGTGGATCGGCCACGCGTGGACCTACGAGCCCTCACTCGTGCCGCCCGGCAGCGGGGTCCTGCAGCATGTGCTCACTCGGGTGACCCAAGGCCGCACCAAGGGTAAGTAAAGTCCATCTGAGCAGGTGATTTGGGGTTTCCTCGCCGATCACTTTACCTTTTCTTGGTGATTCGGGTACTGTTTCACCTACGGAGGGGAGTACTCCCTGAGTGCGGCGCACCCGTCAGTACGGATCCACGCGGATCCCGGGGCGCCGGCCCGAAGCGGGTGGAGGAGACCTCCGGCAGCGACAGCGCTGATGTGTTCGCCGTTACGCAATGCCGGAGGTGCAGTGAACGTTTCACCGACCCTGTGGGTCCTGACCATCGCGGGCCTTGCCGCCCTGATCGCGGTCGACTTCCTCATCGGGCGCAAGCCCCATGACGTGTCGGTCAAGGAAGCCGGGATCTGGACCGGCGTCTGGATCGCCCTGGCCGGTCTCTTCGGCCTCGGGCTGCTGCTCTTCGGCGGCGGCCGGCCCGCCGGGGAGTTCTTCGCGGGCTTCATCACCGAGAAGTCCCTGAGCGTCGACAACCTCTTCGTCTTCGTCCTGATCATGGCGAAGTTCGCCGTGCCCACGCAGTACCAGCAGCGGGTCCTGCTCGTCGGCGTCCTCATGGCCCTGGTCCTGCGCGCCGTCTTCATCGCCGCGGGCGCCGCCATCATCACCAGTTTCTCGTGGGTGTTCTTCCTCTTCGGCGCCTTCCTGATCTGGACCGCCTGGAAGCTCATCCAGGAGGCGCGCGCCGAGGAGGAGGACGAGGAGTACGAGGAGAACAGGCTGCTGAAGGCCGCCGAGCGGAAGTTCGGCGTGGCCGACCGCTACCACGGCACCAAGCTGTGGATCCAGCAGAACGGCAAGCGGGTCATGACCCCGATGCTGGTCGTGATGCTCGCCATCGGCACCACGGACGTGCTGTTCGCGCTGGACTCCATTCCGGCGATCTTCGGCCTCACCCAGGACCCGTACATCGTCTTCACCGCGAACGCCTTCGCCCTGATGGGGCTGCGGCAGCTGTACTTCCTCATAGGCGGCCTGCTGAAGAAGCTGGTCCACCTCTCCTACGGTCTGTCGGTCATCCTCGGCTTCATCGGCGTCAAGCTGGTGCTGCACGCGCTGCACGAGGCAGGCGTCCACGTCCCCGAGATCAGCATCCCGGTCTCGCTCGGCGTCATCTGCGCGGTCCTGGTCGTCACCACCGTCACCAGTCTCGTCGCCACCCGGAAGCAGGCGGAGCAGGCCGAGGGCGAGACGGAGCGTAGCGGTGACGGCGCCGCGAAGGACCGCGTAGACGCCTGACCGCACCGAACGCGGAACCACGAATCCGCGGGGGCGCGGCCGGACCGGCGGACGCCCCCGCGCGGTGAGGTGAAAGGCCGGACGGGAGCCGGGAAAGGCGGCGGACGGAATGCGGAGCCCGTGCGCATCTGTCACCATCGCTGCATGATCACTCGGCTCGGGGTGTTCGCCGCGCGGTGGACGCTCCTCGTCCCGGTGCTCGCGGTGGTCCTGCTCGTCCTCACCTGGGGCCGTGATCTGTCGGGCGTGCTGGTCGTCCTGGTCACCCTGGTTCTCGCGGGATCCGTCCTCGCAGCGGTCCACCACGCGGAGGTGGTCGCCCACCGCGTGGGCGAACCCTTCGGCTCCCTGGTGCTCGCCGTCGCCGTCACGATCATCGAAGTGGCCCTGATCGTCACTCTCATGGCCGACGGCGGCGACAAGAGCTCCACCCTGGCCCGGGACACCGTCTTCGCCGCCGTGATGATCACCTGCAACGGAGTCGTCGGCCTCTGCCTCCTCGTGGCCTCCCTGCGGCACGGGACCGCGGTGTTCAACCCGGAGGGCACCGGGGCCGCCCTGGCCACCGTCGCGACCCTCGCCACGCTCAGCCTGGTGCTGCCCACCTTCACCACGAGCAAGCCCGGCCCCGAGTTCTCCACCGTGCAGCTGACCTTCGCCGCGCTGTCCTCACTGATCCTCTACGGCCTGTTCGTGGCCACCCAGACCGTCCGGCACCGCGACTACTTCCTCCCGGTCACCCGGCAGGGCGCGGTCGTCACCGTGGACGACCACGCCCGCCCCCCGACGGCGCGCGCCGCCCGGACCGGCCTCGTCCTGCTCGGCCTCGCCCTGGTCGGCGTGGTCGGCCTCGCCAAGAGCGTGTCGCCCACCATCGAGTCCGGTGTGCAGGCGGCGGGCCTGCACCAAGCGGTCGTCGGTGTGGTCATCGCCCTGCTCGTGCTGCTGCCCGAGACGATCGCCGCGCTGCGCTCCGCCCGTCGGGACCGGGTCCAGACCAGCCTCAACCTCGCGCTCGGCTCGGCGATGGCCAGCATCGGCCTGACCATCCCCGCCGTGGCCCTGGCCTCCGTCTGGCTGTCCGGACCCCTCGTCCTGGGCCTGGGTCCCACCCACATGCTGCTGTTCGCGCTGACGGTGCTGATCAGCTCCCTGACGGTGGTCCCCGGCCGGGCCACACCCCTGCAGGGCGGTGTCCACCTCGTCCTGTTCGCGGCCTACCTGGAACTGGCGGTCAATCCGTAGCGCGCCCGTCCGGCCCGTCACCGGCCCCGCCCGCCGGGAGGCCGCCGACCGTGCCCGGCAGGGCCAGCCGGTGGCGGGACCGTCCGCGCCGGGACCGTGATAGACCGGGTCCGAGCAGCGGTCGCAGACGCACCGCCCCGAACGGACCGGAGGAACCGTGCCCCGCACCCTGGCCAACGCCCCGATCATGATCCTCAACGGGCCCAACCTGAACCTCCTCGGCCGGCGCCAGCCCGAGATCTACGGCAAGGACACCCTCGCCGACATCGAGGCCATGTGCGCCAAGGCGGCGGCCGCGCACGGCGGCACGGTGGACTTCCGGCAGTCCAACCACGAGGGCGAGCTGGTCGACTGGATCCACGAGGCACGGCTCGGGCACTGCGGGATCGTCATCAACCCCGCCGCCTACACCCACACCTCGGTGGCGATCCTGGACGCGCTCAACACCTGCGACGGCATGCCCGTGGTGGAGGTCCACCTCTCCAACGTCCACCAGCGCGAGTCGTTCCGGCACCACTCGTACGTCTCGCTGCGCGCCGACGGCGTCATCGCGGGCTGCGGGGCGCAGGGCTACGTGTTCGGCGTCGAGCGGGTCGCCGCCCTGGCGGGGGCGGCGCGGGCCGACGCGTAGCCCCGCGGCGCCTACAGGCGGCCGGCCTCCACGATCCGCCGCAGGAAGCGCCGCGTCCGCTCCTGCTGCGGGTCGCCGAAGACCTGGTCCGCCGTGCCCCGCTCCCCCACGACCCCTCCGTCCAGGAAGCACACCTGGTCGGCGACGTCCCGGGCGAAGCCCATCTCGTGCGTCGCCAGCACCATGGTCATGCCCTCGGCCTTCAGACCACGGACCACGTCCAGCACCTCGCCGACGAGCTCGGGGTCGAGTGCGGCGGTGATCTCGTCGAGCAGCAGCAGCCGGGGCCGCACGGCGAGGGCGCGCACGATGGCCACGCGCTGCTGCTGGCCGCCGCTCAGCCGGTCCGGGTAGGCGTTCGCCCTTCCACCCAGCCCGAGGCGCTCCAGCAGCTCCCTGGCCCGCTCCTCGGCCCGGGCGCGGGGGACGCCGTGCACCCGGCGCGGAGCGAGCGTGACGTTGTCCAGCACGGTCATGTGCGGGAAGAGGTTGTACGCCTGGAAGACCACGCCGATCCGGCGCCGCACCGCGTCCTGGTCGGCGCGCGGACCGGTGATCTCCTCGCCGTCCAGCCAGATCGCGCCGTCGTCGACCTCCTCCAGGAGGCCGGCGCACCGCAGCAGCGTGGACTTGCCCGACCCCGAGGCGCCGATCAGCGCCGTCACCGTGTGCGGGGCGACCTCCAGGTCGACGTCCCGCAGCACGACCGAGCCCGCGAAGGTCTTGCGGACGGATTCCATCCGCAGCACGGGGCCGCCGCCCCGGGGTGTCGTACTCATGCCGGTCCTCCCTGGGCCCGCTGCCGGTCCATCCGGGCCGTCACCCAGTCCGTGAAACGGGTCATCGGGATGGTCAGCGCCACGAACACCAGCCCCGCGACGATGTACGGCGTGTAGTTGAGGCTCCGGCCCACGATGATGTCGGCCGCCCGCACGGCGTCCACCGCGCCGCCGATCGACACCAGACCGGTGTCCTTCTGCAGCGACATCAGGTCGTTGAGCAGCGGCGGCACCTGGCGGCGCACCGCCTGGGGCAGCACGACGTGGCGCAGGGTCTGGCGGTTGGTCAGCCCCAGGGAGCGGGCCGCGGCGCGCTGCGAGGGGTGGACGGACTCGATGCCGGCCCGGAACACCTCGGCCACGTAGGCCGCGTACGTCAGTGTCAGCGCGGTGCCGCCCAGCAGTACCGGGTCGACGGTCACGCCCTGCAGCCGCAGTGCGGGCACGCCCAGGACCACGATCATCAGGTTGATGATCAGCGGCAGGCCGCGGAAGAAGTCGGTGTACGCCGCGGCCAGCACCCGCAGCGGGAAGAACACCGGGCCGCGCAGCGTCCGTGCGACGGCGACCAGCATGCCCAGGACCAGGACGGCGGGGCCGCAGACGCACAGGAGGCGGACGTTCAGCCACAGCCCCTGGAGGACCTTCGGCAACGCCTCGCGCGCGTAGCGCGCGCTGAGGAACGTCTGCTCGGTGCGCGGCCAGCCCGGCGCGCCGACGACGACCAGATACAGCACGGCGGCCGTGACGAGCGTCGAGAGCGCCGCGACGGCGGTGGCGCGGCGGGCACGGATCCGCTTGTGGCGCTCCCGCTCCAGCCGCCGTGCGGAGGGCACGTAGCCGTCGTCGGCGCCCGCGGCGCCGCCGGCCGTCTTCGTCTCCCCCCTGCCGTCCGCCCCGTCCCGGCCGGACCCGCCCCCGACGACCGTCACTTGAGCACCGGGGCGTCGACCGCGTCGGAGAGCCACCGCTTCTCGATCCCGGCCAGGGTGCCGTCCTCGCGCAGGGCGTCGACGGCGCCGGACACGCACGGCGTGAGCGCGCTGCCCTTGTCGAGCACGAGCCCGAACTGCTCGGGCGAGCCGCCCCGGTTCTCGAACTGGCCGACGATCTCCGCGTCCGTCACCTCGGTGGCGGTGATGTAGAAGGCGGTCGGCAGATCGGTGACCACGGCGTCGACCTGACCGTTCCTCAGCGCCGACTTGGCCTGGTCGTTCTTGGCGTACACGGCGGCCTGCCGCCCGGGCTTCACCACGCCGGTGATGTAGTCGAGGCTCGTGGTGCCCACCTGAGCGCCCAGCCTGAGGCCCCTCAGGTCCGCGATGCTCCTCGCCCCGGCGGCCTTGCCGCCCTTCAGCGCGATGACGGCCTGGCGCACGTCGTAGTAGCCGGACGAGAAGTCCACGGCCTTCCTGCGCTCGGCGCTGATCGACACCTGGTTGATGTCGAAGTCGAAGGTCTTCGCACCCGGCGCGAACGCCTTGTTGAAGGGCACGCTCTGCCAGACCACCGCGTCCTTGCCGTACCCCAGCCGCTTCGCCACGGCGTAGGCGACCGCCGACTCGAAGCCCTTGCCGTTCGCGGGCCTGCCGTCCCTGAACCACGGCTCGTACGCCGGTTCGTCCGTCGCGATCGTCAGCCTGCCGGGCGTCTTGGTGGCCGGCCCGCCTCCGGCACAGCTCTTCGCGGCCGGCCCGGAGGCGGCGGCCGACACCTTGTCCTCGGGCTGCGGAGCACAGCCGACGGCGGTGGCGAGCAGGGCTACGGTCGCGGCGGTTACCGCGCGGCGCGGGGCGCGAAGGGCAGGACGCATGGCGGGAGATTGGCAGCGAACCCCGCGGGTGTCCAGGTCACCGCGGTGATTGTCCGCATGGTGGGAACGGGTGTTGCCGTCGTGTGAACGACGCCCGCCTGCGGCGTCCCGCCCAGGCCGCCGCAGGTGGGAGCGCCCGGCGCGTACGAGGGGGTTCACGCATCAGGGCGCGACGGGAAAAACGCACGGCGCACGAGCCCGCACGAGCGGCACACGCCGGAGGCCCGGGGCCGTGTCCCCTGCCTCCCGGACCGGCGCGCCCTGCGGGCGACGGGTGCGCTCGGCGTCACCACCCGCGCGCGTGCCACTCCGGAAGGTGCGGCCGCTCGGCGCCCAGCGAGGTGTCGTTGCCGTGCCCCGGGTACACCCAGGTCTCGTCCGGCAGCACGCCGAAGATCTTCGTCTCGACGTCGTGGATCAGGCTCGCGAACGCCTCCGGGTCCTTGCGGGTGTTGCCGACCCCGCCCGGGAAGAGGCAGTCCCCGGTGAAGACGTGCGGATGCCCGTGCGGGTCGTCGTAGACCAGCGCGATGGAGCCCGGGGTGTGCCCGACGAGGTGGCGGGCGGTGAGGCGCACCTGCCCCACCGTGATGACGTCGCCGTCGTCCACCAGGACGTCGGTGGGCACCGGGATGCCGGGGGCGTCCTCCCGGCCGGCGTACGTGCGGGCACCCGTGGCCGAGACCACCTCGGCGAGCGCCTGCCAGTGGTCGCCGTGCTGGTGCGTGGTGACGACGGACGCGATGCCGTCGTCACCGATCAGGGTGAGGAGCGTCCGCGCCTCGGCCGCGGCGTCGATCAGGAGCTGCTCGTCGGTGGCCCGGCAGCGCAGCAGGTAGGCGTTGTTCTGGAACGGGCCGACCGCGACCTTCGTGATCATCAGGTCCTTCAGCTCGTGCACGTCCGCCGGTCCGCCGACCGTGACCTCTCCGCTGTACGTCATGGCGGTCAGCCTATAGCGGGGCGGCGCCGCGGGGGCGCGGACGTGCTACAGCGGCGGGAGCGCCGGCAGGCCGCCGCCCGCCACGCTCAGCCCGGAGCCGTCGCGGCGGCCGGCGAGCCAGCCCAGCAGCTCGGCGGCCGGCCCCTCGACGCGGACCGGCCCGCCCGCCGCTTCGCCGCCGGTGCTCCAGGTCGCGCCGCCACCGGTCCGCAGCCTGGTCCCGGGCACCTCCGGGTGCCCCGCGAAACGCTGCGCGAGGAAGTCGATCTCCCGCTCCGTGAACTCCGCCGGAAGGTCCTCCAGCTCGTAGCCGATCCCGAGGTCCACGTGGTGCAGCTCGACCTCGGCCCATCGCCGGAACGGAACCCGGGCCGCGGATTCGGTCACGCCGTTGCGCAGCTCCACCGTGCGGGTCCAGTCGGCCGGCGCGTCCCCCGCCTCCTGGAAGCGGGCCGCGCTCCTGCGCACGTCGGCGAGCTGGACGTCCAGGGGCCGCGGGGCGTCCCGCTCGATGTCGGCGTCGCGCGCCTCGGCGCTCGCGTACATGGGACCGCCCTCGAAGGCGTTCACGAGCGCGTCCGCGTTGCGGGCGAGGTGGGCCAGGACGTGCCCGCGGGACCAGCCGGGCAGCCGTGACGGCTCGGCGAGCGACGCGTTGTCCAGTCGGGCGACCGCGGTGAGGAGTCGTTCGGTCGCCTCACGTACACGGGCCAGGTCGTGAGTATGGTCCATCATGCGCCCGACCCTAGTCCTGTCACACATTCGGGTGAAGGTGACGGACCTCGCCCATGATTCGAAAGCACGTGCTATATCGTCGAGGGCGGCGTCGGGCATGCTTGAGGGTCCGGGATTGTTACCCGAGTGGGAATCCGACCGGCGTTGTCAGTGGCTCCCCCTAACCTCGAAGAAGCACGGGGGCCCCGCCCCTGTCATTTCTCCAAAGAAAGGTGCGGACCGGCGTGGCCGACCGTCTCATCGTCCGTGGCGCGCGAGAGCACAATCTGAAGAACGTCTCGCTCGACCTGCCTCGTGACTCGCTCATCGTCTTCACGGGCCTGTCCGGGTCGGGTAAGTCCTCCCTGGCCTTCGACACGATCTTCGCCGAGGGCCAGCGCCGCTACGTGGAGTCGCTCTCCTCGTACGCCCGGCAGTTCCTCGGCCAGATGGACAAGCCGGACGTCGACTTCATCGAGGGTCTGTCCCCGGCCGTCTCCATCGACCAGAAGTCGACCTCGCGCAACCCGCGCTCCACGGTCGGCACCATCACCGAGGTCTACGACTACCTGCGCCTGCTCTTCGCGCGCATCGGCAAGCCGCACTGCCCCGAGTGCGGCCGCCCCATCTCCCGCCAGTCGCCGCAGGCCATCGTGGACCGGGTGCTGGAGCTGCCGGAGGGGAGCCGCTTCCAGGTGCTGTCGCCGCTGGTGCGCGAGCGCAAGGGAGAGTTCGTCGACCTCTTCGCCGACCTGCAGACCAAGGGCTACTCCCGCGCGCGCGTGGACGGACGGACGGCCCAGCTCTCCGAGCCGCCGGTCCTGAAGAAGCAGGAGAAGCACACCATCGAGGTGGTCGTGGACCGCCTCACGGTGAAGGACTCCGCCAAGCGCCGCCTCACCGACTCCGTCGAGACCGCCCTCGGGCTGTCCGGCGGCATGGTCGTGCTCGACTTCGTCGACCTGCCCGAGGACGACCCCGAGCGCGAGCGCATGTTCTCGGAGCACTTGTACTGCCCCTACGACGACCTGTCCTTCGAGGAGCTGGAGCCGCGCTCCTTCTCCTTCAACTCGCCCTTCGGCGCCTGCCCCGAGTGCACCGGCATCGGCACCCGCATGGAGGTCGACCCGGAGCTGATCGTCCCGGACGAGGACAAGACCCTGGACGAGGGCGCCATCCACCCCTGGTCGCACGGGCACACCAAGGACTACTTCGACCGCCAGATCCACGCCCTGGCGTCCGCGCTCGGCTTCCGTACGGACATCCCGTTCGCCGGCCTGCCCCAGCGCGCCAGGAAGGCCCTGCTGTACGGCCACAAGACGCAGATCGAGATCCGCTACCGCAACCGGTACGGCCGCGAGCGCGTGTACATGGCCTCCTTCGAGGGCGCCGTCAACTTCGTCAAGCGCCGGCACGGCGAGGCCGAGAGCGACGCCAGCCGCGAGCGCTTCGAGGGCTACATGCGCGAGGTGCCCTGCCCCTCCTGCGAGGGCACGCGCCTGAAGCCGGTCGTCCTCGCGGTCACCGTCATGGGGAAGTCGATCGCCGAGGTCTCCGCGATGTCGATCAGCGACTGCGCGGAGTTCCTGGGCGAGCTGAAGCTGACCGCGCGCGACAAGAAGATCGCCGAGCGGGTGCTGAAGGAGGTCAACGAACGGCTGCGGTTCCTGGTCGACGTCGGCCTCGACTACCTCTCCCTGAACCGCGCGGCCGGCACGCTCTCCGGCGGCGAGGCCCAGCGCATCCGCCTGGCCACCCAGATCGGCTCCGGCCTCGTCGGCGTCCTGTACGTCCTCGACGAGCCGTCCATCGGCCTGCACCAGCGTGACAACCACCGGCTGATCGAGACCCTGGTCCGCCTGCGCGACATGGGCAACACGCTCATCGTCGTGGAGCACGACGAGGACACCATCAAGATCGCCGACTGGATCGTGGACATCGGCCCCGGTGCCGGCGAACACGGCGGCAAGGTCGTGCACAGCGGTTCGGTGAAGGAACTGCTCGCCAACACCGAGTCGCAGACCGGCCAGTACCTCTCCGGCCGCAAGGCGATCCCGCTCCCCGACGTGCGACGTGCGCAGGACCCCTCCCGCAGGCTCACCGTGCACGGCGCCCGGGAGAACAACCTGCGGGACATCGACGTGTCGTTCCCGCTGGGGGTCTTCACGGCCGTCACCGGTGTGTCCGGATCCGGCAAGTCGACGCTGGTCAACGACATCCTCTACACGCACCTGGCCCGCGAGCTGAACGGCGCCCGGACCGTCCCCGGACGGCACACGCGCGTGGAGGGCGACGACCTCGTGGACAAGGTGGTGCACGTCGACCAGTCGCCCATCGGCCGCACCCCGCGGTCCAACCCGGCGACCTACACCGGCGTCTTCGACCACGTCCGCAAGCTGTTCGCCGAGACCACCGAGGCGAAGGTCCGCGGCTACCTGCCGGGCCGCTTCTCCTTCAACGTCAAGGGCGGCCGCTGCGAGAACTGCGCCGGCGACGGCACGATCAAGATCGAGATGAACTTCCTCCCGGACGTCTACGTCCCGTGCGAGGTCTGCCACGGCGCCCGGTACAACCGGGAGACCCTGGAGGTCCACTACAAGGGCAAGTCCATCGCCGAAGTCCTGAACATGCCGATCGAAGAGGCGATGCACTTCTTCGAGGCCGTCCCGTCGATCTCCCGCCACCTCAGGACGCTCAACGACGTCGGCCTCGGGTACGTCCGGCTCGGCCAGTCCGCGACCACCCTGTCCGGCGGTGAGGCACAGCGCGTGAAGCTCGCCAGCGAGCTGCAGAAGCGCTCCACCGGCCGGACGGTCTACGTCCTGGACGAGCCGACGACCGGTCTGCACTTCGAGGACATCAGCAAGCTGCTGAAGGTCCTCTCCGGCCTGGTCGACAAGGGCAACACGGTCATCGTCATCGAGCACAACCTCGACGTGATCAAGACCGCCGACTGGGTCGTCGACATGGGGCCGGAGGGCGGTGCCGGCGGCGGCCTCGTGGTCGCCGAGGGCACGCCCGAGCAGGTCGCCGGGGTCCCGGCCAGTCACACCGGCAAGTTCCTGCGCGAAATCCTGGGCGCCGACCGCATCAGCGACGCGGAACCGGTGAAGGCACCCCGGGCCGCGGCGTCCCGGAAGACGGCCGCGGCCGCGTCGCCGGCGAAGAAGACGGTCACGGCCAAGGCCAACGGCGCGACGGCCAAGAAGGCGGCCGGAGCCACCAGGAAGGCGGCCCCCGCGAAGAAGGCGACGCGGGCGCGCAAGGACTGAACCGGTCCGAGCGCCCTGTCCCGGTGGTCCGTCGAGGAGCGGCGCCCCGCGGGAACTCCCCGCGGGGCGCCGCTCGTTCCCCTGACGCCCGTCCCGGCCCGCGGCGCGACGGGCCCCGCGAACCGCGGGTCCGGCCGCGCCGTGACAGCCGTGGTTCAGTTCACAGCTCGCCCAGCTCCGCTGCGTACGGCGGCTCGGCCCCCGCGCGCGAACAGGTGACCGCCGCCGCGCGCGCCGCGAACCGCAGCAGCCGCCCCCAGCCGTCCCCGTCCAGGGCGGCGACCGCGTCCCGGGACAGCGCGTCCTGCGCGGACAGGCCGTGCAGCAGGGCCGCGTTCACCGTGTCCCCGGCACCGATGGTGTCCACGACGTCGACCTTCTCACCCGGTACGGAGTACTCCCCGCCGTCCCGGGTGTGGGCGGTGAGGCCGTCGCCGCCCCGGGTGACGACGACGGCCGACGGTCCCGCGGCCAGCCACTCGCGCGGGGTGCCGCCCAGCCACTCGGCGTCCTCCGCGGAGAGCTTCAGCAGCGTCACCCAGGGCAGCCAGTTCCTGAAACGCGCCCGGTAGGCGTCCGCGTCCGGGATCAGCCCCGCCCGGACGTTGGGGTCGAGCGCGGTGAACAGTCCCTGCGCGGCCGCCGTCCGCATCAACTCCTCGTAGGCGCTCGCCCCCGGTTCCAGGACGAGCGAGCAGGTGCCGAAGGACACCGCGCGGGTGCCGGCGGGGAGACCGGCCGGGGCGGTGAAGAGGCGGTCGGCGGTGCCGTCGACGTAGAAGGAGTAGGCCGCCGAACCGCCGGCGTCGATCGTGGCGACCGCCAGCGTGGTCGGCTCGGGACCGCGCTGCACCTCCGACACGTCCACGCCCGCCTCCCGCAGCCCGTCCAGCAGGGCCTCCCCGAAGGCGTCGCGGGAGGTCCGGGAGCAGAAGGCGGTCGGGGAGCCGAGACGGCCGAGGGCCACGGCGGTGTTGTACGGACCGCCGCCGAGCGCCGGCTTCAGCTCCGCCAGGGCACCCCGCCCCTGCGGTACCAGGTCGATCAGTGCCTCACCGGCGACGACGATCACGAGGCGGTTCCCTTCTCGGACAACGCGGATGGTTCGGTTCGTCCGCCGGGCCCGGCCACCGGACCGGGACTGTCGGTGCCTGCGGGTGCTTCCGGGCACCCGCAGGAGCTGCGGTGGACGAAGGTGCAGGGCAGCCGGAGGAGCCGGGCGGGCCGCTCCGGCGCGGCCAGTCGGTCCAGGAGGACCCGGACGGCCCGGGCGCCGATCTCCCGGCTCGGCTGGGCGACGGCGGTCAGCCGGGGCGCGAACAGGTCGGCCCAGGCGAAGTCGTCGAAGCAGCACAGGGCGATGTCGTCCGGCACGGCCAGACCGGCGCGGCGCAGCGCGCGCAGGGCGCCGATGGTCATGGTGTTGTTCGCGGTGACCAGCGCCGTGGGCGGAGCGGGCAGCGCGAGCAAGGCGGCCGTGGCCCGCTCGGCGCCGGCCGACTCCGAGTGACCGGAGACCACGAGGTCGTCGTCGGGGACGAGACCGGCGGCGGCGAGGGCCTGCCGGTAGCCGGTGATCCGCTCACTGGTGGTGCTGAGCCCGGGCAGCCCGGCGACCAGGCCGATCCGGCGGTGGCCGAGCCCGGTGAGGTGGGTCACCAGCCGGGCCGTCGGACCGGCGTTCTCGGCGCACACCTGATCGAATCCGGCCCACCCCGGCCCGGTCGCCCCCGATCCGGAGGGCTCCGCCCCGGTCCACTCCGGACCGGCCTGTCCGAAGCCCGCTCCGGTGCCGGCCCCGTGGGTGTGCGGGGCGCCGGGGCCGTCGTGGCCGGGGGCGATCACCCGGTCCAGGAACACGGTCGGCACGGCGTGGCGGCGCAGGTAGGCCAGGAGGGCATCCGGCTGGGCGGAGGGGGCGACGATCATGCCGTCCACCCGGCGCTCGTGCAGCAGCCGGACGACCTTCCGCTCGTGTGCGGGGTCGTCGTGCGGATCGGCGATGAGCAGGCCGTAACCCGCCTCCAGGGCGGCGGCCTCGACGCCCTGGAGGATGTCCGTGAAATAGGGGTTGCTGATCGCCGACACCGCGAGGCCGATGGAGCGGGTGCGCGAGGTGACCAGGGAACGCGCGAGGGTGTTGGGGGTGTAGCCGAGGGCGTCGACGGCGTCCAGGACCGCCCGGCGGGTGTGGGGCAGCACCGGACGCGTGCCGTTGAGCACGTGGGAGACCGTCGCCACGGAGACTCCGGCGCTGCGCGCGACGTCGGCCATCGTGGCCATCGCGATCCCCCTCCCTCCGGTTCTCTCCGGCTCTTCCCGGGCCGCCGAACCCGCGATCCGGCCGATCCGGCCGCCGTGCCCTTCCGGCCGGGAAGGTATCCCATCGCCGCCTTCCGCGTAAACGCTTGCGCAAGCGTTTACGCGGAGGAGCGGAACCCGCCCGGGTCCGTCCCGCGCGGCGGGCGGCGCCCCCCTTCCGGGCCGGGCGTTCTGCCCGGGTATCGTCGGCCTGCACGCCCCCGACCCGTGGAGTCCCAGATGCCCGCCCGTTCGTCCGCGAGCCGTCGTACCGTCCTTCGAGGAGCCGCCGCGGTCCCGGTGGCCGGGCTCGCGCTCGCCGCCTGTGGGCCGGGCGACGACGCCCAGGGGGCGGCTGCCCCCACCGCGCCGGTGGACCTCGGAGCCGGGAGCGAGGTCGCCAGGGGCGGCGCGAAGCTGTACCGGGACCACAACGTGGTGGTCAGCAGGGACGCGAGCGGCGCCCTGAAGGCGTACAGCACGGTGTGCACGCACGCGGGGTGCCCCATCAACGAGCTCCGGGGCACGACCCTCGTCTGCCCGTGCCACGGCAGTGAGTTCGACGCCGTGACCGGCAAGGTGGTGCGGGCCCCGGCCACCGAACCGCTGACCGAGCTGCCGGTGAAGGCCGCCGGCGGCAGGATCATCGCCGGGCCGGGTGCCTGAGCCGGGCGGTCCCCGACGGACGCCGCCTACTCCCAGTCCCAGGCGATGCCGACCATGCCCGGCCGGATCCGGGGTTCGACCACGTGGACGCTGTGGTGCGGCCCGCTGACGGACAGCTCGTGCCGGGCGGTGCGCGGGGCCGCGGGCGAGTGCTGGCTGAAGCGGTGACAGCGCGCCGGGAGTGCGCCCGGGTCGAAGCGCACCTGGAGCGCGTACTGGCCGCCCGGGTGAGCGGAGCAGTGGACGTACTCGCGTGAGACGCCGGCCGTGCCGTCCTCGACGCCGTAGCGGAAGAGGAACGTCTCGCCGGAGCGCAGCCGGGTGCCGAAGAGGAGTTCGGCCACCAGGACGCCGGTGTCCTGGTCCAGGCGGACGCGTCCCGTGCGGCAGTTCTCCAGGGCGTGCACGGCGACGTCGTGCGGGCTGCAGCCCGGGTCGCCGTGGTGGACGGCGACGAAGCGGTGGACGCCGTCGTGGCGGGCCCGCACGATGTGGTGGGCCTCGCGGCCGGCCAGCTCGCGGCGGGCGCCGATCCGGACGCGCTCGTGGTGACCCAGGGTGCGCAGCCCGCCGTCGGCTAACCAGCCCAGCTCGCCCTGGAGCCGGTGGAGCGCGTCGGAGGCCCGGAGCAGGGAGCGGTACGTGCGGACCGCGGGACGGACACCGGCGCGCCCGCCGGGTCCGTCGGGCTCGGCGAGCAGCCGGATCAGTGACTCGTCCGGCAGCCGGAGGATCTCCTCCAGCACCCGCACGGCCCGCAGCGACTCCGGCCGCTGCGGGCGGCGGGCCCCCTGCTGCCAGTAACTGAGGCTGGTGACGCCGACCTTCACCCCGTGGCGCGACAGGTGGTGCTGCACGCGCTGCAGCGGCAGTCCGCGGGCGGCGATCGCGGCGCGCAGCGCCACGTGGAAGGGGCCGCCGCGCAGGGCCGTGTCGAGTTCCGCGGTGGGGGCGTCCGTGTGCTCGGGGGCGTGCCACATGCACAGGGGCCTTTCTGTGAGGTGTCACTACGGCTGGTCGGACCGCAGGCGCGGTGTGCGGGGCCACCCCCGTGGGCGCCGGACGCCCGCACGCGCACGCCGCGTCGGCGCGACGGCGTGCACGGCCCCGAGTTCCCCCGCATTGAAGCGTGTTGACGGGGCCCCGACAACACCGCGGGACCGGCCGCCGTGCACTCCCGGCCGGACCGCGGCCCGGCCGGGCAGGCGCCCGGGCCACCGCGGTCCGTCGAACCGTCCTGGAAGCGCGCCCGCGGACGCACCTGCGGGCGGACCGGACGGGGCGTGTCGGCGCCGGCGCCGTCCACAGGCGCCGGGACGAGCCGGCACCGGGGTTGTCCACAGGCCACGGCGCGGTGTCGGTGCGCGCCAGTAGGGTGTGAGACATGGCCGACCCCTCCAGCTACCGCCCCAGGCCGGGTGAGATCCCGGACTCTCCCGGGGTGTACAGGTTCCGTGACGAGCACCGCCGGGTGATCTACGTCGGAAAGGCGAAGAGTCTGCGCCAGCGCCTGGCGAACTACTTCCAGGACCTGGCGAACCTGCACCCGCGCACCCGGTCGATGGTGACCACCGCCGCCTCCGTGGAGTGGACGGTGGTGTCCACCGAGGTCGAGGCGCTGCAGCTGGAGTACTCCTGGATCAAGGAGTACGACCCCCGGTTCAACGTCAAGTACCGCGACGACAAGAGCTACCCGTACCTCGCGGTGACGATGAACGAGGAGTTCCCGCGCGTGCAGGTGATGCGCGGTCACAAGAAGAAGGGCGTCCGGTACTTCGGCCCGTACGCCCACGCGTGGGCCATCCGGGACACCGTCGACCTGATGCTGCGCGTCTTCCCGGTGCGCACCTGCTCGGCCGGCGTCTTCAAGAACGCCGCCCGCACCGGCCGGCCCTGCCTGCTCGGTTACATCGGCAAGTGCTCCGCCCCCTGCGTGGGCCGGATCACCCCCGAGGACCACGGGGACCTCGCCGACGAGTTCTGCGACTTCATGGCCGGCCGCACCGGCACCTACCTGCGCCGTCTGGAGAAGCAGATGACGGAGGCGGCCGAGGAGATGGAGTACGAACGGGCGGCCCGCCTGCGGGACGACATCGGGGCCCTGAAGAAGGCCATGGAGAAGAACGCGGTCGTGCTCGCCGACGCGACCGACGCCGACCTCATCGCCGTCGCCGAGGACGAGCTGGAGGCGGCCGTGCAGATCTTCCACGTGCGCGGCGGCCGGGTGCGCGGCCAGCGCGGCTGGGTGACCGACAAGGTCGAGGAGATCACCACCGGCGCCCTCGTCGAGCACGCCCTGCAGCAGCTCTACGGCGAGGAGACCGGGGACGCCGTCCCCCGGGAGGTGCTGGTCCCGGCGCTGCCCGAGCCGGCCGAGCCGGTCCAGGAGTGGCTGACCGGCCGCCGCGGGTCCAACGTCTCGCTGCGCATCCCGCAGCGCGGCGACAAGCGGGCGCTGATGGAGACCGTGCAGCGCAACGCCCAGCAGTCCCTCGCCCTGCACAAGACCAAGCGCGCCTCCGACCTCACCACCCGCTCGCGTGCCCTGGAGGAGATCGCCGAGGCCCTCGGCCTGGACAGCGCCCCGCTGCGCATCGAGTGCTACGACGTCTCGCACCTCCAGGGCGACGACGTGGTCGCCTCCATGGTCGTCTTCGAGGACGGCCTGCAGCGCAAGGGCGAGTACCGCCGCTTCCAGATCAAGGGCTTCGCCGGCCAGGACGACGTCCGCTCCATGCACGAGGTGATCACCCGCCGCTTCCGCCGCTACCTCGCCGAGAAGGAGCGGACGGGGGAGTGGGCCGAGGCGGACGGCGCGCAGGACGCGCCGGCCGACGGCGCCCCGCCCGCCGACGGCCCCAAGGACGACGACGGCCGTCCCAGGAAGTTCGCCTATCCGCCCCAGCTGGTGGTGGTCGACGGCGGCCGGCCGCAGGTCACGGCGGCCCGGCGGGCACTGGACGAACTGGGCATCGACGACATCGCGGTGTGCGGCCTGGCCAAGCGCCTGGAGGAGGTGTGGGTGCCGGACGAGGACGACCCGGTGATCCTGCCCCGCACCAGCGAGGGCCTCTACCTGCTCCAGCGCGTCCGCGACGAGGCCCACCGCTTCGCCATCGCCTACCAGCGCGTCAAGCGCTCCAAGCGCTTCCGCTCCAGCCCCCTGGACGACGTGCCCGGCCTCGGCGAGACCCGCAAGCAGGCGCTCATCAGGCATTTCGGCTCGATGAAGAAGCTGCGGACCGCCACGGTGGAGCAGATCCAGGAGGTGCCCGGCATAGGCCGGAAGACGGCCGAGACCATCGCCGTGGCCCTCGCCCGCGCGGTGCCGGCCGCACCCGCCGTGAACACGGCGACCGGAGAGATCATCGAGGACGGGGAACCCGACACGACGGGGGGTTCCCCGGAGCGACCCGTGACCGCGGGCGCTCCGGACGAACGACGGGGGCAGGAGACATGACCGAGCACGACGCGCGGCCCGCAGCGGACCACCGCGACCCGGCGCCCAGGGAAGCAGGCGAGAATCAGCCACGACAGGCGGCCGAGGACCGGCAGCACGCGGCACAGGAAAACGGAGCACAGGTGAGTACGGACGTCACACCGGCAGGGGCCCCCGAAGCGGCCATCCCCGAGCTGGTGATCATCTCCGGCATGTCCGGAGCGGGCCGGTCCACCGCGGCCAAGTGCCTGGAGGACCTCGGCTGGTTCGTCGTGGACAACCTCCCGCCCGCCCTGATCCCGACCATGGTCGAGCTGGGCGCCCGCTCCCAGGGCAACGTGGCGCGGATCGCGGTCGTCGTCGACGTGCGCGGCCGGCGTTTCTTCGACAACCTGCGCGAATCGCTCGCCGACCTCGACACCCGGGGCGTCACCCGCCGGATCGTCTTCCTGGAGTCCTCCGACGAGGCCCTGGTGCGCCGCTTCGAGTCGGTGCGCCGCCCGCACCCCCTCCAGGGCGACGGCCGCATCGTCGACGGCATCGCCGCCGAGCGCGAGCTGCTGCGCGAGCTGCGCGGCGACGCCGACCTGGTGATCGACACCTCCAGTCTGAACGTGCACGAGCTGCGCGCCAAGATGGACGCCCGGTTCGCCGGCGAGGAGGAGCCCGAACTGCGGGCCACCGTGATGTCCTTCGGCTTCAAGTACGGTCTCCCGGTCGACGCCGACCTGGTCGCGGACATGCGGTTCCTGCCCAACCCGCACTGGGTCCCGGAACTGCGCCCCTACACCGGCCTCAACGAGGAGGTCGCCGCCTACGTCTTCAACCAGCCCGGCGCCAAGGACTTCCTCGACCGCTACGCCGAACTGCTGCGGCTGATCGCGGCCGGCTACCGGCGCGAGGGCAAGCGGTATGTGACCATCGCCATCGGCTGTACCGGCGGCAAGCACCGCTCGGTGGCCATGTCGGAGAAGCTCGCCGCACGCCTGGCGGCCGAGGGCGTGGAGACGGTGGTCGTACACCGGGACATGGGACGCGAATGACGGAACGTACACCGCGGCTGAGCAGGCTGCGCCGGGTGGTGCCGGAGGGCCGCGCGGCGGCCGGGACCCGGGCGGCCGGGCCCGCCGAGGTCCGCGGCGGCCGGCCGCGCCGCCGCGGCGCCCAGCCCAAGGTGGTCGCCCTCGGCGGCGGCATGGGCCTGTCCGCCTCGCTCGCCGCGCTGCGCCGGATCACCGGCGACCTCACCGCCGTGGTCACCGTCGCCGACGACGGCGGCTCCAGCGGACGCCTGCGCGACGAACTGGGCGTGCTGCCGCCCGGCGACCTGCGCAAGGCGCTGGCCGCGCTGTGCGGCGACGACGACTGGGGCCAGACCTGGGCCCGGGTCATCCAGCACCGCTTCCAGTCCCAGGGCGACCTGCACGACCACGCGGTCGGCAACCTGCTGATCGTCGCCCTGTGGGAGCAGCTCGGCGACCACGTCCAGGCCCTGGACCTGGTCGGCAGGCTGCTCGGCGCGCACGGGCGCGTGCTGCCCATGTCGGCGGTGCCGCTGGAGCTGCAGGCCCTGGTCAGGGGACACGACCCGGAGCGCCCCGAGGACGTCGACACCGTGCGCGGGCAGGCGACCGTCGCCCTCACGCCCGGCGAGGTGCAGTCCGTGCACCTCGTGCCGCACGGCCCGCCCGCCGTCCCGGAGGCCGTCGCCGCCGTCCTGGACGCGGACTGGGTGGTGCTCGGTCCCGGCTCCTGGTTCTCCTCGGTCATCCCGCACCTGCTGGTCCCCGAGCTGCTGGACGCCCTCACCGAGACCAAGGCACGCCGTGTCCTGTCCCTGAACCTCGCGCCGCAGCCCGGAGAAACCGAGGGCTTCTCCCCGCAGCGTCATTTGGAGGTTTTGGGGCGACACGCCCCTAAACTCGCCCTGGACGTGGTGCTGGCCGACGAGGCCGCGGTGCCCGACCGCGACTCGCTCACCGAGGCCGCCGAGCGGCTGGGAGCCGCGGTCGAGCTGGCGCCGGTGGCCCGGGCCGACGGAAGCCCCCGGCACGACCCGGAGCTGCTGGCCGCCGCGTACGACCGTATTTTTCGGATGCATGGAAGGATCGGCCCATGGCGATGACGGCAGCGGTGAAGGATGAGATCTCCCGGCTCCCCGTCACCCGGACCTGCTGCAGGAAGGCGGAGGTCTCCGCCATTCTGCGGTTCGCCGGCGGCCTCCACCTGGTGAGCGGGCGCATCGTGATCGAGGCGGAGCTGGACACCGCGATGGCGGCCCGCCGCCTCAAGCGGGACGTCCTGGAGATCTTCGGCCACAGCTCCGAACTGATCGTGATGGCGCCCGGCGGGCTGCGCCGCGGCTCCCGCTACGTGGTGCGGGTCGTCGCGGGCGGAGACCAGCTGGCCCGCCAGACGGGCCTGGTGGACGGCCGGGGCCGGCCGATCCGCGGTCTGCCCCCGCAGGTGGTCTCGGGGGCCACCTGCGACGCGGAGGCGGCCTGGCGCGGCGCGTTCCTGGCGCACGGCTCGCTGACCGAGCCCGGCCGCTCCTCCTCCCTGGAAGTGACCTGTCCCGGCCCCGAGTCCGCGCTCGCCCTGGTCGGTGCCGCCCGCCGGCTCTCCATCGCGGCCAAGGCCCGCGAGGTGCGCGGTGTGGACCGGGTGGTGGTGCGCGACGGCGACGCGATCGGCGCCCTGCTGACCCGGCTCGGCGCGCACGAGTCCGTGCTCGCCTGGGAGGAGCGCCGGATGCGCCGCGAGGTGCGGGCCACCGCCAACCGACTCGCCAACTTCGACGACGCCAACCTGCGCCGCTCGGCCCGGGCCGCCGTGGCCGCCGGTGCACGGGTGCAGCGGGCCCTGGAGATCCTCGGTGACGAGGTCCCCGAGCACCTCGCCGCCGCCGGCCGGCTGCGCATGGAGCACAAGCAGGCCTCCCTGGAGGAGCTGGGCGCCCTCGCCGACCCGCCGCTCACCAAGGACGCGGTCGCCGGCCGTATCCGCCGTCTGCTGGCGATGGCCGACAAGCGCGCCTCCGACCTGGGCCTGCCGGGCACGGAGGCGAACCTCTCGGAGGAGCTGGCGGACAACCTCGTCGGCTGACCGGCGCCGCGTCGACCCACCGGTTCCGCAGGCCCCCCGCGGATCCCGGCGCCGGCACCGGGCCGCCGTGGACGAGCCGGTGCAGGGGGCCGTGCGGGTCGACGGCCCGGCCCGCCGGTTCGCCGGAGGCGACGCGGCGGGTGCGGCTCCGGCCGAGCGGGGTGCCGGGCGCCCCACCGAGGGCGCCGGCGGTGGTGAGCCCGGGGGCCCGGCGAGGGCCGGACCGCCCACCGGCGCCACGGCCCTCGACAGGCCCCCGGAAACGACTCGCGGCACCCGGCCCCTCCCGCACCGCGCCGCCCACGACGAGCGAGGCGCCGCGGGTGGGCCCGCGGCACCCGCGGCCGAGGACCGCCGGGCGTCGGCGCCCGCGGTGCGGGCCGCGACGCGACGGCAGGGGCCCCGCCGCGGAAGGCGTGCGCCCCGCGCGACGGGTGAGCGGGGGCGCTCCTCAGCGGTGCGCGCGAGCCCACTCCATCAGGTGAGCCCACCCGGTCACGAACGAGTGGAACGGGCGTCGAGGGTACCGTCACTTCCGGGCAGAACGGAGCGAAAGGCACTCCGATCCGAGATGATCCGTACCCCTACTGGCGGGTACGGACCGCTTGCCTTTTATGCGGCATCTCGATGTCACTCCGGGAGTCGCGGAGAGGTAGGGTCGGGAGTGGTCGGGGACATCCCAAGTACAGCTCGCCGGTACCTGGCCGGCGCACCAACGAGGAGATCGGTTCGTGACGATCCGCGTAGGCATCAACGGCTTCGGCCGCATCGGCCGTAACTACTTCCGTGCACTGCTGGAGCAGGGTGCGGACATCGAGGTTGTGGCTGTCAACGACCTGGGTGACACGGCGACGACCGCCCACCTGCTGAAGTACGACACGATTCTGGGCCGCCTCAAGCAGGAGGTCACCCACACCGCCGACACGATCACCGTCGACGGCCACACCATCAAGGTGCTCTCGGAGCGCAACCCGGCCGACATCCCCTGGGGAGAGCTGGGCGTCGACATCGTCATCGAGTCGACCGGCATCTTCACCAAGAAGGAGGACGCCGCCAAGCACCTCGCCGGCGGCGCCAGGAAGGTCCTCATCTCGGCTCCGGCCAAGGGCGAGGACATCACGATCGTGATGGGCGTCAACCAGGACCAGTACGACGCGGCCAACCACCACGTCATCTCCAACGCCTCCTGCACCACCAACTGCGTGGCACCGATGGCGAAGGTCCTGGACGAGAACTTCGGCATAGTCAAGGGTCTGATGACCACGGTGCACGCGTACACGAACGACCAGCGCATCCTGGACTTCCCGCACAAGGACCTGCGCCGCGCCCGTGCCGCCGCCGAGAACATCATTCCGACGACCACGGGTGCCGCCAAGGCCACCGCGCTGGTCCTGCCGCAGCTCAAGGGCAAGCTGGACGGCATGGCCATGCGCGTGCCGGTCCCGACCGGCTCGGTCACCGACCTGGTCGTGGAGCTGTCCCGCGAGGTCACCAAGGAAGAGGTCAACGCCGCCTTCCAGAAGGCCGCCGAGGGCGAGCTGAAGGGCCTCCTCGACTACACGGAGGACCCGATCGTCTCCTCCGACATCGTCAACGCCCCGGTGTCCTGCACCTTCGACTCCTCTCTGACCATGGTCCAGGAAGGCAAGAGCGTGAAGGTCATCGGCTGGTACGACAACGAGTGGGGCTACTCCAACCGCCTCGTCGACCTCACGGTCTTCGTCGGCGACCAGCTCTGACCGGCCCAGCAGGACCTCGGAGCGGGAGCAGGGCTCGGGCAGCGTACCGTCGCGCTGTCCGAGCCCTGCTTCCGCGTACGGATCACGCCCCCATACGATCAGGGCATCACGAGCCCTCCTCAGGAGCCCACTCAATGAAGACGATCGACGAACTCCTCGCCGACGGCGTGAGCGGAAAGCGGGTCTTCGTCCGCGCCGACCTCAACGTGCCGCTGGCGGGCGGCACCATCACCGACGACGGTCGCATCCGCGCCGTGCTGCCCACCGTCAGGGCCCTCGCGGACGCGGGCGCCAAGGTGGTCGTCGCCTCGCACCTGGGCCGCCCCAAGGGCGCCCCGGACCCCGCCTTCTCCCTCGCTCCGGCCGCCGCCCGCCTGGGTGAACTCCTCGGCTCCGGCGTGGCCTTCGCGGCCGACACCGTCGGCCGGTCCGCCGCGGACACGGTCGCGGGCCTCTCCGACGGCCAGGTCGCCGTCCTGGAGAACCTCCGCTTCAACCCCGGCGAGACCTCCAAGGACGACGCCGAGCGCGGCGCGTTCGCCGACCAACTGGCCGCCCTCGCCGACGTCTACGTCGGTGACGGCTTCGGCGCCGTGCACCGCAAGCACGCCTCCGTCTACGACCTCCCGGCCCGTCTGCCGCACTACGCCGGCCATCTGATCGCCACCGAGGTCGGCGTCCTGAAGAAGCTCACCGAGGACGTCAAGCGCCCCTACGTCGTCGCGCTCGGCGGTGCCAAGGTGTCCGACAAGCTCGCCGTCATCGACCAGTTGCTCGGCAAGGCCGACCGCCTGCTCATCGGCGGCGGCATGGCCTACACCTTCCTCAAGGCCCAGGGCCACGAGGTCGGCATCTCCCTCCTGCAGGAGGACCAGGTCCCGGCCGTCGCCGAGTACCTGCAGCGCGCCCAGGAGCAGGGCGTGGAACTGCTGCTCCCCGTCGACGTCGTGGTCTCCCCGGAGTTCCCGGACCTGAAGGCCAAGGCGTCGACCGAGCACACCGTGGTCGACGCGGACGAGATCCCCGCCGACCAGGAGGGCCTGGACATCGGCCCGAAGACCCGAGAGCTGTACGCCTCGAAGCTCGCCGACGCCGGGACCGTCTTCTGGAACGGCCCCATGGGCGTCTTCGAACACCCCGACTACGCCGAGGGCACCCAGGCGGTCGCCCAGGCCCTCCTCGACTCCCCGGGCTTCACCGTGGTCGGCGGCGGCGACTCCGCCGCGGCCGTGCGCACCCTGGGCTTCGACGAGAACGCATTCGGCCACATCTCGACCGGTGGCGGCGCCTCCCTCGAATACCTCGAGGGCAAGACGCTCCCCGGCCTCGCCGCACTGGAGGACTGACCTCAATGGCTGCACCCGATCCGTCCGTCCGCACACCGCTGATGGCGGGCAACTGGAAGATGAACCTCAATCACCTCGAGGCCATCGCGCACGTCCAGAAGCTCGCCTTCGCCCTGGCCGACAAGGACCACGAGGCCGTCGAGGTCGCCGTCCTGCCGCCGTTCACCGACCTGCGCTCCGTGCAGACCCTGGTCGACGGCGACAAGCTGAAGATCAAGTACGGCGCCCAGGACATCTCGCAGCACGACTCCGGTGCCTACACCGGCGAGATCTCCGGCGCCATGCTGGCCAAGCTGAAGTGCTCCTTCGTGGTCGTCGGCCACTCCGAGCGGCGCCAGTACCACGGCGAGGACGACTCCGTCGTGAACGCCAAGGTCAAGGCCGCCTACAAGCACGGTCTCACCCCGATCCTGTGCGTCGGCGAGGAGCTGGACGTCCGCGAGGCGGGCGACCACGTCTCCCACACCCTCGCCCAGGTCGAGGGCGGTCTGCGGGACCTTTCGGCCGAGCAGGCCGAGACCGTCGTGATCGCCTACGAGCCCGTGTGGGCCATCGGCACCGGCAAGGTCTGCGGCGCCGAGGACGCCCAGGAGGTCTGCGCCGCCATCCGCGCCAAGGTCGCCCAGCTGTACTCGCAGGACGTCGCCGACAAGGTCCGCGTCCAGTACGGCGGCTCCGTGAAGTCCGGCAACGTCGCCGAGATCATGGCGCAGGCCGACATCGACGGCGCCCTGGTCGGCGGGGCCTCGCTGGACGCCGACGAGTTCGTCAAGATCGTGCGCTTCCGCGACCAGTGAGCCCGCCGGTGAGTAGGCGGTAGCGACGGAACGTCGTACTCTTGCGGGGGCACGGCGACAACGCCGTGCCCCCGTCGTCCATCCGCATCCGAGGAAGTTGGTCCAGCCGTGGTTTTGGGGTTCTCGATCGCCCTGATCGTCTTCAGCCTGCTGATGATGCTGCTGGTGCTGATGCACAAGGGCAAGGGCGGCGGTCTCTCCGACATGTTCGGTGGCGGCATGCAGACGTCCGTGGGCGGCTCCTCGGTCGCCGAGCGCAACCTCGACCGCATCACCATCGTGGTCGGGCTGCTGTGGTTCGCGTGCATCATCGTCCTCGGCATGCTGATGAAGTCGAACAGCTGACCGCAATACATTCCGTACGTAACGCCCCATGTTCGGTACGTGCCCCTGAGCGCGGCCTATCATGGGGCGTGCGTCTGGGTGCGGGGGCGGTAACTCCCATCACCGGACGCGCGTTGGGCCTTACACAGACTGAGGCGCTCGCGGCGAAGCGGAACGCCGACTCGCTTCGCGGCACCATCACGCAGGGAGTTACGACCGTGGCAAGTGGCAACGCGATCCGAGGTAGCCGGGTCGGGGCGGGGCCGATGGGCGAGGCCGAGCGCGGCGAGTCCGCGCCGCGTCTGCGCATCTCCTTCTGGTGCTCCAACGGGCACGAGACGCAGCCGAGCTTCGCCAGCGACGCGCAGGTCCCCGACACCTGGGACTGTCCGCGCTGCGGCTTCCCGGCCGGCCAGGACCGGGACAACCCGCCGGACCCGCCGCGCACCGAGCCGTACAAGACGCACCTCGCGTACGTACGGGAGCGGCGCAGCGACGCGGACGGCGAGGCGATCCTCGCCGAGGCGCTCGCCAAACTGCGGGGCGAGATCTAGACATCGAGGTCCGGCTGGACACCTCCGGGTGACCGGCCGGTTCTGCTTTCCGGGCCGCTTGTCAGTGGCGCCCCCTACGGTTCGCGTACCAGTGGATCGTGAGGGGGAGACATGGCGGCGGTCGAGGTGGCCGGGGTGCGCGCGCCCGTGTGGCGCGGGGGGTTCGGGCGGTTGTGGACGGCCGCCGTGGTCTCCCGGTTCGGGGATGCGCTGCGGTCCTCCGCGCTGCAGCTGCTCGCCGTGCGGCTCAGCGACGAGCCGCTGGTCATCGCCTCCGTCACGGCCTGCGGCTATCTGCCCTGGCTGGTGTTCGGGCTACTCGGCGGAGCCCTGGCCGACCGGGTCGACCAGCGGCGGGCGATGTGGGCGGTGGACACGCTGAGGGGCCTCCTGGTCGCCGCCTTCGCCCTCGCCGTGGCACTGGGACACGCCTCGGTCCTCCTGCTGCTCGCCCTCGCCCTCGCCCTGACGACGCTTCAGACGCTCTTCGACAACGCCGCCACGGCCCTGCTCCCGGCCCTGGTCGACGCGGAGGCCCTGGGCGCGGCCAACGCCCGTCTGATGACCGGTCAGCAACTCGCGGGCGGCCTGCTCGCGGGCCCGTTCGTCCCCGTCCTGCTGGCCGTCGGCGCCGGTGTGCCCTTCGCCGCCGACGCGGTCACCTATCTGGCCGCCGCCGCGCTGGTCGCGTCCCTGCGCACCCGCCCGCCGCGGCGGGCGCCCCGCCCCGCGGGCAGCACGCTGCGCGCCGAGACCGGCGCGGGTCTGCGCACGCTGTGGAGCGACCGGGTGCTGCGGGCGGTCCGCCTGGCCACACTGCTGTGCAACATCGGCATGGGCGCCCTGATCGCGACCCTGGTCCTGCACGTCACGCGCTGGCTGCACGGCGGCGACACGGCCTACGCGGCCACCATGACGGCGTACGCGGCGGGCAGCCTCGCCGGCGGTGCCGTCGCCCAGCGGATCGCGCGCCGCGCCGGCCGGGCCCGGGCCCTGCTGCTGGGCGGAACCGTCCAGACGGCCTCCCTCCTCCTGATCGGCTCCGTACGGCACCTGGGCGCCCTGCTGGCTGGCATGGCGCTGCTCGGTGCGATGAGCGTGGTCTGGAACGTCAACCAGGTCACGCTGGTGCAGCGGCGCAGCCCCGCCGCCATGGTGGGCCGGATCTCCGCCGCCTTCCGCACGGCCTCCACCTCCGGCGCCCCGCTGGGCGCGCTCCTCGGCGGAGTCGCGGCCCGCGCCTTCGGGCCGAACGCCCCGGCCCTGTTCACCGCCGCCCTGCTCGCCCTGGCGGTCTGCGCGCTGGTACCGGTGCGCAGACCGGACGTCCCCGGCGCCGCCGGCGCGGAGGGCGTCGCGTCCGCCCGCCCCGCGCGCTGACCGGCGGTCACCCGGTCCGGGGCCCGTCCACGGACGCGGGGGACCGCGGGGCCGGCGCCGGCCCGGACGCACGTCCGGGTCCGGGACCGGCCAGCGGACCTCGCCGGGGCCGCCACCTGCGGGCCGGCGGTCCCGGCCGGCCCCTCACAGCACCGAGTTCAGCGTGTCCGTCAGTCTGCGCCGCGCCGCGCGGGCCGCCGGCACGGCGGCGAGGGCGGTGGCCCCCAGGACCGCGGACAGGGCCACGGTGAGCAGGAGCAGCGGGGACGGCGCCTGGGCGATGCCGGCGCCGATGCCGGTGGAGGTGCCCTGGGCGTCGATCAGACGGCGGGCCAGGGGTAGGCCCAGGGCCGTGCCGGCGATCGCGGCGGCCAGGGTCGTCAGGCTCGTCGCGGTGACGGTGACCGCGGTGATCTGCCGGGGCGACATGCCGATCGCCCGCAGCGCCAGCACGTCCCGCTCGCTCTCCCGGACGCTGCCGCCGATGGCGCTGAGCAGTTCGACCAGCCCGATGAGGGCGAGCACGGCGATCAGCCCGGCGACGACCCCGCGCAGCGGGGACAGCCCGTCGGCCGGGTTCGTCACGGCGTGCACGTCCAGATGGCCGACGCCGGCCGCGGCGAGCGAGGACGCCACCTGGTGCGGGTCGGCGCCGGGGCGCAGACGCAGCTGGTAGAACGCGGGGGACAGGCGCGGGTCGTTCTCGCGCAGGGTGTCCAGGGAGGTCGTCACGACCCGGCCGGCGTTCTGCGGTTCGATGGCGCGGCCCACGATGTGCAGGATCTGCGGCTGCTCGCCGACCGTCATCCGCACCCAGTCCCCGACACGCACGTGCAGCAGGTCCAGCAGGCCCTGGCCGGCCACCGCCTCGTCCGGTCCGTGCGCGGCCCGGCCCTCGGCGAGGGCGTACGGATACGGCCGGGCGCGGGTGCCGAGGCCGCGCAGCGCGATCGTGCCGGTCTGGCCGGGGACGAGCGCGGCCACCTCGACGCCCGGATAGACGGCGGTGATCCGGCGGTCCGCCGCGAGCAGCCCGCGTACGTCCGTGCCGGTCAGGGAGCCGTCCGAGCGGACCGTGAGCGCTGTCGGCAGGCCCATCCGGCCGGGGGCGCTGTGGAAGCGGTCGAGGGTGGTCCACGCGCTGAGCGCCACCACGATCAGCAGCAGTGGCAGCGTCAGCCGGGCCACTGTGGCCAGGGACCGGCCGCGGCCCGCGAACGCCTTGTGGCAGCCGAGGACCAGCGCGGCCGGCAGCCGCAGTCCGAGGGCCTGCCGGGCCGGGCCGGTCAGCCGGCCGCCCGCGGACGCCGACGGGCGCGGCACCGGGACCGGGGGCACCCGGCCCGCGCGCCAGGCGGCGAGGCCCGTCGTCAGGCCGATGAACAGCACCGCGCCCACGGACACGGCGCCGAGCGTCACGGTGCGCCCCGGCAGCCCCTGCCACACCCCCACCGCGTCGCCGAGCCGGCCGGGTATCCGCCGGCCCGCCCCCTCGGTGAGCGCCGCCCCGGCCACCGCGCCGAGCAGGGCGTAGGCGAGGTGCTGCAGCAGGAAGACGCGTACGACCTGGCCGGGGGTGAAGCCGATCGCCTTCAGCACCGAGATGTCCCGCAGGTGGCCGCGGATGCGGGTGCTGATCGCACCGTGCACGGCGAGGCCCGCGGCGGCCAGGGCGCCCAGCCCGAACAGGGCGAGCACCTGGCCGAGGAGCCGGTCGTCGCCCTGCGCCTCGGCCCGGGCCTGCTGCCAGGTGGAGACCTCGCCGACCGCGCCCGCCCCCAGCAGGGTGACGGCCCGCTGGACCGCGTAGTCGGTGTCGCCCGGATCGTTCAGCCGCAGCCCGGTGACCTGGCCGTCGGGGGCGCGCACGGCGGCCGGCAGCGCCCAGACGAGGCCCGGCTGCTCGCCCGGGCTGTAGCGGGGTTCGGCGCTGTCGGCGATGCCCTCGACGGTCAGCGTGCGGGCGGTGCCGGGCAGGGAGAGGGTGTCGCCGGGTTCGGCCAGCAGGGCCCGGGCCAGTTCGCCCTCCAGCACGACGCCGTCCGGTTCCGCCGGGTCCAGCCAGTGGCCGGCGGTGAGCAGCGGGCGGCCGGTGGAGGGCAGCCGCGCGGTGGCGCGCAGTTCCACGGCGGCGTGGGTGCCGCGGGAGGCGACGGTGACGGACTCGGTGGGGTAGGGCCCGGCGACGGACTCCACGCCGTCGAGCCGGGCCAGCGCGCGGGCATCGGCGGACGGGGCCGTGTGGATCCACACGTGTGCCCCGTGCGCCTGGGCGAAGGTCCGCTGCCAGGGGTTGGTGGCGTAGCCGAACAGGGCGGCGGCCAGCAGCAGGGAGGCGACGATGCCGGCGGTGGCGAGCGTGATGAACAGCGCCTCGCCGCGGTGCGCGCGCAGATCGGAGTGCGCCCAGCGCAGGGTGGCACGCACGGGCTCAGCTCCTCGTCCCGCGCCGCTGCGCCAGGTGCTCGTACACCGCGATCAGTCCTTCAGTTCCAGCACGCCCGAGATGCCCGGCCGGCGGGACGGGGCACCGTCCAGCGCGGCGTCGTCGGCCATGCGGCCGTCGAAGAAGCTGATCACGCGATCGGCGGCGCTCGCCAGCCGGGCGTCGTGGGTGACGAGCACGATGCTCTGCCCGCGCCGGTGGAAGCGGGACAGCAGCCGCATCACCTCGCGGGTGCCCTTGCTGTCGAGGCTGCCGGCGGGTTCGTCCGCCAGCAGCAGCGGCGGGTGGTTGACCAGGGCGCGGGCGAGCGCGACCCGCTGCTGCTCCCCGCCGGACAGCTCGCCCGGCATGCTGCGCTCCTTGCCGTCCAGGCCCAGCTCGGCCAGGAGCGCCTCGCGTTCGGCCCGGGCCCGCTTCGGGGGCACGCCGGCGAGCAGCGCGGGCAGTTCGACGTTGTCGGCGACCGACAGGTTGGACACCAGGTTGAAGAACTGGAAGACGATCCCGATGGCCTTCCTGCGCTCCACCGCCCAGCGGGCCTCGCTGTAGGAGTCGGTGCACTCGCCGTCCAGCCAGATGCTGCCCGCGTCGGGCCGCTGCAGCCCGCCGAGCAGGTGCAGCAGGGTCGACTTGCCGGCGCCGGACGGTCCGGTGACCGCCACGAACTCGCCCCGGGCCACGCTCAGGTCGACACCGCGCACGGCACGGACGGGGGCGCCCTCGCCGTGGTGGGTCTTCACCAGGCCCTCGGCCCGCAGTACCGGAGGGTGGTCCTCGCTCACGGCAGCTCCTCCAGTTCCTCCTGGCACCGCTCCAGCCAGTCGAGGTCGGCCTGCAGATGCAGCATCGCGCCCTCGATGAGCAGCTGGGCGATGCGGTTGTCCCGGTTCTCGGCCACGGCCAGTTTCGACAGGTTGCGCATGGTGTTGAGGTACTGGCGCCGCTGCTTGTTGATGAGGGTGATCTGGTCGGCGAGGCCGGTCTGCGAGGCGAGGGCGAGCTTCATGAAGAACTCGTCCCGCACCCGCGGCTCGCCCTCGGTCTCCTCGAACCAGGCGTGCAGCGCCTCCCGCCCGGCGTCGGTGAGGTGGTAGACCTTCTTGTTGGGCCGGCTCGACTGCTCGACGTCCTCGCCCTCGATCAGCCCGGACTTCTCGAGGCGGCCGAGGGTCACGTAGATCTGGCCGACGTTCGGCTGAGGGTACGCGGAGCCCAGCAGTTGCTCAAGCTCCTGCTTCAGCTCGTAGCCGTGGGCGGGGCCGCGCGCGAGGAGGGCCAGGAGGGGCAGGCGCACCTGTGCTGTCCTCCTGTCTGCGGCAATGTGCTCCAGGCCCTAGTATCGCCCATACCTAACAGGTATACATGGCCTCTGACTCCGGACAAGGGTGCCCGGGGCCGGGTGTACGTGTTCGGGGAGGAACCTATGCGGTGGATGCGCGCCGCCGGTAGGGGTCTTCTCGCCCTCGCCGTGGTCCTGACCGGTTGTGTCGCCTCGGGAGCCCGGGCCGAGGAGGGCGCGGGCGGTGGCCGCGGGCCGCTCACCCTGGCCACGGCCGGTGACCTCACCGGTTACCTCGGCCCGCTGCTGCAGGGCTGGAACCGCACCCATCCGGCCGAGAAGGTCACCCTGGTCGAACTGCCGGACTCCGCCGACGAGACCCACGCGCAGATGACCACCGATCTGCGCGGCGGCGACCGGGGCCGCTTCGACGTCCTGAACATCGACGTCAACTGGACCCCGGAGTTCGCGGCGGCCGGCTGGATCCGCCCGCTGCCCCGCGACCGCTTCCCGCTGGGCGCCTTCCTGCCCCCGGTCGTGGACACGGCCACCTACGACGGGCGGCTGTACGCCGTCCCGTACGTCACCAACGCCGGACTGCTGCTGTACCGCAAGGACGTCCTCGCCGAGGAGGGCGTGCCGCCGCCGCGGACCTGGGCCGAGCTGGAGCACGACGCGAAGACCATCGCGCCCAGGCACGGGCTCGACGGCTACGCGGGCCAGTTCCTGCCCTACGAGGGGCTCACCGTCAACGCGGCCGAGGCCGTGTACTCGGCGGGCGGCACGATCCTCGGCGACGAGGGGGCCCGCGTCACCGTCGACTCGGACGCCGCCCGCGAGGGCATCGGCTTCCTCGCCCGCGGCCTCAGGGAGGGGTGGATCCCGAAGGCGGCACTGACGTACAAGGAGGAGGAGTCCAAGCAGGCCTTCCAGGACGGCCGGCTGCTCTTCCTGCGGAACTGGCCCTACGCCTACGCAGTCGCCTCGGCCAGGGGCTCCAAGGTCGCCGGGAAGATCGGCGCCGTACCGCTGCCCGGGCCGCACGGGCCGGGGAAGAGCGTCCTGGGCGGCTCCAACCTGGCGGTCAACACGCACGCCCGGCACCCCGATTCGGCCGCCCGGCTGATCGCGTACCTCACGAGCGGGCCCGTCCAGCGCCAGGTGCTCACACGGGGCGCGCTGCCGCCCGTGCGCGCCGCGCTCTACGAGGACCCGGCGCTCGTGAAGCGGTTCCCCTACCTGCCGACCCTGCGCGCGGCCGTGCGCACCGCGGCGCCCCGGCCCAAGAGCCCGCACTACGAGCAGGTCAGCCTGGTGGTGCAGGCGGTCGTGCACGACGCGCTCACGGGCCACGAGACGCCCGCTGCGGCGGTGCGGCGGCTGGCGCGCGAACTCGACGCCGTCGCCCGCCGGTGACGCTCCCTTGGTTACCTGTTAGGTAACGCGAACGTCTCATCTCGACTCTCCGTGTCCGGGTAAGTCCCCTTTTGGCGGGGTGACCGTCCGGTAGTTTCCGTTCGCTTCATTGACACCCTCGCGACACCGCTACCTAACATGCATGCACAACAGCAGCCCTTCGCAGAGACAGGTCAATGGGTTGAACAGGCACCACTGGTGGCGCGACGCGGTGATCTACCAGGTGTACGTCCGCAGCTTCCTGGACAGCACCGGCGACGGCATCGGCGACCTGGCCGGGGTCCGCGCCGGGCTGCCGTACCTGAAGAAGCTCGGCGTCGACGGCGTCTGGCTGAGCCCGTTCTACCCCTCGCCCCAGCACGACCACGGCTACGACGTCGCCGACTACTGCGACGTCGACCCGGTCTTCGGCGACCTCGCCGAGTTCAACCTGCTGATGGACGCGGCCCGCCGACTGGGCATCAAGGTGCTCTTGGACATCGTCCCCAACCACTGCTCCAGCGCCCACCCCTGGTTCCGCGAGGCGCTCGCCTCCGCGCCCGGCGGCCCGGCCCGCGCCCGCTTCCACTTCGCCGACGGGCGCGGCCCCGACGGCGGCGAGCCGCCCAACAACTGGCACGCCATGTTCGGCGGCCCGGCCTGGACCCGGGTCACCGAACCGGACGGCCGCCCCGGCCAGTGGTACCTGCACATGTTCACGCCCGAGCAGCCCGACTGGAACTGGCGCAACCCCGCGGTGCCCGCCGAGTTCGACCGCGTCCTGCGCTTCTGGCTGGACCGGGGCGTCGACGGCTTCCGCATCGACGTCGCCGCCGGCCTCTACAAGCACCCCGAACTGCCCGACTCCGACGACCCGGAGGCCGACGCCCGCACCCGTGACTCGGTCAACCCGCTCGCCTGGAACCAGCCTGAGGTGCACGAGGTGTGGCGGCACTGGCGCTCGGTCTGCGAGGAGTACGCCGCCCGCGACGGCCGCGAACGCCTCCTCGTGGGCGAGGTGTCCGTGCCCACCGCCCGCGAGCACGCCCGGTACGTCCGCCCCGACGAACTCCACCAGGCCTTCTTCTTCGACCTGCTCAGCGCCCCCTGGGACCCCGACGCCTTCCGCAAGGTCATCTCCGAGGCCATGCAGGACATCGCCGGCACCGGCTCGACGGTCACCTGGGTCCTCAACAACCACGACCAGGTCCGCACCGTCACCCGCTACGGCGAACCCGCCACCGAGGGCAGCGGCCTGGGGGCCGCCCGCGCCCGCGCCGCCGCGCTGCTCATGCTGGCGCTGCCCGGAGCCGCGTACATCTACCAGGGCGAGGAACTGGGCCTGCCCGAGGTCGTCGACCTGCCCGACGACGTGCTCACCGACCCGATCTTCCGCCGCACCGGCAGCCGCGCCCGCATCCGCGACGGCTGCCGGGTGCCGCTGCCCTGGTCCGGGCAGGCCTCCCCGTTCGGCTTCACCTCCGGGGCCGAGGGCGCCAAGCCGTGGCTGCCGCAGCCGTCGTACTTCGCCGAGCACGCCACCGACCGCGCCCTCGCCGACACCCGCTCCTTCTGGCACCTGTACCGCGACGGCCTCCAGTTGCGCTCCTCCCTGCCCCAGCTGGGCGAAGGCTCGCTGCGCTGGCTGGACACCCCGCCCGGCGTCCTCGGCTTCGTCCGGGGCGACGGCCTGGTGTGCGCCGTCAACTTCGGCACGGCCCCCACGCCCGCGCCGGTCGCCGGCACCCCGCTGCTCACCAGCGGCTCCTGCCCGCCCGGCGTCCTGGCGGGTTCGACCGCGGCCTGGTGGCTCACCGACCTGTGACCGCTTTGCCCACTCCCACCCCCTGAAGGGACATCAACGATGATGCGACGACGTACCACCCTGCTCACCGGCTGCACCGCGCTGGCCCTCGCGTTCGGCGCGACCGCCTGCGGCGGCGACTCCGTCTCGGCCGGCGGCGGCGACAAGGCGCTCAGCGGCCAGACCGTCACCGTGGCCGGTGTCTGGTCCGGCAGCGAGCAGAAGAACTTCCAGAAGGTGCTGGACGCGTTCACCGCCAAGACCGGCGCCAAGACGCAGTTCGTGTCCACCGGCGACAACGTCTCCACCGTCGTCGGCAGCAAGATCGAGGGCGGCAACGCGCCCGACGTCGTGATGGTGCCGCAGGTCGGCGTGCTCCAGCAGTTCGCGAAGAAGGGCTGGCTCACGCCGCTGTCGAAGACCGCCCGGCAGACCATCACCGCCGACTACGCGCCCGTGTGGCGCACGTACGGCAGCGTCGACGGCAGCCTCTACGGCCTCTACTTCAAGGCCGCCCACAAGTCGACCGTCTGGTACAGCCCCGACGCGCTCACCCAGGCCGGCGTCAAGCCGCCGACCACCTACGACGAGATGCTCAAGGCCGGGCACACCGTCTCCGACTCCGGGCTCGCCGCCTTCTCCGTGGCCGGCCAGGACGGCTGGACGCTCACCGACTGGTTCGAGAACATCTACCTCTCCCAGGCCGGCCCCGACAAGTACGACGCCCTGGCCGCCCACAAGCTGAAGTGGACCGACCCCAGCGTGGTCGAGGCGCTCACCACGCTCGGCAAGCTGTTCAAGGACAAGCAGCTGATCGCCGGCGGTCAGAAGGAGGCGCTCAACACCGACTTCCCCGGTTCGGTGGAGAAGGTGTTCGGGCCCAAGCCCGAGGCCGGCATGGTCTACGAGGGCGACTTCGTCGCCGGCGTCGCCCACGACCAGTACCAGAAGGCCATCGGCAAGGACGCCGACTTCTTCCCGTTCCCCCCGGTCGCCGGCGGCACGGCACCGGTGGTCAGCGGCGGTGACGCGGCGGTCGTCCTCAAGGACGGCAAGAACAGCAAGGCCGGCATGAAGCTCCTGGAGTACCTGGCCACCCCCGAGGCCGCGGCCGTGTGGGCGAAGGCGGGCGGCTTCCTGTCCCCGAACAAGAAGCTCAGCCTCGACGCGTACGGCGACGACGTCACCCGGGCCATCGCCAAGTCCCTGGTCTCGGCCGGTGACACGGTCCGCTTCGACATGTCCGACCAGGCACCGGCGTCCTTCGGCGGCACGAAGGGCACCGGCGAGTGGAAGCTCCTGCAGGACTTCCTGCGTGACCCGTCCGACCCCAAGGCGACCGCGGCGAAGCTGGAGTCCGCGGCGGCCAAGGCCTACCAGGACTGAGCGGACCGATGACCGCCACCACACTCGTCAAGCCGCGGACGGGCCCGCCGGCCGCCGGGCCGGACCGGGCGCGCCGCAGCCGGCGGCGCGCCCGGACCGTCGCCCTGCTCTTCGTCCTGCCCGCGCTGCTCCTGCTCGGCGCGCTCGTCGTCTACCCGGTGCTGTTCTCCGTCGGCCGCAGCTTCTTCGACGCCTCCGGCACCCGCTTCGTCGGCGGCGACAACTACACCGGGATGTTCCGCGACCCGGCGACGCTCAAGGCCATCCGCAACACCGCGATCTGGGTGGTCGTCGCCCCGGCCCTGCTGACCGGCCTCGGCCTGATCCTGGCCGTGCTGGTGGAGAAGGTCCGCTGGGCGACGGCGTTCAAACTGCTGCTGTTCATGCCGATGGCGGTCTCCTTCCTCGCCGCCGGCATCATCTTCCGCCTCGCCTACGACGAGGACCCGGACAAGGGCGTCCTCAACGCCGCCGTCGTCTCCGTCCACGACGCCTTCAAGGACGAGTCGACCTATCCGACGGCCCGCGGACGCACCGGAGTGCTGACCGGGGACCGGGACGGCTCCTACCGCACGACCGCCTCCCCGGGCGACGCGGTGCGGCTGCCCATGGTCGGCGTGCTGCCCAAGGACCTGCCGCGGCAGGCCCGGCCCGCCTACCCGGCCGCCGCGCGCAAGGCGGCGGCGGGTGAGGTGCGCGGCGTCGTCTACCTGGACTTCACGCCCGGCGGGGGAGGGACGCAGGGCAGGGTCGACCCGAAGGAGAGCGGCCTGCCCGGCATGAAGGTCCAGGTACTCCGTGACGGCAGGACGGTCGCGAGCACCACGACCGCCGCCGACGGCTCCTTCCGCTTCGCCGGCCTCGCCGGCGGCTCCTACACGGTGAGGCTGCCGGAGTCGAACTTCGCACCGCCCTACCAGGGCGTCTCCTGGCTCGGCCCGGCACTCGTCACCCCGGCGATCATCGGCGCCTACCTGTGGATCTGGACCGGCTTCGCGATGGTGCTGATCGGCGCGGGCCTGGCCACGCTGCCCCGGGACGCGCTGGAGGCGGCCCGGATGGACGGGGCGAACGAGTGGCAGATCTTCCGCCGCATCACCGTCCCGCTGCTGGCGCCCGTGCTCACGGTGGTCTTCGTGACCCTCGTGATCAACGTGATGAAGGTGTTCGACCTCGTCTACATCATCGCGCCCGGACCGGTGCAGGAGGACGCGACCGTGCTGGCCACCCAGATGTGGCTGGTGTCCTTCGGCGGAGGCAACAACCAGGGCCTCGGCAGCGCCCTCGGCGTCCTGCTCCTGCTCCTCGTCGTCCCCGCGATGGTCTTCAACGTCCGCCGTTTCCGAAGGAGCCAGCGATGAGCGCAGCGATGAACACGCTCCGGCGCGGCCTGGGCAACGGTCTGGTGCAGGCGTTCCTCGTGGTGATCGGCCTGGTCTGGCTGACCCCGCTGGCCGGTCTGTTCCTCTCCTCCCTGCGGTCGGCCCAGGACACCGCGAAGGGCGGCTGGTGGACGTCGCTGGCCAGCCCCGGCCAGCTGTCCTTCGACAACTACTCGGCGCTGCTGGAGAACTCCGGCATGACGCGGTCCCTGTGGAACACCGTGCTGATCTCGGTGCCGGCGACCACCCTGGTCGTCGTCATCGCGGCGCTCGCCGGATACGCCTTCGCCTGGCTGGACTTCCCCGGCCGCGAGCCGCTCTTCCTGCTGGTGGTGGCCCTGCTGGTGGTGCCGGTCCAGATCGGCCTGCTCCCGGTGGCCAAACTCTTCGGCGCCCTGGGCCTGTTCGGCACGATCCCGGGAGTCGTCCTCTTCCACGTGGCCTACGGGCTCCCCTTCGCGGTGTTCCTGCTGCGCAACTACTTCGCGGAGATGCCGAAGGAGATGCTGGAGGCCGCGCGCATGGACGGCGGCAGCGAGTGGCGGATCTTCACCCGGCTCGTCCTGCCGGTGGGCCGCCCCGCCATCGCCAGCCTCGCCATCTTCCAGTTCCTGTGGGTCTGGAACGACATGCTGGTCGCGCTGCTCTTCGCCGACAGCTCCGCCCAGCCGCTGACCGTGGAACTGCAGTCCCAGATACGTCAGTTCGGCAGCAACATCGACGTGCTCGCCCCCGGTGCCTTCCTGTCCCTGATCGTGCCGGTGGTGGTGTTCTTCGCCTTCCAGCGGCACTTCGTGCAGGGAGTCATGGCGGGCTCGGTGAAGTAGGCGCCCCGCCTCGCCCCGGCCCCCGCCCCCGGCCGTCCGATCCGGACGGCCGGGGGCGGGGGCCGGGGCACGGAGCGTGGGATTCCCCCGGGCGCCCGGGCTACGGCGTCGCCGGCGGGTACAGCGAGCGCGGCAACTGCGAGGCCGCGGCGGCGTCCAGCAGCCACAGGGTGCGCTGCCGGCCGTAAGCGCCCGCCGCCGGGGCCTGGACCTCACCGGCGCCGGACAGGGCGATGGCCGCCGCCCGGGCCTTGTCCTCGCCGGCCGCGAGCAGCCAGACCTCGCGGGCCGCGCGGATCGCGGGCAGGGTCAGGCTGATCCGGGTCGGCGGGGGCTTGGGCGCGCCGTGGACGCCGACCACCGTGCGCTCGGTCTCGCGGACGGCCGGCAGCTCCGGGAAGAGCGAGGCCACGTGCGTGTCCGGGCCGACGCCCAGCATCAGGACGTCGAACGAGGGCACCGGGGCGTGGTTCTCCGGCGCGGCCGCCTCGGCCAGCTCCGCCGCGTAGGCCGCCGCCGCCGCCTCCACGTCCGCGCCGTGCGGCCCGTCGGAGGCGGGCATGGCGTGCACCCGCTCCGGGTCCAGCGGCACGGAGTCCAGCAGGGCCTCGCGGGCCTGCGTGACGTTGCGTTCCGGATCGCCCTCGGGCAGGTAGCGCTCGTCGCCCCACCACAGGTCCAGCCGGCCCCAGTCGACGGCGTCCCGGGCCGGGGCGGCGGCCAGCGCGGCCAGCAGGCCGTTGCCGTTGCGGCCGCCGGTGAGGACCACGGACGCGTGGCCCCGGGAGGCCTGCGCGTCCACGATCCTCGTGATCAGCCGGGCCGCGGCGGCCTGCGCCATCAGCTCCTTGTCGTGGTGCACGACCAGCTGCGGAGTGCTCATTCGGCCGTCGCCTTCTTCGCCGGGGCCTTCCGGGCCTTCCGGGTCGTCGCCGTCTTGGCGGGCGCCTTCGCGGCCTCCTCCTCCGGCTGCGGCACGGCGGCCGCTCCCGCGGCGGCGGACTGCTCCCCGGACTCCGGTCCCGGCCGCGACGCGGACCCGGTGTCCAGCCGCTCCACGCCGTAGCGCAGCGCCGAGGCGTAGGTGTCGTCCGGGTCGAGCCGGCGCAGCTCCTCCGCGATCAGCTCGGCGGTGTCCCGCCGCTTGAGCGCCACCGCGCGGGCCGGCTGGCCCTCGATGGACAAGGTGGCCAGCGAGCCGTCCGCCCGGTCCAGCACGACCGGACCCCGGCTGGTCTCCATCCGCACGGCCGTCAGACCGGGGCCGGCGGACAGCGACCGCTTCACGGGCACGTCCAGGCGGTCCGCGAGCCACATCGCCAGCAGCTCGCAGCTCGGGTTGGACTCCTCGCCCTCCACCTCGACGGCCCGCACCGCGCAGTCGACCTGGTCCAGCGCCGCGGCCAGCATCGAGCGCCACGGCGTGATCCTGGTCCAGGACAGGTCGGTGTCGCCCGGCGTGTAGGCCTCGGCCCGGGAGGTCAGCTCGCGCACCGGCTGCTCGGCCGCGTAGGTGTCGGTCACCCGGCGCTGGGCGAGCGCGCCCAGCGGGTCCCTGGCCGGGTCCGGCGGGGCGTTCACCGGCCACCACACGACCACCGGGGCGTCCGGCAGCAGCAGCGGCAGCACGACCGAGTCGGCGTGGTCGACGACCTCCCCGTACAGCCGCAGCACGATCGTCTCGCCGGTGCCCGCGTCCGCGCCCACCCGCACCTCGGCGTCCAGGCGCGAGGACGTGCGCCCGCGCGGGGTGCGGGAGACGCGCTTGACGACCACCAGCGTGCGCGAGGGGTGCTCGCGGGAGGCGTCGTTCGCCGCCTTCAGCGCGTCGTAGGCGTTCTCCTCGTCGGTGACGATGACGAGGGTGAGGACCATGCCGACGGCGGGGGTGCCGATGGCGCGCCGGCCCTTGACGAGCGCCTTGTTGATCTCACCGGCGGTGGTGTCGGTCAGGTCGATCTTCATGGCCTGCGCCAGCTCCGTCCGTCTCGTGCGAGCATCTCGTCCGCCTCCGCGGGACCCCAGGTGCCCGACTGGTACTGCGCGGGCCTGCCGTGCTTGTCCCAGTACTCCTCGATCGGGTCGAGGATCTTCCAGGACAGCTCGACCTCCTCGGTGCGCGGGAACAGGTTGGCGTCGCCCAGCAGCACGTCCAGGATCAGCCGTTCGTACGCCTCGGGGCTGGACTCCGTGAAGGACTCGCCGTAGGCGAAGTCCATCGACACGTCCCGGATCTCCATGGACGTGCCCGGCACCTTCGAGCCGAAGCGGACCGTGATGCCCTCGTCGGGCTGGACGCGGATGACGACCGCGTTCGAGCCCAGCTCCTCCGTCGCCGTGTGGTCGAAGGGGGAGTGCGGGGCCCGCTGGAAGACGACCGCGATCTCGGTGACGCGGCGGCCCAGCCGCTTGCCGGTGCGCAGGTAGAACGGCACGCCCGCCCAGCGGCGGTTGTCGATCTCCAGCTTGACGGCCGCGTAGGTGTCGGTCTTCGACTTCGGGTCGATGCCGTCCTCTTCGAGGTAGCCGATGACCTTCTCGCCGCCCTGCCAGCCGGCCGCGTACTGCCCGCGGACCGTGCTGTGGCCCAGCTCCCTGGGCAGCCGCACGGCGCCGAGGACCTTGGTCTTCTCCGCCGCCAGCGCGTCCGCGTCGAAGGAGGCGGGCTCCTCCATGGCGGTCAGCGCGAGCAGCTGCAGCAGGTGGTTCTGGATGACGTCGCGGGCGGCGCCGATGCCGTCGTAGTAGCCGGCCCGGCCGCCGATGCCGATGTCCTCGGCCATGGTGATCTGCACGTGGTCCACGAAGGACCGGTTCCAGATCGGCTCGAACATCGTGTTGGCGAAGCGCAGCGCCAGGATGTTCTGGACGGTCTCCTTGCCGAGGTAGTGGTCGATCCGGAACACCTGGTCCGGCTCGAACACCTCGTGCACGACCTTGTTCAGCTCCTCGGCCGAGGCCAGGTCGTGGCCGAACGGCTTTTCGATGACCGCGCGCCGCCAGGAACCGCCGGTCTGGTCGGCCAGCCCGTGCTTCTTGAGCTGCTGGATGACCACCGGGAAGGAGCGCGGCGGCACCGACAGGTAGAAGGCGAAGTTGCCGCCCGTGCCCTGGGCCTCGTCCAGTTCCTCGATGGTGGCGCGCAGCCGCTCGAACGCCTCGTCGTCGTCGAAGGTGCCCTGGACGAAGCGCATCCCCTGGATGAGCTGCTGCCAGACCTCCTCGCGGAACGGCGTCCGTGCGTGCGCCTTGACGGCGTCGTGCACCTCGGCGGCGAAGTCCTCGTGCTCCCACTCGCGGCGGGCGAAGCCCACCAGGGAGAAGCCCGGCGGCAGCAGACCGCGGTTGGCCAGGTCGTACACCGCGGGCATCAGCTTCTTGCGGGACAGGTCGCCCGTGACACCGAAGATCACCAGGCCCGACGGCCCCGCGATGCGCGGGAGCCGTCGGTCGGCGGGGTCACGAAGCGGGTTCGCTCCGGATCCTGCGAGAGGTGACAACTCAGCCCTCCGAGGGGGCGAGGCGCTGCAGCTCCGCCTCGGTCGACTTCAGCAGCTCGGTCCAGGACGCCTCGAACTTCTGGACGCCCTCCTCCTCCAGCGCCTGTACGACGTCGTCGTAGGAGATCCCGAGCTCCTCGAGCGCGTCGATGTCGGCGCGGGCCTGCTCGTAGGTGCCGGCGACGGTGTTGCCGGTGATCTCGCCGTGGTCGGCGGTGGCCTCCAGCGTGGCCTCCGGCATGGTGTTGACCGTGTTCGGCGCGACCAGTTCGGTGACGTACATCGTGTCCGGGTAGGCCGGGTCCTTCACGCCGGTGGACGCCCACAGCGGACGCTGCTTGTTGGCGCCCGCGTTCTCCAGCGCGCTCCAGCGGTCGGAGGACGGCGTCGAGCCGTCGGCGGAGCCGAACACCTCCTCGTACGCCTGGTAGGCCAGGCGCGCGTTGGCGAGGGCGGCCCTGCCGCGCAGCGCCCCGGCCCCGTCGGTGCCCAGGGCGTCCAGCCGCTTGTCGATCTCGGTGTCCACGCGGGACACGAAGAACGACGCCACGGAGTGGATCTCCGACAGGTCCAGGCCCCGCTCCCTGGCCTTCTCCAGGCCCGAGAGGTAGGCGTCCATGACGGCCCGGTAGCGCTCCAGGGAGAAGATCAGCGTGACGTTGACGCTGATGCCGAGGCCGATGACCTCGGTGATCGCCGGCACGCCCGCCATGGTGGCCGGGATCTTGATCAGGGTGTTCGGGCGGTCCACCAGCCAGGCCAGCTGCCTGGCCTCGGCGACGGTCGCCTTCTCGTCGTGCGCGAGCCGGGGGTCCACCTCGATGGAGACGCGGCCGTCCTGGCCGCCGGTGGCGTCGAAGACCGGGCGCAGGATGTCGGCGGCGTCCCGGACGTCCGCCGTCGTGATCATGCGGATGGCCTCTTCGACGCTGACCTTGCGGTGGGCGAGGTCGGACACCTGCTGGTCGTAGCCGTCGCCCTGCGAGATCGCCTTCTGGAAGATCGACGGATTGGTGGTGACGCCCACGACGTGCTGCTGGTCGATCAGCTCGGCGAGGTTGCCCGAGGTGATCCGCTTGCGCGACAGGTCGTCCAGCCAGATCGCGACGCCCTCCTCGGAGAGGCGCTTGAGTGCGTCTGTCATGGAATTACATCTCCTACGGTCGTGTATGAGCGTCAGCGCTGGGCGGCGGCGAGGGATTCCCGTGCCTTGGCGGCCACGTTCTCGGCGGTGAAGCCGAACTCCCGGAAGAGCACCTCGCCGTCGGCGGAAGCACCGAAGTGCTCCAGGGAAACGATGCGGCCGGCGTCCCCCACGTACTTGTGCCACGTGAGCCCGATGCCCGCCTCGACGGCGACCCGGGCCTTCACGGACGGCGGCAGCACGGAGTCCCGGTACCCCTGGTCCTGCTCCTCGAACCACTCCACGGACGGCATGGACACGACTCGCGTCGGCACCCCGTCGGCCTGGAGCTGCTCACGCGCCTCCACGGCCACGTGCACCTCGGAACCGGTGGCGATCAGGACGACCCGGGGCTCGCCGCCCTCGGCCTCGAACAGCACGTAGCCGCCACGGGCGGCGTCGTCGTTGGGCTCGTAGACCGGCACGCCCTGGCGGGTCAGCACGAGGCCGTGCGGGGCGCCCTTGCCGAACTCCTTGGTGTGGCGCGTGAGGATCTCGCGCCAGGCGGTCGCGGTCTCGTTGGCGTCCGCCGGGCGGACGACGTTCAGGCCGGGGATGGCGCGCAGCGAGGCCAGGTGCTCGACCGGCTGGTGGGTGGGGCCGTCCTCGCCCAGGCCGATGGAGTCGTGCGTCCACACGTACGTCACCGGCAGGTGCATCAGGGCCGACAGGCGCACCGCGTTGCGCATGTAGTCGGAGAACACCAGGAAGGTGCCGCCGTAGACGCGCGTGTTGCCGTGCAGGGCGATGCCGTTCATCTCCGCGGCCATGGAGTGCTCGCGGATGCCGAAGTGCACGGTACGGCCGTACGGGTCCGCCTCCGGCAGCGGGTTGCCCGCGGGCAGGAAGGAGCTGTCCTTGTCGATGGTCGTGTTGTTGGAGCCGGCGAGGTCGGCCGAACCGCCCCACAGCTCCGGGATCACCGCGCCGAGCGCCTGCAGCACCTTGCCGGAGGCGGCACGCGTCGCGACGCCCTTGCCCGTCTCGAAGACCGGGAGCTTCTTCTCCCAGCCGGTGGGCAGCTCGCCCTTGCTGATCCGGTCGAACTCGGCGGCGCGCTCGGGCTCGGCCTCCCGCCACCGGCGCAGCGACTCCTCCCAGGCGGCCTTCGCCTCGGCGCCGCGCCGCCCCGCCTGCCGGGTGTGGGCCAGGACCTCCTCGGAGACCTCGAAGGTCCTCTCCGGGTCGAAGCCGAGGACGCGCTTGGTGGCCGCGACCTCCTCCTCGCCCAGCGCCGAGCCGTGCGCGGCCTCGGTGTTCTGCGCGTTCGGGGCCGGCCAGGCGATGATCGAGCGCATCGCGATGAAGGACGGCCGGTCGGTGACCGCCTTGGCCTCCTGGATCGCCGCGTAGATCGCCCGCGGGTCCAGGTCGCCGTTCTCCTGGGCCGCCACGCGCTGCACGTGCCAGCCGTAGGCCTCGTACCGCTTGACCGTGTCCTCGGAGACGGCCGTCTCGGTGTCGCCCTCGATCGAGATGTGGTTGTCGTCCCACAACAGGATGAGGTTGCCGAGCTTCTGGTGACCGGCCAGCGAGGACGCCTCGGCGGAGATGCCCTCCTGCAGGCAGCCGTCACCGGCGATGCAGTAGACGAAGTGGTCGAAGGGTGAATCGCCCTGCGGGGTCCGCGGGTCGAACAGACCGCGCTCGTAGCGGGCGGCCATCGCCATGCCCACCGCGTTGGCCACGCCCTGGCCGAGCGGACCGGTGGTGGTCTCCACGCCCCTGGTGTGCCCGTACTCCGGGTGGCCCGGGGTCTTCGAGCCCCAGGTGCGGAAGGACTTCAGGTCCTCCAGCTCCAGGCCGAAGCCGGCCAGGTAGAGCTGCGTGTAGAGGGTCAGGGACGAGTGTCCGGCGGACAGCACGAAGCGGTCGCGTCCCACCCACTCCGGGTCGGCGGGGTCGTGCCGCATCACCTTCTGGAAGAGGGTGTACGCGGCCGGGGCCAGGCTCATCGCCGTACCGGGATGGCCGTTGCCGACCTTCTGTACGGCGTCGGCGGCCAGGACCCGGGCGGTGTCCACGGCCCGCTGGTCCAGCTCGGTCCACTCAAGGTCTGCGGTGGTCGGCTTGGTGCTCACCCTGGGTCAGGGCTCCTCTCCACATGTCGGTTGCCGGTCTTCGGGCCACGCGCCCAGCCGGCCGCCGGTGCACTGCGCGCCCACCGGCCGCTGTCGAGCCTACCCCCGTGAGGACGTGCGTCTTTCGAGTGTTCACAGACTGCCGTGCCCGCCCGCGATCCGCCCGCCGACGTGCCGGGGCGGCGTCCGGCGCGTGAATCCGGAGCCGCCCGCGCGACCGCTCGATCGAGCGGCGCCCGCCTCGTGTGCGGCGTCCGCGAACACGACCCACCCCCGCGGAGGCCGGGGTATGGGCAACGTCTAAAGTGGCGTGGTACGCGCGAGCCTTCGCCCCGCTTCCCGCGGGGGGCTCGCTGGGATGTCTCTGTCAGGGGTGTGCGTGACGGCCGTCGAATCCCGTCCCACGGGTGTGCTCGGTGGTGCGAGCAAGGGCCCGGTTCACCGGCCGTTCGGGGCCCGTGTCAAGGCATTCGTGGCACTGACCAAGCCGCGGATCATCGAGCTGCTGCTCATCACCACCGTTCCGGTCATGTTCCTGGCCCAGCGGGGCGTGCCCGACCTCGGGCTGGTCCTGCTCACCTGTGTGGGCGGTTACCTCTCCGCGGGCGGCGCAAACGCGCTGAACATGTACATCGACCGGGACATCGACGCGCTGATGGACCGCACCTCGCAGCGGCCGCTGGTGACCGGCATGGTCAGCCCGCGCGAGTGCCTGGCCTTCGGCATCGCCCTGGCCGTCGTCTCGACGCTGCTGTTCGGGTTCGCCGTCAACTGGCTGTCCGCCTGGCTGTCGCTCGGAGCGCTCCTCTTCTACGTCGTCGTCTACACGATGATCCTCAAGCGGCGTACGTCGCAGAACATCGTGTGGGGCGGTATCGCCGGCTGCCTGCCGGTGCTGATCGGCTGGTCCTCGGTCACCGACTCGATGTCCTGGGCGCCGGTCGTCCTCTTCCTCGTCATGTTCTTCTGGACGCCGCCGCACTACTGGCCGCTGTCCATGAAGGTGCGGGAGGACTACGCGCGCGTGGGCGTGCCGATGCTCCCGGTCATCGCCTCCAACAAGGTCGTGGCCCGGCAGATCGTCATCTACAGCTGGGTGATGGTCGCCGTCTCGCTGCTGCTGACCCCGCTCGGCTACACCGGCTGGTTCTACACGGTGGTCGCCCTCGCGGCCGGCGGCTTCTGGCTCTGGGAGGCGCACGGCCTGCAGAACCGGGCGAAGGCCGAGGTGACCGGGGTCAAGCTGAAGGAGATGCGGCTCTTCCACTGGTCGATCACCTACGTGTCGATCCTGTTCGTCGCCGTCGCCGTGGACCCGTTCCTGCGCTGAGCCACGTCACACGGGTCTGCCCTCGCCAGCCGATCTACCCGTCGGTAGCATCCTGGTATGGCAGAGACGCAGCAGGTTGACCCGAAGACCGAGCGCGCGGCGGCGAAGCTCGCCCGGCAGATCAGCGCCTTCTCCGAGGCGCACGGCGGTGCCGAGGGCCAGGTGGCCCACCTCGGCGAGCGCGGTGCCCGCATCGTGCTCGTCGGCGAGGACGGCGGCTGGGGCGACGTGGTGGCACGCACCACCGGGATCGCCGAGCTGGCGGTGCGCAAGGCCGGCATCACGGTCCACGAGGCCTTCGACGGCGAGTTCGCGGCGAAGGTGCGGACCGGACCCTACGAGTGGAGCCGGATGGCGGGGATCCAGGTCGGCGGCCCGCGCAACGACTGAGGGCCCACCCGCGCGGGGCGTCACCCCCTGCCGCCGAACGGCTCGGACGCGTGAGCACCGGCGGACCCGGCCGGGCCCGCACCCTCCGGCCGGGCCGCACCGGCCGTCCCGGACCCGGGTCCGCCGGCGGACCCGCGTTCCGGACCCGCCCGCGACCTCGCGCCCCGTTCACCCGTTAGGCCCGGTGAGGCCGCGTCCCACGGGGAGTCCGGATGATCGAAACGCCGTCCCTCGTGGACCAGTACTGCCACGGCGTACTGCGGACCGAGCTGGGCCTCGGCACCTTCGAGGCCCAGCTCGCGCGCACCGAGGGCCCGCCGGCCCCGGGCACCACCCTCTTCGACACGCAGACCGGCTTCGCCGTACGCCGCTGGTGCCCGCCCCTGCTCGGCCTGGAGCCGCACTGCCCGCCCGCCCTGTACCTGGCCCGGCGCCGCGAACTGGGGGTCCTGGAGGCGGACCGCAGGCTGCTGCGGGGCAGCGGCATCACCACCTACCTCGTCGACACCGGCCCGCCCGGCGACCTCGCCGGACCCGCCGAGATGGCCGGCGCGGGCGACGCCGCGGCCCGCGAGATCGTCCGTCTCGAACTGCTCGCCGAGCGGGTCGCCGACACCTGCGGCACCGTCGAGTCCTTCCTCGCCGGCCTGGCCGAGTCGGTGCTCGGGGCCGCCGCGCAGGCGGTCGCCTTCACCTCCGTCGCCGGCCTGAGGCACGGCCTCGCCCTCGCGCCCGAGCCGCCGGGACCGGGCGAGGTGCGGGGCGCGGCCGGCCGCTGGCTGGGCGCCCGCCCGCCGGGCGGCGCGCTGACCGACCCGGTGCTGCTGCGGCACCTGCTGTGGATCGCCGTCGCCTCGGGGTTGCCCCTGCAACTGCACGCCGGGCTGGACGGGCCGGGCTCGCGCGCCGACCGCGCGGACCCGGTCCTGCTCACCGACTTCGTCCGGGCCACCGCGGGCCTCGGCACGGACCTGGTCCTGCTGCACGGATACCCGTACCACCGCCACGCGGCCCACCTGTCCGCTGCCTTCCCGCACGTGTACGCCGACTCGGGCGCCGCGCTGGTGCGCACCGGCGCCCGTGCGGCCTCCGTCCTCGCCGAGACCCTGGAGCTGGCCCCCTTCGGCAAGATCCTGTTCTCCAGCGGCGGCCGCGGCCTGCCCGAGCTGCACGTCGTCGGCGCCCGTCTGTTCCGCGAGGCCCTGGACCGGGTGCTGGGCACCTGGGTCGCCGAGGGCGCCTGGTCCCTCGCTGACGCCCGGCGGGTGGCGCGCATGGTCGCGGCGGACAACGCGCGCCGGGTGTACGGGCTGGAGTGAACCGCGCGCACGGTCTGGTCCCGCGGCGGCCGGTCACCCCGGCGGTCCGGCGCGGGCTGCGGGGCGGACCGCCGGCCCTCGCCCGCGCGGGGGCATCCCCCGCGCGGGCGAGGGCCGGCTCACACGCGCGTGCCCACCGCCACCCCGGCCGGCGGGCCGGGCAGGCCGGCGACGACGGCCTCCGGGCGCTCGCGCAGCGACAGCAGGACCCGCAGGACGCCGATCCAGACCAGGCAGGAGCCGAGCATGTGCAGGCCGACGAGGATCTCGGGCAGGTGCGTGAAGTACTGGACGTAGCCGATGACGCCCTGGCCGAGCAGGACCAGGAAGAGGTCACGGGTGCGGCCGAGGGGGTTTCGGGGGGCGTCGACCGCCTTGAGCACGAACCACAGCGCGAACGTCAGCGTCACCACGATCCAGGCGAGCACCGCGTGCAGCTTGGCCACGGTCTCCCAGCCGATGGGGATCCGGTCGACCTCGCTGGAGTCGCCCGCGTGCGGCCCGGCCCCGGTCACGACGGTGCCGACCGCGATGAGCAGCACGGACGCGACCACCAGGAACCACACCAGTTGCCGGACCGCCTGGCCGACCAGCGGGCGCGGCGCCGCGTCGCCCTCCCGGGTGCGCTGCCACATCACCGTGGCGACCGTGATGAGCGCCGTCGACAGCAGGAAGTGCGCGGCGACCGTGTACGGGTTCAGGCCCACCAGGACGACGATGCCGCCGAGCACCGCGTTGCCCATGACCACCCAGAACTGCGCCCAGCCCAGCCGGGTCAGGCCGCGCCGCCACGGCTCGGCGGAGCGGGCGGCGACGATGGCCCAGCCGACGGCGGCGCACAGCACGTACGTCAGCATGCGGTTGCCGAACTCGACGGCCCCGTGGAAGCCCATGGCCCGGGTCGTGGTCAGCGAGTCGCCGGTGCAGGTGGGCCAGGTCGGGCAGCCCAGGCCCGAGCCGGTCAGGCGGACCGCGCCGCCCGTGACCACGATGACCACGGACATGACGAGCGCGGCGAGGGCCGCCCGCCGTACCGTCCGGGGCGCGGGGGTCCAGCGTGCGGCGATGAGGGCGAGCGGGTTGCGCAGGGCCGCCAGGGCGTCGGCGCGGGTCAGCTTTGGCACGCCCACCATGGTAGGCCGCGCGCTTGTGCACGCGTTCACGAGGGTGCCGTACCCGCGTCCGCTCCCGCGCGGGGCCCGGGCCCGCGCCTACTCCCAGCGGAAGAACCTGCCCGCCGCGGCCAGCCCCACGACCGCCCACACGGCGAGGACGCCCAGGTCGCCCCAGGGGATCCCGGAGCCGTGCTGGAGCACGTCCCGCAGGCCGTCGGAGAGCGCGGAGATGGGCAGCAGCCCGAGCACGTGCCGGACGCCCGGACCGAACTTCTCCAGCGGCACGATCACCCCGCCGCCCACGAGCAACAGCAGGAAGACCAGGTTGGCGGCGGCCAGCGTCGCCTCGGCCTTCAGGGTGCCCGCCATCAGCAGACCGAGCCCGCAGAAGGCGGCCGTGCCGAGGACGAGCAGGAGCAGCACCGTGGCGGGGTCGCCGTGCGGGGACCAGCCCAGCGCGAAGGCGATGACCGTCAGCAGGATCACCTGCAGGACTTCGGTGACCAGCACGGACGCCGTCTTGGCGGCCATCAGGCCCCAGCGTGGCAGCGGGGAGGACGCCAGTCGCTTCAGGACGCCGTAGCGGCGTTCGAAGCCGGTCGCGATGGCCTGCCCGGTGAACGCCGTCGACATCACCGCGAGCGCCAGGACGCCGGGCGTGAGGAAGTCGACCGCGTCGCCGGCACCGGTGTCGATGATGTCCACGGAGCTGAACAGCACCAGCAGCAGGGCCGGGATCACGACCGTCAGCAGGAGCTGCTCGCCGTTGCGCAGCAGCATCTTCGTCTCCAGTGCCGCCTGGGCCGCGATCATGCGGGGGAGGGGGGCGGCACCGGGCTTCGGCGCGTACGTACCCGCGGTCACGAGCGCCGCTCCTTGCCGGTCATGAGCGCAGCTCCTTGCCTGTGAGCTCGAGAAAGACGTCTTCGAGGGTGTGCCGTTCCACCGAGATCCGGTCCGGCACCACGCCGTGCTGGGCGCACCACGAGGCCACCGTGGCCAGCAGCTGCGGGTCGACCTTGCCGACGACCCGGTAGCCGCCCGGGGTCAGCTCGGCGGCCGTGCAGTCGGCCGGGAGCGCCTTGAGCAGGGAGCCGACGTCGAGGCCGGGACGGCCGGAGAAGCGCAGGGTGTTCTCGGCGCCCCCCTTGCACAGATCCTCCGGCGAGCCCTGGGCGATGACCCGGCCGCCGTCGATGATGGCGACGTCGTCGGCGAGCTGCTCGGCCTCTTCCATGTGGTGGGTGGTGAGGATCACCGAGACGCCGTCGGCGCGCAGGTCCCGCACCAGGTCCCAGGTGGCCCGGCGGGCCTGGGGGTCCAGCCCGGCGGTCGGCTCGTCCAGGAACACCAGTTCCGGGCGCCCGACGACGGCCATGGCGAGCGCGAGCCGCTGCTGCTGGCCGCCGGACAGCCGGCGGTAGCCCGTGCGGCCGCAGCCGCCCAGGCCCAGCCGCTCGATCAGCGCGTCCACGTCCAGCGGGTGCGCGTGCAGCCGGGCCACGTGGCGCAGCATCTCGTCCGCCCTGGCCCCCGAGTACACCCCCCCGGACTGGAGCATCACGCCGATGCGGGGACGCAGGAGGGCGGACTGGCGGACCGGGTCGAGGCCCAGGACGCGCACCGTGCCGGCATCCGGCTTCCGGTACCCCTCGCAGGTCTCGACCGTGGTGGTCTTCCCCGCCCCGTTGGGACCGAGGACGGCGGTCACCCCCGGCCGGGCCGCCAGGTCGAGGCCGTCCACCGCGGTTTTCGTGCCGTACCGCTTCACCAGGGCCTGGACCTGGACCACGGGCTCGCTTCGCATATTCCCCGAGTCTAGGGAGGTGCCGGACCGCTCAGGCGGGCGGGTGCGCGAACTCCCCCTCACGGGGGCGGTGCACGGGCAGCCACCGCTCGGCGTAGGCCACCGCGTCGGCCACCGGGAACAGCCGCACGTCGGCCGCGCCGGCCCTGCCGCGCACGACCGGCCGGTCCCGTTCGAAGTCGTGGCCCAGTTCCTCCAAGCGCTCCGAGGTGACGGACACCTCCGTCACCGTCTCCCGGCCGCCGCCCGGTGCCGGCCGCCGGCCGGTCCGCACCCGCGGGGAGGGGATGCGGTACTCGGCCAGGTGGAAGCTGGTACAGGCGGCGTAGCCGGCCCCGAGCGGCAGGCCCCGAGCGGCAGGACCCGGGCGCCGGCCCGCTCCAGCCGCGCCAGCGGGCTGCGCTCGCCCAGCCGGCAGTCGGTGGCGTGGCCGTCGGTGGGCTCCGGGGCGCGGGCGCCGAGGGCCGCGAAGGAGGTCTGCGGGTGGGCGCTGCGCCGGGCGCCGGGCCAGGTCCGCACGGTCTCCGGGACGACGCCGACCCAGCGGGAGGGGTGGATCGCCGGGTCGTGGGCGGGCGTGGTGGCGCGGATCGTCGCCCACCACTGCTCGGGCACCGCGGGGCCGCCCCCAGGGCCGGGTCGCTCCGGTCGCCCGGCTGGGCCGGCACGACGAGCGTGCCGGACGGACCGAGGACGTCCAGCAGGCCCTGGACGACGGCGACGGCACCGCCGTTCACCCGGCCGAGGGAACTCGGCGAGGTGTGGGCGAGGAGGATCTCGCCGGGTTCGACCCCCAGTCGGCGCAGGTGCGCCGAGGCTGTCCCGGGTGACGAGAGGGCCGGTCGGAAGGGGTGCGGGCATGGTCCGGGAGTCCTGCGGACGACCGCGTGCCGCGCCACCGGTGTGCCGGACGGGGGGTCGCCGGCGGCCGGTCGGGAGATCGTTTTCCCAGGTTGGATTAGGTATGCCTAAGTGACGCAGGGCACCGCCCGGTGATCCGGAGCGGCTTGTCAGGCCCCGAAGAATTACGCAACAATGGCGTTGTGAAAAACGTCGGTGAGGCTCGGGAGGCCCCCGCGGGGACCCCGCAGGAGGACCTCGCGACCGGTGAGCGCTCCACGCGCAACCGCGTCGCGCGATCCATCCTGGACCACGGCCCGTCGACCGTCGCCGAACTGGCCGGCCGGCTGGGACTCACCCAGGCCGCCGTACGGCGCCATCTCGACGCCCTCGTCGCCGACGACGTCGTGCAGGCCCGCGAGCAGCGGGTGTACGGCACCCGGACCCGGGGCCGCCCCGCCCGGGTCTTCGCGCTCACGGACTGCGGCCGGGACGCCTTCGACCAGTCCTACGACAAGCTCGCCGCGGACGCCCTGCGCTGGATCGCCGAGCGGGAGGGCGGCCCGGAGGCGGTCTCCGCCTTCGCGCGCGCGAGGATCGCCGCCCAGGCGGGCGCGTACCGCGCGGCGATCGAGAGCGTGAGCCCCGACAAGCGCGCGGAAGCACTGGCCAAGGCCCTGAGCGCGGACGGGTACGCTGCCACGGCGCGCAGCGCACCGGTCGGTGAGCAGCTCTGCCAGCACCACTGCCCGGTCGCCCACGTCGCGGAACAGTTCCCCCAGCTGTGCGAGGCGGAGACGGAGATCTTCGCCGAGCTGCTGGGCACCCACGTCCAGCGACTGGCGACCATCGCGCACGGCGACGGCGTCTGCACGACGTTCATCCCCAAGATTTCCACTGACGCACCTGCAAGCACGGCCGGGAGGAACCCCGCATGACTCTCCCCACGGAGACTGCCCACCCCGAACTCGAGGGCCTGGGCAAGTACGAATACGGCTGGGCCGACTCCGACGTGGCCGGTGCCTCCGCCAGGCGCGGCCTCGGCGAGGACGTCGTCAAGGACATCTCCGCGAAGAAGTCCGAGCCGGAGTGGATGACCAGGCTCCGCCTCAAGGGCCTGAAGCTCTTCGAGAAGAAGCCCATGCCGAACTGGGGCTCGGACCTGTCGGGCATCGACTTCGACAACATCAAGTACTTCGTGCGCTCCACGGAGAAGCAGGCGGAGTCCTGGGAGGACCTCCCCGAGGACATCAAGAACACCTACGACAAGCTGGGCATCCCGGAGGCCGAGAAGCAGCGCCTGGTCGCCGGTGTCGCCGCGCAGTACGAGTCGGAGGTCGTCTACCACCAGATCCGCGAGGACCTGGAGGAGCAGGGCGTCATCTTCCTCGACACCGACACCGCCCTGAAGCAGCACCCGGAGCTCTTCAAGGAGTACTTCGGCACGGTCATCCCGGCCGGCGACAACAAGTTCGCCGCGCTGAACACCGCCGTGTGGTCCGGCGGCTCCTTCATCTACGTGCCGAAGGGCGTGCACGTCGAGATCCCGCTCCAGGCCTACTTCCGCATCAACACGGAGAACATGGGCCAGTTCGAGCGGACCCTGATCATCGTCGACGAGGGCGCCTACGTGCACTACGTCGAGGGCTGCACGGCCCCGATCTACAAGTCGGACTCGCTGCACAGCGCCGTGGTCGAGATCATCGTCAAGAAGAACGCCCGCTGCCGCTACACCACCATCCAGAACTGGTCGAACAACGTCTACAACCTGGTCACCAAGCGCGCCGTGGCCTACGAGGGCGCGACCATGGAGTGGGTCGACGGCAACATCGGCTCCAAGGTGACGATGAAGTACCCGGCCGTCTACCTGATGGGCGAGCACGCCAAGGGCGAGACCCTGTCCATCGCCTTCGCGGGCGAGGGCCAGCACCAGGACGCCGGCGCCAAGATGGTCCACATGGCCCCGAACACCTCGTCCAACATCGTCTCCAAGTCGGTGGCGCGCGGTGGCGGCCGCACCTCCTACCGCGGTCTGATCGAGATCGGTGAGGGCGCCCCGGGCTCGAAGTCGAACGTGCTGTGCGACGCGCTGCTGGTCGACACCATCTCCCGCTCGGACACCTACCCGTACGTGGACGTCCGCGAGGACGACGTGTCCATGGGCCACGAGGCGACCGTCTCCAAGGTCTCCGAGGACCAGCTCTTCTACCTGATGAGCCGCGGCCTGTCCGAGGACGAGGCGATGGCGATGATCGTGCGCGGCTTCGTCGAGCCGATCGCCAAGGAGCTGCCCATGGAGTACGCGCTGGAGCTCAACCGGCTGATCGAGCTGCAGATGGAAGGCGCGGTGGGCTGACGCCCGCCCCGTCCGCCGGCACAGGTCTTACTCAGGAAAGAGAGCACTACGACAGCCATGGCTGAGGCCCAGAACTCCCCCACTCTCGGCTCCGCTCGAGCGGGGGGACCCCCACCCGTGGGTTCCACCACCGCGGGCTCGATCGCGGTCGCCGCGGAATCGACCGTCGTCTCGCGCATGAGCGCGCCCCCCTCCTTCGACGTGGCGGACTTCCCGGTCCCGCACGGCCGCGAGGAGGAGTGGCGGTTCACCCCGCTGGAGCGCCTGCGCGGCCTGCACGACGGCACCGCGACCGCCACCGGCGAGGGCGTGAAGGTCGACGTGCAGGCCCCCGAGGGCGTCACCGTCGAGACCGTCGGACGCGACGACGCCCGGCTCGGCCGGGCGGGCACCCCCGTGGACCGCGTCGCCGCCCAGGCGTACTCCGCCTTCGAGAAGGCCTCGGTCGTCACCGTCCCCAAGGACACCGTCCTCACCGAGCCGATCCGCATCGCGGTGCACGGCCGGGGCGGGACCGCCTACGCCCACCAGGTGATCGAGCTGGGCGCCTTCGCCGAGGCCGTCGTCGTCATCGACCACACCGGCGACGCGGTGCTCGCCGCCAACGTCGACTACCTCCTCGGTGACGGCGCCAAGCTGACCGTCGTCTGCGTCCAGGACTGGGACGACGAGGCCGTGCACGTGGCCCAGCACAACACGCTGGTCGGCCGGGACGCCTCCTTCAAGTCCGTGGTCGTCACCTTCGGCGGCGACGTGGTGCGCCTGCACCCGCGCGTCGAGTACGCCGCCGCCGGCGGCGAGGCCGAGCTGTACGGCCTGTACTTCACCGACGCCGGGCAGCACCAGGAGCACCGCCTCCTGGTCACCCACAACGCCCCGCACTGCAAGTCGAACGTCGCCTACAAGGGCGCGCTCCAGGGCGAGGCCGCGCACGCGGTCTGGATCGGTGACGTGCTCATCGAGGCCGCGGCCGAGGGCACGGACACCTACGAGATGAACCGCAACCTGGTCCTCACGGACGGCGCGCGCGTCGACTCGGTGCCGAACCTGGAGATCGAGACCGGCGAGATCGTCGGCGCCGGCCACGCCTCCGCCACCGGCCGTTTCGACGACGAGCAGCTCTTCTACCTGATGGCCCGCGGCATCCCGCAGCACGAGGCCCGCCGGCTGGTGGTCCGCGGCTTCTTCGCCGAGCTGGTCCAGCACATCGGCGTCGCCGACATCGAGGAGCGCCTGCTCACCAAGATCGAGCAGGAGCTGGAGGCGTCGGTCGCATGACCTTCGTACGCGCCTGCGGGCTGAGCGAGCTGACGGACGACACCCCCAAGCGGGTGGAACTCGACGGCACGCCGGTCTCGGTCGTCAGGACCGAGGGCGAGGTGTTCGCGATCCACGACATCTGCTCCCACGCGAACGTCTCCCTCTCCGAGGGCGAGGTGGAGGACTGCCAGATCGAGTGCTGGCTGCACGGCTCCGCCTTCGACCTGCGCACCGGCAAGCCGTCCGGCCTCCCCGCGACGCGCCCCGTCCCCGTATACCCCGTAAAGATCGAAGGGGACGACGTGCTCGTCTCCCTCACCCAGGAGTCCTGAGGCACCCATGGCAACGCTTGAAATCCGAGACCTGCACGTCACCGTCGAGGCCGACAACGCCACGAAGGAGATCCTCAAGGGCGTCGACCTCACCGTGAAGCAGGGCGAGACGCACGCCATCATGGGCCCCAACGGCTCGGGCAAGTCGACCCTCGCCTACTCCCTGGCGGGTCACCCGAAGTACACGGTCACCGGCGGCAGCGTGCTGCTCGACGGCGAGGACGTCCTGGAGATGTCCGTCGACGAGCGCGCCCGCGCGGGCCTGTTCCTGGCGATGCAGTACCCGGTCGAGGTCCCCGGCGTCTCGGTCTCCAACTTCCTGCGCACCTCCGCCACCGCCATGCGCGGCGAGGCCCCCAAGCTGCGCACCTGGGTGAAGGAGGTCAAGGAGGCCATGGAGCGCCTCCACATGGACCCCGCCTTCGCCGAGCGCAACGTCAACGAGGGCTTCTCCGGCGGTGAGAAGAAGCGCCACGAGATCCTCCAGCTGGAGCTGCTCAAGCCGAAGGTCGCCGTCCTGGACGAGACCGACTCCGGCCTGGACGTCGACGCGCTGCGCATCGTCTCCGAGGGCGTCAACCGCGTCCGCGGGACCGGCGAGGTCGGCACCCTGCTGATCACGCACTACACACGCATCCTGCGCTACATCAAGCCCGACCACGTCCACGTCTTCTCCGCCGGCCGCATCGTCGAGTCGGGCGGCCCGGAGCTCGCGGACAAGCTGGAGAACGAGGGCTACGAGGCATACGTGAAGGGTGGCGCATCCGCGTGACACAGCTGCCGGGCCTCCTCGACACCGAGGCGCTCCGCAAGGACTTCCCCATCCTGGACCGCACGGTCCACGACGGCAGGAAGCTCGTCTACCTCGACAACGCGGCGACCTCGCAGACCCCGCGCCAGGTCATCGACGCCCTGGACGAGTACTACGAGCAGCACAACGCCAACGTCCACCGTGGCGTGCACGTCCTCGCCGAGGAGGCCACGGAGCTGTACGAGGGCGCGCGGGACAAGGTCGCGGAGTTCATCAACGCGCCGAGCCGCAACGAGGTGATCTTCACCAAGAACGCCTCCGAGTCGCTGAACCTCGTGGCGAACATGCTGGGCTGGGCCGACGAGCCCTACCGGGTGGACCACGAGACCGAGATCGTCATCACGGAGATGGAGCACCACTCCAACATCGTCCCGTGGCAGCTGCTCGCGCAGCGCACGGGCGCGAAGCTGAAGTGGTTCGGCCTCACCGACGACGGCCGGCTCGACCTGTCCCGCATGGAGGAGGTCATCACCGAGAAGACGAAGATCGTCTCCTTCGTGCTGGTGTCGAACATCCTGGGCACGGTCAACCCGGTCGAGGCGATCGTGCGCCGCGCCCAGGAGGTCGGCGCGCTCGTCTGCGTCGACGCCTCCCAGGCCGCTCCGCACATGCCGCTGGACGTGCAGGCCCTCCAGGCCGACTTCGTGGCCTTCACCGGCCACAAGATGTGCGGTCCGACCGGCATCGGCGTCCTGTGGGGCCGCCAGGAGCTGCTGGAGGACCTGCCGCCGTTCCTCGGCGGCGGCGAGATGATCGAGACGGTGTCGATGCACTCCTCGACGTACGCCCCCGCGCCGCACAAGTTCGAGGCGGGCACCCCGCCGATCGCGCAGGCGGTCGGTCTGGGCGCGGCGATCGACTACCTCAACGCGATCGGCATGGACAGGATCCTCGCCCACGAGCACGCCCTGACCGAGTACGCCGTCAAGCGGTTCGCCGAGGTGCCGGACCTGCGGATCATCGGCCCCGCCACGGCCGAGGACCGCGGCGCCGCGATCTCCTTCACCCTCGGGGACGTCCACCCGCACGACGTGGGCCAGGTCCTCGACGAGCAGGGCATCGCGGTCCGGGTCGGCCACCACTGCGCGCGCCCCGTCTGCCTGCGCTACGGAATTCCCGCGACCACGCGAGCGTCGTTCTACCTGTACTCCACGCCGACCGAGATCGACGCTCTGGTCGACGGACTGGAGCACGTACGGAACTTCTTCGGCTGAAGGGCGTGCTGAAACCGTGAAGCTGGACTCCATGTACCAGGAAGTCATCCTGGACCACTACAAGAACCCGCACGGGCGTGGTCTCCGGGACGGCGACGCCGAGGTGCACCACGTGAACCCGACGTGTGGCGACGAGATCACCCTCCGGGTGAAGTACGACGGCACGACCATCGAGGACGTCTCGTACGAGGGCCAGGGCTGTTCCATCAGCCAGGCATCGGCGTCCGTCCTCAACGAACTCCTCGTCGGCAAGGACGTGTCCGAGGCGCAGCGGATCCAGGAGACCTTCCTGGAGCTGATGCAGTCCAAGGGCCGGATCGAGCCGGACGACGCGATGGAGGACGTCCTGGAGGACGCCGTGGCGTTCGCCGGCGTCTCCAAGTACCCCGCCCGGGTGAAGTGCGCCCTGCTGAGCTGGATGGCGTGGAAGGACGCGACGGCCCAGGCGCTGGGCGGCGCCGAGGCCGAAAGGAAGACGGCATGACCGACACCGCTGAGATGAAGCCGGCCTCGGAGGAGGAACTCCGCGAGGCCCTGATGGACGTGGTCGACCCCGAGCTGGGCATCGACGTCGTCAACCTCGGCCTCATCTACGGCATCCACGTCGACGACGCGAACATCGCGACCGTCGACATGACCCTGACCTCCGCGGCCTGCCCGCTGACGGACGTCATCGAGGACCAGGCCAGGTCCGCCACGGACGGCCTCGTCAGCGAGTTGCGCATCAACTGGGTCTGGATGCCGCCGTGGGGCCCCGACAAGATCACGGACGACGGCCGCGAGCAGCTCCGGGCGCTCGGGTTCAACGTCTGAGGACTCCCGCGGGCACGGAGCGGAGGCACCCGACGGGGTGCCTCCGCTCCGTGCCCCCCGTGGTGTGCCGTGCCCGCCGCGGGGCACGGACGGCCCCTCCGCACGAGCGCCCCACCGGTGAGGACGGCGGGCCGTGCCCGGGGCGGGGGTCCGGCACGCGGGACGGGGTTCGCCCCGGCGGCCCCGCCCACGTTAGGTTTCCTGCATGACCGACTCGACTGCTTCTCGCACCACCGGCGCCGTCGCCGCCGGCCTCGCCACCATCGCCTCCGACGGCACCGTTCTCGACACCTGGTTCCCCGCCCCCGAGCTGGTGGCGGAGCCGGGCCCCTCCGGCACCGAGCGCCTCTCCGCCGAGCAGGCCGCACAGCAGCTCGGCGGCGGCGCGACCGCGGCCATCGGCCCGGACGCCCGCCGGGGGGTCGAGGTGGTCGCGGTCCGTACGGTCATCGCCTCGCTCGACGAGAAGCCGCTCGACGCGCACGACGTCTACCTGCGCCTGCACCTGCTCTCGCACCGCCTGGTCAAGCCGCACGGCCAGAGCCTGGACGGCATCTTCGGACACCTCGCCAACGTCGCCTGGACCTCGCTCGGCCCGGTCGCCGTGGACGACGTCGAGAAGGTCCGGCTGAACGTCCGCGCCGAGGGCCTGCACCTCCAGGTCACCTCGATCGACAAGTTCCCGCGCATGACGGACTACGTCGCCCCCAAGGGCGTCCGCATCGCCGACGCCGACCGGGTCCGCCTGGGCGCGCACCTCGCCGAGGGCACCACGGTCATGCACGAGGGCTTCGTCAACTTCAACGCCGGCACGCTCGGCACGTCCATGGTCGAGGGCCGCATCTCCGCGGGCGTCGTGGTCGGCGACGGCTCGGACATCGGCGGCGGCGCGTCCACCATGGGCACGCTGTCCGGCGGCGGCGACGTGATCATCTCGATCGGCGAGCGCTGCCTGGTCGGCGCCGAGGCGGGCGTCGGCATCGCGCTGGGCGACGAGTGCGTGGTCGAGGCCGGCCTGTACGTCACCGCGGGCACCCGCGTCACCATGCCCGACGGCCAGATCGTCAAGGCGCGCGAGCTGAACGGCGCGTCCAACATCCTCTTCCGCCGCAACTCGGTGACCGGCGTGGTCGAGGCCCGCCCGAACAACGCGGTGTGGGGCGGCCTGAACGACATCCTGCACAGCCACAACTGACGCGGCCGGCCCGGCGGCGGCGCGCGCGGGTGCGTCGCCGCCGCGGTGGAGCCGTGCTCGACGTGCCTGCGCCGCACCGCTCGGAATCCGCCGGGATCGTGCGGGCGGCCGGAGGCCCTGTGTCCAATTCGGCCCTTCATGGGTCACCATGGGCAGGGAGGGTCATCCACCGTCGGTCATGGGAGGCACCATGAAGCTCGGCAAAGCACTGGCCACCGGAATCGCCGAGGAGCGGCCGCTCGTCCAGGAGGAGGAGCTGCGGCTCCCCGAAGACCCCGTCCGCACCGAACCGGCCGAGCCGGCCCGTGAAGAGGTCCCGGCGGCCCGATGAGGCTGCGGCTCCCGGTGGAACGCCCGACGGAGCCGCCGACCGGATACAAGATCGCCCACCCGGTGCTGTCCCAGGACGGCACCCGGGCCGGGTTCACCGGTGTGTCCCTGGGCGGCGCGCTGCCGTACGGCGTGCTCGACGACGCTTCCTGCGTCTACGGCCGGCGGCACCGCGCGCCCGCGCGGCTGTGCGACTGCGGCTTCCACTGCGTGCACGACCGCAGGGCCGCCGAGGCCCTGCTGTGCACCGCCGAGCACCGGGGCGCGACCTTGCTGGAAGTGTCCGTGCTCGGCGCCTACATCCGCTTCGAGCGCGGTTTCCGCTACGCCCGGCAGCGGGTGCGCACGGTGAGCGTCGGCCCGTGCGCCTGCGGTGCCCCCGCCGTCGCGCTCGCCGACGCCGGCTGGGGCCGACCCGGCTGGCGGGTCCTCGCCCCGGTCTGCGCGAACTGCGCGCGCGGCCGGGCGTCCGTCTCGCCGGCGGGGTTCGCCCGGCTGGCCGGGGAGGGCCTGCGGGTGGTGACGGAAGCCGGCGGTACGCCGCCCGCGCCGGTCGCCGGCGCGGAACCGGGCGTGCCCGAACTCGTCGCCGAGGCCGCCCTCCTGCAGGCGCGGCTCGACTGGTTCCAGACCCAGCTCGCCCGGCTCGGCGAACACGGGAGCGGAGGCGGCGCGGAGCGGGGCTGAGGCGGGTCCAGCGGGGCTGAGGCGGTTCCTGCGGGCCGGGCCGGTCCGTCCGGGCCGTCCCGTCCGGAAGACACTCCTCTGACGGCCGGCAGCCGGGGTACTCGGCCGTTCCGACCGGGAGAGGGGCGGCGGACGACCGACCAGGGAAAGGGCACACCGATGACGGACAGGATCCCGCACGGTTCGGGCGCCAAGGGCCCCGACGAGCTGCGGCAGCAGATCGAGCGGACCAGGCACGAGCTCGGCGACACCGTGGCCGAGCTGGTCGGCAGGACCGATGTGAAGGGCCGGGCGCTGGCCCGGGCCGCCGACCTCAGGGACAAGGCCGGGGCCATGACGGTGCAGCTGCGCACCAGTGCCGCCCAGGCGGGGCACGCCGTGCAGCACAAGGTGGCCAGGACCGGCCACGCGGTGCAGGACCGGGCCGGGCACGTGGGCCGCGCCGCGCGGGACACCGTCCCCGAGCCCCTGCGCGACGTGCTGCGGACGGGTCCGCGCCGCCCGGGTCCGTTCGTGGCCGCGGGCGTCCTGGGGCCCGCCGCGGCGGCCGCGGGCTTCGTGTGGGGCCGGCGGCGCCGCTGTGCGTGACCGGAAGCGACCGGTCCCGCCGGACCGCATCCGGCCGGCGGGACCGGCCGGGCGGTGTGCCCGGCCGGTCCCGCCGTGGCCTCACGGGCGGAAGCGCAGCACCTGCGGGTCGTGGTCGCTGATCTGGTCGTGGAACTCCGAGTTGACGTGCACGCTGTCGTACTCGAAGCCGGAGCCGCGCCGGATCGCCGGGCTGATCAGGATCTGGTCCAGGACCTGCTCGTTGCCCTGGTAGTCGTAGGTGTACCGCTCGTCCCGGGGCAGCGACTTGATCGCCGACCACAGCTCGCCGTGGCCCTCCAGGATCCGGGCGGTCCCGGAGAACTCGAAGTCGTTCATGTCGCCGAGCGCGATGACGTCCGCGTTCCCCTGCGCGGACAGGATGTCCCCCACGAACGCGTTGACCTCGGCGGCCTGTGCGTGGCGCTGGACCTCCGAGCTGCGCACCGGCGGCTGGTACTGCCCGGTCAGCCCCTGGTCGCCGCCCTTGGAGTTGAGGTGGTTGGCGATCACGAAGACGGTCTCGCCGCGGAAGACGAACTCGCCGACGAGCGGCTTGCGGCTGTTGTTCCACGCCGCGTTCGCCGGGTCGATCCGGCCGGGGGAGGCGGTCAGCCGCGCCTTGCCGTGCACCTTGGTGACGCCGACGGCGGTCGTGGAGCCGCCGCCCGCGCGGTCGGTGAAGGACACCCGCTGCGGGTTGAACAGGAACACCTGGCGGATGTTCCCGCCCGGCTCGCCGCCGTCCTGGTCGTTGACCGGGTCGATCGAGCGCCAGTCGTACCGCGGGCCGCCCGCCGCGACGATCGCGTCGATCAGCTTGCCGACCGTCGCGCTCGCGTCGACGGTGCCGTCGTCCGTGGCGCCGTTGTCGTCCTGTATCTCCTCCAGGGACACGATGTCCGGGGACTGCAGGTTGTGCACGATCGCCGCGGCGTGCGCCTCGAAGGTGGCGTCGGATGGGTCGAGGTTCTCGACGTTGTACGTCGCCACCGCCAGCTCGCGGCCGGACTGCTTCCGGGTCGTCTCGCGCTCCAGACCGGCGCTCCTCAGGGTGCCGAGCCCGCTCGCGACGAGGGTGTAGCCGCCGAACTGGTTGTAGTCCATCGGGCCCGTGGTGGCGCCCTGCAGGGTGTCGCCGACGTTCGCCACCGGGAAGCCGGCGGTCGGGCCCAGCGACTGGATCTGCAGCCGGCCGGTGTTCTGGGAGTCGTAGGAGCCGTAGACCGTGCCGCCGCGGCGGCTGCGGTGCTCGTCCGGCTTCACCGTCACCCACAGCTCGCTGTATGGATCGGTGGCGGTGACCACCCGGGCGTCGGAGACCTGGACGTTCATGCCCTCCAGGGACTCGTAGTAGTCCAGGGCGTAGGCCGACGGGTCCAGGGTCAGGCCGTTGACGGAACCGGCCGCGGCCGGGTCGCCCGCGGGGGCGTACACGTCCGGGACCGCGTCCTCGTCGATGACGACCGGCGCCGGGACCGCGTTGCCGGTGGAAACGGTGGTGGTCACCGGCTTGGTGATCTCCGTGACCGACTGGTTGCCGCTGGAGGCGCCGCCGGGGACGTACTCGGAGACCGTGCCGGTCACCGTGACCGCGTCGCCCACCGCGACCTTCGGCGTGGAGCTGGTGAAGACGAACACGCCCTCGCTGGTGGCCGGGTCGTCGTCCGGGGCCGTGTCCTGGAGCCAGAACCCCTTGGAGGAGCCGTAGGTGCGCGTGGCCGTGACGACGCCGGGCACGTCGGTCACCTTCTGGCCGGCGAACGGCGAGGTGCGGGTGGTGCCCTGGACGTCGTGGACGCGCACCGAATCGGCGTGTGCGGGGGTGGGGAGGACGACTATCTGGCTGGCTGCCGCCGCGCTGCAGACGGCGGCGACGGTGAGCGCGGCGAGGCGCGTGGAAGACCTGCTCGGCAAGGGATGCCTCCGGGGGCGTGCGTGAGCGCCGGGACGAGGGTGGGACCAAGGCGTGCGGGGCTCGTGGCCCTGGGTGACACGCGTAGAATCGAGTGAACAGTCGTCCCCCGACTTCTACGCGCGTCAATCTCCTGCCTCGCGCCCGGAGTTGTCAAGGTTTCGGCCGGATACGGTCCCTGACGGGGAGATGAACCGGGTGGCATGGGTGGAAATCCGTCTAGGCTGAGCGGCTGAGTCCTTCACGGCCCGAGGAGAACCAGCCGATGTCAGACAGCTCCCCCTGCCGCCCGTACGGCTGCATCCCGAAGCGGAGCTGGCGCGTGCCGCACTGTCCACCCCGTTGCTGTCCCGGGCCGCCCGCCTCGCCCGCTGGGCCGGCCCCGCCACCCGCGTGGACGCGGGTGGCGGCCTGGTCGAGGAGCAGCTGCCGGCCGCCGCCGAGCTGCTCGGGCTGAGCGGGGAGGACGCCGCCGCCCGCGCGAGCGAGGCCTGGCGGATCGCCGTGGACGCCGGGCTGGTCGAGATCACCGGCGAGGAGGGCGGGACCGTGACGGCCGGCGGGGAGCTGGCCCTGCTCACCGGCGGCTCCCCGCACGACGTGCTCGGCGTGTGGCTCGCCGCCCTGGAGGCCGTCGTCGCGGACGCGAGCGTCCCGGACCTCGACGGACTGGCCGACGCCCTGGAGGGGAACGGCGAGGTCGATTTCTCGTCACTCGGCTGGGACCCGCAGGCCGAGGCGGATTTCCTCGACGGCGTCCTCGGCAACCTCTACCTGCTCACCCTCAGTGAGGACGGCCCCGGTGACAGCCCCGTCCCGCTGCCCGCCCTCGTCGCCTCGGTGATCGCGCCCGGCGACATGGCCGACCCCACCAACGACGTCCTGGAGCGGATCTCCGACGCGATGATGCGCCTGGACGACCAGTTCCGGATGCTGGAGCCGATCGGGCTGGTCGCCTACCAGCCCGTGGACGAGGCGCTGCTGACCGACTCCGGCGAGGAGCCCGCGGAACCGCTGGACGACACCGACGTCGCCCGCTACGGCATGGTCCGGCTCACCCCGCTCGGCGTGTACGGACTGCGGACGCGGCTGCTGGAGGCCGGGTTCACGGCCCCCGCCGTCGGCGAACTCGCCGACAAGGGCGCCGACGCGCTGCTCGACGGCACCGCGCGCTTCGGGCAGTCCGCCGCACGCGCCGAGACCGAGCAGTGGCTGGCCCGCCGCGAAGCGCCGGCCGCAGCGCGGGAGCTGCTGGCGGCGGCGCGGGGCACCGACCCGGGCGCCCCGCTGCGCCGGCTGCGCTGCCAGCAGGCGCTGTCGCTCATCGGCACGGAGGCCGAGCCGGCCCTGCGCGAGGTCCTCGGCGATCCCGAACTGGGCGGGCTCGCCCGGGTCTGGCTCAGCGAACGGGGCGCCTGCGACGTGCCGGCGCCGTCACCGGAGCTGGTGTTCTGGCTGACCGTCGACACCATCGCCGCGCAGCTCCAGGCCGAGGGCAACTCCGAGGAACTGCAGGCGCTGGTGGAGGGCCTGGCCGAGCAGCACAGCGGGTTCTTCGCGGCGGCGTGGCGGGTCGGGCACCCGGCGACCCCGGACGTGCTGGAGGCCATGGGGCGGCTGCACCCGGACAAGAAGGTGGCCAAGGAGGCCCGCAAGGCGGCCTTCAAGGCCCGCTCCCGGCAGGGGGCGTGAGGGCCGGGCCGGACGCGGGGACCGGCCCGGCGGCCGCGCGGGGCATGACCGTGCACGGGGCGCGAGCGCGGACGGGCGGAGGAAGCCGGCCGGTGCTTTGACTTGCCGTGGTGCGGCGCATGCGGATTCATGGAACGAACACCCCGGACGCGGTCCGGTGTTCAGCTCCCGTTCAGCCACGGCCGGGAGCGTGTCGCCGGAATCGGAGCCCGCCACCCTCCACGGCACTTCCACCGTCTCAGGAGACACCATGTCGCTCACCCGCAGGGACTTCGCCAGAAAATCCGCGATCACCGGTGCCGGGATCGCCCTGGCGGGCAGCGTCGGCGCGCTCGCCACCGCTCCCCACGCCCTCGCGTCCACCGGGACCGGCACCGACGGCGCCGACGGCACGGGCGCCGCGTCGGCACCCGGCCACCACGGCATCGGCTACGGGCCGCTCGTCCCGGACCCGGACGGCATCCTCGCCCTGCCCGCGGGCTTCTCCTACGAGATCGTCACCTACAGCGGCCGGACCAGGCTGGAGTCCGGCGAGTTCACCCCGTCCAACCACGACGGCACCGCCGCCTTCCAGGGTCCCCGCGGCACCACCCTGCTCGTCAACAACCACGAGCTGAAGGGCCCGCGCGCCGACTGGCAGCACCCGGTGCCGCTCACCGAGGGCCTGGTCTACGACCCCGCCGCCGCCGGTGGCTGCACGGTGGTCGAGGTCCGCCGCGACCACGTCGCCGAGTGGGTCGGCATCGCCGGCACCTCCACCAACTGCGCGGGCGGCAACACCCCCTGGGGCACCTGGCTCACCTGCGAGGAGACCGAGGACAGGGCCGGCCAGAACGGCATGACCAAGGACCACGGCTACGTCTTCGAGGTCGACCCCGCCGACCGCCGGGCCAACCGCGGCCCCAAGCCCGTCAAGGCGCTCGGCCGCTACGCCCACGAGGCCGTCGTGGTCGACCCCGGGCGCGGCCACCTGTACCTCACCGAGGACGCCTCCGGCCCCAACGGCCTGCTCTACCGCTGGACCCCGCCGGAGGGCTTCCGCCACGGCCGCGGCAGGCTGCGCACCCTCGCCGACGACGCCGGTGTGCTCCAGGCCTTCAGGTGCTTCGACTCCGGCGGCAAGTTCGTCGACGACCTCTCCCGCGCCACGCGGACCGGCACGGTCTACGGCGTCGACTGGGTGGACGTCCCCGACCGGGACGCCGGGACCGTCCCGGTGCGCAAGCAGTTCGCCGACGGCCGGGTCACCCGCGCCCGCAAGCTGGAGGGCATGTGGTGGGCCGACGGCGGCGCCTACGTCGTCTCCTCCTACGCCCGCGGGGAGAGCCCGGTCCAGCACGACGGACAGGTCTGGTTCTACGACCCCAAGCGGCGCACCCTCACCCTGAAGGTCCTGCTCGGCGTGAACCCGGACGCCTCCGCCGACGGCGCCTTCGACGGCCCGGACAACATCACCGTCTCCCCGTACGGCGGGCTCGTCATCGCCGAGGACGGCGAGGGCGTCCAGCACCTGTTCGGCGCGACCGACAGCGGCCGCACCTACCCGATCGCCCGCAACGAGCTGAACATCGGCACCGAGGAGGAGCCGGAGTACAGCGAGTTCACCGGCGTCACCTTCTCGCCCGACGGCCGCACCCTGTTCGCCAACATCCAGACCCCGGGCATCATGCTGGCCGTCACGGGGCCCTGGAAGCGGCAGAAGCGCGGCTGAGGCCCGCGCCGGCACCGGCGCTCCCGCCCCTCCCGCGGCCTGCCCGCCCCCGGTGGGCGGGCCGCGGGCGCGCGCCGGGGCCGGGGACCCTCCCGCGGCCGGGAGCTACAGGGCGCGGGCTCCGGGATCCACCATGTTGCGCACCGTGCGGGCCTTCACGAAGTCGCCCAGGGCCGTCATGTCCCACTCGCCGGAGAACTGGCGGACGAGCTTGGCCATGAGCACGCCCGTCTGCGGCTGGGCGCCGGTGAGGTCGAAGCGGACCAGTTCCTCGTCCGTGGCCGCGTCCACCAGGCGGCAGTAGGCCTTGGCGACCTCCGTGAACTTCTGGCCGGAGAAGGAGTTGACCGTGAAGACCAGGCCGGTGACCTCCTGCGGGAGCCGACCGAGGTCGACCGTGATCACCTCGTCGTCGCCGCCGCCCTCACCGGTGAGGTTGTCGCCGGAGTGCTTGACCGCGCCCTTCAGGATGGTCAGCTTGCCGAAGTAGCAGCTGTCGATGGGGTTGCGCTGCGGGCCGTAGGCGATGACCGAGGCGTCCAGGTCGATGTCCCTGCCGCGGAACGCGGGCTCCCAGCCCAGGCCCATCCGCACCTGGGACAGCAGCGGGCGGCCCCCCTTGACGAGGGACACCGTCTGGTTCTTCTGCAGGCTGACCCGGCCCTTGTCCAGGTTGACCTTCCCGGCGCCGGGCGCCGGGGCGGGCGGGGCCGGGGGAGCGGCGGGCGGGGCGGGGGCGGCGACCGGGGGCTGCGCGGCGGGGGCCGGCGGGGCGGGCGGCTGCGGCGCGGCGGCGGGGGCGCCGGCCGGCTCCTCCACGCTCACGCCGAAGTCGGTCGCGATGCCGGCCAGCCCGTCGGCGTACCCCTGGCCGACGGCCCGGACCTTCCACTGCTCGCCGCGCCGGTAGATCTCCACGACCACCAGCGCGGTCTCCCCGCCGAGCCGCGGGGGCGTGAAGGTGGCCAGGACCGCACCGCCGTCGGCGTCGCGGACCGTGGCCGTCGGCTCGATGCCCTGGAAGGTCTGGCCGGCCGCGTCCGGGCTCGCCGTGACGACGATCTTCTCGATGCCCGGCGGTACGGCGGCGGTGTCGACCGTGATCGCGTCGGGGGCGGCACCGCCGCCGGACCGGTACGTCACGCCCGGTCCGGCGGGCTGGTTGTAGAAGATGAAGTCGTCGTCGGAGCGCACCTTGCCGTCGGCGGTGAGCAGCAGGCCCGACACGTCGAGCCGTACCGGCGCGGCGACGTCCACCGCCACGCGGGCGGCCGGCAGGGGGATGTTCGAGCCAGGGGTCATAGCTGTCATGCCGGATGAACGAGCGGGGGCGCTTTGCCGTTCCCTTACCCTGGCATCCGGGTCCCCGTCCGCCGGGTGAGCCGGTGCTACGACGGCACCACCACGATCTTGCGCCCCACCCCGGCCGCGAACTGCTCCAGCGCCTGCGGGTACCGGTCGAGCGGGATCCGGTCGCTGATGAAGACGTCCGGGTCCAGCACCCCGCCCGCGAACAGCTCGGCCGCCCGCTCGAAGCTGTGCAGCACCGCCATGGAGCCGGTGATGGTGATCTCCTGGTTGTAGATGCGGTACGGGTCGATCGTCACCCGGGTCGCGTAGTCGGCCACCCCGAACTGCAGGAACGTGCCGGCCTTCGCCACCCGGCCCAGGCCGTCCTGGATCGCCGCCGCGTTGCCCGTCGCGTCGACCACGATGTCCCAGCCCCGCGGCCGGTCCAGTTCGTCCGCGCCCGTCGCCGCGGCCGAGACGCCGAGCCGGCGGGCGGTCTCCAGGCGGGCCGGGTTGACGTCCACCATGTCGACGCTCGCCGCGCCCGTCCGCTTGGCCAGCTCCAGCATCATCAGGCCCATGGTCCCGGAGCCGTAGATCAGCACGTGGGCGCCCAGCCTGGACCGGAGGATGTCGTAGCCGCGCACCGCGCAGGACAGCGGCTCCACCAGGGCCGCGTCCTCGGTGCGCACGTGCTCGGGCAGCTTCACGCAGTTGGCCACGGGCGCCACCGCGTACTGGGCCGCGCCGCCCGCGGTCGTCACGCCGATCGCGGCCCACCGCTCGCACATGTTGTTGTGGCCGTCGCGGCAGTAGCGGCACTCGTAGCAGTACAGCGAGGGGTCCACGGCCACCCGGTCGCCGACCGCGACCTCGGTGACCTGGGTGCCGACCCCGACCACCGTGCCCGCGAACTCGTGCCCGGGGACGATCGGCAGCTTGGGCGCGAACTCGCCCTGGAGGATGTGCAGGTCCGTGCCGCACAGGCCGCAGGCGGCCACCTCGACGACGACGTCCCGCGGCCCCGGGGTCGGGTCGGGGACCTCGGTGACGACGGCGCGGCCCACGGACTCGATGACGGCGGCCTTCATTTCACGGCTCCCAAAGACAGGCCCTGGACCAGCTTGTCCTGGGCGGCGAATCCCGCGGCGAGCACCGGCAGGGAGATGACGAGCGACGCGGCGCACACCTTGGCCAGGAACAGGCCCTGGCTGGTGATGAAGCCGGTCAGGAAGACGGGGGCGGTCTCGGCGACCACGCCCGTGAGGACCCGGGCGAACAACAGTTCGTTCCAGCTGAAGATGAAGCAGATCAGGGCGGTGGCGGCGATGCCGGGCAGGGCGATCGGGGCCACCACGCGCGCCAGGACCGTCGGCAGGCGCGCACCGTCCACCCGGGCCGCCTCGATCACCGCGACCGGGACCTCGGCGAGGAAGGACTGCATCATCCACACCGCGATCGGCAGGTTCATGGAGGTGTAGAGGATGACCAGCAGCCAGATGTTGTCGAGCATGCCGGCGTTCTTGGCGAACAGGTAGACGGGCAGCAGGCCCGCCACGGCCGGCAGCATCTTCGTGGACAGGAAGAAGAACAGGACGTTCGTCCACTTGCGGACCGGCCGGATCGACAGCGCGTAGGCGGCCGGCAGGGCGAGCAGCAGCACGCACAGCGTGGAGACCAGCGAGGCCACCGCCGAGTTGATCAGCGCGGGCCACGGGCTCGCCCCGCCGCCGGCGCCGAAGAAGTCGCGGTAGCCGTCCAGGGTGAGGGAGGCGGCGAAGGACGGCGGGTTGGTCGCCGCGTCCGCCTCGGAGTGGAAGGACGTCAGGGCCATCCACGCGACGGGCAGGAAGAACAGGATGCCGGCCAACCAGGCCACCAGGCCCAGGCCGCGTCCTTTGAGTGCCTTGCGGCGTACGGCCGTGGTGCTCATGCGCGGGACACCTCCTCGCGAAACAGGGACGACACCACGCGCAGGGCGAAGGTCGCGATGACGATGGAGCCGATGACCACCAGGACGCCCGCGGCCGAGGCGAGGCCGTTCTCGTGGGCCTGGTAGAAGCTCTGGTAGACGGTGTAGGGCAGGTTGGCGGTGCCGAGACCGCCGGAGGTGATGGTGAACACCGCGTCGAAGTTCTGGACGATGTAGATGGAGCCCAGCAGGGCGCCCAGCTCCAGGTAGCGGCGCAGGTGGGGCAGGGTGAGGTGGCGGAAGATCTGCCAGTCGCTGGCGCCGTCGACCCGGGCGGCCTCGATCTGCTGCTGGTCCCGGCTCTGCAGCCCGGCCAGCAGGATCAGCATCATGAACGGCGTCCACTGCCACACCAGGGAGGCCTCGACCGCGAGCAGCGGGGTCTTCGAGATCCAGTCCGGCTGGGGTCCGCCCACATAGTGCAGCAAGCCGTTGAACAGGCCGTATTCAGGGTTGTAGAGCACATGCTTCCAGAGCAGGGCCGCGGCGACGGGCACCACCAGGAAGGGGGCGATGAGGAGGGTGCGCACGATCCCCCGGCCGCGGAACCTGCGGTCCAGCAGCAGGGCCAGTGCCAGGCCGAGGACCAGGCTGGCCAGCACCACCCCCACCGTGAGCAGCACGGTCGTCCACACCGAGTGGCGCAGGTCCGCGTCGCTCAGCACCTGGCGGTAGTTGTCGAACCAGGTGAAGCGGCGGGCCTTGGGGTAGAGGGCGTTCCAGTCGAAGAAGGAGATCACCAGCGTGGCCACGAACGGCAGCTGGGTCACCGCGATCATGAAGATCAGGGCCGGCAGGAGCGGGGCCCGGGTGGCCCAGGCGCGCAGCCGGGCCGGGGGCTGGTTCAGCGTCCGCGCGGGGGCGGTCGCCATCGGTGCCGTGGTCGTGGCGGTCATCGTCCCTCGTACTCCTTGGCGATCTTCTCGGCGAGCTGCTGGGACTTCCTCAGGGCCGACCCGACGGACTGGCGCCCGGCGATGGCCGCGCTGATCTCCTGGGAGACCTTCGTGCCCAGGTCGGTGAACTCGGGGATGTCCACGAACTGGATGCCGGGCGCCGGACGCGGCTGCACACCGGGGTCGTTCGGGCGGGCGCTCTCGATGGCCTCCTTGGTCATGTCCTGGAAGGCGGCCGCCTCCTTGCGGTACGCGGCGTTGGTGTACGTCGACGCGCGCTTGCCCGCCGGGACGTTGGACCAGCCGCTGGTGTCGCCGACCAGTTGCTCGTAGCCCTTGCCCGATGCCCAGGAGACGAACTTCCAGGCCTTGTCGGGGTTGCGGGAGGCCTTCTGGATGCCCCAGGCCCAGGTGTAGAGCCAGCCGGAGGACCCGGTCTTCTCCACGGGGGCGGGGGCGTAGCCGAGCTTGCCCTTGACCGGGGACTTGGCGGCCTCCAGCAGTCCGGCCGCCGAGGTGGCGTCGTACCACATGGCGACCTTGCCCTGGGTCATGTCGTTGAGGCACTCGGCGAAGCCGGACTGGGCCGCGCCCGACTCGCCGTGCTGCCGGACCAGGCCGACGTAGAAGTCGGTCGCCTTCTCGAACTCGGGCGAGTCCAGGCGTGCCTTCCAGTCCTTGTCGAACCAGGTGCCGCCGAAGGTGTTCACCACGGTGGTCAGCGGTGCCATCAGCTCGCCCCAGCCGGGCAGGCCGCGCAGGCAGATGCCCTTCATGCCCGGCTCGGCGCCGTCCGCCTTCGCGGCCAGGTCGGCGACCTGCTGCCAGGTGGGGTGCGCGGGCATCTTCAGGCCCTTCGCCGCGAACACGTCCTTGCGGTACATCAGGAAGGACGACTCGCCGTAGAAGGGCTGCCCGTAGAGCTTGCCGTCGTCGCCGGTGAGGGACTGGCGCATCGGCTTCAGCACGTCCTGCTGGTCGTACGCCCGGTCCCGGGCGGCGTACGTGTCCATGTCGCGCAGCCAGCCGTTGCGGGCGTAGATCGGTATCTCGTAGTTGGACAGGGTGGCCACGTCGTACTGGCCGGCCTGGTTGGCGAAGTCCTGGCTGATCTTGTCGCGGACGTCGTTCTCGGGCAGCACCGTGAAGTTGACCTTGATGCCGGTCTCCTTCGTGAAGTGCGCCGCGGTCAGCTTCTGCAACTCCGTCATCTGCGGGTTGTTGACCATCAGCACGTTGATGGAGTCGCCGCCTGACCCGGTCCCGCCCGCTCCGGCCCAGCAGCCGGAGAGCAGCGGGGCGAGCAGCGTCCCAGCGGCGGCCATGGCGAGCGTGACTCGCGGCCTCCGTCGGCTCGGGGTGCGCATGGATCGCTCCTGGATGTATGGGGAGATAAGGGGCGTCCGTGGGTGCGGAGTGCCCCTTCACAGGGGTGGGGTGAAACGTCAGACCCGGATGACCTGCGGGCCCAGCAGGGAGTAGCGGTGCGCCTCGGCCGTCGGCAGCAGCGTGCTCGTCACGATCGTCTCCAGGGCGCCGACCTCGGCGAACCGGCAGAAGCTGACCGCTCCGAACTTGGTGTGCACGCCGGTGAAGACCGTGCGCCGGGCGGCGCGCACCGCCTGGGCCTTGACCTCGCTGACCGCGGGATCGGGGGTGGTCAGGCCGTGCTCGCGCGAGATGCCGTTGGCACCGATGAAGGCGAGGTCGATGACGAAGCCGGACAGCATCCTCGTCGTCCAGTGGTCGACGGTCGCCAGCGTGCCGGGGCGGACCCGGCCGCCGAGCAGCAGGACCGACACGTTCCCGGTCTTGGCGAGCGCGCCCGCGACCGACAGGGACGCGGTGACCACGGTCAGCGCCCGGTCCGCCGGCAGGGCCTCGGCGATGAGCTGCGGGGTGAAGCCCTCGTCGATGAACACCGTCTCGGCGTCGCCGAGCAGTTCGGCCGCGGCGGCCGCGATCCGGCGCTTCTCGGGGACGTGGCTGGTGGCCCGGAAGGCGAGCGTCGTCTCGAAACCGGCGCTCTCGACCGGGTAGGCGCCGCCGTGCGTACGGCGGACCAGGCCGTGGTCCTCCAGAGCGCGCAGATCGCGCCTGATCGTCTCCTTGGCCACGCCCAGCTCTTCGGCGAGCGCGGTGACGTCGACCGAGCCGGCGGTGCGTGCGGCGCGCACGATCTCCCGCTGACGCTCCTCGGCCGTCCGCGTGCTCATGGATGTCACCCACTTCCCTGTGGTGCTGCCCGTTCGGGCTCGTGGGAAGTTCTACAGCGGGTGGGCGGCGCCTGACCAGGCCTGTTGGGGGCCCGATCCTGCCCGGGTGTGCCCGGTTGCCCGGTGACGTGCCCCACCCGGACCTGCGCCGCTGCCGGAGGGGGAGTGGGAGCGGGCACGCCGGATGCCCGATTGGGCGGACCGCCGCGCCTGTTCGGTGCCCGCGTGCCCGCGCGGACGGCGATTTTCCGCCGCCGGGAGGTCAGTACGGCCAGAGCGGCGGGTCCGTGAGGAAGGTGCCGCCGAGGTGGTGCCGGGCCGGGTCCCGCGGGTCCGCTTCGCCCTGCTCGGCGAGCAGTTTCCCCGCGTACGGCTCGGAGTCGTCCTGCGGGTCGTAGCCGAGGGCCCGGGCGCTGGTCAGGTCCCACCACAGGCGGGTGTTGGCCGAGGAGCCGTAGACCACGGTGTGGCCGACGCCCTCGGCGGTCAGGGCCGCGTGGAAGAGGCGGGCGCCGTCGGCGGGGCTCATCCACAGCGAGAGCATGCGCACGCTGGTCGGCTCCGGGAAGCAGGAACCGATGCGCACGGAGACGGTCTCCAGGCCGTGCTTGTCCCAGTAGAGCTGGGCGAGGTCCTCGCCGAAGGACTTGGACAGGCCGTAGAAGGTGTCGGGCCGGCGCGGGGTGTCGACCGGGATCGGGGCGTCGCCCACACCGGGGACGGGGGTGAAGCCGACGGCGTGGTTGGAGGAGGCGAAGACGATCCGCGGGACGCCCTCCTGGCGGGCGGCCTCGTAGAGGCGGTAGGTGCCCTCGATGTTGGACTTCAGGATCTTCTCGAACGGGGCTTCCAGGGAGATGCCCGCGAGGTGGAGGACGGCGTCCACGCCCCGCACCGCCTCGCGCAGCGCCTCCGTGTCGGTGAGGTCCGCGGTGATCGCGCCGGGCTCGTCCTCGATCGGGCGGACGTCGAACAGGCGCAGCGCGTAGCCGTACTCCGGCAGCAGGGACCGCATCAGGGTGCCGAGCCCGCCGGCGGCGCCGGTGAGCAGAAGGGTGCGGGGAGCGGGCATCCTCGATCTCCTCGATGTCCTCGGAAGCGCCGGGTCGCCGCCGCGTGCGTGGACGGCATTCACATGCATGGACACGCTAGAGAGCCTTCGGGTGCGGGTCAAGGGTGCCGCGGTGTGCGGACACTGCCCCTGTGTTGCGCGATCGACCGCTTGACCGGCGCGGAGGGCTGCCCGTAGCGTGCAGTCGTTCAGGAATGTAAACATTGATCATAGACATGCACCAATGGCGTGCATCGACAGGGAGCGCCCGTGACGCCAGCCCCTCTCGCCGCCCGGCTCCGCGACCCCAGCGGGCCGCTCTTCTTCCCCGTCACCGCCTACGGCCCCGACGGCTCCGTCGACCTGGGCGCCTACCGCACGCACGTCCGTGAGGGCATCGCGGCCGGTGCCGCCGCCGTGTTCGCCTGCTGCGGCACCGGAGAGTTCCACGCGCTGCTGCCGGAGGAGTTCCAGGCGTGCGTTCGGGCCGCCGTGGAGGCGGCCGGCGGGCGGGTCCCGGTCGTCGCCGGCGCCGGCTACGGCACCGCGCTCGCCGTCCGCTACGCCCGCCTCGCCGAGGACGCGGGCGCCGACGGACTCCTCGCGATGCCGCCGTACCTCGTGCTCGCCGGCCAGGAGGGCCTGCTGCGGCACTACCGGGAGATCGCCGCCGCCACCGGCCTGCCGGTGATCGTCTACCAGCGCGACAACGCCGTCTTCACCCCCGCGACGGTGGTCCGGCTGGCCCGCACCGACGGGATCATCGGCCTCAAGGACGGCCTGGGCGACCTGGACCTCATGCAGCGCGTCGTCAGCGCCGTCCGCACCGAGGTCCCCGGCGACTTCCTCTACTTCAACGGCCTGCCCACCGCCGAGCAGACCCAGCTCGCCTACCGCGCGCTCGGCATCACCCTGTACTCCTCGGCGGTGTTCTGCTTCGCACCCGAAATCGCCCTCGCCTTCCACCGGGCCCTGGCCGCGGGCGACGGGGCGACCACGGCCCGCCTCCTGGACGGCTTCTACCGCCCGTTCGTCGAACTGCGCGCCCAGGGCCGCGGTTACGCCGTCTCGCTGGTCAAGGCGGGCGTGCGGCTGCGCGGCCTGGACGTCGGCGGGGTGCGGCCCCCGCTGCAGGAACCGGCCGAGGACCACGTCGAGCAGCTCGCCCGGCTCATCGAGCGGGGGCGGGCGCTGCTGGGGGAGGACGCGTGAAGGCGTCGGCGTTCGTCTACCCCTGGGACGTCAACGGCGACCCCGGGGCCCCGGCCCGGATCGCCGCGCTCGGCGTGGAGCAGGTGACCCTCGCCTCCGCCTACCACTCCACCCGCGCCCTGACCCCCCGCCACCCGCGCCACCGCGTCGTCACCGCCGAGTACGCGGCCGTCCTCTACCCGCCGGGCGACCGCTGGGCCGGCCGCGGCCTGCGGCCCCACCCGGCCGGCCGCTGGGCCCCGGGGGACGCCCACGGCGAGGCCGCCGGGGCGCTCGCGGCGGCCGGCCTGGAGGTGCACACCTGGGTCGTCCTCGCGCACAGCTCACGCCTGGGCGCCGAACACCCCGCCACCTCGGTCGTCAACGCCTACGGCGACCCCTACCCGTGGGCCCCCTGCATCGCCCAGCCCGCCACCCGCTCCTACCTGGCCGAGCTGGCCGCCGAGGCCGCCGTGCGCCCCGGCGCGCGCGGCACCGAACTGGAGTCCCTGGGCTGGTACGGCCTCCAGCACCTGCACGCCCACGACAAGATCTCCGGGGTCGGGCTCGGGGAGGCCGGGCAGTACCTGATGTCGCTGTGCTTCTGCCCCTCCTGCCGGGCCGGGTACGGCGAACGGGGCGCCGACGCGGACGAGCTGGCCGCCGCCGTGCGGGCCGCGCTGGAGCCGCTGTGGCGGGGCGCGGCGGACGACGGGGGCTGGCCCGCGGTCGAAGGGCTCCTGGGGGAGGACGGGGCGGCCACCACGCGGGCGTGGCGCGAGGCGACCGCCCGCGGCCTGCAGGAGGAGACCGTCGCCGCCGTGCGCGCCGCCGCGCCCGAGGGTTTCCAGGTGCTGCTGCACGCGGACCCGGTGCCCTACCACTGCGGCGCCAACGCGGGCGTGGACCCCGCCCACATCCTGTCCGTCGCGGACGGCGTGGTGGTGCCGTGCACGGGCGGTACGGCCCTGCTGGCTCCCTTCGCCGGGCACGCGCGCGAAGGGACCGTGCTGGCCGCCAACCTCACGGTCGTCTCCGGGATGGGCGGCAGCCCCGGCACCCTCGCGGCGGACGCGGCCCGCGCGCGTGCGCACGGCGCGACGGAGCTGCGGCTCTACCACGCCGGGCTCGCCTCCGACGCGGACCTGGCGGCGGTGCGCGAGGCGCTGTCCGCGCGCTGGGCGGACGGGCCGGCCGCGGGCCCGCCCGGGGGAGCCGGTCACCGATGAGTTCGGGGGGCGGCGCCGGTCGGCACTCCGTACGGGTACCGCCACCCTGAAGGAGCACGACATGACCATGGTCGACCTGGGCCCGCAGACCCGCGTTGTGGCGGGGCTCGCCGGGGCGGTGGGCGACGGGCAGCTGTCGGCCCCCACCCCGTGCCCGCGCTACGCGGTGCGCAACCTGCTGGGCCACCTGCAGATGCTGGCCGTCGCCTTCCGGGACGCCGCCCGCAAGGACCTCGGGGCGACCACCGGCACCGGTCCGGACGCCGCCGTCCCGGACCTCGGCCCCGGCTGGCGCGAGGAGCTGCCCGCGGCGCTGCGCGAACTCGCCGGGGCCTGGCGCGACCCGGCCGCCTGGACCGGGTCCACCCGTGCGGGCGGCGTGGACCTGCCCGGCGAGGTGGCGGGCGCCGTCGTCGCCGACGAACTGGTGATCCACGGCTGGGACCTGGCCCGCGCGCTCGGCCTGCCCTACGAACCCGATCCGGCCGCCCTGGAGGCGGCCCGCACCTTCCTGGACGCCGCCGCGGGCGACCCGGACGGGGGCGACGGCATCTTCGGCCCGCCCGTCCCGGTCCCGGCAGGGGCGACCCCGCTGGAGCGCGCGGTGGGCCTGAGCGGCCGGGACCCGGGCTGGCGCCGGCCGTAGGACCCCGGGGCCGGCCGCCCCACGCCCCGTCCGGCCCGCGCGGCCCCCGGTCCGCTCCGGACCCCACCGGCCCGCGTGCGCCGGCCGGCCCCGTGTCACCCGGGCCCGTGCGGCCCGCCCCGCCCCTGCTCCGCGCCGACGGGGCCCTCCCGTGCCGGAGGCATTGACGAAAGCCGGACTCCCTCCTACCTTCGGGCATCGTACTTCGTACGTCATATACGAGACGCGATACACGATATCCGAGAGGACCGCATGACCTCCCCGCCCGCCCCGATCCCGTCCCGCACGCAGTACGTGCTGGAGGCGATCAAGCACCGCATCCTCACCGGGCGGCTGACGCCCGGGCAGGCCCTGGTGGAAGTGGAGCTGGCCGCCCAGTTCGGGGTGTCCAAGACCCCGGTGCGCGAAGCGCTGAAGACCCTCGCCGGTACCGGTCTGGTCGTGATGAACCAGTACCGGGGCGTCACGGTGCGCATGGTGGACGCGGACATGGCGCGCGAGGTCTACGACGTGCGGCTGCTCCTCGAACCCGAGGCACTCAGACGCGTCGTGCTGCGCGGCGCCCCCCTGGACGCCGCCCGCGACGCGCTGACCCGCGCCGACGCGGCCACCGACACCGCCGAACGCTCGCTCGCCAACCGCGAGTTCCACCGCGCCCTGTACCTGCCCTGCGGCAACCCGCTGCTCGGCCGGATGCTCGACCAGGTGCGCGACCAGGCCGCCCTCGTGTCGGCCGTGGCCTGGGCGGCCGACCCGTCCTGGCGACGGGAGGCCGCCGAGCACCGGGACATCCTGCGGCTCGCGCTGGACGGCGACGCGGACGGCGCGGCGAGCGCCCTGCACGCCCACATCGCGTCCTTCGTCCGACGGGCTTTCCCCGAGCCCCGCCCAGAGGAGGGCCACCCGTGACCGGCGTGACGTTCGAAGCCCAGCGGGCGGCCCTGGCCGACGTGGTGGCCATCCCGGTGACCCCCTTCGCCGCGGACGGCACCGTCGACCGGAGCGCCCACCGGGCCCTGCTGCGCCGCCTGCTCGACGCCGGGATCAGGACCCTCACCCCGGGCGGCAACACCGGCGAGTTCCACGCCCTCGCCCCCGAGGAGCGCCGCCTGGTCACCGAGTCGGCCGTCGAGGAGGCCGCCGGCCGGGCCGAGGTCCTCGTGGGCGTCGGCCACGACCTGCCCACCGCGATCGCCTCCGCCCGGCACGCCCGCGACCTCGGCGCCCGGATGGTGATGGTCCACCAGCCCGTGCACCCCTACGTCTCGGCCGCCGGCTGGGTCGCCTACCACCGCGCCGTCGCCGAGTCCGTGCCGGAGACCGGCGTGGTCCCCTACGTCCGCGACGCCCGGCTGCCCGGTGCCCGCCTCGCCGAACTCGCCGGCCACTGCCCGAACGTGATCGGCGTCAAGTACGCCGTCCCGGACGCCGCCCGCTTCGCCGCCTTCGCCCGCGACGCCGGCCTGGACCGCTTCGTCTGGGTGGCGGGCCTCGCCGAACCGTACGCGCCCTCCTACTTCTCGGCGGGCGCCACCGGCTTCACCTCCGGGCTCGTGAACGTCGCCCCGGTCCTCTCGCTGAACATGATCGAAGCGCTTCGATCCGGCGACTACCCGGCCGCCATGAAGGTGTGGGAGCAGGTCCGCCGCTTCGAGGAACTGCGCGCCGCCCACGGCTCCGCCCACAACGTCACCGTCGTCAAGGAGGCCCTCGCCGCCCTCGGCCTGTGCCGGCGGGACGTGCGCCCGCCGAGCAGTCCGCTGCCCGAGCAGGAACGCGCCGAGGTCGCCGCCATCGCCGCCGGGTGGTCGCTGTGAACGCCCCCCGCAAGAACCCCGAGGACCTGCGCAGCCACCAGTGGTACGGCACCGGGGGACTGCGCTCCTTCAGCCACCGCGCCCGCACCCGCCAGCTCGGCTACCTCCCCGAGGAACACCTCGGCAAGCCCGTCGTCGCCGTCCTCAACACCTGGTCCGACATCAACCCCTGCCACGTCCACCTGCGCGAGCGCGCCCAGGCCGTCAAGCGCGGGGTGTGGCAGGCGGGCGGCTTCCCGCTGGAGTTCCCGGTCTCCACCCTCAGCGAGACCTTCCAGAAGCCGACCCCCATGCTCTACCGCAACATGCTCGCCATGGAGACCGAGGAACTGCTGCGGTCCTACCCCGTCGACGGCGCGGTCCTCATGGGCGGCTGCGACAAGACCACCCCCGCCCTGCTCATGGGCGCCGCCTCCGCGGACCTGCCCGCCGTCTTCGTGCCGGCCGGGCCCATGCTCCCCGGTCACTGGCGCGGCGAGGTCCTCGGTTCCGGCACCGACATGTGGAAGTACTGGGACGACAGGCGGGCCGGACTCGTCGGCGACTGCGAGATGGCCGAACTGGAGAGCGGCCTGGCCCGCTCGCCCGGCCACTGCATGACCATGGGGACGGCCTCCACGCTGACGGCCGCCGCGGAGGCCCTCGGCGTGACCGTGCCGGGCGCCTCCAGCATCCCGGCGGTGGACTCCGGACACGACCGCATGGCGGCCCGGGCGGGCCTGGCGGCCGTCGAACTGGTGCACCGGGACCGGACGCTGAGCCGGATCCTGACCCGGGAGGCCTTCGAGGACGCCGTCACCACCGTCCTCGGCCTCGGCGGCTCCACCAACGCCGTGATCCACCTGATCGCCATGGCGGGCCGGGCCGGGGTGCGGCTCACCCTGGACGACTTCGACCGCATCGCCCGCACGGTCCCGGTCCTCGCCAACGTCCGCCCCGGCGGGCAGCGGTACCTGATGGAGGACTTCCACTTCGCGGGCGGCCTGCCCGGCTTCCTCTCCCGGATACCCGACCTGCTCCACCTCGACCGGCCGACGGTCACGCACGACACCCTGCGCGAGCAGCTCGCCGGGGCGCGGGTCCACGACGACGACGTGATCCGGCCCCGCGACAACCCGGTCGCCCCCGAGGGCGGGGTCGCCGTCCTGCGCGGCAACCTCTGCCCGGACGGCGCCGTCATCAAGCACATCGCCGCCGAGCCCCGCCTGCTCCGGCACACCGGCCCCGCGGTCGTCTTCGACGACTACCGGACGATGCAGCGCACCATCGACGACCCGTCCCTGGGCATCACCGCCGACAGCGTGCTCGTGCTGCGCAACGCCGGCCCGAAGGGCGGCCCCGGCATGCCCGAGTACGGCATGCTCCCGCTCCCCGGCCACCTGCTCAAGCAGGGCGTGCGGGACATGGTGCGGATCTCCGACGCCCGGATGAGCGGCACGAGTTACGGCGCCTGCGTGCTGCACGTGGCACCGGAGTCGTACGTCGGCGGGCCGCTGGCCCTGGTGCGCACCGGGGACCTGATCACCCTGGACGTCGCGGCGCGCACCCTGTGCCTGCGCGTGGACGAGGAGGAGCTGGCGCGCAGGCGGGCCGCGTGGACGCCGCCGCCCGCGCGCTACGAGCGCGGCTACGGCGCGCTCTACAGCGAACAGATCACCCAGGCCGACACCGGCTGCGACTTCGAGTTCCTGGCCCGCCCCGGCCACGTGCCGGACCCCTACGCAGGCTGATCCCCCGCGCCCCCGAGCGCGCGGTGTCCGTGCCCGCCCGTCCGCGCGGGCGGCGCCGCACCCGGGACCAGGTCCCGCTGCGGTACCTCCACGTCCCTTTGGGGATCTACCTGCTGTTCACCCTCGTCCCCTTCTACTGGATTTCTACTGGATCCTGCTCTTCGCGCTGCGCCCGGCCGGTTCCACCTCGCTCGTGCCCTGGCCGGCGACCTGCGACCACTTCCGCAAGGTGTGGACCGAGCGCAGCTTCGCCACCTACTTCGCCAACAGCGTCTGCGTCGGCGTCGCCACCCTGGTGCTGACCACGGTCGTCGCACTGGCCGGCGGCTACGCGCTCGCCCGGTTCGACTTCACGGCCAGGCGCGGCTTCGTGCTGGCCCTGCTGTGCTCCCAGTTCGTGCCGGGCGCGCTGCTGCTGGTGCCGCTGTTCCAGGTCTTCGCCGGGCTCCGGATGATCAACTCGCTGGGCAGCGTCGTCCTCGCCGAGACCGTCTTCCCGCTGCCGCTGCCGATGATCCTGATCAGCGGGTTCATCCGGAACGTGCCGTACTCCCTGGAGGAGGCCGCCTGGGTGGACGGCTGCAACCGGCTGACCGCCTTCCGGGCCGTCGTGCTGCCGCTGCTGCGGCCCGGGCTCATCGCCGTCGGCTCCTTCGCCTTCGTGCACGCCTGGAACCACTTCCTGTTCGCCCTGATGTTCCTGTCCGACCGGAGCAAGCAGACCATCCCGGTCGGCCTGAACACCCTGATGAGCGCGGACAGCGTCGACCTGGGCGCCCTGGCCGCGGGCGGCGTCGTCGCCGCCCCCGTGGTCGTCGTGTTCGCCTTCATCCAGAAGTGGCTGATCACCGGCTTCAGCGCGGGGGCGGTGAAGGGATGACCGCGACACCGCTGCCGGTCGTGCTCGTCGGCGCGCGCGGCCACGGCCGCCGGCACCTGGACAACATCCGCCGGCTCCGGGAAGAGGGCCTGCTCCGCCTGGCGGGCATCTGCGAACTGACCCCGCCGACCGGCGAGGAGATCCCCGACGGGCTCGGCGTCCCCGAGTAGTCCACCGACCTCGGGGCGCTCCTGGACTCCACCGGCGCCCGGATCGCCGTCATCTGCACACCGATCCCGACCCACACCGACCTCGCCCTGACCGCCGCCGCGCGCGGGGTGCACCTGCTGCTGGAGAAACCGCCCGCGCCCTCCTACGCCGCGTACCGGCGCATGGCCGGCAAGGTCGCCGAGGCCGGGCCACAACCTCGGGTCCCGCACCGACCACGAGAAGGCGCTCAGGGGCAGGTTCCGGGGCATCCCCAACCCGACGCTGGACGGCGGGAGGCGGGTGCAGGTGTCCAACCCCGTCGACGGACTGGCCCTGTTCAGGTCCGGCCGGAACGAGGCGGCGGCCTGGAAGTTCATCGAGTTCGCCGCGTCCCACGAGGCCAACAGCGAGTGGAACGAGACGGCGGGGCAGGTGCCGGCCAACACGCGGGCGGCACGGGACGCGTGGGTGCGGGCGTCGGAGCCGACGAAGCTGGCGGCCGAGGCGCTGAACGGGTCCAGGACGAAGATCGTGCAGCTCCCGTACTACCTGCCCGACTGGAACACCCTCTCCAAGGCGGGCAACGAGCCGAACTTCCAGAAGGTGCTGCTCGGGAGGCTGAGCGCGAAGGACTTCCCGGACACGCTGGCCGGCGAGCTGAACAAGGCGCAGGCGGAATGGCGGAGGAACCACTGAGGCGGACCGGCACGGCGCCGGCCCCGCCGGCCCCTCGGACGTCGCCGGCACCGTCACCGGCCCGCCGCCGGCCGGGCCGGTGACGGTGCCGGGGGAGGCGCGCCCCGGGGACCGGGCCCCGGGGACGGAGGCCGGTGCCCGCCCTCCCCCGTGCGGTGATGGCTTGATATCGATCGGGCAACGGGTCTCGCGCTCACCCGGATGACGCGCGTAGAAACCTGTCATGCATAAAACATTGCGGATCGCGGCGGTCACCGCCGCCTGTGCCCTCGCCGGCGGCGCCCTGTACGGGGCCGGCGCGGCCACCGCCGGGCAGTCGACGGCGAACTCGACCCACGAGCCCTACAACATCGGGCTCCTGACGCAGGACATCGACGCCTACTACGGCACCACCACCGACGGCAACGGCGTGTACCAGGCGTCCCCCGACAGCCCGTACGCCAAGGACCTGGCACGGATCGACGCCGACGCCGAGCGCTACATCGACCGGGCCGCCCGCACCGCGCGCCACCACGGCGAGAAGCCGGCCGTCGTCTTCGACATCGACGACACGCTGCTGCTCAGCCTGGACTACGAGAAGCGCAACAACTACGGCTACAACGGCGCCACGTGGGCCGACTACGTGAACCGGGCCGACCGCCCGGCCGTCTTCGGCAGCCCCCAACTGGTGAACTACGCCGAGTCCAAGGGCGTCGAGGTCTTCTACAACTCCGGTCTGAGCGAGGCCCAGCGCACCGCCGCCGTGGAGAACCTGAAGAAGGTCGGCGCCGACGTGAACCTCGACACCGGCCACATGTTCCTCAAGGACAAGGAACACCCGCCGGCCTATCTGGGCGAGTGCGCCGCCCCGGGCGCCTGGACCTGCACGACCGTGCAGTTCAAGGCCGGTACCCGCAAGCACATCGAGGACGACCTCGGCTACGAGATCGTCGCCAACTTCGGCGACCAGTACTCGGACCTGGACGGCGGCCACGCCGACCGCACCTACAAGCTGCCGAACCCGACGTACTTCGTGTCCTGACCGGCCGCCCGGCCGCGGGGGGCGCAGGGGTGCGGGGAAGGGGGCGAGCAGCCCTCCCCCCGCACCCGCGCTCCCGCGGGGCGACCAGCACGGCGCGGCCCGGCGGCGCTCGCGCACCGCGCCGCGGATCCGGGTCCGGGCAGGTTGGCCACCACGCCCCGGACGCGGGCCGGCGGGTGGCCGGCCGCGCGCACCCGGTCCCAGCGGTGCCACAGCGCCAGCAGGGCGTCCGCGACCAGGCCGTCGGCGGCGTCCGGCCCGCCGGTCAGCAGGCGGGCGAGACGGGACAGTTCGGCGTGGTGCCGCTCGAAGAAGGCGTGGAACTCCGCGGAGGCGGCGTCGTCGGCGACCGTGCCCACGGGGACCTCTTCTCGGTACGACCTGCGCATGTCATGTCGGCGACAGGCGCCGTACGGGGTTGCGGACAGCGTATGGCCCGCCGAACCGCCGCACCACGAGCGGGCCCGATCCCGTCGCACGGACAACCCGAAAGCGGCGTGACGGGGGAACGATCCGGCCGCCACCCGCACCGCCGGCCCCGCGCTCCTCGGGGTGAAGTGGGCGGGCCGGAGTGGACCGGTCCCGCGAGGGGGCGCCCGCCCTCCGCTCAGAGCCGGCGGGTCGCCAGGGTCAGCCGGTCCCTCGCGTCGAACAGCGCGTCCTTGATCATCTGTTCGTGGGCCGGGGTCAGCCGGGCCACCGGGACCGAGCAGCTGACGGCGTCGCGGGCCGGGGTGCGGTAGGGGATCGCGATGCCGAAGCAGCGCAGGCCCAGCGTGTTCTCCTCGCGGTCCACGGCGAAGCCCTGCTCGCGGACCTGGTGCAGTTCCCCGATCAGCTCCTCCCGGTCGGTGATCGTGTGCTCGGTGAGCGCGGGCAGCGTCTCCGGGAGCAGCTTGCGCACCTGCTCGTCGGTGTGGGTCGCGAGCAGCGCCTTGCCGAGGGAGGTGGAGTGCGCGGGCAGCCGGCGGCCGACCCGGGTGAAGGGCCGCAGGTAGTGCTGCGACTGGCGGGTGGCCAGGTAGACCACGTTCGTGCCGTCGAGCCGGGCCAGGTGGATCGTCTCCGTGGTGTCGTCGGAGAGCCGGTCCAGGGTCGGGCGGGCCGCGGCCACCACCTCGTCGCCGTCGATGTAGGAGGTGCCGACCAGCAGGGCCCGCACCCCGATGCCGTACCGCGTGCCCGTGGCGTCCGTCTCCACCCAGCCCAGCTCCACCAGCGTGCGCAGCAGCATGTACAGGCTGGACTTGGGGTACCCCACGGCCTCCTGGACGGCCGCGAGGGAGTGCATACCGGGTCGGCCGGCGAAGTACTCGAGCAATTCCACGGTCCGCACCGCGGACTTGACCTGCGCCCCGCCGCCTGTCTCGCCTGCCGACATCGCCCTTGACCCCTTCGTTGGACGGGAAATAGTCTCCGAGCAGCATATTCATCATCAGAGACGGCGTTCAGTATATCGAACGCGACTGATGGGTGACCTGGAAAGCGCCTCAACTGGAGGGACCCGCGGTGGCAGCAGCACCAGTCTGGAGTGTCGACCCGCGCACCGGGAAGCAGCGGGAACAGGTCGCGGTCGAGGCCACGGCCCAGGAGGTGGACGAGGTCGTCACGGCGGCGCACGCCGTGCGCGGCGCCCTCGCCGACCGCGCGGTCCGCGCCGCCTTCCTGCGCTCGGCCGCCGCCGGCCTGGACGCGGCCGGGGAACAGCTGATCGAGGTGGCCGACGCCGAGTCCGCGCTCGGCCCGGTCCGGCTGAGCGGCGAACTCGCCCGCACGACCTACCAGTTGCGGGCCTTCGCCGACATCGTCGACGAGGGCGCCTTCCTGGACGTCGTCATCGACCACCCCGACGACACCGCCACCCCGCCCGTCCCGGACCTGCGCCGCTACAAGGTCCCGCTGGGCGTCGTGGCCGTCTACTCCGCCTCCAACTTCCCCTTCGCCTTCTCCGTCGCCGGCGGTGACACCGCGAGCGCGCTGGCCGCGGGCTGCCCGGTGGTCGTCAAGGCGCACCCCGACCACCCGGCCCTGTCCGAACTGGTCGCCCGGGTGCTGCGCCGGGCCGCCGCCGGGCACGGCGTACCCGAAGGCGTCGTCGGCCTGGTGCACGGCTTCGAGGCGGGCGTGGAACTGATCGAGCACCCGCTGGTCGCCGCCGCGGGCTTCACCGGTTCCGTGCGCGGCGGACGCGCCCTGTTCGACGCCGCCGCCGCCCGTCCGGTGCCCATCCCGTTCCACGGCGAGCTGGGCTCGCTGAACCCGGTCGTGGTCACGGAGGCCGCGGCGGCCGAGCGCGGCGGGGCCATCGGCTCCGGGCTCGCCGGGTCCATGACCCTGGGCGTCGGCCAGTTCTGCGTGAAGCCCGGACTGGTGCTGGTGCCCTCCGGCGCGGCCGGCGACCAGGTGGTGAAGTCCCTCACCGACGCCGTCAGCGACACCGACCCGGGCGTCCTCCTCGACCACCGCATGCGGGACAACTTCCTCGCGGGCGTCGCCGAGCGCGCGGAACTGCCCGAGGTGGGGTCGCCGGTCACGCCGGGCGCGGGCGGCGAGCACACGGTCAGCGCGGGCTTCCTCACCGTGGCGGCGGACAGGCTGACCGAGCGGGGGGCGCACGACCTGCTGCTGGAGGAGTGCTTCGGACCCGTCACCGTGGTGGTCCGCTACGCGGACGAGGCCGAGGCCACGGCGGTGCTGCGCCGGCTGCCGGGCAATCTCACGGCGACCGTCCACCTGTCCTCGCGGGAGGCCGCCGGGCAGGGCCGGGGCGCGGAGATCCTGGCCGAGCTGACGCCGCTGGCGGGACGCGTGCTGGTCAACGGATGGCCGACGGGCGTGGCCGTGGCGCCGGCCCAGCACCACGGCGGCCCGTACCCCGCGACCACCTCCACGGCCACCTCCGTGGGCGGCACGGCCATCGAGCGGTGGCTGCGGCCGGTCGTCTACCAGAACGCGCCCGAGGCGCTGCTGCCGCCCGAGCTGAGGGACGGCAACCCGCTGGGCCTTCCCCGGCGCTTCAACGGGGTGCTGGAGCGGTAGCGGGCGCGGCGGCGGGCCGCGCCGGGCGGCCGCCGCGCCCAGGGACCGGGCGGCCGGGGCACGTCCCCGCCCCCCGTACCCGCGCTTCGCGGGCCCGGGGAATCAACCCGGCTGCTTGAACGTTCACGCACCGGGCGGAGGGGGTCTCCGCGCCGCCGTGACCTGGAGAGCCGAAGACATGCGCGTGGAGATCTGGAGCGACATCGCCTGCCCCTGGTGCTACGTGGGCAAGGCCCGCTTCGACAAGGCGCTGGCCGCCTTCCCGCACCGCGACCGGGTCGAAGTGGTGCACCGCTCCTTCGAACTGGACCCGGACCGCCCGAAGGGCGAGGTCGAACCCGTGCTCACCATGCTCACCCGCAAGTACGGCATGAGCGAGGAACAGGCCCGGGCCGGCGAGGACGGCCTGGGCGCGCAGGCCGCCGCCGAGGGCCTGGCCTACCGCACCCGCGGCCGCGACCACGGCAACACCTTCGACCTGCACCGCCTGCTGCACCTCGCCAAGGAGCACGGCCGGCAGGACGAACTGCTCGCCCTCCTGTACCGGGCCAACTTCGCCGAGGAGCGCTCGCTGTTCACCGGGGGCGACGAACGCCTCGTGGCGCTGGCCGTCGAGGCCGGCCTGGACGCCGGGGCCGCCCGCGCGGTGCTCGCCGACCCCGACGCGTACGCCGACGCGGTGCGCGCCGACGAGCGCGAGGCCGCCCGGCTCGGCGCGAACGGCGTCCCCTTCTTCGTCCTCGACCGCACCTACGGCGTCTCCGGCACCCAGCCCGTCGGCGTCTTCGCCCAGGCGCTGGCCCGGGCCTGGGAGGAGCGGCCGTCGCCCGAACCGGTCGGTCGAGCCGGTGCCGAGGCGTGCGGCCCCGACGGCTGCGCGGTGCCGCGGCACTGAGGAACCGCAGGCCGGCGCCGATGTATAAGGCTTCCTGGGGGAAACCACGCGAGAAAGTGTGATGGACGGGACACGCCCCGGACCGCACAGTGGTCCCATGGAGACCACGGAGACGTTCGAGAGCCTCGTCCGCGCGGAGTTCACCCCGAGGAGCACCTACCTCAACACCGCCAGCAACGGCCTGCTGCCCGCCCGCACCGTCGCCGCCCTGCACCGGGCGGCGCTGCTGCGGGCCGAGGGCCGGCCGCTGACGCCGCTGCACGAGGACGTCGAGGCCTGCCGGGCCGCGTACGCCCGGCTCACCGGCGTGCCCGCCACCCGGGTGGCCGCGGGCGCCTCGGTCGCCGCGCACACCGGGGTGATCGCCGCCTCGCTGCCCGCGGGCGCCGAAGTGCTCACCGTCGAGGAGGACTTCACCTCCGTGCTGAACCCGTTCCACGTGCGCGGCGACCTCAAGGTCCGCACGGTCCCGCTGGAGCGGGTCGCCGAGTCCGTCCGCCCGGGCACCGCGCTCGTCGCGCTCAGCGCCGCGCAGTCCGCCGACGGGCGGATCGCCGACCTGTCCGCCCTGCGCGAGGCCGCCCGCGCGCACGGGGCGCGCACGTACGTGGACTTCTCCCAGTCCGCCGGCTGGCTGCCGGCCGACGCGGACGCCTTCGACTTCACCGCCGCGGTCACCTTCAAGTGGCTGCTCGGCCCGCACGGGTCGGCCTTCCTCACCCTCCCGGAGGACTTCGGCGGACTGACCCCGGTGCTCGCGGGCTGGGTCGCGGGCGAGGACCTCTGGCGCAGCTGCTACGGCCCGGTCACCGACCTCGCCCGCTCGGCGCGGCGGTTCGACCTCACGCCCGCCCTGTTCAGCTACGCCGGGCTGCGCCGCTCGCTGGAACTGGTCGAGGAACTCGGGGTGCCCGCGCTGCACGCGCACGCCGTGGGGCTCGCCGACCGGTTCCGGGCCGGGCTCGCCGGCCTCGGCCACGAGCCGCTGCCCGCCCCCGGCTCGGCGATCGTCTCGGTGCCCGGGCTGGGCTCCAGGCAGCCGGGGCTGAGCGAGGCGGGCATCGAGGTCTCCGACCGCGCCGGCAACCTGCGCGCGGCCTTCCACCTGTACAACACGGCCGCCGACGTGGACCGCCTGCTGGACGCGCTGTCCGGCTGACCGGGCGGGACCCGGCCCGGGGACGGTGTTCCCGGGAGCGGCGCCGGCCCCCTGCGCGGCCCCGCGCCCGGCGGCGGGGCGCGCCGGCCCCTCCGGCGCCACCGCGTCCCGGGGCCGTGGCGGCGGAGCCCGCTACCGCCAGGCGTCCTCCGCCGCCTGCCGCGCCGCCCCGGGGTCCACGGCCAGCCCCTCCCCGGCGAGTGCCGCGCCCAGCGCCGCCAGGGCCCCGTGCACCGCACCCGGCGTCGCGTCGGGTCCGTAGTGGTTGACCCGGACCATCTCCCGGGACAGGGCACCGCCGCCCGCGGCCAGCGGCAGCGCCGGGTCGTCCTCCAGCGCCCGCGCCACCAGCTCCGACGCCACCACCCCGGAGGGCACCCGCAGGGTCGTGGCGACCGGCGCCGCGTCCCCCGCCTCGTACACGTACGGCTCCAGGCCCCCGCCCAGCGCCACCGCCCCGGCCCGCGTGGCCAGTGCCGCGCTGCGGTGCCGGGCCATCACCGCGTCCAGGCCGTCCGCCTCGATCCGCTCCAGGCACGCCTCCAGCGCCAGCATCTCCAGCTGCGCCGGAGCGTGCAGCAGCGCCTTGCGGCCGCCGTCGATCCAGCGCTCCTTCCAGTCGAGCAGGGAGAGGTAGGAGCGGCGCGGGGCGTGCGGGTTGGCCGTCATCCGGGCCCACGCCCGCTCGCTCACCGAGATCGCCGACACGCCCGCCGGGCCGCCCATCGCCTTCTGCGCCCCGATCACGCACAGGTCGACGCCCCACGCGTCCGGCAGCACCGGCTCCGCCCCGACGGAGGCGACCGCGTCGAGGTAGAACAGCGCGCCCTGCTCGCGCACCGCCTCGCCGATCTCGGCGACCGGGTTGGTGTTGCCCGTCGCGGCCTCGGCGTGCACCAACGACACGAAGTCGACGTCCGGGTGCTCGGCGAACGCCTCCCGGACCTGCGCGGCCGTCACCGCCGTGTGGAAGGGCACGGACACGTCGTGCACCGTCGCGCCGCAGTCGCGCAGCCAGTCGCCGAAGGTCTGCCCGTACGGGCCCGTGATCACGTTCAGCGCCACCGTGCCGGGGCCGGCCGCCGCGCGGATCGCGCCCTCCAGCGGCAGCAGCGCCTCGCCCTGGGTGATCACGACGTCCTGCCGGGTGCCGAGCAGCCGGGCCACCCGGTCCGCGATGGCGGCGAACCGCTCGGCCGTCAGCGGGGGCAGATCCAGGAGGGGGTGGGTCACGGCGGTGCTCTCTTTCCGCTCACGAGGGTCACGGGGACCGGTCCGACGTCGACGCAGACGAGGGTAACGCCCGTCCCCGGCCCCCCTCCGGCCGGTGACCCACGGTGACCCGCCGGCAGCCACCGGCGACTTCTCAGGCCGGACGGCCCCGTTGCCATGGGTTTGGTTTGAGGGACCCAAACATCTCCTTATAATCAGAACCCACAGTTATCCATAGGAGATCTCCCCCATGAAAACGCTCCTCGGGCGCCGGACCCGCCTCCTGGCTGCCACCACCGCGACGGCCGGGCTCGTGCTCGTGGCCGGCTGCTCCTCGGACGACGGGGGGAGCGGCAAGACCACCGTCAAGGGGGTCCACCTGGTCAAGGCGGGTCAGCTGACCACCTGCACCCACCTGCCGTACCCGCCGTTCCAGTCGGAGATCGACGGCAAGGTGCAGGGCTTCGACGTCTCCCTCATCGACCTGGTCGCCAAGGACCTCGGCGTCAGGCAGCAGATCCTCGACACGCCGTTCGAGAACTTCAAGACCGGCGCGTTCCTCAACTCCGGGCAGTGCGACCTGGCCGCCGCCGGCATGACCATCACCGCCGAGCGCAAGAAGAACGTCGACTTCTCCGACCCGTACTTCGAGGCCACCCAGGCCGTCCTGGTCGACAGGAAGAGCGGCCTCACCTCCCTCGCGGACGTGCGGGCCAAGGGCAGGAAGCTCGGCGCCCAGGCGCAGACCACCGGTGAGGACTACGCCAAGGCCAAGGGCTACGACCCGGTCTCCTTCGAGTCGTCGGACGCGGTCCTCAACGGCCTGCGCACCGGGCAGGTCCAGGCCGTCGTCATCGACTACCCGGTCGTCCAGGGCTGGCTGAAGGACAAGGCGAACGCGAGCGCCTTCAAGGTCGTCGACAACCTCAAGACCGGCGAGCAGTACGGCTTCACGGTCAAGAAGGGCAACACCGGGCTGCGCGAGGCACTTGACAAGGCCATCGCCGATGCCAAGGCCGACGGCACGTACAAGAAGCTGTACGAGAAGTGGATCGGCCCCTACGACGCCTCCGCCGCCTCCCCCGCCGCCTGACCCCATGACCGACACAGACGCGAAGACCGGGCCCGTCACCAGGGGACTGACCCGCCGCCGGAAGCGCCGGCTGTCACGGGCCGTCCAGTACGTCGTCTTCGTCGCCGCCGTGATCGCCGCCGCGGTCACGGCGGACTGGGGGCGGCTGCAGAACCAGTTCGCGCAAGTGGACATCGCCCGGCAGATGTTCCCGGACGTCATCACGCTCGCGCTGAAGAACACCGTGCTGTACACGGCGTCCGGCTTCGCTGTGGGACTGGCCCTCGGCCTCGTCATCGCCCTGATGCGGCTGTCCTCCGTCGGCCCGTACCGCTGGCTGGCCGGCCTCTACATCGAGATCTTCCGCGGCCTGCCGGCCCTGCTGATCTTCATCTTCATCGCCGTGGCCGTGCCGCTGGCGTTCCCGGGCACGCAGATCGTCGGCGGCACCTACGGCAAGGCGGCCATCGCGCTGGGCCTGGTGGGCGCCGCGTACATGGCCGAGACCTTCCGCGCCGGCATCCAGGCGGTGCCCAAGGGGCAGATGGAGGCGGCCCGCTCCCTCGGCTTCTCGCCCGCCCGCGCGATGGTCTCCGTCATCATCCCGCAGGCCGTGCGGATCATCCTCCCGCCGCTGACCAACGAACTCGTGATCCTCTTCAAGGACTCCTCGCTGGTCCTGCTGCTCGGCGTCACGCTGGAGGAACGGGACCTGTCCAAGTTCGGCCGCGACCTGGCCAGCACGACCGCCAACTCCACGCCGATCCTGGTGGCCGGCCTGTGCTACCTGCTGGTCACCGTCCCGCTCGGCTTCGTCGTGCGCCGCCTGGAGGCCAAGGCCCAGAAGGAGATCAAGTGAGCCGCCCCGAGATCCGCGTCCAGGGGCTGCACAAGTCCTTCGGCGACAACCACGTCCTGCGCGGCATCGACCTGGAGATCGGCCGGGGCGAGGTGGTCTGCGTCATCGGGCCGTCCGGCTCCGGCAAGTCGACCCTGCTGCGCTGCGTGAACCTCCTGGAGGAGCCCACCCGGGGCCGGGTCTTCGTCGGGGGCACCGAACTGACCGACCCGGACGTCGACATCGACGCCGCACGCCGCCGCATCGGCATGGTCTTCCAGCAGTTCAACCTCTTCCCGCACCTGTCCGTCACCGAGAACCTCACGCTGCCCCAGCGCCGGGTGCTCAAGCGGGACAAGGCGGAAGCGGCCCGGATCGCCGCCGAGAACCTGGCCCGCGTCGGCCTGTCCGAGAAGGCCGACGCCCACCCGGCCTCCCTCTCCGGCGGCCAGCAGCAGCGCGTCGCCATCGCCCGCGCCCTCGCCATGGGACCCGGGGTGATGCTGTTCGACGAGCCGACCTCCGCGCTCGACCCCGAGCTGGTCGGCGACGTCCTCGCCGTCATGCGCGGGCTCGCCGAGGAGGGCATGACCATGATGGTCGTCACGCACGAGATGACCTTCGCCCGCGAGGTGGCCGACCGGGTCGTCTTCATGGACGGCGGCGTGATCGTGGAGGACGGCAGCCCCGAGCGGGTCATCGGCGCCCCGCGGCACGAGCGCACCCGCCACTTCCTGTCCCGCCTGCTCGACCCGGCGATGGCGGAGGTGGAGGAGGGGGCCCCGGACCGGGTGGACAGGGCGGAACCGTAGCTCACTAAGGTGCGGTGCATGAGCGATGACGCGGTGCTGCACGTGAAGGGGCGGGTCCTCGCCGGACCCGAGGACGTCCGCGACGGGCTGTGGGTGGTCGGGGGCCGCGTCTCCTACGACCGCCCCGCCGGCGCCCGGGACGTCCGGACCGTCGAGGGCTGGGCGCTGCCCGGCCTGGTCGACGCGCACTGCCACGTCGGCCTCGACGCCGAGGGCCCGGTCGACGCGGAGACCGCCGAGAAGCAGGCCCTGGCCGACCGCGAGGCGGGCACCCTGCTGATCCGCGACGCGGGCTCGCCCGCCGACACCCGCTGGATCGACGACCGCGACGACCTCCCGAGGATCATCCGGGCCGGCCGGCACATCGCCCGCACCCGCCGCTACATCCGCAACTACGCCCACGAGATCGAGCCGGACGCCCTCGTCGACCACGTCGCCCGGGAGGCCCGGCGCGGCGACGGCTGGGTCAAACTGGTCGGCGACTGGATCGACCGCGACCTCGGCGACCTGGCGCCCTGCTGGCCCCGGGAGGCCGCCGGGGCGGCCATCGCCGAGGCCCACCGCCTGGGCGCCCGCGTCACCGCGCACTGCTTCGCCGAAAGCTCCCTGCGCGACCTGGTGGAGGCGGGCATCGACTGCGTCGAGCACGCCACCGGCCTGACCGAGGACCTGATCCCCCTGTTCGCCGAGCGGGGCGTCGCGATCGTCCCGACCCTCGTCAACATCGCCACCTTCCCGCAGCTCGCGGCCGGCGGCGACGCCAAGTACCCGCGCTGGTCGGCGCACATGCGCCGACTGCACGAGCGCCGCTACGACACCGTGCGCGGGGCCCACGACGCCGGCATCCCGGTGTACGTCGGCACGGACGCCGGCGGCTCGCTGGCCCACGGCCTGGTCGCGGCGGAGGTGGCCGAACTGGTCACCGCCGGCATCCCGCCGCTGGCCGCCCTGGCGGCGGCGAGCTGGGGCGCCCGGGCCTGGCTGGGCCGCCCCGGACTGCAGGAGGGGGCGCCGGCCGACCTGGTCGTGTACGAGTCCGACCCCCGGGCGGACGTCCGCGTCCTGGCGGCACCGCGCCGGGTGGTACTGAACGGGCGCGTCGTGGAGTAGGGGAACGCCCGTGCCCGGCGGTCCGAAGGCGCGCCGGGCGACGGCGTCCGGGGCCGCGGGACCCCGGTCAGGCCAGCGCGGCCGACAGCGCCCGCAGGAACCCGTCCGCCGTCGCACGGTCCCGCACGGCGACGCGCACCCAGTCCGCGCCGAGCCCGGGGAACGTGTCCCCCCGCCGCACCGCGTACCCCAGCTCGCGCAGCCGCCGCCGCACCCCCTCGGCCCCCGCCATCCGCACCAGCAGGAACGGCCCCTGCGCGGGCCCCACCACCCGCACCCCGCGCCCGGCGAACGCGCCCAGCCCCGCCACCAGGTGGGCCCGGTCCGCGGAGATCCGGTGCGCCGCGTGCGCCGCCTCCGCCAGCGCCCGGGGCGCCACGCACGCCCGCGCCGCGGCCAGCGCCGGCGTGGACACCGGCCACAGCGGCTGCGCCCGTTCCAGTTCCGCGATCGTCCCCGGGGCCGCCAGCACGTAGCCGATGCGCAGCCCCGCCAGCCCCCACGTCTTGGTCAGGCTGCGCAGCACCACCAGCCCCGGCACGTCCGTCCGCCCGGCCAGCGACTCCCGCTCGCCCGGCACCGCGTCCATGAACGCCTCGTCCACCACCAGCGTCCGCCCGGGACGCGCGAGCCGTGCCAGGACGCCGGCCGGGTGCAGCACCGACGTGGGATTCGTCGGGTTCCCGACCACCACCAGATCGGCCTCCTCCGGCACGGCCGCCGGATCGAGCCGGAACCCGTCCGCCTCGCGCAGCAGCACCCGGTCCACGCTGTGCCCGGCGTCGCGCAGGGCCGCCTCCGGCTCCGTGAACTGCGGGTGCACCACGACCGGCCGACGCACCTCCAGCGCCCGCGCCAGCAGCACGAACGCCTCGGCCGCGCCCGCCGTCAGCAGCACCCGCCGCGCCGGCAGCCCGTGCCGCGCGGCCACCGCCGCCCGCGCGGCCCGCCCGTCCGGGTAGGCGGCGAGGGAGGACAGCGACGCGGCGATCTCCTCGCGCAGCCAGCCCGGAGGCGTGTCCGCGCGGACGTTGACGGCGAGGTCGGCCAGCCCGGCCCCGTCATCCCGGACCTCGGCGTCCCCGTGGTGCCGCAGGTCGGGCCCGGCGCCGGCGGTGCTCCCGGTGTCCTCAGTGAGCATGGCTGTGCGTGTGCCCCCCGTGGTGGTGCCCGTGCCCGTGCCCGTCCCCGTGGTGGTGCCCGTCGTCGTCCGGGTGGAAGTGCGGCTGCTGCGGCAGCCCCACCTTGTCCTCGAAGCCGGGCAGGGCGATGCGGTACACGCACGAGTCGCAGTTCATGCGCAGGTCGCCCCCGACGGCCTCCTCGTACCGTTCCATGACCAGGTCCAGCAGTTCCGGCTCGGGTCCGACGACGTCCGCCGAGCGCACCTCCAGCTCCGGGTGCGCGGCCGCCCAGTCCCGCGCCTGCCGCTCCACCCGGTCCGGCAGGATCCCGGTGAACAGGAAGTAGGGCAGGACGACGATCCGCCGCGCCCCCAGCCGCGCGCACCGGTCGAGCCCGCTCGGCACGTCCGGCGCCGCCAGCGACACGAACGCCGTCTCCACACCGGCGTAGCCGCGCCCCTCCCACAGCAGCCGCGCCGCCTTGTGCACCTCGGCGTTGGCGTCCGGGTCGGTGGAGCCGCGTCCGACCAGCAGCACGGTCACGTCGGACCGCTCGCCCGACGTGCCGGCCAGCGCCTCCTCCAGCCGCCGCTCCAGCACGCGCAGCAGCGCCGGGTGCGGGCCGAGCGGACGGCCGTAGGTGTACGAGATCCCCGGGTGCCGCTCCTTCTCGCGGGCCAGCGCGGCCGGGATGTCCCCCTTGGCGTGCCCGGCGGACACCAGCATCAGCGGCACCGCCGCGAACCGCCGCACGCCCCGCTCGACCAGCTCGGCGACGGCCTCGCCCAGCGGCGGCGGGGACAGCTCGATGAAGCCGCCCGCGACGGGCAGGTGGGGGTGGCGGCGGCCCAGTTCCCGCACGAAGTCGCGGAACGCCTCGGCTCCGGCCTCGTCCCGGGTGCCGTGTCCGGCGATGAGCAGAGCGGGCGGCGGGGTGGTCACGTGGTCTCCTCGGTGGACATCGGGTGGTACAGCAGGGCGTTGAGCGCGGCGGCGGCGACCGCCGAGCCGCCCTTCTCGGACACGTTGCTCACGGCGGGCAGACCGCTCGCCCGCAACGCGGCCTTGGACTCGGCCGCGCCGACGAAGCCGACGGGCAGGCCGATGACGAGCGCGGGGGAGGCGTCCAGGGCGAGCAGCTCCTCCAGGGCGGTCGGCGCGCAGCCGATCACCCACAGCGCCCCGGGCCCGACCTGCTCGTGGGCGAGCCGGACGGCGTGGGCCGAACGGGTCAGCCCCGGTGCGGACCTGGCGTCCCGCAGCCGGCAGACGGTCTCGCGCCGGGTGATGCCGGCCGCGACCATCTCGACGTCGACGACGACGGGCGCCCCGGCGTGCAGCGCCGCGTGCCCCCTGGCCAGGTCGTCCTCGTCGGTGACGAGGTCGGTGGCGTACTCCGGGTCGGCGGCGGAGTGGATGACCCGCTCCACCACCGCCCGGGTCAGCGGCGGGAAGTGCGAGGTGTCCAGGCGGGCGCGCAGCCGCCGGAAGGACTCCTCCTCGATGGGGTGGACCACGCGGTTCACTGGGCGTCCTCCTGCGTGCTGTGCTGCCAGCGGTAGCCGCGCGGGGTCACCATGCGCCCCGCGACGGTCCGGGTGGCCGTGTTGCCGACGGTGACGACCGTCATCATGTCGACGACCGCCGGGTCGAGTTCCGCCAGGGTGGTCACCCGGCTGGACTCGTCCGCCCGCGAGGCGTTGCGGACGACACCGACCGGCGTGGCCGGCTCCCGGTGCTCCGCGAGGATCGCGAGCGCCTTGGGCAGCTGCCAGTGGCGGCCCCGCGAGCGCGGGTTGTAGAAGGTGACGACGAGGTCCGCCTCGGCCGCCGCCCGCACCCGCCGTTCGATGACCTCCCACGGCGTGTGCAGGTCGGACAGGCTGATCGACACGTGGTCGTGGCCCAGCGGCGCCCCCAGGACCGCCCCGGCCGCCAGCGCGGCCGTCACGCCGGGCACCCCGACCACGTCGATGTCGCAGGAGGCCTCGGCGAGCGCGGGGGAGGCCATCGCGTACACGCCCGCGTCCCCGCTGCCGATCAGCGCCACCGCGTGCCCCCGGCGGGCCTCGGCGACGGCCGTACGGGCCCGCTCCTCCTCCGCGCCGAGCCCCGACTCCAGCACCCGGGTGCCCGGCCGCAGCAGGTCGCGGATCTGGTCGACGTACTGGTCGAGCCCGACCAGCACCGAGGCCCGCCGCAGCTCGGCGGCGGCGCGCGGGGTGAGCAGGTCGCGGGCGCCGGGGCCGAGCCCGACCACCGCGAGCCGCCCGCGCCCCGGACGCCGTGCGACGGCACAGGTCGCCATGGCCGGCCGCGCCGCGGACCTGCGCTTGGGCACGAGGAGTTCGCCGCCGCCCACCAGGGCCGCCGCCTCGGCGACCGACGGGGTGCCGACGGCGGCGAGCGGCGCGTCGGACGGGTTGGGCACCTCGACGGCCGCCAGCCGTCCGGCCGGGTACGTCACCAGGGGCACCCCGAGCCGTTCGGCGGCCGCGACGATGCCGGGCTCCTGCGACTTGGCGTCCACGGTGGCCAGTTCGGCCACGGACCGCACCGAGAGCCCCGCCTCGCGCAGCGCCTCCCCGATCAGCCCCAGGACCTCCTCGGCCGGCGCGCCCCTGGACGCGCCGACCCCGACCACCAGGGACGGCGGCCTCAACAGCACCTCCCGCTCGCCGGGTTCGACGGCGCGGTCGGTGAGCCGGACGGTGTACGACCCCCGCACCGAGGTCGGCAGCGCCGGCAGCGGCCACGGCACCTCGGCCTCCAGCGCCACCGGTTCGCCGTCCAGCAGGGCCCGGGACACCGCGGCGACCGCACCCTCGAAGGGCAGCCCGAGGGTGTCGAGCCCCGGCAGGTCCACGGCGTCCGTGGCGGTCGTCACCACCGGCTCGGCACCCAGCAGCGCGCCCACCTCACGGGCGAGTTCGTTGGCGCCCCCGCCGTGCCCGCCGACCAGGGACACCGCGAACCGGCCGCCCTCGTCGACGCAGACGACGCCCGGGTCGTCCGCCTTGCCGCCGAGCAGCGGGGCGAGCAGCCGTACCGTCGCGCCCGTCGCCAGGAAGCACACCAGCTGCCCGCACTCGGCGAACGCGCTCCGCACGGCCTCCCCGACGGGGCCGTCGTACACCCGTGTGCGGTCCGGCCAGGCCGCGGCCAGCCGGTCCCGCGCCGCCGCCCCCGCCGCGGTGGCGGAAATGAGGCCGATCACTGGACAACTCCTTCACTAGACGACGGGGTTCTGGCACCCCAGAGCAGAAACACGGGATTGGTGGCCGCGAGCCGGGTCACGTCCCCGGGCAGCGGCGCCAGCCGCGACGACTGCAGCAGCACGCCGTCGCAGCCGAACCCGGCGGCCGTGAGCGCCTCGCGCACCACCGGCACCCGGTCCAGCGCGGCCACGGCGACGACCACGGTCCGCCGCGCCCGCCGTGCGCAGGCGGTGACGACGGCGGGCAGTTCGCGCCCCCCGCCGCCGATGAACACGGCGTCGGGATCGTCCAGGCCGGACAGTGCGGCCGGTGCCGTGCCGTGCACCACGTCCACGTCGACGCCGTGGGCGCGCGCGTTGGCGCGGATCCGCCCGGCCCCGTCCGGGGTCTTCTCGACGGCGACGACGGCCGCGCCGAGCCGGGCGCACTCCACGGCCACCGAACCCGATCCGGCGCCCACGTCCCACACCAGGTCTCCCAGGCGCGGCCCCAGCCGGGCCAGCGCCAGGGCCCGCACCTCGAACTTGGTGATCATCGAGTCCCGGTGCGCGAAGGCGGCCTCGTCCAGCGCCCACCGGTCCGGTCCCGCGCGCACCCCGGCGACCGTCCGCGCCGGTGCCGGCGCCCGGCCCTCGTCCAGGCACAGCACCACGCTCACCGCCGCGCCCCAGTCCCGCCGGGCGGCCTCGGCGGGCGTCACCCGCTCCACCCGCTCCCGCTCCGGGTCGCCGAGCGAGCTCGCCACCACGAGGACGCGGCCGTCCGGCAGCGCGGCCCCCAGCTCGGCGGGCCCGGCCCCCGGCCCGGTCAGCACGGCCACCTTGGGATGCGCGCGGCACGCGTTGACCGCCGTACGCAGCTCCCGGCCGTGCGCGCTGACCACCACCGCGTCGTCCCACGGCAGTCCGGCCCGGGCGAACGCGGCGGCCACCGAGGACACCCCCGGCCGCACGTCCAGCCGCCCGGCCCCGAACCGCTCGGCCAGCGCCCGCACGATCCCGAAGAACCCGGGGTCCCCGGAGGCCAGCACGCAGACCGGCAGGTCCTTCTCCGCGTACCGCGCGATCGCGTCCAGGGCGGGCGCCAGCGGCCCGAGCACGATCCGCTCCGCGCCCGCGGGCAGCCGCACCGCGTCCAGGTGGCGGCGCCCGCCGACCACGAGCGCGGCCCCGGCGAGCGCGCCGGGCGGGACCGGCGCTCCCGTCCCCGTGCCGACGACCGTGATCAACTCTTCGCCCCCCGCTCGCGCAGGGCCCGCCGCGCCTCGGGGTCGGCCTTGCGGTGGCCGTGGAAGTGCCCCGGGTGGTACAGGTGCGAGCGGGTGCCGTGGGCGTCCAGGGCCGGGCCGACCAGGAAGAGCGTGTGCTTCCAGAACCTGTGCTCCTTGACGGTCTCCTCCAGCGTGCCGATGGTGCACCGCACGATCAGCTCCTCCGGCCAGGTCGCCTGGTGGGCGACGATCACCGGGGTGCCGGCCGGGTAGCCGCCCTCCAGCAGCTCGCGCACCAGCTGGCCGCTGCGGGCCGCCGACAGGAAGACCGCCATGGTGGTGCCGTGCCGGGCGAACTCGCGCACCTCCTCGCCGGGCGGCATCGGCGTCTTGCCGCCGCCCAGCCGGGTCAGGACCACGGACTGGGCCACCTCCGGGACGGTCAGCTCGCGCCGGACGAGCGCGGCGACCGCGGAGAAGGACGACACCCCCGGTACGACCTCCGTGGCGATCCCGATGTCGGCGCACCGGTCCAGCTGCTCCTGCGTGCCGCCCCACAGCGCCGGGTCGCCGGAGTGGATGCGCGCCACCCGCAGCCCCTCGGCGTGGGCGCGCCGGTAGACGGCCACCACGTCCTCCAGGGACATGACGGCCGAGTCCAGGATCTCCGCGCCCTCGCGCGCGTGCTCCAGGACCTCGGCCTGGACCAGGCTGGCCGCCCAGATCACCACGTCCGCCTCCGCGATCGCGCGCGCGGCCCGGAACGTCAGCAGGTCGGCGGCGCCGGGGCCGGCACCGACGAACGTCACCTTGCCGGTGGGGGCATCGGCCATGGGAAGGGTCCTCTCCTACGGAAGCTCTGGACGTGGTCTCCCGCACACCGGGCGGGAGGATCAGGGGGAATGTCAGGGTTTGGCGGTGCGGTGAACGCGCTGGATGTGCGCTGGGGCGCCTCCATCGGATAGCAAGGGCCCATGGCGGTCTTCGTCGCGCTCGGCGCGTTCTTGATGACGCTGGCCGGCGGCTGGACGGCACAGCGGGTGACCGACCGCCGCCATCTCGTCCTGGGGCTGGCCGGCGGGCTGATGCTGGGCGTGGTCGGCCTGGACCTGCTGCCGGAGGCGCTCGACGCGGCCGGCCGCGAGGTCTTCGGCGTGCCCGCGGCCCTGCTGCTGTTCGTGGCCGGGTTCCTGCTGGCCCACCTGGTGGAGCGCACGCTGGCCGCGCGCCAGGCGGCCCACGGCGGTGACGAGCACACCCACCGGGCGCCCCAGGTGGGCCTGACGGCGGCCGGCGCGATGGTCGGCCACAGCGCCATGGACGGCGTGGCGATCGGCGCGGCCTTCCAGGTGGGCGGCGGCATGGGCACGGCCGTGGCGCTCGCCGTGATCGCGCACGACTTCGCCGACGGCTTCAACACCTTCACCCTCACGAGCCTGTACGGCAACGCCCGCCGCCGGGCGCTGGCGATGCTCCTGGCCGACGCCTGCGCCCCGCTCGCGGGCGCGCTGTCGACCCTGTTCTTCCACCTCCCGGAACAGGCGCTCGGCGGCTACCTCGGTCTCTTCGGCGGTGTCCTGCTCTACCTCGCCGCCGCCGAGATCCTCCCCGAGGCCCACCACGAGCACCCCGCCCGCTCCACCCTGCTGTGCACGGTGGCCGGCGCGGCCTTCGTCTGGCTGGTGGTCGGCCTCTCCGGCGGCTGAGCGCACCGTCCGCCTCACAGCTTCCCGCCCCGCCCGCCGTCGCGCCGCGGCGGCGCGATCAGCGTCGAGAGGTAGGGCAGCGGCACCCCGTCCAGCTCGCCGGCGGGCCGCACCGACTCCTCCGGCAGCCCGAGCGCCGACCCCCACACCGCGTCCCCGAGCCGCCCGGTCCGCCGCAGCGCCTCGGCGACCTCGGCGGCCTGCCGCCCGAACTTGTACGCCACGACCGTCCCAGGCCCGGCCAGTGCCTCCTCGAGCACGGCCGAGCCCGCCGTCACCGGCACCAGCGTCAGCGGCTCGGTGCCCTCCGTCAGCACGGCACCGGAGCGCGCCGCGAGGTCCTGCATCGCGGTGATGCCCGGCACCGTCTCCACCGCGATCCCGGGCACCAGTTCCGCGACGGTCTGCGCGAGATAGGTGAACGTCGAGTACACGTTCGGGTCGCCGATGGTGGCGAAGGCCACGCACCCGTACCGGCCGAGCAGCTCGGCGACCCGGGCGCCCGCCGCGTCCCAGGCGGCCTCCCGGCGCGCCCGGTCGGTCCGCTCGTTCAGCGCGAACACCACCCGGACGATCTTCTCGCCGGGCACGTAGTGCGCCACGGTCGCCTCGGCCCGCCCGCGCTCGCCCGTGTCCATGACGGGCACGACGACGATGTCGGCCGCGCGCAGGGCGTTGACCCCCTTGACGGTCACCAGCTCCGGGTCACCGGGACCGACCCCGACTCCGACCAGCCTGCTGCTCATGACGTCCGGCACCTCTCCACGAACCGACGGGCCACACCGGGCTCGGCCGCCCAGTGCGTGTGCAGGTAACTCGCGTGCACGCCCTGCTGTACGAAACCCTCGACCCGCCGGACCGGGGCCCGCACGCCCCAGGCGGGGACCGCGCCGGCGCCGGGCTCGACGGCCGTGCGGTGGAACTCGTGCCCGCGCAGCCGCGTCCCCGCGCCGGCCAGCACGCTGTCCGCGACCGCGACCGCGTCCCGGTAGCCGAGGGTGAGCCGTTCGGTCATCCGCGCGGTGGCGTCCAGCACCCCGCACATGGGCAGCCCGTCCAGCTCCCGGCACAGGTAGAGCAGTCCGGCGCACTCGGCGGCCACCGGCGCCCCGCCCAGGGCCAGTGCGGCGACGGCCCGGCGGAGCGGCTCGTTGGCGGCCAGTTCGGCGGCGTACACCTCGGGGAAACCCCCGCCGACGACCAGCCCGGCCGTCCCCTCGGGCAGCCGCTCGTCCCGGAGCGGGTCGAAGGTGACGACGTCCGCCCCGGCGGCGGCCAGCAACTCGGCGTGCTCGGCGTAGGAGAAGGTGAACGCCGCTCCACCGGCGACGGCGATCCGCGGCGCCCGCGTCCCGGCCGTCCCGGCCGACGCGTGCACGGCCGCTGCCGCGTCCCAGGCCGCGTCCGGCAGCGCGCCCGCACCGCGGGCCAGCGCCACCAGCGCCTCCAGGTCGCACCCCTGGGCCACCTGTGCCGCCATGGCCCCGACGGCGTCGACCGCGGCCGGCCGACGCTCGGCGGCCGGCACCAGCCCCAGGTGCCGCGACGGCGTGTCCACTTGCGGCGCCCGCCGCAGCACCCCCAGCACCGGGACGCCGGCCGAGTCCAGTGCCTCCCGCAGCAGCGCCTCGTGCCGGTCGGAGCCGACCTTGTTCAGGATCACGCCCCCGATCCGCACCCCCGGGTCCCAGGACGCGAACCCGTGCACCAGCGCCGCCACCGACCGCGACTGCGACGAGGCGTCCACGACCAGCACCACCGGCGCGCGCAGCAGCTTGGCGACCTGGGCGGTGGAGGCGAGCTCCCCCTCGCCCGCGGCCCCGTCGAACAGCCCCATCACGCCCTCGACGACGGCGATGTCGCACCCCCTCGCCCCGTGCAGGAACAGCGGGGCGACCAGCTCCGGCCCGCACAGGTACGCGTCGAGGTTCCGCCCCGCCCGCCCGGTCGCCAGCGCGTGGTACCCGGGGTCGATGTAGTCCGGGCCGACCTTGTGCGGGGACACGGCGAGCCCCCGCGCGGCCAGCGCGGCCATCAGCCCCGTGGCGACGGTGGTCTTGCCGCTGCCCGACGACGGCGCGGCGACGACCAGCCGGGGCACCGGCACACTCACCACTCGATGCCCTTCTGGCCCTTCTGCCCCACGTCCATGGGGTGCTTGACCTTGGACATGTCGGTCACGAGGTCGGCGAAGTCCACCAGCCTCCCGGGCGCGTTCCGCCCGGTGATCACGACGTGCTGGGTGCCGGGGCGGTCGCGCAGCACCTCGATTACCTCGTCGGTGTCGATCCATCCCCAGTGCATCGGGTACGCGAACTCGTCCAGCACGTACAGCCGGTACGTCTGGGCGGCCAGGTCCCGCTTGACCTGCTCCCAGCCCTCGCGGGCCTTGTCCTCGTTGTCCATCTGGGAGTCCCGCTGGACCCAGGACCAGCCCTCGCCCATCTTGTGCCAGTCGACGGTCCCGCCCTGCCCGGAGGCGCCCAGCACCCGCAGCGCGTTCTCCTCGCCGACCTTCCACTTGGCCGACTTCACGAACTGGAACACCCCGATGGGCCACCCCTGGTTCCAGGCCCGCAGCGCGAGCCCGAACGCGGCGGTGGACTTGCCCTTGCCGACGCCGGTGTGCACGACGACCAGCGGACGGTTGCGCCGCTGCCGTGTCGTCAGCCCGTCGTCCGGCACCACACTCGGCTGTCCCTGCGGCATTACGCGGCCCTCCCCGAAGTCCCCTGCACATCCCTGACCAGCCCGGCGATCGAGTCGGCCCGCAACTCCTCCAGCGTGACGGCCGTACCGCCCAGCTCACCCGCGAGCCGCCCGGCGAGCCCGAGCCGCACCGGCCCCGACTCGCAGTCCACGACCACGCAGGCGGTCCCGTCGGCCGCGAACAGCCGCGCCGCCCGCCCGGCCAGCGCGACCGGCTCCGGGCCGCCGGTGGCCCGCCCGTCGGTCACCACCACGACCAGTGCCCGCCGCGCCGGGTCCCGCAGCCGCTCCACGCGCAGCACCTCGTGCGCCCTGAGCAGCCCGGCCGCCAGCGGCGTCCGGCCGCCGGTCGGCAGCGACTCCAGCCGGGCGGCGGCCGCGTCGACGGATGAGGTGGGCGGCAGGGCGACGTCCGCGCCGGCGCCCCGGAACGCCACCAGCCCCACCTTGTCCCGCCGCTGGTAGGCGTCCAGCAGCAGGGACAGCACGGCCCCCTTCACGGCGCTCATCCGCTGCCGTGCCGCCATCGACCCGGAGGCGTCCACGACGAACAGCACGAGGTTGCCCTCGCGCCCCTCGCGGGCCGCCTGGCGCAGGTCGTCCCGGCGCAGCACCAGTCCCGGCCCGGACCGGCCGCGCGCCCGCTGGTGCGGGGCGGCGGCCCGCACGGTGGCCGCCAGGTGCAGCTTGGTCAGCGCCCCCCGGGGGCGGTGGGCCCCGGTGGTCCGGCCGTGCTCGGTCCGCGCCCGCGAGCGCCGCCCGGCGGCGCCCTCGCCGATGCCGGGCACGCTCAGCGCCCGGGCCCTGAACGGCTCGGCGGCCCGCGCCGGAGCCTGCTCGCCCGAGCCGGCGCCGGACGCCTGGGGCTCCCCGCCCTCGCCGGCCTCCGGCCGCGCCCCGGTGTCGCCGCCGGACGGGGCACCCTCGTCCCGCGGGGGCTGCCCGCCGCCACCGGGACCGCCGGGATCGGGGTCCTCGTCGGGGTCCTCGTCGCCCGAGGGGCCGCCGAACCGCTCCAGCGTCTCGTCGAGCCTGTCCTCGTCCAGACCGGGCGCGTCGAACGGGTTGCGCCGGCGCCGGTGCGGCAGCGCGAGCAGCGCGGCCTGCCGGACGTCCTCCGCGAGCACGTCCGTGCGCCCCGCCCACGCGGCCAGCGCGGTCGCGGTGCGGGCCATCACGATGTCGGCCCGCATGCCGTCCACCTCGAAGGCCGCGCAGGTCGCCGCGATCTGCCGCAGCGCCCCGTCGCCCAGCCGCACCTGCGGCAGCAGCTCCCGCGCCGCGAGGATCCGCCGGCGCACGTCGGCCTCCTCCTGTGCCCAGCCCGCGGCGAACCCGTCGGGATCGTCGTCGTACGCCAGCCTGCGCCGCACCACCTCCACGCGCTGCTCCGGCTCCCGCGAGGCGGCGACCTCCACAGTGAGCCCGAACCGGTCCAGCAACTGCGGCCGCAGCTCGCCCTCTTCGGGGTTCATGGTGCCGACCAGCAGGAAACGGGCGGCGTGCCGCACGGAGACGCCCTCGCGCTCGACGTACGAGGCACCCATCGCCGCCGCGTCCAGCAGCAGGTTGACCAGGTGGTCGTGGAGGAGGTTGACCTCGTCCACGTACAGGATCCCGCGGTGGGCGTCGGCGAGCAGCCCGGGCTCGAACGCCTTCACGCCCTCGGCGAGCGCCCGCTCGATGTCGAGGGCGCCCACCAGCCGGTCCTCGGAGGCGCCGACGGGCAGCTCGACCATCCGCGCGGGGCGCGACGCGCGGGCGCCCGGCGGGTGCGGGCCGTCCGGGCAGCCGGGGTCCGGGGCGGCGGGGTCGCAGGAGAAGCGGCAGCCGGGGGCGACGTCCACGGCCGGCATGAGCGCCGCGAGCGCCCGCACGGCCGTCGACTTGGCGGTGCCCTTCTCACCGCGCACCAGCACACCGCCGACCGCCGGCGACACGGCGTTCAGCAGCAGCGCGAGCCGCAGGTCGTCCTGGCCGACCACGGCCGTGAACGGAAAGGGGGTACTCACTTCTCGTCGCCCTCCAAGTCGCCTTCCAGCTCCAGATAGGTGGCGCGCAGCCGCTCCAGCGTGTCCGCGTCCGGCTCCGCCCACAGCCCGCGGTCCGCCGCCTCCAGCAGCCGCTCGGTGATGCCGCGCAGCGCCCACGGGTTGGACTTCTTCATGAAGTCCCGGTTCTCCGGGTCGAAGACGTACTCGGCGCTGAGCTTCTCGTACATCCAGTCGTCGACCACGCCCGCCGTGGCGTCGTAGCCGAACAGGTAGTCCACGGTCGCCGCCATCTCGAAGGCGCCCTTGTAGCCGTGCCGGCGCATGGCCGCCATCCAGCGCGGGTTGACCACGCGCGCGCGGAACACGCGGTGCGTCTCCTCGCCCAGCGTGCGGGTGCGCACCTGGTCCGGTACGGCGCTGTCGCCCACGTACGCCTCGGGGTTGGCGCCGGTCAGGTGCCGGACCATGGCGACCATGCCGCCGTGGTACTGGAAGTAGTCGTCCGCGTCCACCAGGTCGTGCTCACGGGTGTCGACGTTCTTCGCGGCGACCGCGATCCGCCGGAACGCGGTCTCCATGTCCCCGCGCGCCGCCCGCCCGTCGAGCCCGCGGCCGTAGGCGTAGCCGCCCCACACCGCGTACACCTCGGCGAGGTCGGCGTCCGAGCGCCAGTTGCGGGCGTCGATCAGCGGCAGCAGCCCGGCGCCGTACGCGCCCGGCTTGGACCCGAAGACGCGGGCCGTGGCGCGCCGCCGGTCGCCGTGCCGTGCCGTGTCCTCCTCGACGTGCGCCCGCACGTAGTTGGACTCGGCCGGCTCCGCCAGCTCGGACACCGCCCGCACCGCGTCGTCGATCAGGGCGACCACGTGCGGGAACGCGTCCCGGAAGAAGCCGGAGATGCGGACCGTGACGTCGATGCGCGGCCGGCCCAGCTCGGCCGGTGGGATCACCTCGAAGCCGGTCACCCGGCGCGAGGCGTCGTCCCAGACCGGGCGGCAGCCCAGCAGCGCCAGGATCTCGGCGATGTCGTCGCCCTGGGTGCGCATCGCGGAGGTGCCCCACACCGTCAGCCCGACCGACTTCGGGTAGGCGCCGGTGTCCTGCAGGTACCTCTGCACCAGGGAGTCGGCCAGCGACTGGCCGACCTCCCAGCTCAGCCGGGAGGGGATGGCCTTGGGGTCGACCGAGTAGAAGTTGCGGCCGGTCGGCAGCACGTTGACCAGGCCGCGGGTCGGCGACCCGGACGGGCCGGCCGGGACGTAACCGCCGTCCAGGGCGTGCAGGATGTGCCCGATCTCGTCGGTGGTCCGCGCCAGGCGGGGCACGACCTCGCGGCAGGCGAACTCCACCACCGCGACCGCGTCCGGGAGCTCGGCGCCCAGCACCTCCCGCACCAGCGCGGCGCCCTCGGCGACCGCCCAGTCCCGGGCCTCCATCCCCTCCGCGATCCGCCGGCACAGCTGCTCCAGCAGGTCGACCGTGTCGGCGGCCGTCCGTGCCGGGCCCGCCACCAGGTCCGTCAGCTCCGCCGGCACCTTCACGGCGGCGCCCGGCTCGGCGAGCAGCTCCTTCTCGTCGAACCCGAAGTGGGCCGCCAGCGAGGCCCGCAGCCCCGGCAGCGCGTGCGCCTGCCCGCCCCACACCTGGGAGGCGCGCAGGACGGCCAGCACGAGGTTCACCCGCGGCTCGCCGACCGGGCCGCCGCCGAGGACGTGCAGGCCGTCACGGATCTGCACGTCCTTGATCTCGCACAGGTAGCCGTCGATGTGCATGACGAACTCGTCGAACGCCTCGTCGTCCGGCTGCTCGTCCACGTGCAGGTCGTGGTGCAGCTCGGCCGCCTTGACCAGTGTCCAGATCTGCGCGCGCACGGCCGGCGCCTTCGCCGGGTCCAGGTCGGAGACGAGCGCGTACTCGTCCAGCAGCTGCTCCAGTTTGGCCAGGTCGCCGTAGGTGTCGGCCCGTGCCATCGGCGGCACCAGGTGGTCGACCACCGTGGCGTGGCCGCGCCGCTTGGCCTGGGTGCCCTCGCCGGGGTCGTTCACGATGAAGGGGTAGACCAGCGGCAGGTCGCCGAGCACCGCGTCGGGCGCGCAGCCGGCGCTCAGGCCGAGGCCCTTGCCCGGCAGCCACTCCATCGTGCCGTGCTTGCCCATGTGCACGACCGCGTCCGCGCCGAAGGCGTTCTCCAGCCAGCGGTAGGCCGCCAGGTAGTGGTGGGACGGCGGCATGTCCGGGTCGTGGTAGATCGCGATCGGGTTCTCGCCGAAGCCGCGCGGCGGCTGGATCATCACCACGACGTTCCCGAACCGCAGGGCGGCGAGCACGATGTCGTCGCCGTCCACGTACAGGCTGCCCGGCGGCTCGCCCCACGCCTCCCGCATGGATTCCCGCAGCCCGGGGTCGAGGGCGTCGAACCACGCCCGGTAGTCGGCGAGCGGCACCCGCGCGGGCGCGGCGGCCAGCTGCTCCTCCGTCAGCCACTCCACGTCGTGCCCGCCGGCCTCGATGAGCCGGTGGATCAGTTCGTCGCCCCCGGCGGGGTAGTCGGTGAGCGAGTACCCCGCGTCCCTGAGCGCGTCCAGCACCCGTACCGCCGAGGCGGGCGTGTCCAGGCCGACCGCGTTGCCGACGCGGGAGTGCTTGGTCGGGTAGGCCGTGAAGACCAGCGCGATCCTTTTGTCCGCGTTCGCCTTGTGCCGCAGCCGCGCGTGCCGGACGGCGATGCCGGCCACCCGGGCGGCCCGCCCGGGGTCGGCGACGTACACCGGGACGTCGTCGGGCCCCTGCTCCTTGAAGGAGAACGGCACCGTGATCAGGCGCCCGTCGAACTCCGGGATCGCGACCTGCATCGCCGCGTCCATGGGGGACAGCGCGGCGTCCGACTCCTCCCAGGCGGCCCGCGAGGAGGTCAGGCAGAGCCCCTGCAGCACCGGGACGTCGAGGTCGGCCAGCACCCCGACGTCCCAGGACTCCTCGTCGCCGCCCGCCGAGGCCTGCGAGGCGTGCGTGCCGCCGGCCGCCAGCACCGTGGCGACCAGCGCGTCGGTCCCGTCCAGCAGCTCGTACAGACCCCGGTCCGCGCCCCGCAGCGAACCGCAGTACACCGGCAGCGCGTTGGCGCCGTGCGCCTCGATCGCGTCGCACAGGGTGTCCACGAAGGCGGTGTTGCCGCTCAGCTCGTGCGCCCGGTAGAAGAGCACGCCGACGGTCGGCCGGTCCGCGTCCCGCACCCGTGCGCCGTGGACGCCGTACGCCGGCATCCGCCGCGGCTCCTCGAAGCCCTCACCGGTCAGCAGCACGGTGTCCGACAGGAACCGGGACAGCTCCAGCAGGTTCTGGGGGCCGCCCTCGACCAGGTACTTCAGCGCCTCGGCCACCACACCCGCGGGGACCGAGGAGTCGGCCATCAGCTCGGCGTCCGGCACCGACTCGCCGCCCAGCAGCACGGTCGGGATCCCGGACGCCCGCAGCGCGGCCAGCCCCTCCTCCCAGGCGCGCTTGCCGCCCAGCAGCCGCACCACCGCGACGTCCGCGCCCTCGACCAGGCCCGGCAGCTCACCGGCGACGTCGACCCGGGTGGGGTTGCCGATCCGGTAGCCGGCGCCGGAGGCCCGGGCCGCCAGCAGATCGGTGTCGGCGGTCGACAACAACAACACTGTGCTCATACGGGCGCTCCCGGTGGGATGAAGGGCAGTCCTTGCGGCGCGCCCGACTCGATGAGCCGCCACAGCGCGTCCGTGTCCGCGTGCTGTTCGATCAGGTCGCCGAGCCGGTCGAGCTGCTCCTCGCGCAGCGCGGCGAACGAGGTGTCGGGGGCCGGTACGAAGCGGCGGCCCGCGGCGGCGGCCACCTCGCGCAGGAAGGCCCGCCGGAAACCGTCGCACTCCAGGGACCCGTGCCAGTGCGTCCCCCAGGTCTGCCCGACCCGGCAGCCGTCCAGGCCGTGTCCCCGGCCGTCGGTGATGAAGTCCTGTCCGCCCAGCACCTCGGCGACCCCGTGGTGGATCTCGTACCCCTCGACCCGCTCGCCGAGGGCCTCCCCGGCCGGCCGGGCCAGGGTCTTGTCGCGGGCGAACCGCACCCGCACGGGCAGCACGCCGAGCCCCGGGACGGCGCCGGCGCGCGACTCGACCTCGTCCTCGATGTGCTCGCCGAGGATCTGGAAGCCACCGCAGACGCCGAGGACCGGGCGTCCTTCCGCGGCCCTCCTGACGAGGGCGTCCGCGAGCCCGCGGGCGCGGAGCCAGGCCAGGGCCCGCACGGTGCCCCGGGTGCCGGGGACCACGGCCAGATCGGCGTCGGCCAGCTCCTCGGGCCGGTCCACGAACCGCACCACGACGCCCGGTTCGGCGGCCAGCGCGTCCACGTCGGTGAAGTTCGACATCAGCGGGAGCGCGCACACGGCGACCCGCAGCACGTCCTCGCCGGCCGGCGGCGCCACGGCGGACTCCCGGACGGTGCCGCGCAGCGACACCCTCAGCCCGTCCTCCTCGTCGATGCCGAGGCCGTGCCGGAACGGCAGCACCCCGTAGGAGGGCCGGCCGGTGAGTCCGCGCAGCATGTCCAGGCCCGGCTCCAGCAGGGAGACGTCCCCGCGGAACTTGTTGACGAGGAAGCCGGCGACGAGTTCCTGGTCCTCGCGCGACAGGAGGGCGACCGTGCCGAAGAAGGAGGCGAAGACACCGCCGCGGTCGATGTCGCCGACCACGAGCACGGGCAGCCGCGCGTTGCGCGCGATGCCCATGTTGACGATGTCGGTGCGCCGCAGGTTGATCTCCGCCGGACTGCCCGCCCCCTCACAGATCACCGCGTCATACGTGCCCCGCAACTCGGCCAGGCAGTCCAGCACGGTGCCGAGCAGCCGCTGCTGGCGCCCTCCGTGGTAGCCGCGCGCGCTCAGCTCGCCCACCGGCCTGCCCAGCAGCACCACTTGGCTGCTCTGCTCGCCGCCGGGCTTGAGCAGCACCGGGTTCATCAGCGCGGTCGGCTCGGTCCGGCAGGCCTGGGCCTGCATGGCCTGCGCCCGCCCGATCTCCGCGCCCTCGCGGGTCACGAACGAGTTGAGGGACATGTTCTGCGCCTTGAAAGGCGCCACCTTGACGCCCTGCCGCACCAGCCACCGGCAGATGCCGGCGGTCACGACGCTCTTGCCCGCGTCCGAGGTGGTGCCGGCGACCAGCAGACCACCGTTCACTTCCCACGTCCCTTCAGAAGGAGGCGCGCGCCGGCCGTGACGCCGAGCGCGAGCAGGCCGACCCGGCGCGAGAGCCGTACGGCCCGGTCGATGTCGCGGACTCGTACGGCCCGCCCGCCGGCCCCGTTGAGCACGGGCCGGTGCTCGACCCGGCCGCCGTAGGAGAGCGTGCCGCCCAGCCGCACGCCGAGGGCGCCCGCGAACGAGGCCTCGACCGGCCCGGCGTTGGGGCTCGGGTGCCCGTGCGCGTCGGCCCGCCAGGCGCGCAGGGCGCCCCGGGGGTCGGGCCCGGCCGCGGCGGCGAGCACGGCGGTCAGCCGGGCCCCCGGCCAGCCGGCCAGGTCGTCCAGGCGGGCCGAGGCCCAGCCGTAGCGGCGCAGGCGGGGCGACTTGTGCCCCACCATGGCGTCCAGCGTGTTGACGGCCCGGAAGCCCAGCAGGCCCGGCACCCCGCCCACGGCGCCCCACACCAGCGCGCCCACGACGGCGTCGGAGGTGTTCTCGGCGACCGACTCCACGACGGCCCGGGCGATCCCGTCGGCGTCGAGGGCCTCGGGGTCCCGCCCGCACAGGTGCGGCAGCCGTGCCCGCGCCGCCGTCACGTCCCCGGCCCGCAGGGCGAGTCCGACGGCCCTGGCCTCGCGGGCGAGCGAGGTGCCGCCGACGACCGCCCAGGTGGCGACGGCGGTCAGCGCGGCGGAGGCGGCGGGGGAGCGGCGCGCGGCCCGCTCGGCCACGGCGCCGAGGGCGACGGCGCCGCCGGCGCACACGGCGGTGTGCAACGTACCCCAGCCGCGGTGGTCGTGCCACAGCGCGCGTTCCACGGCCGAGGCCGCCCGCCCGAACGCGGCGACCGGGTGCCCGTGGCGGGGATCACCGAGGAGCAGGTCACCGAGGAGGCCGGCGGCGGCGCCGTACGCGTAGGAGCGGTCGGCACCCATCGGCTCAGCCGGCCGTGGGCACGGAGACGGGCCTGGTGGTCCTCGTTCGGCAGCCGAGCATGGCGATATGTCCTCACTCAGGGTGTCCGCGCCCTGGTTCGACGAGACCGGCGGCGAGAGTTCCTGGCTCCCGGGGGTGGTTCCCCGGTGACAGTGGCGGGACCGCGCCGGATTCGCACCGGCTTCCTCTCCTGCCGCCGTACATGGCCCGGGCAGTCCACCATGCGTCCGGAAGGGCCGTCAACCTGCCGCTGACCTGCGGGGGGAGAGTGTGCTGAGCCCCACACCCGGCGGGACGGGACGCGGCGGAGGCCCCCGCCCGGACACGCGCCGGGAAGGAGCCTCGCCGAAGGTGCCGGTGGTGCCCGGTCAGGCCTTGACCACGATCAGGTACATGCCGTAGGCCACCGCCGCCGCGCAGGTCGCGAAGCACAGGCAGGCACCGGTGGCGGCGAGGGCGGCGGAGCCGCCCTGGGCCGCGGCCCTCTCCCGGCGGGAGAGGGCGGTGACGCCGAGGGTGAACAGGGCCACCAGGCCGACGGCGACCACGAGGCTGACGCCGAAGACGGAGCCGAGGGCCGCCCAGTCGATCTTCATGGATGGTTTCCTTCCGTGTCCGGCCGGATCAGACCGCGGCGGCCGGCGGGGCGGCCGGGGCGGACTCCGCCGGTGAGCCGGTGATCTGGGACGGCATGGTGATCGTGGCCGGGATGGTGGCCGTGAGGCCTTCGGCGACCGCGCCCGCCGGGGGCGGGGCCACGGCGGCGAGGGCGGCGGTGACCACGCCGGCCGGCTCCGCGGCGTCCCCGGGAGCGACGACGTTGGTGTGGTCGACGACCTCGCGGCGGGAGACCTTCCAGATCGCGGCGCAGGCGGCGACCAGGAGGACGGCGACCAGCCCGGTGCCCCAGTCACCCAGTCCGGTGACCGACTCGGCGCCCGCGCCGACCAGGGCGGCGGCGGGCAGCGTGAGCACCCAGGCGACGGCCATGCGGGTCGCGGTGGACCAGCGCACCACGCCGCCCCTGCGGCCCAGGCCCGCGCCCATCACCGAGCCGGAGACGACGTGGGTGGTGGACAGGGAGAAGCCGAGGTGGGAGGAGGCCAGGATGGCCGTGGCCGCGCTGGTCTGGGCGGCGAAGCCCTGCTGCGGCTGCAGGTCGGTCAGGCCCGTGCCCATGGTGCGGATGATGCGCCAGCCGCCGATGTAGGTACCGAGCGCGATGGCCAGGCCGGCGGAGAGGATCACCCAGGTGGGAGGGTTGGAGCCGGGGGCGACGGCACCGCCCGCGACCAGCGCGAGGGTGATGATGCCCATCGTCTTCTGGGCGTCGTTGGTGCCGTGGGCCAGGGAGACCAGGCCGGCGGAGGCGATCTGGCCGGCCCGGTAGCCCTTGCGGGAGGCCTCGCCCCGGGCGCCGCCGCCGATGCCGTAGGAGAGCCGGGTGGCGAGCATCGCCGCGATGCCGGCGACGGCCGGCGCGGCGACGGCCGGCAGCAGCACCTTGGTGACCAGGGCGTCGCCGTGCACGGCGCCGAAGCCCGCGGAGGCGACGGTGGCGCCGATCAGGCCGCCCATCAGGGCGTGGGAGGAGCTGGAGGGCAGGCCCACCAGCCAGGTCAGCAGGTTCCAGAGGATCGCGCCGACCAGGGCGGCGAAGATGACCTCGGGACGGATGCCGGTCTCGTCGACGAGACCCTTGGAGATCGTGTTGGCGACCTCCACGGAGAGGAAGGCGCCCACCAGGTTGAGGGCGGCGGACATGGCCACCGCGACCTTGGGCTTGAGCGCGCCGGTCGAGATGGTCGTGGCCATCGCGTTGGCGGTGTCGTGGAAACCGTTCGTGAAATCGAACGCGAGTGCGGTTATCACCACAATCGCGAGGATCAGCGAGAAGCTTTCCATTTACCCAGGCAATCGTTCGAGGTCATTGGCGCGTCGAAGGTAAGCAACCTGGGTGAACGGAAGATGAACTGGGACGGGCTTCACGGTGTCGGTAACGGGGGGTCGGGATTCCGTTCCGGTTCGGCGCCCGGGCGTCCCATGGACTAGCGGCCCCGCGCGAAGGACCGCAGCCGGCCCGTCGACCCGTTGAAGAGATCCTGGTCACCCGGCAGCCGGCCCCTCGTGCCGCGCTGCCAGAAGGTCCAGTAGCGCCATCCGCCCGGCAGCGCTCCCGGGCCCGAGCTGCCGTGGCGGGCGATCCACAGGGCGTGGCTCCGGGCGAACGCGCGGCTGTCGCCGGTGCAGTCGCGCCACCAGTGGGCGGTGGTGTAGATCACCGGGCGGCGGCCGGTCCGCCGGCGGACCTCGTCGCTGAAGGAACGGATCCAGCGCACCATCCGCGACCGGCCCAGCCCGTAGCACGGGTGCTTCCGCTTGTACGGGTTGTATTCGATGTCGAGCGCGGGCGGCAGGGTCCGGCCGTCGGCCCGCCAGCCGCCGCCGTGCCGCACGAAATAGGCGGCCTGCCGGGCGCCCGAGGACCGGTCCGGAAGCGCGAAGTGGTACGCGCCCCGGATCAGTCCCGCCTTGCGCGCGCCGGTGTACTGCCCGCTGAAATAGGGGTTGCGGTAGGTGGTGGACTCGGTCGCCTTGACGTAGGTGAACCGGGCGCCCCCGGCGCGGGCGGCGGACCAGTCGACGGCACCCTGGTGCGAGGACACGTCGTGCCCCCGGGGCCGACGCGCCGTGTGTGCCGTGTGTGCCGTATGCGCCGTATGCGCCGTATGCGCCGCGTGCGCCGCGTGCGCCGGCGGTCCGGCCGACGCGGGCTCGGCGCCCGCGAGGGCGAGCGCCGCGGTGGCCGCCGCGACGGCGCCCGCGCGACGGCGGGTGGGTGTGCGGTCGCGGGTCATGGGGTCCCCCTGGCGTGGCGGTGGTACGGCGTCCGGCGGGCGGGAAAGGCCATTGAATGCCCGGATGTCGACAAATCGGTTGTCCGTGCGGTGTTTCACGGCGATGTCCGCCCGTTCGGGGGCATGAAATCCCATCGGAAGACCGCGGCCCGCTCCCCTGCCGCCCGGCCGGCTGGCAGGATCGCCGCATGGCTGAGCCGCGACGGAACACGGAAGACGAAGAAGCGCGCGCCTGGGAGGAACTGGTCGCGACGGCCCGCCGGTCGGTCGCCGACGGCCTCGTGGTCGGCACCTCGGGGAACGTCTCGGCGCGCGTCGGGGACGTTGTCCTCGTCACGCCCTCGGGCGTGCCCTACGACCGGCTGACCCCCGGCGACCTCACCGGCGTCGGTCTCGACGGGCGCCAGGTGCGGGGCACCCTGGTGCCGACCAGCGAACTGCCCATGCACCTGGCGGTCTACCGCACCACCGGCGCCCGCGCCGTCGTCCACACCCACGCCGTGCACGCCACCGCCGTCTCCGCCCTCGTGCCCGAGCTGCCGCTGGTCCACTACATGGCCGCCGCCCTCGGCGGACCCGTCCGGGTCGCCCCCTACGCCACCTACGGCACCGACGAACTGGCCGAGAACATGCTGCGCGCCCTCGCCGGCCGCTCCGGCTGCCTCCTGCAGAACCACGGCACGGTCACCTACGGCGACACCCTCGACCAGGCCTACGACCGCACCGCCCAACTGGAGTGGATGTGCCGCCTGTGGCTGGTGGCGTCCTCGGTGCCCGCACTGACGCCTTCCGTGCTGACGGAGGCACAACTCGCCCAGGCGGGGGAACGCTTGAGGGGGTACGGCCAACGGAGGTGACCCCTTGCTGCCCAGCCCCCTGCCCCGGCCCCTGCTCGCGTCGCTCGCCCCACCGCGCCGCGGCGCCGCCCCGGCCCGCCCCGCGCGCCCGGTGGTGCCACCCCGGCCCGCCCAGCGCCGGACGTCACCCCGCCCGCCCCTTCCGCTGGCCGCCCGCCCCGGTCCCGCCGACACTGGACCCGTGCGCACCGTCAAAGCGACCGCCACCGCCCTCGGCGCCGTCCTGGCCGCCGGCGCGGCGTCCGTGGCCGCCGGCCGGCTCGCCAGCGACGCGGCGCTGAAGGCGCCCGCGGGCCGTCCGCTGCCCACCGAACCCCGGCTCACCGTGCACGGCACGGCCGCGGGCCACATCACGCTCACCCGTGACCTGGCCACGCTGCGCCCCGGGGTCTACGGCCTCGCCGGTGACGGCTCCCACGCGGTCGTCGGCCCCGTCGCGAAATCGGCCGAGCACACCGCCGACACCGTCGTACGCCGCCTGGAGCGCGTCACGCACGGCACCTTCGCGGCCGGTGACGCCGTGTGGCTCACCCCGAACGTGTACGTCGGCAATCCGGGAGACGCCCTCGGCCTCGAGTGCGCCGACGTCGACGTGCCCGGCGAACTCGGCGCCCTGCCCGCCTGGTTCGTGCCCGCCCACCGGGACACCTGGGTGATCGCCGTGCACGGCCTGGGGGCCACCCGCGAACAGGCCATGAACGTCATGCCGTTCCTGCACGACCGCCGCCTGCCGGTACTGGCCCTCGCCTACCGCGGCGACCCCGGTGCCCCGCGCTCCCCGGACGGCCTGCACCACCTCGGCGAGACCGAGTGGCGCGACGTGGACGCCGCGATCCGCCACGCCGTCCGCCACGGCGCCCGCCGGGTCGTCCTCCTGGGCTGGTCCACCGGCGCCACCATGGCCCTGCACGCGGCCCGGCACTCCCCGCTGCGCCACCACATCGCCGGGCTGGTGCTCGACTCGCCGGTGCTCAGCTGGGAGGCCACCCTGCGCGCCCTCGCCCGGGCCCGGCACACCCCCCCACCGCTGCTCCCGCTCGCCGTCCGGGCCGCCCAGGGCCGGGCCGGCCTGCACGCCGACCGGGCCGCAGCGACCGGGGACCCCGGCCTGCCGGCCGTGCCGATGCTGGTCGTCCACGGCCCGGACGACCGGGTGGCCCCCTGGGAGCACTCCCGCCGCTTCGCCGCCCGCTTCGCCGGCCACGTGGTCCTGCACACGGTGCGCGGCGCCCCGCACGCGGCGATGTGGAACGCGGACCCCGAACAGTACGAGGAGCGCCTTCGCCGGTTCCTGACGCCGCTGATGTGAGGTCCCGGCGGGGTGGTGCGAGGCTCCCGGCGGGGTCGCGGTCAAGGCTCGTCCCAGCCGTCCCGCAGGCTCCGCCGAGGCGGTCCGAGCGGACCCCGAGCGATCCGGAGGCCCTGATTCCGGTCATTCCGTTCCGGGCCGTACCACTGGCCTGATCACGTCCGTCGGCCCGGCGCCGCCGCCGGCCCCTCGGCCACCCCCGCCGCCCCCCGTGACATTCCGTTTGGGTTTTCGGACCGTCAACCGGAAGACTGCACCCGTGACGTCCCGTATCCCGCGCGACTCCAGGCTTCGACTCGTCCGACCGCGACCCCTGGCCGCCGCCCCCAGAGCTGTGAACCAGCGGCGCACGCGCCGCCCCGCACCCCGGCCGCCGGAGGGCACCCCCGCCCCCGCCGAACTGGCCAGAATGGCCCGCGCCGGTCTGGCCGGTGCCGTCCGCGTCGCCCGCTGGGCCGACGCCGTCCTCGGCCCCGGCCGCACCGGGGCCACCGCCGACGGCAAGGCCACGCTCTCCGACGAGACCGCCGCGCGTGCCGCCGCCGACCTCGGCCTGACCACCGCCCAGGTGTGCGCCGACTGGGACACCGCCCGCCTCGCCGGACTGGTCGAGGTGCACGGGGACAGCGCGCGGCCCGGCTGGCGGCTGCGCGCCTGGGACCGCGACGACAGTGCCGTGCTGCGCGGCTGGGTCGCCCTCTTCGACGCCTGGTCGCTCGCCTGCCCGGAGCCCGGGGGCGAGGAGCCGGCCGCCGTCGCCGAGGTCGTCTCGGCCATGCCCCAGGTGCTCTCCTTCCTCCAGCTGTCCGCCGGTCCCGTACCGGTGGAGCAGTTGCTCGACCTGCTCCAGCAGCGGGTCACCGAACTGCGCACCGAGCGCTGCGAGGTCTCCTACGAGCCCGGTTCCGGCGGGCCCGCCGAGGCCTCCCGCCCGGCGCGGACCGCCCCCGCCGCGGACACCCCGCTCGAACCCCTGCTCGACTGGGCGCTCAAGGCCCTCGCCGGCGTCGGCGCCCTGACCTACGGCGACGGCCAGGCCACCCTCACCCCGCTGGGCAGCTGGGCGGTCTGGGTCAAGCTGGAGCAGATCTGCGTGGCCGCGCAGAGCCCGGCCGGCAACATCGAGCAGTCCGCCGAGGACATGCTCCGCGGCTGCGCCCAGCTCCGCCCCAACGCGGCCCGCGCCGAATACCGCGCCTGGCTCGCCGCCCGCCCCGTCGGCAGTGCCGTCGGCCGGCTCATCGACGCCGCCCGCGGCGAGGACGCCCTGCTGCGCGGCCTCGCCTTCGAGGCGCTGCGCGTCGTCGGCGCCCCCGCCGAGCCCGACGTGCGCGCCGTCGTCGACGAACCCGCGCTGCGGCCGTACGCCCTGCTGTGGCTCGCCGAGCACGACGGCGTCGACCCGGAGGACGCCCACGAGGTCCTCACCCGCGAGGAGGCCACCTGGCTGTGGGTCGACACCGCGGCCGCCGTCGCCGACCACGGCGAGGCACCGATGCTGGTGCGGCACCTGGAGGCCGCCGTGCAGCCCACCGTCCCCGCCCTGCTCGACGAGGTCCGCGCCGTCGGCCACCCGCGCACCGTGCAGGTCCTGGTCGCGCTCGCCGCGGCCCACCCCGACCCGGCCCTCGCCAAGGCCGTGCGGCGGGCCGCCTTCCAGGTGCACACCGGGGGCTAGCGGGGGCCGGCCCCCGGGGCGGGGGCGCACGCCCCGGGCCCCGGACGCCGTCCCCGGTGCCTCCCCGGCCGGGTGGTCCCGCGGGCCGTGGCCCCGGTCCGCCGGGGGCGCCGGTGCCCGCGCGTCCCCACGCCCTGCTCCACGGCCCGCCGGCGGTGGGCGCCGGCGTCGTCCACCACGACACGCGCCCCCGCGGCCCCCGCCCCTCCTTCGCCGTGCCGAGGAGGCCGCCGCGGCCCCGGCGCCCGCTCCCGCCGCGCCACTGCCCCGCACCGGCCCGGGTGCGTGCCCCGCACCGGCCCGGTGCGCGTCACCGTGCCGTCCGCCGCCCCGCACCGCGGCCGCCCGGCGGCCGCCCCGGAGCCGCGGAGGCAGCACAACCCCTTGCACGGCCCCGTTAGACTTGGCCCATGGCCATTCTCCTCGCGCATTAGACGGCGGGAACGTCCGCAGCCGCCCACCCGCCAATCCCTGTACGCCCAGGAGTCTGTCCGTGATCTCCGCCTCCGGTATCGAGCTGCGCGCCGGTGCGCGCGTCCTCCTCGAGAACGCCACCTTCCGCGTCGTCAAGGGCGACCGCATCGGCCTCGTCGGCCGCAACGGCGCCGGCAAGACCACACTCACCAAGTGCCTCGCCGGCGAGGGCATCCCCGCGGCCGGCACCATCGCCCGCTCCGGCGAGGTCGGTTACCTCCCGCAGGACCCCCGCACCGGCGACCTCGACATCCTCGCCCGCGACCGCATCCTCTCCGCCCGCGGCCTCGACGTCCTGATCCGCAAGATGCGCGAGAACGAGCAGCGCATCGCCAACGGCCAGGGCGCCACCCGCGAGAAGGCCCTCCGGCAGTACGAGCGCCAGGAGACGGAGTTCCTCACCAAGGGCGGGTACGCCGCCGAGGCCGAGGCCGCCACCATCGCCGCCGCGCTCAACCTGCCCGACCGCGTGCTCGGCCAGCCCCTGCACACGCTCTCCGGCGGTCAGCGCCGCCGGATCGAGCTGGCCCGCATCCTCTTCTCCGACGCCGACACCCTGCTGCTGGACGAGCCGACCAACCACCTCGACGCCGACTCGATCGTCTGGCTGCGGGACTACCTGAAGACCTACCGCGGCGGCTTCATCGTGATCTCCCACGACGTCGACCTGGTCGAGACGGTCGTCAACAAGGTCTTCTACCTGGACGCCAACCGGTCGACGATCGACGTCTACAACATGGGCTGGAAGCTCTACCAGCAGCAGCGCGAGGCCGACGAGAAGCGCCGCAGGCGCGAGCGCGCCAACGCGGAGAAGAAGGCCGCCGCGCTGAACGCGCAGGCCGACAAGATGCGCGCCAAGGCCACCAAGACCGTCGCCGCGCAGAACATGGCCCGCCGCGCCGAGAAGCTGCTCTCCGGCCTGGAGGACGTCCGCCAGTCCGACAAGGTCGCCAAGCTCCGCTTCCCGGAGCCCGCGCCCTGCGGCAAGACCCCGCTGATGGCCGAGGGGCTGTCGAAGTCGTACGGCTCGCTGGAGATCTTCACCGACGTCGACCTGGCCATCGACAAGGGTTCCCGGGTCGTCATCCTCGGCCTCAACGGCGCCGGCAAGACCACCCTGCTGCGCCTCCTCGCCGGTGTCGAGCAGCCGGATACCGGCGCGGTCGTCCCCGGCCACGGCCTCAAGCTCGGCTACTACGCCCAGGAGCACGAGACCCTGGACGCCGACCGCACGGTCCTGGAGAACATGCGCTCGGCCGCCCCGGACATGGACCTCGTGGAGGTCCGCAAGGTGCTGGGCTCCTTCCTGTTCTCCGGCGACGACGTCGACAAGCCGGCCGGGGTCCTCTCCGGCGGTGAGAAGACCCGTCTCGCCCTGGCCACCCTGGTCGTCTCCTCGGCGAACGTGCTGCTGCTGGACGAGCCGACCAACAACCTCGACCCGGCCAGCCGCGAGGAGATCCTCGGCGCCCTGCGCACCTACCAGGGCGCGGTCGTCCTCGTCACCCACGACGAGGGCGCCGTCGAGGCGCTCCAGCCGGAACGGATCATCCTCCTGCCGGACGGCGTGGAGGACCTGTGGAGCTCCGGCTACGCGGATCTCGTCGCCCTGGCGTGATCGAACGCCTGCTCCCCGGGTATGGATCATTCGGCCGACCGGTGATCCCTCATCTGTGTGAGATCTCCTCGTACCGAGGTGTGTCCTACACGGATTTCACGGCCGATCCCCCCATCGCGCGGGGATCGGCCGTTTCGCGTCCCTGACCTGCCACTTCGTGAATCCGACGGGCTGGTCCGACCCGTGCCCGGCGACGGAATTCACGATTCCGCATGTGGGGACGCGCTCCTGTCGTCACAACCTCGTCCCACGGACCTTGCCGAATGGGTGGCCATCCCGCCCCGGAGGGGTGATCATGAGAAGACCAGAGCGCACTTCCCATGAGGAGGCACGGGTGGCCGAGACTCTGAAGAAGGGCAGCCGGGTGACCGGCGCCGCGCGCGACAAGCTCGCGGCAGACCTGAAGAAGAAGTACGACTCCGGTGCGAGCATCCGGGCGCTGGCCGAGGAGACCGGCCGCTCGTATGGCTTCGTGCACCGGATGCTCAGCGAGTCGGGCGTCACGCTGCGTGGGCGTGGCGGAGCGACCCGGGGCAAGAAGGCCGCATCGTCCTGACTCCGGGCGGCCCATCGGCTCCGATGGTGGCCACCCGGTCGGTTCACTGACCGACCGGGTGGTTACTGTGCAGTCACTTGGCATGCCGTACGGCAATGCGAGACGACCGCACCCATCGGAGGCGCCCCATGGCTTCGCCCGACCAGGACCTCGCTCCTGCACTCGACAAGGACGGCGTACGGCTCACCGTCGACGACGCGCTCGCCACGGTGACGCTGACCAACCCGGCCAAGCGCAACGCGCAGAGCCCCGCCCTGTGGCGGGCGCTGGCCGAAGCGGGCCGGCTGCTGCCGGGCTCCGTCCGCGTCGTCGTGCTGCGCGGCGAGGGCAAGTCCTTCTCCGCCGGACTGGACCGCCAGATGTTCACTCCGGAGGGGATCCCGGGCGAGCCAACCTTCATCGAGCTCGCGCGCCGCGACGACGCCGGGCTCGATGCGGCCATCACCGCGTACCAGGAGGCGTTCACCTGGTGGCGACGGAACGACATCGTGTCCGTCGCCGCCGTACAAGGACATGCCGTGGGCGCCGGGTTCCAGCTCGCGCTCGCCTGCGACCTGCGGGTCGTCGCCGACGACGTGCAGTTCGCCATGCGCGAGACCAGCCTGGGCCTCGTCCCGGACCTGACCGGCACGCACCCGCTGGTCGGGCTGGTCGGCTACGCCCGCGCGCTGGAGATCTGCGCGACCGGGCGCTTCGTCCAGGCCGAGGAGGCGGTCGTGTCCGGGCTGGCCAACCTCGCGGTGCCGGCCGGCGAACTCGACGGCGCGGTCGCGGACCTGGCCGCGGCGCTGCTGGCCGCCCCGCGCGACGCCGTGGTGGAGACCAAGGCGCTGCTGCGCGGTGCCGCCGACCGCACCTACGACGAGCAGCGCGCGGCCGAACGGGCCGCCCAGGCGCGGCGGCTGCGGGACCTGGCCGGCGTCGGCGAGTGAGCCGCCCGCGCCCCCGCACGGCCCCGGACCCCGCCCCGGCTCAGTCCACCCCGGTGACCAGAACCGACACCGTCGGGTGATCCTCCAGCGCGTCCCGTACGGCCGCGCGGACCCGCCGGGCCACGTCCACCGCCCGCTGGTCCGCGCCCGTCGCCAGCTCCACCCGCACGTGCCGGTGCGGCAGTGCCGCGGCCTGCGCGTGCTCCTCGACGTGCACCGCCCGGCCCAGACCGCCCAGTGACCCCGTCAGACGGGTGACTCCGGGCACCGCGAGCGCGGCGGCGGCCACCCGGGACGCGACCGGATCAGCCGTCGCGCGGGCGGTCGGCGCCCGCGGCGCCGGTTCCTCCGGGGCCGGCCGGTCCGCCGCCAGCAGGTCCGTCACCCGCAGGTCCACCTCCGTGACCGTGAGGCCCAGGCGCAGCGCCGCGGCCGTCGCCAGGCTCTCGCGCAGCCGGGCCGCCGTCACCGGCAGCGGCTCGACGGCCCCGGCCGCGAAGTCCGCCGTCACCCGCAGCGCGCCCGGCGGCAGGCCGCTCGGCGGCGGCGGCACCACCGGCTCCCCGACCTTCTGCGGATCGGCGAGCGCGATCCGCAGCGCCCCCAGCCGCGCTCCCGGCACTTCGCGCGCCGCCGCGCGCCTGAGCACGGCCCCGGCCGCGGCCTCCGTGATCCACGCGCCGTCGCCGGCACCGCCGAGCGGCAGCAGCCTGCCCAGCCCCAGCTGCCGCCGCACTTCCCCGGTCCATCCGTCTGCCGCCGTCATCCCTCCAGCCTGCCGCATCCCCGGCGCGCGGTCGCGCAGCCGTGCGCGCGGCGGCCGCGGGAGGGGACCGAAGGGACGTACGGCGGCGACCGGGCCGGCCACGGGGCCGGCCGCCGAGGGAGGTGCGGGGAGCGGGCCGGGGGCTTCAGAAACCGTGCCGCATGCCCCCGTCCACCGGCACCATGACGCCCGTCAGGTAGGACGCGGCGGGGGACAGCAGGAACGCGGCGACCCGGCCGAACTCCTCCGGCCGGCCGTACCGGCGCAGCGGGATCCGGGACTCGTTGGCCGTGCGCGTGGCCACCGGGTCCGCGGACAGCGCGTCCAGCTCCCGCACGCGGTCGGTGTCGATCCGGGCCGGCAGCAGCCCCACCACACGGATCCCGCGCGGTCCCAGTTCGTCGGCGATCGACTTGGCGAACCCCGCGAGCCCCGGCCGCAGCCCGTTGGACACGGTCAGCCCCGGGATCGGCTCGTGCACCGAACCGGACAGCACGAACCCGACGACCCCGCCCGCCGCCAGCTCGGCCGCCGCGGTGCGGGCGAGCCGCACCGCGCCGAGGAACACCGATTCGAACGCCTCGCGCCACTGCTCGTCCGTGTTGTCCGCGACGAACCCGGGCGGCGGCCCGCCGACGCTGACGAGGATGCCGTGGAAGCCGCCGAAGTGCTCCCGGGCGGCCGCGATCAGCCGCTCGGGGGCTCCGGCGTCGGCGTTGTCGACGGCCACGCCCACCGCGTTCGGGCCCAGTTCGGCGGCGGCCTCGGCGACCCGCTCCCCGGCACGGCCGGTGACGACCACCTTCGCCCCGTCGGCGACCAGTTCCCTCGCGGCGGCGTTGCCCAGCCCGCGCGTGGCACCGGTGACCACGTACACCCGGTCCTTCAGTCCTAGATCCATGGCCCCTATCCTGCCCGGTCGGCCCCTTCGCCGCGGAAGAGGGTGAGGGCGGTGTTCACCAGCGCGATGTGGCTGAACGCCTGTGGGAAGTTGCCCAGCTGGCAGCCGTGCACGGGGTCGTACTCCTCGGCCAGCAGACCCACGTCGTTGACCAGCCCGGCCAGCCGCTCGAACAGTGCGAGGGCCTCGTCCGTGCGGCCCGTCAGGTGCAGGGCGTCGGCCAGCCAGAACGAGCAGGCCAGGAAGGCGCCCTCGCCCTGCGGCAGCCCGTCGACGACCGGCTCCCCGGCCCCCCCGGTGTCGTAGCGGCGCAGGAAGCCGCCGTGACCCAGGGCGGCGCGGACCGCGTCGATCGTGCCGGCCACCCGGGGATCGTCGGGGGGCAGGAACCCCACCCGCGGGATCAGCAGCAGCGCGGCGTCCAGTTCCCGCGAGCCGTAGTACTGCGTGAAGGTGTTGCGCCCGGGGTCGTAGCCCTTCTCGCACACCTCCCGGTGCACCTCGTCGCGCAGCGCCCGCCAGCCCGCCAGGTCGCCCCTCAGCCCCGGGTGCTCCTGGAGGGTGCGCACGGCACGGTCGGCGGCCACCCACACCATCACCTTGGAGTGCACGAAGTGGCGCCGGCCGCCCCGCACCTCCCACAGCCCCTCGTCCGGCTGCCGCCACTGCGACGCCAGGAAACCCATCAGGGACCGCTGCAGGGCCCACATGTGCGGGCGGCCGGACAGGTCGGAGGCGCGGGCCAGCGACAGGGTGTCCATCACCTCGCCGTACACGTCCAGCTGGAGCTGGTTCACGGCGTCGTTGCCGATGCGGACGGGCGCGGAGCCGGCGAAGCCGGACAGCCAGGGCAGTTCGGTCTCCGGCAGCCGGCGCTCGCCCGCCACCCCGTACATGATCTGCAGGTCGGCCGGTTTGCCCGCCACCGCCCGCAGCAGCCAGTCGCGCCAGGCCGCGGCCTCCTCGTGGTAGCCCGCGGACAGCAGGGCGTTGAGGGTCAGGGTGGAGTCGCGCAGCCAGCAGAAGCGGTAGTCCCAGTTGCGCACGCCGCCCGGCATCTCGGGCAGCGAGGTGGTCGGCGCGGCGACGATCCCGCCGGTCGGCCGGTAGGTGAGGGCCTTGAGGGTGATCAGGGACCTGACGACGGCGTCCCGGTACGGGCCGTCGTAGCGGCAGCGGGACGCCCAGCGCCGCCAGTCCGTGACGCTTCCGCTGAGCGCCTCGTACGGGTCGACGAGCGGGGGGCGCGGCTCGTGCGAGGGGTGCCAGGTGAGCACGAACGCGACCCGCTCGCCGCGGGCGACGGTGAACTCCGAGTGGGTGCCGAAGTCCTCGCCCCAGGTGCGCACGGCCGGCTCGCTGCGCAGCCACGCCGCGTCGGGGCCGGCGACGGCCACCCGGTGGCCGTCCAGGCGGCGCACCCACGGCACGATGGAGCCGTGGTCGAACCGCAGGCGCAGCGTGCTGCGGACGGTGACGCGCCCGCTGACGCCCTCCACGATGCGGATGACGTCGGGGGCGCGGTCGCGCTGCGGCATCAGGTCGACGACGCGCACCGCGCCCTCGCCGGTCTCCCACTCGGTGTCCAGGACGAGGGTGTCGGGCCGGTAGGCGCGGCGTGCGCAGGTGTCCGCGCCCTTCGGCGCGATCCTCCAGTAGCCGTTGTCCTCGTCGCCCAGGAGCCGGGCGAAGCAGGCGCCGGAGTCGAAGCGGGGCAGGCACAGCCAGTCGATCGAGCCGTCCCGGCCGACCAGGGCCGCGGTCTGTTGGTCGCCGATGAGGGCGTAGTCCTCGATGCGCGCGTTCACGGGATCCGGTTTCCCGCGGGTCCGGGGGGCCAACCCGGGGTGTCCCGGGGGAGTGGCCCCGCCCACGGTGCGCGCGGCCGTCACACGGCGGCCGGTTCGCCCTCCCGGGGCGACCGTTCGGCCGCCGCCTCCTCCCGGTCCCGGACCTCGCGCCGGACCAGGAACCACCAGCCCACCGGCACCGCCGCGGCGAACAGCCACCACTGGATCATGTAAGCGAAGTTCAGCGGGGCGTCCTCGGTGCCCGGGTCGGAGATCTGCTCCGGCGAGCCGCCCGCCGGCCCGGGCGCCGTCTGCTCGACGTACCCGCCGAGCACCCGCGCGTCCAGCCGCCGTGCCTCTTCCGCGCTGTTGATCAGCATGATCTGCCGGTCCGGCAGGCCCCTGACGTCCTTGATGCCGCTCGCCGCCGTGGTCTCGTCGGCCATCAGCCGCCCGCGGACGGTGACCCGGCCGGCCGGGGGCGCGGGGACCTTCGGGAAGGCGGTCTGCTCGTCGGCCGCGGGGACCCAGCCCCGGTTGACGAGCAGCACCGTGCCGTCGGTGAGGACGAGGGGGGTCAGCACGTGGAAGCCCACCTCGCCGTCGGCGCTGGTCCGGCGCCGGACCACGACCTGGCGGGCGGTGTCGAAGGTGCCGGTCGCGGTGACCGTGCGGTACCTCTCGGTGCGGGTCACGGCGTGGCCGGGGGAGGTGAGCCGCTCCACGGGGACCGGGTCGGCGTGCAGTGCCCGGGCGACCAGGTCGTTGCGGGCGGTGCGCTCGTCGTACCGGTGCTGCTGCCAGAACCCGAGCCGGATCATCGTCGGGACCAGCGCGATCGCGACGAGGGTGAGGACCACCCACTGGCGGGTCAGCAGGAAGCGGTAGCGGTGCACCCCACGACGGTACCCCCGGGCCGCGGGACGCCCGCGCGCGGGTGCCGGGTCACACCCGGTCGACGATGCCCGTCCTCCCCTCCGCGCGGGCGCAGTGGGCGCCGCAGAACCAGTGGCCCTCCACCTCCACGCCCTGGCCGATGATCTGCACCCGGCAGTGCTCGCAGAGGGGGGCCATGCGGTGGATCGCACAGGAGAAGCAGTCGAAGACGTGCACCGCGCCCTGCGCGTGCACCTCGAAGGTCATGCCGTAGTCATTGCCGCAAACTTCGCATCTCGCCATGCGCCACAGGGTGAGCCGTCGGCCGCGCCCGGGCGAGCCGGCGCTGGGCGAGTCGCCGGGAATCACCCGTCCGCGCGGCCGTTCGCCCGGCCGCGGTCGCGCGGTCGTCCGCCGGCGTCCGCCCGGCCGCGCTCACCCGTCGGCGGGCTCCACGTCCCGGAGGAGCTGGCCGAAGGCCGCCTCGTCGACGACCGGTGTGCCGAACTGCCGGGCCTTGGCCGCCTTGGAGGTGCCCGAGTCGGGGTCATTGGTGACCAGCAGGCTGGTCAGCCGGGACAGGCTCGTCGCCACGTGCAGCCCGGCCTCGGTGGCCCGGTCCTCCAGCAGTTCGCGGTCGGTGGAGGTGTCCCCGGAGAAAGCCACCCGCATGCCCTGTTTGAGGCGCTTGCCCTCCTCGTACCGGCCCGGGTTGGGGTGGGGGCAGGCGGGCCGCTTCCGGGACGGACGCCAGCCGCCTCCCCGGTGGCCGCCGTGCCCCCCGCCCGCCTGCAGGCCGACCCGGGGCGTGTCCGACCACTCCGTCAGCGGCCGGCACTCCAGCAGCGGCAGCCGTAGGCCGCCCGCCGCCGCGGCCCGCAGACTGGGCCGGAACGCCTCGGCGAGCACCCGCGCGTCGTCCAGGGCGTGGTGCGCCCGCTGCTGCACGACCCCGAAGTGCGCCGCCAGCGACTCCAGCTTGAAGTTGGGCAGCGGCAGGCCCAGCTCCTTCGACAGCGCGATGGTGCACAGCCGCTGGCGCACCGGCGCCTCGCACCGGGCGCGCGCGTACTCCCGCGCGATCATCTGCCAGTCGAAGACCGCGTTGTGCGCGACGAGCACCCGGCCGTCGAGGCGGGCCGCGAACTCCCCGGCGATGTCCGCGAACAGCGGCGCCCCTTCGAGCACCTCGCTGGTCAGTCCGTGTATCCACACGGGCCCCGGATCGCGCTGCGGGTTGACGAGCGTGTACCAGTGGTCCTCGACCTCGCCGCGCGCGTCCAGCCGGTAGACGGCGGCGGAGACGATGCGGTCGTCCCGGGCCAGGCCGGTGGTCTCCACGTCGACGACCGCGTACCCCCGGGGGTACGCGGCCGGCCACGGGGCGGCGGACGACACTGCGGTCGGACGGTCTTCGAGCATGGTTCACGAGGATACGGGCCGCGACTGACAGCGCCGCGCCCCAGGTGTCGCGTCGGGCACCGCGCGCGCCGGGGCGGACACCGGGAACGCGGCGCCGCCGGCCCGGTGTTCCGAAGGGCCCGCGCGCCGGTGCCGCCCCGGCCGGGGCGGCACCGGCGCGCGGGCCGCGTTCACCAGCGCGCGGTGTCCGACCCCCACGGCACCGGAGGCCGCGCCCAGTCGGCGGGGCCGCCGGCGAACGACACCGGCGGCAGGACGTACCGCAGCCGGCCGAGCCGGCTGTCCGTCTCCGCCAGCCGGGCGTCCGGCCCCTCGTCCCCGGCACCCGCGGCCGGCTCCGGCCGGATCTCGTCGGTCAGCCAGTGCGCGGTCCGGGCGAGCGCGACCCGCACGTGGCGGCCGCACCCGTCGTACGACCGCTCGGTCAGCGCCCGCAGCACGGCCGCCGCCAGCAGCAACCCGGAGCCGTGGTCGAGCGCCTGCGCGGGCAGGGCGCCGGGCCGGCCGGCCGTTCCCTCGGTCGCCGCGATGCCGGTCGCGGCCTGCACCAGGCTGTCGAAGCCGCGCCGACCGGCCCACGGCCCGTACGCGCCCCACGCCGACACCTGCGCCACGACCAGGCCTGGGCGCCGCCCGGCCAGCGCCTCGGGGTGGAGCCCGAACCGGTCCAGGGCGCCCGGCCGGTAGCCGGTGACCACGACGTCCGCCGAGGCCAGCAGGTCCTCGAAGACTCCGGGATCGGTGGCGAGGTCGAGGACCGCCGACCGCTTGCCGAAGCCCGTGTCGGCGTGCTGGTCGGCCGGCTCGGGCAGGTGGGGCGGGTCCAGGCGCAGCACGTCCGCGCCCAGTAGGGCCAGGGTGCGGGTGGCGACCGGACCGGCCAGCACCCGGGTCAGGTCCAGGACGCGCAGCCCGGCGGCGGGCAGCAGGGGAGCGGCGGCCGGGTCCAGCGGCGGGAGCACGCGCGCGCGTGCCGTGTGCAGCCGCCCGCGTTCGACCAGCGGCCGGGCGGCCACCTCGGCGGCCTGCGCGTGCCGCGCCCACTCCCGCGGGCGGCGCAGGGCCACGGCGAGACCGCCGGCGCCGTGCACCGTCTCCTCCACGTCCAGCGCGCAGCGCCCGGCGATCCGGGCGGCCACCTCGTCGGCGGAGGCGGTGTCCGGCAGTCCGAGCGCGCCGAGCAGCCGCGCCCGGTGGTGCGGATAGTTGGCGTGGCTGCGCACCCAGCCGTCGGCCGCCCGCCAGAACCGGGACAGCGGCGCGAAGGCGACCGGGGCCCGCCCGTCGATCCGCAGCAGCCGCTCGCTGTGGAAGGCGGCGGCGACGGCGCCGTCGTCGACCCGGACCCCGGGCACCGCGGCGAGCCCGGCCCGCCGCGCCCCCAGCTCGGCGGCGGCGAGCGCGCACGCGCCGGTGCAGGCACGCGCCAGCTCCCGTACGGGCAGGCGCGCCGTGAGCGCGCCCTCCCGCACCACGGTGGTGACCCGTTCGAGGGCGGCGGGGGGCCCGCCGACGGCGGACCAGGCCAACTTGATGGCAGTCATGAATGCACTATGCACGATTGACTGAATCAATATGAATCCGTGCCCCGTCCGCCCCGTCCGCCCCGGTCGGCCCGCCCCCTCGTTCGCCTACTTGGTCACCGCGGCCAGGGCGTCCGCCGTGCCCCGGCCGTAGAAACCGTTGTAGTTCCTCGACCCCTTGCACACCGCGTCGACCTTGCCGTCGCCGTTGATGTCGTACGGGTCCGTGCACGGCGTGGCGTTGGCCTCGGCGTACAGCAGGGCCTTCACCAGGGCGGCGGAGGCGTGCGGATGGGTTGACTTGATCAACGCGGCGACGCCGGCCACGTGCGGGGTCGCCATCGACGTACCGGCCATGTAGCCCCAGGTGCCGCCCGGCAGCGGACCCAGGATGAGACCGCTGGTCGCCGGCGGCTGCGGCGCCTGGTAGGCCGTCGAGTCACCGCCGGGCGCGGCGATGTCGATCACACCGAGGCCGTAGTTGGAGAACGACGACTTCAGGCCCTTCGCACCGGTCGCGGCCACGGTCACCACACCCGGCAGCTGCGTCGGTATGTCGAAGCACCGGTGCGGGTCGATCACCCGGTCCGACGGAGTGCCGTCGTTGGGGGAGACCGGGTCGGTGATCGAGTCGGACGCGAGGTCGTAGTTCTCGTTGCCCGCCGCCGCGACGTTGACCGTGCCCTTGCGCTCCGCGTACCGCGAGGCCCGGGTGATGGCGTCGACGAGCGCCTTCTGGTCCGGGTCGGTGGTGCAGTTGAAGTACCACGGGTCGGTGTAGTAGCTGTTGTTGGTCACGTCGACGTGGTGCTCCGCCGCCCACACGAAACCGCAGACCACGGCCTCCGTGTAGAAGAACCCGTCCGGGTTGGCGACCTTGATGCCCGCCACCTTGACGCCCGGGGCCACGCCCGTGATCCCGACGCCGTTCTTGGCGGCGGCGATCTCGCCCGCCACGTGCGTGCCGTGCGGGCTCTCCGACGCGCTCGGCCGCCAGGCGCCGTCCGTCGTGTCCGCCTTGCCCGACACGCAGTTGGCGGACGCCTCCCGGTCGAAGTTGGGCGCGATGTCCGGATGGGTGTCGTCCACGCCCGTGTCGATGACGGCGACCGTGACGTCCCGGCTGCCCAGGGTCTTCTCGTGCGCCTTGTCCGCCTTGATGGCCGGCAGGTCCCACTGGAGCGGTTCCAGCGGGTCCTGGTCGCCGGCCGCCCGGGCACCGGCCTCGGCCACCTGGTCCGCGCCGAGCGCCTTCGGCGTGCCGACGTCGGTGGTGGACTGGGCGGGCAACGGCGCGTTGCGCGTGGCACCGGCCGAGTCCACACCGCGCACCGCGCGGATCGCCCGGGCGAAGCCGGGGTTCGCCGAGTGGACGACGATCACGCCGATCCGGTCGTAACTCGTCACGACCGTACCGCCGTTGCGGGCGATCGCCCGGCGCACCGACTCGACCGTCCGGTGATCGGCGCGGGTGTTGACCACGTACGAGAGGTTCGGGCCGTCCGCGGCCGGCGCCGCCTCGGCCGCCGGGGTCGCCGCCGAGGCCACCGTCGGCAGGAAACCGAGCGAGGCGGTCAGGGACAGCACGACCGGCACGGCGAGCGCGAGCCGGTGCCGGGAACGCAGATGAGCCATGGGATCTCCACTTCATGCGGATACGGGACGACCCGAGACACGATGATTTTCGGGCAGGTACATGACGTATGGCGCAGAGTGAAGCTATCTCCCCGTGCTGATCTCCGAAAGAGCCGGAGGGGTTTGAACCGCGCCGTGCGCGGTGCCGTGACCGTGGGAGGGGGCGCACCGGACCGCGACCCCCGCCGGAATCACGCCGCCAGGCATGGGGCCGGCAAGCCCACGTCCGTGACGCGAGGAGACATCGTGGCTTCCGAGACACCGCCCCCGGCGACCGCCCGACCGCCCCTGCCCTCCGCCGAGGAGTTCGCCGAGGTGCAGCGGAGCGCGGAATTCGGTGAACTACGCCGTTCCCACCGCTCCTTCGCCTTCCCGCTCACCCTCGCCTTCATCGCCTGGTACCTGCTGTACGTCCTGCTCTCCGGCTACGCGGGCGACCTCATGGGCGCCAAGGTGATCGGCAACCTCAACGTGGCCCTCGTCCTCGGCCTCGCCCAGTTCCTCACCACCTTCCTGATCGCCTGGTGGTACGCGCGGCACGCCGCCACCAGGCTCGACCCCAAGGCCGAGGCCATCAAGTCCCGGATGGAGGACGCGGCATGAGCCCCGCACAGCACACCCTGCTGGCCGCCGGTGAGGCCAGTGAGCACCGCACGCTGATCGTCACCCTGTTCGCGGTGTTCGTCGCCGCGACCCTCGTCATCACCGTCTGGGCCGGCCGGCAGACCAAGGACGCCGCCGACTTCTACGCCGGCGGACGCCAGTTCACCGGCTTCCAGAACGGCCTGGCCGTCTCCGGCGACTACATGTCCGCCGCGTCCTTCCTCGGCATCGCGGGCGCCATCGCCCTCTTCGGCTACGACGGCTTCCTGTACTCCATAGGCTTCCTCGTCGCCTGGCTGGTCGCCCTGCTCCTGGTCGCCGAGCCGCTGCGCAACTCCGGCCGTTACACGATGGGCGACGTGCTGGCGTACCGGATGCGCCAGCGGCCCGTCCGCACGGCCGCCGGCGTCTCCACCATCGTCGTGTCGATCTTCTACCTGCTCGCCCAGATGGCCGGCGCCGGCGTCCTGGTCTCCCTGCTCCTCGGCATCACCAGCGACGGCGGCAAGATCGGCGTCGTCGCCCTGGTCGGTGTCCTGATGATCGTGTACGTCACCATCGGCGGCATGAAGGGCACCACCTGGGTCCAGATGGTCAAGGCCGTCCTGTTGATCATCGGCGCCCTGCTGCTGACCTTCCTGGTCCTGCTGAAGTTCCACTTCAACGTCTCGGAGCTGCTCGGCAGGGCGGCCGACAACAGCGGCAAGGGCTCGGCGTTCCTGGAGCCCGGCCTGAAGTACGGCGCCACCGGCACCACCAAGCTGGACTTCCTCTCCCTCGGCCTCGCCCTGGTCCTCGGCACCGCGGGCCTGCCGCACATCCTGATCCGCTTCTACACCGTCCCCACCGCCAAGGCCGCCCGCAAGTCCGTGATCTGGGCGATCGGCCTGATCGGCGCCTTCTACCTGATGACCCTCGCCCTGGGCTTCGGCGCCGCCGCGCTGATCGGACCGGACGAGATCACTGCCTCCAACAAGGCGGGCAACACGGCCGCGCCCCTGCTCGCCCTCCACCTCGGCGGGGTGGACTCCACCTGGGGCGCCGTCCTGCTCGCGACCATCTCGGCGGTCGCCTTCGCCACGATCCTCGCGGTCGTCGCCGGCCTGACCCTGGCCTCCTCCTCGTCCTTCGCCCACGACATCTACGCGAACGTCATCAAGAAGGGGCGGGCGAGCGAGAAGCAGGAGATCAACGCGGCCCGCTACGCGACCGTCGGCATCGGGGCCGTCTCCATCCTCCTGGGCGCCCTGTCCCGCGACCTGAACGTGGCCGGCCTGGTGGCCCTCGCCTTCGCGGTCGCCGCCTCCGCCAACCTGCCGACCATCCTCTACAGCCTGTTCTGGAAGAGGTTCACCACCGCGGGCGCCCTGTGGTCGATCTACGGCGGCCTGGTCACCGCGGTCGGCCTGGTGCTGTTCTCACCGGTCGTCTCCGGCAAGCCGACCTCGATGTTCCCCGACGCCGACTTCCACTGGTTCCCGCTGGAGAACCCCGGCATCATCTCGATCCCGGTCGGCTTCCTGCTGGGCGCCGTGGGCACCCTGCTGTCGAAGGAGGTCCCCGACCCCGGCAAGTACGCCGAACTGGAGGTGCGGTCCCTGACCGGCACCGGCGCGCACTGAGCCCCTCACGGCACGGCCGCGTCGAGGGGGGACCGCACGGACCCGCGACGCGGCCCTGCCGCACCCCGGGGGACCGGGGCGCCGTGGATGTCAGCGCGGTCGCGTAGGCTCACAAGTGACGGGCGACGCGACGCCGAAGGACAAGGGATCGTCCGGAGAGGGAGGGGCCCCGTGCTCATCGATACCTACGGCCGAGTGGCCACCGACCTGAGGGTCTCGCTGACCGACCGGTGCAACCTGCGCTGCACGTACTGCATGCCCGAGGAGGGCCTGCAGTGGCTGGCCAAGCCCGACCTGCTCACGGACGACGAGATCGTCCGCCTCATCGACATCGCGGTCCGCCTGCTGGGCGTCGAGGAGGTCCGCTTCACCGGCGGCGAGCCCCTGCTGCGCCCCGGCCTGACCGGCATCGTCGAGCGCGTCGCGGCCCTCGCCCCGCGCCCCCGCACCTCCCTCACCACCAACGGCATCGGCCTCGGGCGCACCGCGTCCGCCCTGAAGGCGGCGGGTCTGGACCGGGTCAACGTCTCGCTGGACACCCTCCGCCCGGACGTCTTCAAGACCCTGACCCGCCGCGACCGCCACAAGGACGTCCTCGAAGGCCTCGAAGCCGCCCGCGCGGCGGGCCTCACCCCGGTCAAGGTCAACTCGGTCCTGATGCCGGGCCTGAACGACGACGAGGCCCCGGACCTGCTGGCCTGGGCGCTGGAGCACGAGTACGAGCTGCGCTTCATCGAGCAGATGCCCCTGGACGCCCAGCACGGCTGGAAGCGCGAGGGCATGGTCACCGCCGGGGACATCCTCGCCTCCCTGCGCACCCGCTTCGACCTCACCCCCGAGGGCGCGGACGAGCGCGGCTCGGCACCGGCGGAACGCTGGCTGGTCGACGGCGGCCCGCAGCGGGTCGGCGTGATCGCCTCGGTCACCCGACCGTTCTGCGCGGCCTGCGACCGCACCCGCCTCACCGCCGACGGCCAGGTACGCACCTGTCTGTTCGCCACGGAGGAGACCGACCTCCGCGCGGCCCTGCGCGACGGCGCCCCCGACGAGGAGATCGCCCGCCTCTGGCGTCTGGCGATGTGGGGCAAGAAGGCGGGGGCCGGCCTGGACGACCCGTCGTTCGTCCAGCCGGACCGGCCGATGTCGGCGATCGGCGGCTAGCCTCTTTCGTCCGGCTCTCGCCGCGGACGCGGTGCCTGGCACGCGCATCTGCGGCGCTGACGGACGACCGTCGGCGCCCTGCGGCCTGGTCCAGACGGCAGGCTCTAGGAGACCCCGGGCTCCTGCCAGTCCTCGAACCGCACGACGTCCTTCAGGAACCCCCGCACGCCCAGGAACTGCGAGAGGTGCTCGCGGTGCTCCTCACAGGCGAGCCACGTCTTGCGCCGCTCGGGCGTGTGGATCTTCGGGTTGTTCCACGCCAGCACCCACACGGCACCGGCCCGGCAGCCCTTGGCTGAACAGATGGGCGCGTCACTCACAGGTCCGTCACTGGCTTCCGTCTCGCAGAAGTCCCCGCACACAGGGCGACGCCGGGCAGCCACGGGGGGAGCTGCCCGGCGTCGGTCCGTCGCTCCGACGGGGGATGCGGAGCGCGTACGAAGTATGTCACGGGCAACCCGTGGCCCGGCACTGGAACCGCGTGATTGATCTGAGGTTTTCCTGAGCTTGAAACGGAGCGCGGCCCGCCGTTTCCCCGGCCGCCGGGCTCAGGGCCGCTCGGGTCGCTCCGGCCGCTCCCCCGCACTCCGGCCGCCGGATCCGGCGGCCCGTCCTGGACGCCGTCCCCCGCGTCCTGCGCGCGCGGTTCCGCGATCATCGGCCGCAGGGGCGCGGTGACGAAGGTCGACGGGAGGGAGGGCGGCCGTTCCCGGCCCGCGTTCGCGATCACCACGGCGATGTAGGGGAGGACCGCGCCGAGCACCAGCGCCACGATCGCGACGTACCGCTCGACGTTCCACAGCGAGGCCGCGAGGATCACCGAGACGGTGCGGACCGACATCGAGATCACGTACCGCCGCTGCCGGCCGCGCACGTCCTCGGCGAGCCCGGTACGGGCGCCGGTGATCCGGAACACCTGGGCGCCGCTGCCGCCGTGCTGCTTCCGCATCGCATTCCACCATCCGCCCGCATCGGCCCGTCCCCGGCCCGCACCTTCGTCCGCCCGGCGAGGAACCCGCCCGCAATCCCCTCCACGGTACGCCGCGCCCGCCCCGCGTACGAGACCGGGGCGCCCCCACCCCCGCGCGCCCGCCGGGGCGTCCCGCGCACGGGGGAAGCCGACGTGCGCCGTTCGGCGCAGGGACCGACACTGGCCGTGATGCTCGCGTCGAGCCGTACAGGAGGCAGCCATGGGCTGGTTGTGGGCGATCATCGTGGGATTCGTGCTGGGCCTCATCGCGAAGGCGGTCATCCCGGGCAAGCAGCACAGCCCCCTGTGGCTGACTACGATCTGCGGCATCCTGGGCGCCCTCGTGGGCAACGCGATCGCCCGTGCCGTCGGCGTCGGGGCGACCCGGGGCATCGACTGGAGCCGGCACATCTTCCAGCTCGTCGCCGCGATCGTCATCGTCGCCGTCGTCGACATGCTCTACACGGCGACCCTGGGAAAGCGGAGACGGCAGCGGGTCTGAGAGCGGGCACGGACGGGGCGCGCGGGACGGCCTCCGCACCGGAAGCCGCCCCGGGCGGAACCGGGCGGCCCCGGCCCCGCGCCTCAGGCGGTTGCGACCTCGACCGCCGCCAGGTTCCTCTTGCCCCGGCGCAGCACCAGCCAACGGCCGTGCAGCAGGTCCTCCCTGGCCGGGACGGCGTCCTCGGAGGTGACCTTCGCGTTGTTCACGTAGGCCCCGCCCTCCTTGACCGTGCGCCGCGCGGCGGACTTGCTGGTCACCAGGCCGACCTCGGCGAACAGGTCGACCACCGGGCTCAGCTCCGCGACGCGGACGTGCGGCACCTCCGACAGGGCCGCCGCCAGCGTCCGGTCGTCCAGCTCCGCCAGCTCGCCCTGACCGAACAGGGCCCTGGACGCGGCGATCACGGCGGCCGTCTGGCCGGCGCCGTGCACCAGCGTCGTCAGTTCCTCGGCGAGCGCCCGCTGCGCGGCCCGGGCCTGCGGACGCTCCCGGGTCTGCCGCTCCAGCTCCTCCAGTTCCTCGCGGGACCTGAAGGACAGGATGCGCAGGTACGGGGAGACGTCCCGGTCGTCCACGTTCAGCCAGAACTGGTAGAACGCGTACGGCGTCGTCATCTCCGGGTCGAGCCAGACGGCGCCGCCCTCGGTCTTGCCGAACTTGGTGCCGTCCGCCTTGGTCATCAGCGGGGTGGCCAGGGCGTGCACCTCGGCGTCCGGCTCCAGCCGGTGGATCAGGTCGAGCCCCGCCGTGAGGTTGCCCCACTGGTCGCTGCCGCCCTGCTGGAGCGTGCAGCCGTAGCGCCGGTACAGCTCCAGGAAGTCCATGCCCTGCAGGAGCTGGTAGCTGAACTCGGTGTAGCTGATGCCCTGGTCGGACTCCAGGCGGCGGGCCACGGAGTCCTTCGTCAGCATCTTGTTGACGCGGAAGTGCTTGCCGATGTCCCGCAGGAACTCGATCGCGGAGAGGCCCGCGGTCCAGTCCAGGTTGTTCACCATGACCGCCGCGTTCTCACCCTCGAAGGACAGGAACGGCTCGATCTGGGCGCGCAGCCTGCCGACCCAGCCGGCCACCGTCTCCGGGTCGTTCAGCGTCCGCTCGGCGGTCGGACGCGGATCGCCGATCAGGCCGGTCGCGCCGCCCACCAGCGCCAGCGGCCGGTGCCCGGCCTGCTGGAGCCGGCGCACGGTGAGCACCTGCACCAGGTGCCCCACGTGCAGGGACGGCGCCGTCGGGTCGAAACCGCAGTAGAACGTGACGGGACCGTCCGCGAGCGCCTTGCGCAATGCGTCCTCGTCGGTGGACAGGGCGAACAGCCCGCGCCACTTCAGCTCGTCGACGATGTCCGTCACGGTTCTCGTGTCTCCTCGATGATCCTCGGGCGGTCGGGTGACAGCCGACTACGAGGTTATACGCCCTGGCTGACGGAGCTCATGTTGAAATCCGGGATCCGCAGCGCGGGCATCGAGGCCCGGGTGAACCAGTCGCTCCACTCCCGCGGCAGCGTCTTCTCGGTCCGCCCCGCCTCCGTGGCCCGCCGCAGCAGGTCCACGGGCGACTCGTTGAACCGGAAGTTGTTCACCTGCCCGGTGACCTCACCGTTCTCCACGAGGTAGACCCCGTCCCTGGTCAGACCCGTGAGCAGCAGCGTGGCCGGGTCGACCTCGCGGATGTACCACAGGCAGGTCAGCAGCAGGCCCCGCCCGGTGGCGGCCACCATCTCCTCCGGCGAGCGGCCGTCGCCGCCGTCCAGGATCAGGTTGCCGAGCGCGGGGGCCACCGGCAGCCCGGTCAGGGCCGCGCTGTGCCGGGTGGTCGTCAGGTGCTTCAGCTCACCCCCGGCGATCCACTCGGTGGCGTGCGTGGGCAGCCCGTTGTCGAACACCGACTGGTCCCCGCCGGAGGAGTGGGCGATCACGAACGGCGGGCACTCCAGGCCCGGCTCGTCCGGGTCGCTGCGCAGGGTCAGCGGCAGCTCGGTCAGCCTCTCGCCGACCCGGGTGCCGCCGCCCGGCCTGGAGAACACCGTGCGCCCCTCGGCCGCGTCCCGGCCCGAGGCCGACCAGAGCTGGTAGATCAGCAGGTCCGCGACCGCGGTCGGCGGCAGCAGCGTCTCGTACCGGCCCGCGGGCAGCTCCACCCGCCGCTCCGCCCAGCCCAGGCGCACGGCCAGCTCGGCGTCCAGCGCACCCGGGTCGACGTCCTTGAAGTCCCGCGTGGACCGGCCGGCCCAGGCCGAGCGGACCCGGTCCGGGGACTTGGCGTTCAGCTCCAGGGTGCCGGTGGGCTGGTCGTGCCGCAGCCGCAGTCCGGTGGACGTGCCCAGGTACGTCGACACCATCTCGTGGTTGGCGAAGCCGTACAGCTCACGGCCGCCCGCACGCGCGCGGGCGAAGGCCTCGCCGAGGGCCGGGGCGAAGTCCGCGAACACGGCGGAGGAGGTCTCGGCGGGCGCGTCGGTGAAGTCCGGCGACCCGGGCACGCCGCCGACGAGCGGCTGCGCGTCCTCGGCCGGCCCGGCCCCCCGCGCGGCGGCCTCGGCGGCCCGCACCAGCGGCTCCAGCTCCTGCGCCGTCACCGCCGACCGCGACACGACACCCGAGGCCGTGCCCTCCCGGCCGTCCACGGTCGCGATCACCGTGAGCGAACGGCCCCGGGTCACGCCGTTGGTGGTCAGCGCGTTGCCCGCCCAGCGCAGGTTCGCGGTGGAGTACTCGTCGGCGATGACGACGCACCCGTCGGCCCGGGACAGCGCGAGGGCCTGCTCGACGACCTCGTGCGGCTTGTGCGCCCTGCTGCTGCGCGCGCTCATCGACCGGCCTCCTGCGTGGTGTTGAGGATGTTGATGCCCCGGAACAGGGCGGACGGGCAGCCGTGGGAGACGGCGGCGACCTGGCCCGGCTGGGCCTTGCCGCAGTTGAAGGCACCGCCCAGGACGTAGGTCTGCGGACCGCCCACGGCGGCCATCGAGCCCCAGAAGTCGGTGGTCGTGGCCTGGTAGGCGACGTCCTTGAGCTGCCCGGTGATCCGGCCGTTCTCGATCCGGAAGAAGCGCTGCCCGGTGAACTGGAAGTTGTACCGCTGCATGTCGATCGACCAGGACCGGTCGCCCACGACGTAGATGCCCCGGTCGACCCCCCCGATCAGGTCCTCGGTGGACAGCCCGGCCGGGTCCGGCCGCAGCGACACGTTGGCCATGCGCTGCACCGGCACGTGCCCGGGGGAGTCGGCGAACGCACACCCGTTGGACCGCTCGAACCCGGTCAGCCGGGCGATCCGGCGGTCCAGCTGGTAGCCCACCAGCGTGCCGTCCCTCACCAGGTCCCAGGACTGCGCCTCGACGCCCTCGTCGTCGTACCCGACGGTCGCCAGGCCGTGCTCGGCGGTGCGGTCACCGGTGACGTTCATCGCCTCGGAGCCGTACCTGAGCCTGCCCAGCTGGTCGAAGGTGGCGAAGGAGGTGCCGGCGTAGGCGGCCTCGTAGCCGAGCGCGCGGTCCAGCTCGGTGGCGTGGCCGATGGACTCGTGGATGGTCAGCCACAGGTTGGAGGGGTCGACCACCAGGTCGTACGGGCCGGGCTCCACGCTCGGCGCCCGCATCTTCTCGGCGAGCAGCTCCGGAATCCGCTCCAGCTCGCCGTCCCAGTCCCAGCCGGTGCCGGTCAGGTACTCCCAGCCGCGCCCCACGGGCGGGGCGAGGGTCCGCATGGAGTCGAACTCGCCGCTGGACTCGTCCACCGACACGGCCGTCAGCTGCGGGTGCAGCCGCACCCGCTGCTGGGTCGTCACGGTCCCGGCCGTGTCGGCGTAGAACTTGTTCTCGTGCACGGTGAGCAGCGAGGCGTCGACGTGGTCGACACCGTCCGCCGCCAGCAGCCGCGCGCTCCAGTCGGCCAGCAGCGCGGCCTTCTCCTCGTCGGGCACCGTGAACGGGTCGATCTCGTACGACGAGATCCACGTCCGGTCGGCGTGCACCGGCTCGTCGGCCAGCTCCACCCGCTCGTCCGACCCGGCGGCCCGGATCACCCGCGCGGAGAGCTGTGCCATCGCCACCGCCTGCGAGGCGACCTTGGCGGCCGCGTCCAGGGTCAGGTCCACCCCGGACGCGAAGCCCCACGTGCCGCCGTGCACGACCCGGACCGCGTACCCGAGGTCGGTGGTGTCCGACGTCCCCGCGGGCCGGGCGTCCCGCAACCGCCAGGACGCGCTGCGCACCCGCTCGAACCGGAAGTCCGCGTGCTCGGCCCCGAGCGCCCGCGCACGGGCGAGCGCGGCGTCCGCCAGGGCCTTGAGCGGCAGAGCCGTGAAGGCTTCGTCGATGGAATGAGGCACGGAGGTCTCCCTGCTGTCGTGGCCTGTCGCGTCCGATCATGTCGCGGGAGCCGACCGCCGGACCACACCTTCGGCCGCGGTGCCGTGCCTTTCTGTAGGGACCCGACAGTGACTTCCGCGCGCCACTGTCGGTGCCCGCTTGCCCACGGAAGGAGCGCTACCGATAGGTTTCCGGTGAAGCCGCCTGCCATCCAGGTGTCCGGGCGGGTTGTCGGACCGCTGCAGACCGCTATCGAAAGGGTGATCCGTTGAGCCGCTCGGTTCTCGTCACCGGAGGCAACCGGGGCATCGGCCTCGCCATCGCCCGCGCTTTCGCCGACGCCGGCGACAAGGTCGCGATCACGTACCGCTCGGGTGAGCCACCGGCCGGCTTCCTGGCCGTCAAGTGCGACATCACCGACGCCGAACAGGTGGAGCAGGCCTACAAGGAGGTCGAGGACCAGCACGGACCGGTCGAGATCCTGGTCGCCAACGCCGGGGTCACCAAGGACCAGCTCCTGATGCGCATGTCCGAGGACGACTTCACCTCGGTCATCGACACCAACCTCACCGGCACCTTCCGGGTCGTCAAGCGCGCCAACCGCGGCATGCTGCGCGCCAAGAAGGGCCGCGTCATCCTGATCTCCTCCGTCGTCGGCCTGCTCGGCTCGGCGGGACAGGCGAACTACGCCGCCTCCAAGGCCGCCCTGGTCGGCTTCGCGCGCTCCCTCGCCCGTGAGCTGGGCTCGCGCAACATCACCTTCAACGTCGTCGCGCCCGGCTTCGTCGACACCGACATGACCAAGGTGCTCAGCGAGGAGCAGCGCGCGAACATCGTGGCGCAGGTCCCGCTCGGCCGTTACGCGCAGCCGGACGAGATCGCCGCGGCGGTGCGGTTCCTCGCCTCGGACGACGCCTCGTACATCACTGGAGCCGTCATCCCCGTTGACGGCGGACTGGGAATGGGTCACTGATCACCATGAGCGGAATCCTCGAGGGCAAGCGCATCCTGATCACGGGTGTGCTGATGGAGTCCTCCATCGCCTTCCACGTCGCCAAGCTCGCCCAGGAGCAGGGCGCCGAGATCATCCTGACCGCGTTCCCGCGGCCCACGCTCACCGAGCGCATCGCCAAGAAGCTGCCCAAGCCGGCCAGGGTCATCGAGCTGGACGTCACCAACGACGAGCACCTCGGCCGCCTGGCCGACGTCGTCGGCCAGGAGCTGGGCGGCCTCGACGGCGTGGTCCACTCCATCGGCTTCGCCCCGCAGGACGCCCTCGGCGGCAACTTCCTCAGCACGCCGTTCGAGTCGGTCGCCACCGCGATGCACGTCTCGGCGTTCTCCCTGAAGTCGCTGACCATGGCCTGCCTGCCGCTCATGCAGGACGGCGGCTCGGTCGTCGGCCTCACCTTCGACGCCCAGTACGCCTGGCCGCAGTACGACTGGATGGGCCCGGCCAAGGCCGCCCTGGAGGCGACCAGCCGCTACATGGCGCGCGACCTGGGCAAGCAGAACATCCGCTGCAACCTGATCTCCGCGGGCCCGATCGGCTCCATGGCCGCCAAGTCCATCCCGGGCTTCGCCGAGCTGGCGTCCGTGTGGGACACCCGCGCCCCGCTGGAGTGGGACCTGAAGGACCCGGAGCCGGCCGGCCGCGGCGTCGTCGCCCTGCTGAGCGACTGGTTCCCGAAGACCACCGGCGAGATCGTCCACGTGGACGGCGGTCTGCACGCCATCGGCGCCTGACCGCGCCGGGTCACGACCCGCGACCGAGGCCCGCACCCTTCGGGGGGTGCGGGCCTCGGCGCGTGGGAACGTCACCCGTTCGGCTCACCGGCCGGGCGGACCCCGCCCCCAACGGCGCACATTGGATTACGCGTTCACCCCACGCGTCCCTCCGCAGCCCGGCCGAGGAGGTTCCCTTGTGCGCCTGTCCCGCAGCCTGGCCCCGGTGACCGTGGCCCTGATCCTCGTCCTGACCCTGCCCTCCGGTGCGGTGCCCCGCCCCCGCGTGTCCGACGGCGGGCCGCCCGCGCCGCGGCTGTTCGGCGCCGCCTGCCGGACCACCGTGCACGGCTCCGAGGTGGTGGCCCACTGCCACAACCCCTACGTCGACACCGACCGGGTGCGCCTGCACGTCGAGTGCGCCCGCTGGTGGGACATCGACACCGACAGTGCCCCGGCCGACGTCGGGGCCGCCATGACCGTCCGGCTGACCGGCCGGTGCTGGAAGGAGGTCGGCCCGGTGTGGATCAGCCACCAGAGGGTGCGCTGAACCGGCCCGGACGGCACAGGAACGGATAGCTCGCGGCCTCCGCGGCCGCCGCCTGCGCCTGCCCGTCGCGGATCGCGTCCACCAGCCGGGTGTGGTCCATGTGCGACTCCGGCGCCAGCTCCGCGCCGACGTCCGCGCGCAGCCAGTCCCGCAGCACCTCGCCCAGGTCGGCGTACATCGCCGTCATCACGTCGTTGTGGGAGGCGGCCACCACGGCCAGGTGGAAGGTGGCGTCGGCCGCCACGAAGGTCTCCGCCTCACCGCTCTCCCAGGCCTCCTCGCGCCGGGCCAGGAGCGTGTCCAACTGCTTGAGGTCCTTCTCGGTGCGCCGCTCGGCGGCGAGCTTCGCCGCCGCCGACTCCAGCGTGGAGCGCAGCTCGGCGATGTGCCGGGGGTCGGCGCCGGCGAACCGGCGGTGCATCACGCCGGCCAGCTCGCTCGTCGCCACGACGTACGTGCCCGAACCCTGGCGGATGTCCAGCAGACCGTTGTGCGCCAGCGCCCGCACGGCCTCGCGGACCGTGTTGCGCGCGACCCCGAGCTGCTCCACCAGTTCCGGCTCGGTCGGGATCCGCGCGCCGACCGGCCACTCGCCCGAGGCGATCTGGTTCCGCAGCTCCGCGATGACCTGTTCGGAGAGCGCCGAACGGCGCGGGTGGCTCAGAGGCATGGCCCACCTTCGCACGAGGGGCCCGGGCCGAAAGACCCCGGGACTGGACAGTCAATCATCCTATGATTCTATGATGGGCGGCATGGCTGGTGAGGAAACACGTACGACGGGCACCCGCGCTCCGGCGCCCCCCCACGACCGGGGTGCGCCCGCCGCGGCGCACGCACCCGGCGCGAACGGCCGTCCGGCGGCACCCGCGTGGGCGGCCCGGCTGGTCGTCGTCGGCATCGTGCTGGCGGCGCTGAACCTCCGCCCGGCCATCACGAGCGCCGGCGCGCTCCTGGAGGAGGTCCGCGACGGACTCGGCATGGGCGGCGGCGCGGCCGGGCTGCTCACCTCCGTGCCCCCGCTGTGCTTCGCCGTCTTCGGCGTCGCCGCGCCCCGCCTGGCCCGCCGCTTCGGGCCCGGCGCGGTGGTGTGCGCCGGGATGGCCGCCATCACCGCCGGCCTGCTGGTACGGCCGTACGCCGGGGGCACGGCGGGCTTCCTGGCCGCCAGCGCGCTCGCCCTGATGGGCATCGCCGTCAGCAACGTGCTCATGCCCGTCATCGTCAAGCGCTGGTTCCCGGACCGGGTCGGCTCCATGACCGGCCTGTACTCGATGGCCCTGGCGCTCGGCACCTCCCTGGCCGCCGCGGTGACCGTGCCCGTGACCGACGCCCTGGGCGGCGACTGGCGCTCCGGGCTCGTCGTCTGGGCGGGCCTCGCCGCCGTCGCCGTCCTGCCCTGGCTGCCGCTGGCACGGGAGCGGGGCACGGCCCCCGCCCCGGAGCGGCCGGCGCCCGCGTCGGGCGAGGACGGCCGGGCACCGCTGCGGATCACCCGGAGCCGCACCGCCTGGGCGCTGGCCGTCTTCTTCGGCCTCCAGGCCACCGCCGCCTACATCACCATGGGCTGGATGGCGCAGATCTTCCGTGACGCCGGGGTCGCCGCGGGCACGGCGGGCCTGCTCCTCGCCGTCACCATGGTCATGGGCGTGCCGCTGGCCTTCGTCATCCCCCGGCTCGCCACCCGGCTGCCCCACCAGGGGCCGATCGTGCTGGCCCTGGGCCTGTGCGGCCTCGCCGGATACGCCGGCCTGTACGTCGCCCCGGCCGGCGGCGCCTGGGCCTGGGCGCTGCTGCTGGGCGTCTCCAACTGCGCCTTCCCGCTGGCGCTGACGATGGTCGGCATGCGGGCCCGGACCGGCCCGGGCGTCGCCCAGCTGTCGGCGTTCGCGCAGAGCACCGGCTACCTGATTTCCATCCCCGGCCCGCTGCTGGTCGGCGTGCTCTACCAGGAGAGCGGCGGCTGGGGGCTGCCGATCGCCCTCATGGCCGCCCTCATGCTGCCCCAGATGGCGGTGGGCTTCCTGGCGGGCCGCGACCGCACGGTGGAGGACGAGGCGACGGGGCGCTGACCGGGCGGCCCCGGCGCCGGGGCCGCGGCCGAGAGGTGCGACACTGACCGCATGCCAGTGCTCGACCCGAACCCGCGCAACGGCCAGAAGAAGATGCTGCTCGTCTTCGGCTCGTTCCTCGCCATCTTCCTGATCATCGCCGTCATCGCGACCATCGCCTCGCCCTGACCCGGCCGGACCGGCTGGTCCCGGACCGGCGGTGGGCGACCGGTGGGGGCGACCCGGCCGTGTGCGGCCCCGCCGGTGGTGGGGCGGACCCCCCATCCCCTAGGGGGCCGGGGTCAGGGTCGAGTGGGTGGGTCTCCGGATGGGACGGCGGCCCGCGACTCCGTAACTTCGAATTCGAAGGTGACCGCGGCAGACGGTCACCGAGCACTCGAGGACCACGGAGGCGACCATGCCGGCCCGCACCCGCACCCCGGCCCACCCGGCGACCACGGGCGGCGTCGACGCCCGGCTGCGCTGGTGGGCGCTCGCCCTGCCGGCGCTGGCCTTCGTCGCGCTGCTGGCACTGGTGGTGAACCCGTCGGACGCCCACGCGGCGGGCGGCGACCCGGCGGTGACCCACCTCATGGAGCGCCTGCAGCGGTTCCTCACCCGCTGACGGGAAGCCCGTGCGCGGCGAATCCCCACGTCAACTCCCTGCGCCGCACGGCTTGTTTCATGCGAAGCTGGGACGCATGAGCGTCGCAGAACCCCGCAGGATCGTCCTCTTCCGGCATGCGAAAGCCGACTGGCCCCAGGTGTCCGACCACGAGCGTCCGCTGGCCGAGCGGGGCCGCAAGGACGCCGCGGTCGCCGGACGCAGGCTCGCCGACACGGGGCTCGCCCTCGACCTGGCCCTGTGCTCCACGGCGGTGCGGACGCGTGAGACCTGGAAGCTCGCCGTCCACGAACTGGCGCACCGGCCCAGGACCGTCTACGAGGAGCGGGTCTACGAGGCCTCGCCCGGCGAGCTGATCGCCCTGCTCAACGAGATCCCGGACGACGTGCGCAGCGTGATCCTGATCGGCCACAACCCGGGCGTGCACGGCCTGGCCGACATCCTGGCCGGCGCCGCCGAGGGGGACGCCCGCACCCGGATGAACCGCCGGGGCTTCCCCACCGCCGCCTTCGCCCTGCTCTCCTTCGACGGCGCCTGGAAGGGGCTGGAGCCGGGCACGACCACCCTGGCGGACTACTGGGCGCCCTCCGAGTAACGGCGGTAACGGGGCACCCACCGGCTGGGCCGCACCACGGTGGCACCGCCCCCGCCTCGCCGCCGACAGCCGGTCCGCCGGCGCCGGGGCCCGCTCCCGCCGGCCGCGGTTCCGGCTGCGGCTCAACCCCCGTCGTGCGTGTCGGCCGCCTCGACCTCCTCACGGGTGATGCCCAGCAGGTACAGGACGGTGTCGAGGAAGGGGAAGTTCACGGCGGTGTGCGCCGCCTCGCGCACCACCGGTTTGGCGTTGAAGGCGACGCCCAGACCGGCCGCGTTCAGCATGTCCAGGTCGTTGGCACCGTCACCGATCGCCACGGTCTGCGCCAGCGGCACCCCGGCCTCCGCGGCGAACCGGCGCAGCAGCCGCGCCTTGCCCGCCCGGTCCACTATCTCCCCGACGACCCGGCCGGTCAGCTTGCCGCCGGCGATCTCCAGGGTGTTGGCCTGCGCGAAGTCCAGCCCGAGCCGGTTCTTGAGGTCGTCCGTGACCTGCGTGAAGCCGCCGGAGACGACCCCGACCTGGTAGCCGAGCCGTTTCAGCGTGCGGATCAGCGTACGTGCGCCCGGCGTCAGCCGGACCTCGCTGCGCACCTTCTCCACCACCGAGGCGTCCAGCCCCTCCAGCAGGGCGACGCGTGCGTGCAGCGACTGCTCGAAGTCCAGCTCCCCGCGCATCGCCGCCGCCGTCACCTCGGCGACCTGGTCCTCGCAGCCGGCGTGCGCGGCGAACAGCTCGATGACCTCGTCCTGGATGAGGGTGGAGTCCACGTCCATGACCACCAACCGCTGGGCCCGCCGGTGCAGCCCGGCCGAGACGACGGCGATGTCGACACCCAGTGCCGCCGACGCGGAGGCGAGCGCCGTGCGCAGCGGCTCGGTCTCCACCCCGGAGACGGCGAACTCCACCGCGGTCACCGGATACTTCGCCAGGCGGAAGATGCGGTCGATGTTGCCGCCGGCCTTGGCGATCCGGGCGGCGACGGCGGCCGTGGACTCGGCGGTGAGCGGATGGCCGAGGACGGTCACCAGGGAGCGCCCGAGACCGCGGGGGCGGTTGTCGCCGTGGCCCGAGATGATCTCCGCCTGCATCTTCATCGACTCGGCCCAGCTGTGCACGGTGGCCCGCAGACCACCCTCGACACCCGCCGACGGCTGTGTGACCAGCGCGCACAGGACCAGACGGCCCCGGGTGACGACCTGCTCGATGTCGACCACGTCGACCTGGTAGGCGGCGAGGGTGTCGAAGAGACCGGCCGTGATGCCCGGCCTGTCCTTGCCGAAGATCTTGACGAGGAGAGTGGGGACCTCGGGGGTCTGCGAAGCGCTCATGGTGGCACCACCGTATCCGGCACCCGGTGCCCTCCGCCCCTGTGGTCCGCCTGGCGGACACGGAACAACGGGTGTCCGGCGGGTGCCGCGGATCCGGCCCGCCGGTGACGGCCCGGTCCGCCCGGTCCGGCCCCGGCGGCCTTCCCTCCGCGACCCCTCACCGCCGCCGGTGAAACCGGGGGAGGGACCACGACCGCAGCGAGTCCGGAGCCGGGTTCGCCCCGGTGGCGCGATCTCGACGGCGCCGCGGACCCCGGCGCCCGCCGGTCCGCACGCCGCCCCCCGCCCGGCGTCGGGGCCGGTACTCCTCCAACGCCCGGCGCTCCTGCCTGTTCGCGGCACGGCACGGCGGCCGCGCCCGCCCCTCTGCGCAAGGACACCGGGCTCCGGCCCGCCTCCACCCCCTTTCGGCGGGACGAGCCGGAGCGTGCCCGCGCCCGTCCGGCAAGGCCCGGATTTCGGTCACGGGTCCGAGCCTGAAATAGTTCCCCACGATGTTCGACATCCCTAGACTCCCCGCGACGGGGGCAATTCGGGGGACAACTCAGTGGGGCATGGAGTGCCGGAACTCGTACTGCAAACAAACGGACGGACCTGGACGCTCGATCCGTCCAAGTCCTACATCCTGGGCCGCGATCCCCGGGGTGACATCGTCTTCGAGGACGCCAGGGTGTCCTGGCGCCACGCCACGGTCGCTTTCGACGGCCGCAGTTGGGTCGTCGAGGACCACGGCAGCACCAACGGCACGTACGTGCGGGGGCGGCGGGTCAGCCGGACGGAGATCGGCCCCGGCTCGGTGGTGCACCTCGGCAACGCCACCGACGGACCCGGCCTGAACCTCTCCGCCGTCGACGCCGCGGTCGCCCCGTCCCACCAGCAGGCGGCACCGCACGGGGCACAGGCCGCGAGCGCCGGATGGGCACAGCAGGCCCCGCAGCAGCAGATCCCGCACCAGGCCGCGGCGCACCAGCACGCTCCGCAGGCCGACTGGCAGCCGCCGCAGCAGGCCGCGCCGTTCCCGCCCCGGCAGGGCGGACCGGCCGGGGGGCACGCCCAGGCGGTGCCCGGCGAAGCCGCGGGGGCGCCGCCGGTCCACGGCGACCGCAGCCCGACCACGTTCCACCAGTTCGCCGTCGGCCGGGTGATGCGCATCGGCCGTGCCCTGGAGAACGAACTGGTCGTCTCCGACCTGCAGGTCTCCCGCCACCACGCCGAGTTCCACTCCACGCCCGAGGGCCGCTTCGAGATCCGTGACCTGGGCTCGCACAACGGCACGTACGTCAACGGCCAGCCGATCGCCAAGGGCGGTACGGCGCTGCTCGGCCCGAACGACATCGTCGGCGTCGGCCACTCCACCTTCCGCATCGTCGGCGACCGCCTCGAGGAGTTCGTCGACACCGGTGAGATCTCCTTCTCCGCCCGCCACCTGACCGTCACGGTCGACGGCGGCAAGCAGATCCTCAAGGACGTCTCCTTCGGCGTCCCGGAGAAGTCCCTGGTCGCGGTCATCGGCCCGTCCGGTTCCGGCAAGTCGACCCTGCTGAAGGCGCTCACCGGTTACCGGCCCGCCAACCAGGGCGAGGTGCTGTACGACAACCGCGATCTGTACAAGCAGTTCGCCGAGCTGCGCCAGCGCATCGGCCTGGTGCCGCAGGACGACATCCTGCACAAGGAACTGACCGTCAAGAAGGCCCTGAAGTACGCGGCCAAACTGCGCTTCCCGGCCGACACCACCGCGCAGGAGCGCGACGCCCGCATCGACGAGGTGCTGCGCGAGCTGAAGCTGGACATACACAGGGACAAGAAGGTCACCTCCCTGTCCGGCGGCCAGCGCAAGCGGGTCTCGGTGGCCCTGGAACTGCTCACCAAGCCGTCGCTGATCTTCCTGGACGAGCCGACCTCCGGCCTCAACCCGGGCATGGACCGCGACGTGATGCAGCTGCTGCGGGGGCTGGCCGACGACGGCCGCACGGTCCTGGTGGTGACCCACTCGGTGGCCGAGCTGGCGCTGTGCGACAAGCTCCTGGTGATGGCGCCGGGCGGCGCGGTCGCCTACTTCGGGCCGCCCGAGGAGGCGCTGAACTTCTTCGGCTACGACAGCTGGGCCGACGTCTTCTCCGCCTTCGAGAACTACCGCGACTACGACTGGGCGGGCCGCTGGAAGGGCTCGCAGCACTACCAGATGTACGCCGCCGACCTCGACGCCGTCGCCCCGCCGGCCGCGCCCGTGCCCCCGCCGCAGGCCGTCCGGCCGCCCAAGCCGCAGGGCTGGGGCTCGCAACTGCTGACCCTGGTCCGGCGGTACGTGTCGGTCATCGCCTCCGACAGGGGCTTCCTGGCCCTGACGGTGATCCTGCCGGCGGTGCTCGGCGCGGTCAGCCTGCTGATCAACCACGATCAGGGCCTGCTGGTGAACAAGGCGGTCAACCCCAGGACCGGGGCGCACGTCCCGAACGGCACGGCCACCACCGTCCTGATGATCCTCGCGGTCGGCGCCTGCTTCGCCGGGGCCGCGAACTCCGTCCGCGAGCTGATCAAGGAACGGGTCATCTACGAGCGGGAGCGCGCCACCGGTCTGTCCCGCTCGGCCTACCTGATGTCCAAGGTGGTCGTCCTCGGCACCGTCACCGTGCTGCAGGGCCTGCTGGTCGGGCTGATCGGCTTCGCCAGCCGGAAGATCCCCGGGCGGGGACTGGTCCTGGGCGGCTCCACCCTCGTCGAGCTGTGCCTGCCGATCATGGCGCTCGGCTTCACCGCGATGATGGTCGGCCTGGTGATCTCCTCCCTGGTGAAGACCGCGGAGAAGACCATGCCGCTGCTGGTGATGTTCGCGATCATCCAGGTCGTGTTCACCGGCTGCCTGTTCGCCCTGCACGGCACGCCCGGCGTCAACGAGTTCTCGTACCTGATGCCGTCGCGCTGGGCGGTGGCGGCCGCGGGCACCACGCTGGACTTCAACGACATCGCGCCCAACACCGACGACCCGGCCAGCACCGACCCGCTGTGGGACCACCAGGCCGCCGCCTGGGGCCTGGACATGGCCGCGCTGATCGCGCTCGGCGTGGCCTGCGGCTTCCTCGTGGCCCGCTTCCTGCGCCGGCACGAGCCGGAGGTCATGCGGAAGTGACCGCGCCGCCGCCGGCCGCGGCAGGGCGACGTGAAGGGCGGCACCCCCGAGGGGTGCCGCCCTTCCGCGTCGGTCCAGAGGCCCGCGCCGGCCTCAGTACGCGCTGTTGACGTTGTCGATCGAGCCGTACCTGTCGGCCGCGTAGTTGGCGGCCGCGGTGATGTTGGCGACCGGGTCGTAGATGTCCCACGAGGTCCCGGCGACGTGGTACGCGTTGAACGTGGGCGGGATGACCTGCAGCAGGCCCTTGGACGGGATGCCGTTGATCGCGTTGACGTCCCAGCCGTTGATGGCCCGGGGGTTGCCGGAGGACTCGCGCATGATGTTGCGGTGCAGCCCGTCGTAGCTGCCCGGGATGCCCCTGTCCCGCATGATGTCCAGGGCGTGCCGGATCCAGCCGTCCAGGTTGTCGGCGTAGGTCCTGGCGGCGATCGTCTGCATCGCGGGGCGCTGCACGGAGCGGCTCGCGACCCGCTCGGCGGCGCGCGCCTCGGCGGCGCGCTCCTGCGCGGCCTTCCGGGCGGCCCCGGCGGCGGCCTTCCTCCTGGCCGCTTCGGCCTCGGCCCGCTTCCTGGCGGCGTCGACGGCGGCCTCGTGCTTCGCGGCGAGGGCGTCCAGCTTGACGGTCTGGGGTGCGAGCTGGTCGGTGAGCGAGCCCCGGATGTCCTTCACCCCGCCGGTCGCGACGGTGACCTGGGCGGTCGTGGCCGGCGCACCCGTGGTGAGGGTGTCGCCGTGGCCGGGGGCGGCCGAGAGGGCGAGGGCGGCGGCGCCGAGCGCGCTCACACCGGCGATCGCGATCCGCTGCCGCTTGGTCGGGTTCGGACTGGGACGACGGATGAGGATGTTCTTGGGCATGGCTGATGGACCTCTTCGAATGGCGCGGAGGTCGCTCCTGCGTCCGCCGGGGGAATCGGCTCCTCCCGCACGAGCGCCGCGGGGCGGACCCGCGGCGCTGAGCGACGGAAGCCATTCTTAGCGGGCGCAAAATGCCCAGGCAAAGGTGTGACGTACGATCCCCGGTAGTGGATCAGGGAAGGGCAAAACGGGACAGAACATAGTGTCTTTCCCGTTCATTCGGGGGTGCCGTCTCTCCTATGTCCCGTCGTACGTGATGTGCACCCTATGCCGGGGCTCACACCACTGGATCGCGGGTCTCACCGCGAGTTGCCATCGCAATGCCCTGTGTGAGGATCCTGCGACGGCGGGAGCAGAGGGACGCCCCCGCATCGGTGCCGCAGGCACCGGCCCCACGGCCCGCACGGACGCCGTCCCGGTCACGCCCCGCGCCCCGCCGTGCCCCGCCGCCCGCACGGCGTCGCCCAGCACGCCGGCGTCCCCGGCCGGCCCGGCCGGCGGTTCAGCGGACGCCCCGCTCCCGCTCCTCCACGGCGGAGTTGTACGCCGCCACCTGCGCGCGCCGGGCCGTGCGCTCCACCGGCCGCAGCGCCTCCGCCCGGGCCGCCATCTCGGCGGAGCTGACCGCACCGCCGTGCCCGCTGCCGTGCGCCAGGGACACCAGCAGTCCCACCCGCCGCGCCAGCTCCAGCACCCGCACCGCGCGCGGCGGGTACCCCGGCGCCAGCACCTCCCGCCCGGTCGCCCCGGCGCGCGCCCGGTACGCGTCGATCGCCGCCTCCGCCACCGGCCCCGAGGCGGCGACGTCCAGCCTGGACAACGCCTCGGTCGCCTCCCTCAGGGCCTGGGCCAGCTCCCGCTCCGCCTCGCCCAGCGAGGGCACGTCGGCGGGCGGCGCCTCCCGCACCGGCAGCACGTGCCACACCACCTCGGTGTGCACGTCACCCGCGGGCCCCGCCTCGGACACCTGCGGCACCAGCCCGAGCGCGGCACCGAAGCAGACCACCGCCTCCCCGGCCTCCAGCGCCCGCGCGTTGAACTGCGGCGGCCCGCTCAGCCCCAGCGGATGCCCCGGCGCGGGCAGCGCCATCCGCAGACCGCTCACGCCCAGTGTCCGCAGCCGGCCCAGTGCCAGCGTGAGCCCCACCTGCGCCGGCTCACCCGGCAGTCCCTCCACCCGGTGCACCGCGTCCTCACCCACGACGGCGAGCACGGCGTCATCCGGCGAGACGAATCCCCCCAGAAGGGAATTCCCCCAAGCGACAAGGCGTCCTGAACGCGGTTCCGAGAGCATGCCCCCACCCTAAGGACCGGACCGATGGAATGGAGCCGGGCGCCCGTGGCGTAGATTTCATATGGGCTGCGCCCGTGGGCGCGGCGGACCCGAGCCACAGGCGTACGCGACAGCCGGGAACGGCCACACTGCAAGGGGAGACAACGCGCTCATGAGCGATGTTCTGGAGCTTCAGGACGTATCCGTGGTCCGCGAGGGCCGGGCTCTGGTGGACCAGGTCTCCTGGTCGGTCAAGGAGGGCGAGCGCTGGGTCATCCTCGGCCCCAACGGCGCCGGCAAGACCACCCTCCTGAACGTCGCGTCGAGCTACCTCTTCCCCAGCAAGGGCACCGCGACCATCCTGGGCGAGACCCTCGGCAGGCCCGGCACCGACGTCTTCGGGCTGCGCCCCCGCATCGGCGTGGCCGGCATCGCCCTGGCCGACAAGCTCCCCAAGCGCCAGACCGTCCTGCAGACCGTCCTCACCGCGGCCTACGGCATGACCGCCGCCTGGCAGGAGGAGTACGAGGACATCGACGAGCGGCGCGCCCGCGCCTTCCTCGACCGCCTCGGCATGAGCGACTACCTCGACCGCCGCTTCGGCACCCTCTCCGAGGGCGAGCGCAAGCGCACCCTGATCGCCCGCGCCCTGATGACCGACCCCGAGCTGCTCCTCCTGGACGAGCCCGCCGCCGGCCTCGACCTCGGAGGCCGGGAGGACCTGGTCCGCCGCCTCGGCCGGCTCGCCCGCGACCCCATCGCGCCCTCGATGATCATGGTCACCCACCACGTCGAGGAGATCGCCCCCGGCTTCACCCACGTCCTCATGATCCGTCAGGGCAAGGTCCTCGCCGCGGGCCCGATCGAGCTGGAGCTCACCTCCCGCAACCTCTCCCACTGCTTCGGCCTCCCGCTCGTCGTGGAGCAGGCCGGCGACCGCTGGACCGCGCAGGGCCTGCCCCTGTCCTGACTCGTTCCGTACGGTGCGCGCCCTGTCCGCGGCCCCGGCCGCGGTCCTACCATGACCCCGTGAACGACATCGACGCATGGGTGTGGTGGCTCATCGGCGCGGCGGCGCTCGGAATCCCGCTCGTGGCCACCGCCCTGCCGGAATTCGGGATGCTCGCGGTGGGAGCCGTCGCGGCCGCCGTCACCGCCGGTCTCGGCCTCGGCGCCGTCGTCCAGGTGCTGGCCTTCGTCCTGGTCTCGGTCGCCCTCATCGCCGTCGTCCGGCCCATCGCGGCCCGGCACGGCGCCCAGCGACCCCGGCTCGCCACCGGCGTCGACGCGCTGAAGGGCAGGCAGGCCGTCGTCCTGGAACGCGTCGACGGCTCCGGCGGACGCATCAAGCTCGCGGGAGAGGTCTGGTCGGCCCGCTCCCTCGACACCGGCCGCGCCTACGAAGTGGGCCAGGAGGTGGACGTCGTCGACATCGAAGGAGCCACCGCGCTCGTCCTTTGAGTCGTCCTGCCCGACCTCGCGACACCCAACTGCACGGAATCGTTCACGAGTTGCGCGACGGTCTGTCAGACTCGACCAGCAAGATCTTCGACAGCCACAGGATCTGCCGAAGGCGCCGAGGCGGAGAGGGGTACGGGGAACACGATGGAACCGGTCATCATCGTCCTGGTCATTCTGGTGGTGTTGGTCTTCATCGCCCTGATCAAGACCATCCAGGTCATCCCACAGGCCAGCGCGGCCATCGTCGAGCGCTTCGGCCGCTACACGCGGACCCTGAACGCGGGCCTGAACATCGTGGTCCCGTTCATCGACACCATCCGCAACCGCATCGACCTGCGCGAACAGGTCGTGCCGTTCCCGCCCCAGCCGGTGATCACCCAGGACAACCTGGTCGTGAACATCGACACGGTCATCTACTACCAGGTCACCGACGCCCGGGCCGCGACCTACGAGGTCGCCAGCTACATCCAGGCCATCGAGCAGCTCACCGTCACCACCCTGCGCAACATCATCGGCGGCATGGACCTGGAGCGCACCCTGACCTCCCGCGAGGAGATCAACGCGGCCCTGCGCGGCGTCCTCGACGAGGCCACCGGCAAGTGGGGCATCCGCGTCAACCGCGTGGAACTCAAGGCCATCGAGCCGCCGACCTCCATCCAGGACTCGATGGAGAAGCAGATGCGCGCCGACCGTGACAAGCGCGCCGCGATCCTCACCGCCGAAGGCACGCGCCAGGCGGCCATCCTGACCGCCGAGGGCGAGAAGCAGTCCCAGATCCTGCGCGCCGAGGGTGAGGCCAAGGCCGCCGCCCTGCGCGCCGAGGGTGAGGCCCAGGCGGTCCGCACGGTCTTCGAGGCGATCCACGCCGGCGACCCGGACCAGAAGCTCCTGTCCTACCAGTACCTGCAGATGCTCCCCAAGATCGCCGAAGGCGACGCCAACAAGCTCTGGATCGTCCCCAGCGAGATCGGCGACGCCCTCAAGGGCCTGTCCGGCGCGATGGGCAACTTCGGCCCGATGGGCGGAGGGTCCGGCAACAGCGGCCCGTCGGCGAACGGCGGGGGCACGGAGCGCCGCGAGAAGCCGCAGATCGACTGACGTCGGCCACACCGCCCCGGACACCACCCCGCGCCCCGAAGGCGCGGGGTGGTGCGCGACCGGCCGCACCCGGGCGAAAGGCCCCGGATGTATTGACCACAAGCGTTGTTGACAACGGACAGACGACTCGATTGCCTGTCACAGGCATACGATCCGACTCGCTGCTGTGGGCCCGACCCAGCGGCCGGTGTTTGCATCGCCGGTGTTTGCATCGATGGTGCCGGTGCTCAGGCGGTCGTGCTCTGCATGTGGGTGTCCGCTTGTGCGTTGTGCGCGGCTGCGATCGCGCAAGCGGCGCGTACGAAGGCGGCGACGGCCGGGGAACGGGCTTCCTGGGGCCAGGCAACGGCCAGTGTGCAGTTCGGCAGGTCACTGACCGGCCGGTAGGCAACCCCAGGGCGCGGGTTGCGTCGGGCGACTGAGGTGGGTGCGAAGAACACGATGCTGCCCGTCTCGACGAGACTGAAGATCTCCGACAGGTTGGAGGCCTGTCTTGTCGCCCCGGATGGGGACGGCGCGGTTTGGCCGTCCTCGGCCGGCGCGCCGTTGGGGAGGTTCCGGCCGGCCAGGTCGGCCAGGCACAACTGGGTACGGGCGGCCAGTGGGTCGGTGGCGGCCATCGCGACCAGGACCGGCTCGGTCAGCAGCGGTTCACTGTCCAGCCCTCGGTCATCCACGGGGCGGAGCATGAGTGCCACATCGGCGAGGCCGTCGCGCAGTGCCTGGGGTTGATCGCCGAACCCTCCGAGGACCAGTTCGGGGGGCAAAGCTGCGGGGTCGGTGCCGTACGCGTCCAGGATCTGCGGCAGCAGGCCGCCGTCGATGTCGGCCTTGAGGGCGATCCGCAGCCGGGGCGAGGCGCTGCCTGCGTGCCGGGCCCGGTGGGCGGCGGCGGTGACCGCCTCCAGGGCCGTCCTGGCGCCGCGCAGCAGGACCTCTCCGGCACTAGTGAGTTTCACCTGCCGGGTGGTCCGCTCGAACAGTGTCACGCCGAGCTGTCGTTCAAGGTCGCGGATCGTGCGGGACAGCGGGGGCTGCGCCATGCCCAGCCGATCGGCGGCCCGCCCGAAGTGCAGTTCCTCCGCGACCGCGACAAAGTAGCGGAGCTGCCGCACCTCCAGATCATTCATACCTCCAGGGTATCAACAGCAACCAAGGTGGTCCTTCACCCGCACCGTTGCGCGAGGTTCACTCGAAAGCGACCGCCCGGCACGCCCCCTGGGATTCGCCGCCGACCGCCACGCATGGAGGCACTCATGATCGTTATTACTACGCCGACCGGTGACATCGGCCGACAGGTCCTGGACCGGGTTCTGGACAGCGGTGAACCGGTGCGGGTGATCGCCCGCGATTCCTCCCGCCTCGCGGAGCACGTGCGCGCGCAGGCGGAGGTGGTGGAGGGCTCACACGCCGACGCGGACACGATCGCGAAGGCGCTGGAGGGCGCTGACCGCCTGTTCTGGCTCGTGCCCCCGGCCGGCTTCCGGGACGCCGGCCCCGCCGGGAGCTACTACCTGGACTTCACTCGGGCCGCCGCCCAGGAAGCCGCAAGCCGGGGCGTGCGGATGGTGCACGTCACCTCCCTGGGCCACGGATACAACGGCGCGTCCGGCCTGCTGTCGGCCGCGCTCGACATGGACGAGCTGATCGAGAGCACCGGCGTGCAGTGCCGGGCGCTGGCGCTGCCGTTCTTCATGGAGAACGTCCTCCACCATGCCCAGCCGATCGCACAGCAGGGCGTGTTCTCCATGGCGAACGCCGCGGACCGGCCGTTGCTGACCGTCGCCACCCAGGACGTGGCCGCCGCCGCGGCAGACCTTCTGCTGGACACCACCTGGAACGGTCAGGCCCGCGTTCCCCTGGTCAGCCCGGACAGCCTGACCCCCGACGCCATGGCCGAGATCATCACCGAAACCCTGGGCCGCACGGTGCGCTACCAGCAGGTGCCGCTCGCGGACTTCCAGGACCGGATGGTGCAGCGCGGCGCGAGCCCTTCGCTGGCCCAGGACATGGCCGACATGGTCAACGCGCAGAACAACGGCATTTACGACGCCGAACCGCGCGACCCGGCCTCCGCCACCGCAACCGACTTCCGCCAGTGGTGCCAGAACGTCCTGAAGCCGGCCGTCCAGTCCTGACCGGCACGCCGGTCAGTGCCCGGCGCAGCCGCCTCATCCGGCACCGGAGGAAGCGGCCCCGCACACCACCATCGGGCGATGCCGCCCCTCCAAATGATCAATAGGATCGCGTGCCGCGACCGGGACGTTCGCCAGAGCGTCCCGGTCGCGGTCTGCTCTCCAGATCCTCACACCCCCAGAGGCGCAGGTGCCCCACCCCAATGCACGGCTGACGGTCCGCGGCAGGCGTCTCCTCGTTGAGCGAGTCCGCGGCGGTAGGCCCGTCGCCCATGTCGCCGATGAGATGGGCATTTCTCGCGCCACCGCCCACAAATGGGTCCGGCGCTGGCGAACCGAAGGCGACGCGGGGTTGTACGACCGCTCCAGCCGCCCGCCGACGACACCGCACCGCACCCCCGCCGACATCGAGAGCCGCATCTGCGAGCTCCGGCGCGAACGCAGGCTCGGCCCCGCACGTATCGGTCCGATCCTGTCCATGCCCGCCTCGACAGTCCATCGCGTTCTCACCCGCCACCAGCTGAACCGGCTGCGCTGGATGGACCGGCCCACCGGCCAGGTCATTCGCCGTTACGAGCGCGAGCGTCCTGGCGGACTGGTACACGTCGACATCAAGAAGCTCGGCAACATCCCCGACGGCGGAGGCCGCCGGATTGTGCCTCGCCAGCAGGCCGCCACCAACCGGCAGGCCACGACCGACGCGCGCAAGGGCGGTAGTCCCGTGATCGGCTACAGCTTCGTCCACACCGCCGTCGACGATCACTCCCGGCTCGCATGCAGCGAGGTCCTGACCGACGAACGCAAGGAGACTGCGGCCTCCTTCTGGGAGCGCGCGAACGCCTTCTTCTCCGCGCACGGCATCACCGTCGAGCGCGTCCTAACCGACAACGGCTCCTGCTACGGATCCCGGCTGTTTGCCCAGACGCCCGGCGCCGCCGGAATCGTCCATAAGCGCACGCGACCCTGTCGCCCGCAGACGAGCGGCAAGGTCGAGCGCCTGAAGCGCACTCCGCTCGGCGAATGGGCGTACGTTCGCCCGTACTCCGGCAACGCCGAACGCACCGAGGCTCTGGCGGACTTCCTCCATACCTACAACTACCACCGGTGCCACACCGCACTGGATGGCCGACCACCCGTCAGACGCGTCAACAACTCTGCGGATCAATACACCTAGAAGGCTGATGAAGGTGTTGGGTTCTGGCCCTGCCGCGTCAGTGGCAGGGCCAGACTCGTCATCAGGAACTGCGGTGCGACCTGCGGTGGAAGGCGGCCTGCGGGCTGGGCCTGCACGACATGGCCTTCGACCCGTCGCTGCTGGCCTGCTTCCGCCGCCGGCCGGCCCGTTCCGCCCGCCCGAACCGTGTTTTCGACGCCGTGCGCGAGGTCGTGAAGGCCACCGGCGTTCTCAAGGGCAAGCACCGCGGGGCGCTGGACTCCACCGTGCTGGACGACGCGGTCGCCACCCAGGACACCGTCACCCAGCTCATCGCCGCCGTCCGCGCCGTCCGCCACCGACCCCGGCTGGCAGGCCGCCTACCGCCGCCGGCGGCCCCCGGTCGAACGCGCCGTCGCCCGGCTCGTCCACCACGGCAACCGGCGCCTGCGCTACCGCGGCACCCGTAGGAACGACACCTGGCTCCACACCCGAGCCGCCGCCCTCAACCTCCGCCGACCGATCAACCTCGGACTCACCCGCATCGACGGAACCTGGACGATCAACCCAGCCACCGCAGAGACCGAGGGGCCCCGGCCTGCGGCCGGCTGGCCCCTCACCAAGATCTTCACGAGCCTCCTAGGCGGCGTCCCGCGCCAGCCACTCCGGCAGCGCCGGGAACCCCTCGCGTCCCAGGGACAGCAGCACCGCGTCGGTGGGCGTCGGCTCGAAGGGCTGCCGGAGCAGCGTCATCCCCGCCTCCTCCGGGGTCCGGTCCGCCTTGCGGTGGTTGTCCTGCGCGCACGCGGCCACCGTGTTCAGCCACGTGTCCCGCCCGCCCCGCGCCCGCGGCACGACGTGGTCCACGGTCGTCGCCCGGCCCCCGCAGTACGCGCACCGGTGCCGGTCCCTGACCAGCACACCGCGCCTCGACCACGGCGCTCGTCTTTGGAACGGCACCCGTACGTACCGGCACAGCCTGATCACCCGGGGCGCGGGTATGTCCACGTCCGCGCCGCGCAGCCGCAGTTCGGGGTGGGCCTGCTCGACGACGGCCTTGTCCTGGAGCACCAGGACGACGGCCCGGTTCAGCGTCACCGTCGACAGCGGTTCGAAGCTCGCGTTCAGAACCAGCGTGTCCCGCATGGAGCCCACCTCCCGTGTGCACTCGCCCGCCCCCCGGCGGACCCGGATCAACTCTGGACGGGCGCGCCGGGATGGACAACGCAATAAAAACTGCCCGCCTCCGATCACTTCCAGGACCGGAGGCGGGCAGACGTTCGGTGAACGCTCGGCTCGATCAGCCTTCCCCGGGGTTCTCGTACTCCCCGACGAGCTGGGCCCGCGCGATGGTGCGGAACCGCAGGTTGAAGCCGACCACGGCCGGAGAGGCGTCCGAGTCCGGGCCCAGCTTCTCCTGGTCCACCGCGTAGACCGTGAAGACGTACCGGTGCGGGCCGTCCCCGGGCGGCGGGGCGGCGCCGCCGAAGTCCTTCGTCCCGTAGTCGTTCCGCGCGTGCACCGCGCCCTCGGGCAGGCCCTCGAACCCGCCGCTGCCCGCACCGGCCGGCAGCTCCGTCACCGAGGCCGGGATGTCGAACACCACCCAGTGCCAGAACCCGCTGCCGGTCGGCGCGTCGGGGTCGTAGCACGTCACGGCGAAACTCCTGGTCTCCGCGGGGAAGCCCTCCCACCGCAGGTGCGGCGAGGTGTTCCCCTCCGCCTGGACCTGGGCGCCCTTGAGCGTCGCCCCCTCCTCGACGTCCGCACTCGTCACCGTGAACGACGGCACGGGCGGATGGAAGTCGTGGGGGAGCGGCCGCCGCTTGAGCTCGGTCACCTCGGTACCTCCTGATCGATCAACGGAATCAGTGGGTCCCGAGCCTAGAACCAGTTCCGCCTGCTGCCGACCTCGGACAGCCACTGGTTCAGGTACGCCGCCCAGTCGGTCCCGTGGAAGTCGTGCAGACCGACCTGGAAGGACCGGTAGGTGTCCGAGCCCTCGCCGAACAGACCCGGCTTCTTGTCCATCTCCAGCACGACGTCCATCGCGTGCTCGTCGGCCACGAAGCTCAGCTCGACCTGGTGCAGACCCCGGTACTGCGACGGCGGGAAGAACTCGATCTCCTGGTAGAACGGCAGCCGCTGCCGGGTGCCCCGGATGTGGCCGCGCTCCATGTCCGCGTTCTTGAAGCGGAAGCCGAGCTGGACGAAGGCGTCCAGGATCGCCTGCTGCGCCGGCAGCGGATGCACGTTGATCGGGTCCAGGTCGGAGGAGTCCACCGCACGGGCGATCTGCAGCTCGGTGGTCACACCGATGTGCATCCCGCGCAGCGCCTGGCCGTCGATCATCGTCACCGGCGTCTCCCACGGGATCTCCAGGCCGAACGGCACGGCGTGCACCGCCCCGGCCTGCAGCTCGAAGGCACCACCGAGGCGCACCTTGGTGAACTCGATGCTCTGCTTGTACTCCTCGTCGCCGCTCTCCACCTCGACCCGGGCCTGCAGGCCGACGGACAGCCCCTCGATGTCCTGGTTCACCGACCCGCCCTGGATCCGCACCTCACCCTGGACGACACCGCCCGGCACGACGTTGTCCTCGGTCAGCACCGTCTCGACCGAGGCACCGCCGGCCCCGAGGCTCGCGAGCAGCTTCTTGAACGCCATGACACTCCCTTTGAGAATGGACCCTCGACCCCTACGAACGCGATCCGGCCGCGACCGGTTCCGTCCCCGTCCCCGTCCCGCCCCGCCTCAACTACCCTCGGACGGCATGATCGCGCCCACGGACCGTACGCCACTGCCCCGGGAGTTCTTCGACCGCCCCGTGCTGGAGGTCGCTCCCGACCTCCTCGGCCGCACCCTGGTCCGGACGACCCCCGACGGCCCGATCGCCGTCCGCCTCACCGAGGTCGAGGCCTACGACGGCCCGAACGACCCCGGCTCGCACGCCTACCGGGGCCGCACCGCCCGCAACGCGGTGATGTTCGGACCGCCCGGACACGTGTACGTCTACTTCACCTACGGCATGTGGCACTGCATGAACCTGGTGTGCGGCCCCGAGGGCCGGGCGAGCGCGGTCCTGCTCCGCGCCGGCGAGATCGTCGAGGGCGCCGAGCTGGCCCGCACCCGTCGGCTCTCGGCCCGGAACGACAAGGAACTGGCCAAAGGCCCGGCCCGTCTCGCCACCGCCCTGGCGATCGACCGTGCCCTCGACGGCACGGACGCGTGCGCACCCGGGGAAACCCCGCTGCGGATACTGACCGGCACCGCCGTCCCCGCCCGGCAGGTACGGAGCGGCCCGCGCACCGGGGTGGCCGGCGAGGGCGGAAGCGGCGACCTCCACCCGTGGCGCTTCTGGGTGGCCGACGACCCGACGGTCAGCCCGTACCGCGCCCATGCGCCGAGGCGGCGCCGGAGTTGACTCGCTCTTGGGAGACGCGTAATGTAGTCCGAGCCGCTGAACCGGGTACGGCGATCGCCTGCAGCCGGAGCGGCCAACCCACTACCTAGCTCCACCCCTCAGCGGGGTCGGTTCCGACGCGTCCGCGCGCCCGAAATCGAATCCGCGGGACTCGATTATGAGTTGTCGAGGGAATCCGCTAGCGTAGTGAATGTCGAAAGGCCGACGGGCGAAAGCCCGAAGGCTTTGAGACTTCCCGCCGACCGGGAATCAGACCCCGAAAAGGATCTGGTAGAGTCGGAGACGCAGGACCGAAGGGAAGCGCCCGGAGGAAAGCCCGTGAGGGTGAGTACGAAGGAAGCGTCCGTTCCTTGAGAACTCAACAGCGTGCCAAAAGTCAACGCCAGATATGTTGATACCCCGTCCGTCGGAGGTTGTTTTCCGATGGTCGAGGTTCCTTTGAAGTAGACACAGCGAGGACGCTGTGAACGGCTGGGCTTATTCCGCCCGGCTGTTCCGCTCTCGTGATGTGTGCACCGGATGTGCTGGTTGCATGGTCCGGGGTGAGCATTCACGGAGAGTTTGATCCTGGCTCAGGACGAACGCTGGCGGCGTGCTTAACACATGCAAGTCGAACGATGAACCTCTTTCGGGAGGGGATTAGTGGCGAACGGGTGAGTAACACGTGGGCAATCTGCCCTGCACTCTGGGACAAGCCCTGGAAACGGGGTCTAATACCGGATATGAGGATCATGGGCATCTGTGGTTCTGGAAAGCTCCGGCGGTGCAGGATGGGCCCGCGGCCTATCAGCTTGTTGGTGAGGTAATGGCTCACCAAGGCGACGACGGGTAGCCGGCCTGAGAGGGCGACCGGCCACACTGGGACTGAGACACGGCCCAGACTCCTACGGGAGGCAGCAGTGGGGAATATTGCACAATGGGCGAAAGCCTGATGCAGCGACGCCGCGTGAGGGATGACGGCCTTCGGGTTGTAAACCTCTTTCAGCAGGGAAGAAGCGAAAGTGACGGTACCTGCAGAAGAAGCGCCGGCTAACTACGTGCCAGCAGCCGCGGTAATACGTAGGGCGCGAGCGTTGTCCGGAATTATTGGGCGTAAAGAGCTCGTAGGCGGCTTGTCGCGTCGGTTGTGAAAGCCCGGGGCTTAACCCCGGGTCTGCAGTCGATACGGGCAGGCTAGAGTTCGGTAGGGGAGATCGGAATTCCTGGTGTAGCGGTGAAATGCGCAGATATCAGGAGGAACACCGGTGGCGAAGGCGGATCTCTGGGCCGATACTGACGCTGAGGAGCGAAAGCGTGGGGAGCGAACAGGATTAGATACCCTGGTAGTCCACGCCGTAAACGGTGGGCACTAGGTGTGGGCAACATTCCACGTTGTCCGTGCCGCAGCTAACGCATTAAGTGCCCCGCCTGGGGAGTACGGCCGCAAGGCTAAAACTCAAAGGAATTGACGGGGGCCCGCACAAGCGGCGGAGCATGTGGCTTAATTCGACGCAACGCGAAGAACCTTACCAAGGCTTGACATACGCCGGAAAACCCTGGAGACAGGGTCCCCCTTGTGGTCGGTGTACAGGTGGTGCATGGCTGTCGTCAGCTCGTGTCGTGAGATGTTGGGTTAAGTCCCGCAACGAGCGCAACCCTTGTCCCGTGTTGCCAGCAGGCCCTTGTGGTGCTGGGGACTCACGGGAGACCGCCGGGGTCAACTCGGAGGAAGGTGGGGACGACGTCAAGTCATCATGCCCCTTATGTCTTGGGCTGCACACGTGCTACAATGGCCGGTACAAAGAGCTGCGATACCGTGAGGTGGAGCGAATCTCAAAAAGCCGGTCTCAGTTCGGATTGGGGTCTGCAACTCGACCCCATGAAGTCGGAGTCGCTAGTAATCGCAGATCAGCATTGCTGCGGTGAATACGTTCCCGGGCCTTGTACACACCGCCCGTCACGTCACGAAAGTCGGTAACACCCGAAGCCGGTGGCCCAACCCCTTGTGGGAGGGAGCTGTCGAAGGTGGGACTGGCGATTGGGACGAAGTCGTAACAAGGTAGCCGTACCGGAAGGTGCGGCTGGATCACCTCCTTTCTAAGGAGCACTTCTTACCGGGCCTGGCCCGGTCAGAGGCCGGTGCATCGGCGAGTGTCCGATGCCGGTTGCTCATGGGTGGAACGTTGACTATTCGGTTCGGTTCTCGGGTCGGGGGCTGTTAGTACTGCTCGTAAGGGCGTGGAACGCATGGTCTTCGGGCGGGGTTGGATCGGGCACGCTGTTGGGTGTCTGAGGGAATGGGTTTTTTTCCTCAGGTGCCGGCCCCAGTGCACTCGGACGGTGGTCCGGGGTGATGGGTGGCTGGTCGTTGTTTGAGAACTGCACAGTGGACGCGAGCATCTGTGGCCAAGTTTTTAAGGGCGCACGGTGGATGCCTTGGCACCAGGAACCGATGAAGGACGTGGGAGGCCACGATAGTCCCCGGGGAGTCGTCAACCAGGCTTTGATCCGGGGGTTTCCGAATGGGGAAACCCGGCAGTCGTCATGGGCTGTCACCCGCTGCTGAACACATAGGCAGTGTGGAGGGAACGCGGGGAAGTGAAACATCTCAGTACCCGCAGGAAGAGAAAACAACCGTGATTCCGGGAGTAGTGGCGAGCGAAACCGGATGAGGCTAAACCGTATACGTGTGAGACCCGGCAGGGGTTGCGTGTGCGGGGTTGTGGGATCTCTCTTTCACGGTCTGCCGGCCGTGGGACGAGTCAGAAACCGTTGATGTAGGCGAAGGACATGCGAAAGGTCCGGCGTAGAGGGTAAGACCCCCGTAGTCGAAACGTCAGCGGCTCGTTGGAGAGACACCCAAGTAGCACGGGGCCCGAGAAATCCCGTGTGAATCTGGCGGGACCACCCGCTAAGCCTAAATATTCCCTGGTGACCGATAGCGGATAGTACCGTGAGGGAATGGTGAAAAGTACCCCGGGAGGGGAGTGAAATAGTACCTGAAACCGTGTGCCTACAAGCCGTGGGAGCGTCGGAGTGGAGTTTTCTTCATTCTCGTGACTGCGTGCCTTTTGAAGAATGAGCCTGCGAGTTTGCGGTGTGTTGCGAGGTTAACCCGGGTGGGGAAGCCGTAGCGAAAGCGAGTCCGAAGAGGGCGTTTTAGTAGCACGCTCAAGACCCGAAGCGGAGTGATCTAGCCATGGGCAGGTTGAAGCGGAGGTAAGACTTCGTGGAGGACCGAACCCACCAGGGTTGAAAACCTGGGGGATGACCTGTGGTTAGGGGTGAAAGGCCAATCAAACTCCGTGATAGCTGGTTCTCCCCGAAATGCATTTAGGTGCAGCGTCGTGTGTTTCTTGCCGGAGGTAGAGCACTGGATAGGCGATGGGCCCTACCGGGTTACTGACCTTAGCCAAACTCCGAATGCCGGTAAGTGAGAGCGCGGCAGTGAGACTGTGGGGGATAAGCTCCATGGTCGAGAGGGAAACAGCCCAGAGCATCGACTAAGGCCCCTAAGCGTACGCTAAGTGGGAAAGGATGTGGAGTCGCACAGACAACCAGGAGGTTGGCTTAGAAGCAGCCACCCTTGAAAGAGTGCGTAATAGCTCACTGGTCTAGTGATTCCGCGCCGACAATGTAGCGGGGCTCAAGCGTACCGCCGAAGTCGTGTCATTGACATATATAGCCCCAACGGGTGTGTTGATGGGTAGGGGAGCGTCGTCTGCCGGGTGAAGCAGCACCGGAAGGTAGTTGTGGACGGTTGACGAGTGAGAATGCAGGCATGAGTAGCGATACAAACGTGAGAAACGTTTGCGCCGATTGACTAAGGGTTCCTGGGTCAAGCTGATCTGCCCAGGGTAAGTCGGGACCTAAGGCGAGGCCGACAGGCGTAGTCGATGGATAACCGGTTGATATTCCGGTACCCGCTGTGAAGCGTCAAACATCGAGCATCGTGATGCTAAGGCCGTGAAGCCGTTCCGGACCCTTCGGGGAATGGAAAGTGGTGGAGCCGCCGGACCAAGCGGTTAGTAGGTGAGTGATGGGGTGACGCAGGAAGGTAGTCCATCCCGGGCGGTGGTTGTCCCGGGGTAAGGGTGTAGCCCGAGTGGTAGGTAAATCCGCCGCTCATGCAGGGTGAGACCTGATGCCGAGCCGATTGTGGTGAAGTGGATGATCCTATGCTGTCGAGAAAAGCCTCTAGCGAGTTTCATGGCGGCCCGTACCCTAAACCGACTCAGGTGGTCAGGTAGAGAATACCGAGGCGTTCGGGTGAACTATGGTTAAGGAACTCGGCAAAATGCCCCCGTAACTTCGGGAGAAGGGGGGCCACGTCTGGTGAGAGCATGTGCTGCTTGAGCTGGGGGTGGCCGCAGAGACCAGCGAGAAGCGACTGTTTACTAAAAACACAGGTCCGTGCGAAGCCGTAAGGCGATGTATACGGACTGACGCCTGCCCGGTGCTGGAACGTTAAGGGGACCGGTTAGCTCCATTTCGGTGGGGCGAAGCTGAGAACTTAAGCGCCAGTAAACGGCGGTGGTAACTATAACCATCCTAAGGTAGCGAAATTCCTTGTCGGGTAAGTTCCGACCTGCACGAATGGCGTAACGACTTCTCGACTGTCTCAACCATAGGCCCGGTGAAATTGCACTACGAGTAAAGATGCTCGTTTCGCGCAGCAGGACGGAAAGACCCCGGGACCTTTACTACAGTTTGATATTGGTGTTCGGTTCGGCTTGTGTAGGATAGCTGGGAGACTGTGAAGCAGGCACGCCAGTGTGTGTGGAGTCGTCGTTGAAATACCAGTCTGGTCGTGCTGGATGTCTAACCTGGGTCCGTGATCCGGATCAGGGACAGTGTCTGATGGGTAGTTTAACTGGGGCGGTTGCCTCCTAAAGAGTAACGGAGGCGCCCAAAGGTTCCCTCAGCCTGGTTGGCAATCAGGTGTTGAGTGTAAGTGCACAAGGGAGCTTGACTGTGAGACCGACGGGTCGAGCAGGGACGAAAGTCGGGACTAGTGATCCGGCGGTGGCTTGTGGAAGCGCCGTCGCTCAACGGATAAAAGGTACCCCGGGGATAACAGGCTGATCTTCCCCAAGAGTCCATATCGACGGGATGGTTTGGCACCTCGATGTCGGCTCGTCGCATCCTGGGGCTGGAGTCGGTCCCAAGGGTTGGGCTGTTCGCCCATTAAAGCGGTACGCGAGCTGGGTTTAGAACGTCGTGAGACAGTTCGGTCCCTATCCGCTGTGCGCGTAGGAGTCTTGAGAAGGGCTGTCCCTAGTACGAGAGGACCGGGACGGACGAACCTCTGGTGTGCCAGTTGTCCTGCCAAGGGCATGGCTGGTTGGCTACGTTCGGGAGGGATAACCGCTGAAAGCATCTAAGCGGGAAGCCTGCTTCGAGATGAGGACTCCCACCCACTTGATGGGGTAAGGCTCCCAGTAGACGACTGGGTTGATAGGCCGGATCTGGAAGCACGGTAACGTGTGGAGGTGACCGGTACTAATAGGCCGAGGGCTTGTCCTCAGTTGCTCGCGTCCACTGTGTTAGTTCTGAGGCAACGACCGTTGCCGGCTTTGAGCAGAACGCATAACTGAAGAGTGTGCTTGTTCGCTCGAAACCATTAGGGTTTCGGTGGTCATAGCGTGAGGGAAACGCCCGGTTACATTCCGAACCCGGAAGCTAAGCCTCACAGCGCCGATGGTACTGCAGGGGGGACCCTGTGGGAGAGTAGGACACCGCCGAACAATCTTTGGAGGACCCCTGGTCACCAGCGTTCAGCTGGGACCGGGGGTCCTTTTGTTTTTACAATGCTTGTGATACCGAAGACAGGAGTCACCGATGTCCACCAACTCTCCCGACGATCGACCGGAGCGCGACCAGCGGCGACGGGACAGTGGTGACCGCGGCGACCGTGGCGGCTTCCGTCGCGACAACGACCGCGGTGGCTACGGCCGGCGCGACGACAACCGCGGTGATCGCGGTGGCTTCCGGCGTGATGACAGTCGCGGTGATCGCGGCGAGCGGAGCGGCTACGGCCGTAGGGACGATCGTCGTGAGGGCGATCGGGGTTCGCGTCCGGCGTTCCAACGGGACGACCGCGATCGCGGGCCGCGTCGTGATGACCGTGGTGGGGAGCGTCCGCCTTTCCGTCGTGACGATCGTCGTGATGACCGTGGTGGGGACCGTCCGTCCTTCCGTCGCGACGACCGCGGGGAACGTCCGTCCTTCCGTCGTGACGATCGTCGTGATGACCGTGGTGGGGAGCGTCCGTCCTTCCGTCGTGACGATCGTCGTGATGACCGTGGTGGGGAGCGTCCGCCTTTCCGTCGTGACGATCGTCGTGATGACCGTGGTGGGGACCGTCCGTCCTTCCGTCGTGACGATCGTCGTGATGACCGTGGTGGGGACCGTCCGTCCTTCCGTCGTGACGATCGTCGTGATGACCGTGGTGGGGACCGTCCGCCTTTCCGTCGTGACGATCGTCGTGATGACCGTGGTGGGGACCGTCCGTCCTTCCGTCGCGACGACCGCGGGGAACGTCCGTCCTTCCGCCGTGACGACCGTCGTGATGACCGTGGTGGGGAGCGTCCGCCTTTCCGTCGTGACGATCGTCGTGATGACCGTGGTGGGGACCGTCCGTCCTTCCGTCGCGACGACCGCGGGGAACGTCCGTCCTTCCGTCGTGACGACCGTGGTGGGGAGCGTCCCTCTTTCCGTCGTGACGACCGTCCGTCCTTCCGTCGCGATGACCGTGGTGGGGAGCGTCCGCCTTTCCGTCGTGACGACCGTCGTGACGACCGCGGGGACCGTCCGTCCTTCCGTCGTGACGACCGTCGTGATGACCGTGGTGGGGAGCGTCCGCCGTTCCGTCGTGACGACCGCGGGGGCTTCCGGGGCCGGGACGACCGGGGTGGCCGTCCCGGTGGTTTCCGCGGGCGGGACGGTGGCCGGGACGGGCGTGACGACCGGCGCGGTGGCGGTGGCCGCTTCCGTGACGAGCGTGACCGCGACCGGGAGCCGATCAAGCGGCTGCCGATTCCCGAGGACGTCACCGGCGACGAGATCGACAAGGACGTCCGGCAGGAACTGCAGAGCCTGCCCAAGACGCTCGCGGAGGACGTCGCCAAGAACCTGGTGATGGTCGCGCGGCTCATCGACGAGGACCCCGAGGGCGCCTACGGTTACTCCCGGGTGGCCCTTCGCCTGGCGTCCCGCGTGGCCGCCGTCCGCGAGGCCGCCGGGTTCGCCGCGTACGCCAATCAGAAGTACAGCGAGGCACTCGCCGAGTTCCGGGCCGCGCGGCGCATGACCGGCAGCGTGGACCTGTGGCCCGTGATGGCCGACTGCGAGCGTGGGCTCGGGCGGCCGGAGAGGGCCATGGACATGGCCGGCGCCCCCGAGGTGCACAAGCTGGACAAGGCCGGACAGGTCGAGATGCGGCTCGTCGCGGCCGGTGCCCGGCGTGACATGGGGCAGCTGGACGCGGCCATCGTGACCCTGCAGAGCCCCGAGCTGGCCTCCCACTCGGTTCAGCCGTGGACCGCGCGCCTGCGTTACGCCTACGCCGACGCCCTGCTGGCCGCCGGCCGGGAGGGCGAGGCGCGGGAGTGGTTCGCCAAGGCCGTCGAGGCCGACCGGGACGGCAGCACGGACGCTTCCGACCGGCTCGCCGAGCTGGACGGCGTGGAGTTCGTCGACGCCCTCGACGACACCGAGGACGAGCCCGGGACCGAGCTCGGGACCGAGCCCCGGATCAAGACCGGGACCGGACCCGAAGCCGCGGCCGAGAGCCGCGACGCCGGCGGCGAGCACGCGGCCGAGGAGAGCCCCGCCGGTCAGGACGCCGCCGAGCAGGAGCGGCACGGGGACTGAGTCCGGGCGGTGACCGGGTGACTGGAAGGGCGGGACCGAACGGGTCCCGCCCTTTCGCGTGTCCGGGCCCCGTACGCCGCGCGCCGGTCAGATGTCCAGGGCCCGCAGCACCAGGCCCGAAGCCGGCTTCGGGCCGAACGAGGTCGACTTGCGGGGCATCGTCACGCCCTGGCGGGCCAGGTCGCGGACGACGTCCTCGCGGACCGGGTGCATCAGGACGGCCGTACCGCCGTCGCGCTCCGCCTTCGCGACCGTGGCGGCCGCGTCGTGGATGTACGTGACGTGCGCGGGCGAGTCCTCGGGGACGTGCCAGACGTGGTCGAGCAGCGCGGCGTGCAGGACCGCGGCGTCCAGACGGCGCCAGGCGGCCGGGCGGTCGGCCGGGACGGTCCGGGCCAGCAGGCCCGGGTCCGGGCGGTCGATCAGGTGGAAGGCGCCGTCGCCGGCCAGCAGGAAGGCGTTGCCCGCGCCGGCCGCGTCCGCCAGCGCCCGCAGCGCCTCGGGCAGCGGGGCCGCCAGGCGCCGTACCCGGAACAGGCCGTCCACGGCCCTGAGCGCGTCCGCGACCGGAAGGCCGTGCAGCAGGCGGTGGATGGCGCGTACGCGCAGCGGGTAGCGGGCGGTGTCGACCAGCAGGACCAGACCGTGGTCCCAGGGGCTGGGGGAGGGGTGCTCCGCGCGCAGCCGCCGGTAGGTGGCCCAGCGGTGGTGGCCGTCGGCGATCAGGGCCTGCTGCCGGGCCAGGTCCGTCCGTATGCGGGCGAGGTCGGCGGGTTCGGTGACGGACCACAGTCGGTGGTGGAAGCCGTCCTCGGTGGTCGTGGCCAGCAGTGGCGGACGCCGCGCCGTGCGCTCGACGACCTCGGCCGCCGTGCCGTCGCCGCGGTAGGTCAGCAGCAGCGGTTCCAGGTTCGCGCGGGTGGCGCGCATCAGGGCCGCGCGGTCGGCCACCACCGGCGGCATGACGTCTTCGTGGGGCAGCACCACGCCCTCGGACGGCTCCGACACGCGCAGGGCGCCGATGATCCCGCGCTGCAGCACGCCCTCGCCGTCCCGCTGCTCGTACACGTACAGGGCGGGCTGCGCGTCGACGGTCAGGACGCCCTCGGCCAGCCAGCGGCGCAGGGTGCCGGCCGCCTGGTCGTTGCGCGCGCTGGGCGTGCCGGCCTGGGGGAGGATCAGCCGGACGACGTTGTGCGGGTCGGCGGACTGGAGGTGGTGCAGGCCGTCGGGGCGGACGACGACGTCGTACGGGGGGACGTGACGGAGGCCAGGCTGCCGACCCGGTCGGGGTCGTAGCGGAGGCCTCGGAACGGGGTGAGTTCCAGGCCTCGGTGCGCCGTTGCCTCCGAGTGACCTGCTGAGTTCATCCCGGCATCGTACGTGCGACGGCGGCGTGCGGGATGATCGGGGGAAAGACGGCCGAACGAGGAGCGATGCGGAATGAGCCAGGGCGTCAGGACGAGGCCCGAGGGCAGTGGACGGCCCCTGAGCGAGGCGTACGACACGGCGCTGCTCGATCTGGACGGGGTGGTGTACACGGGCGGGAAGGCGATCGCGCACGCCGTCGACTCACTGGCGAGCGCCCGTGAGGGCGGCATGCGCCTGGCGTACGTCACCAACAACGCGCTGCGGACCCCGGACGTGGTGGCCGGTCACCTGACGGAGCTGGGCATACCGACGGGCGCGGACGACGTCATCACCTCGGCGCAGGCGGTCGCGCGGCTGGTCGGTGAGCAGGTGCCGGCCGGGTCGCGGGTGCTGGTGATCGGCGGTGAGGGGCTGCGGGTGGCGCTGCGTGAGCGCGGTCTGGTGCCCGTGGAGTCGGCGGACGACGATCCGGTTGCGGTCGTGCAGGGGTACGGCGGACCGGACCTGACCTGGTCGCGGTTGGCGGAGGCGTCGTACGCCGTGGCCAGGGGGGTGCCGTGGTTCGCGTCGAACACCGACCTGACGATCCCGAGCGGGCGCGGCATCGCGCCGGGCAACGGGGCGGCCGTCGAGGTCGTGCGGATCGCGACCGGCGCCGAGCCGCAGGTGGCGGGCAAGCCGCTGCCGCCCATGCACCGGGAGACGGTCATCCGGACCGGTGCCGAGCGGCCCCTGGTGGTGGGGGACCGGCTGGACACGGACATCGAGGGGGCGTTCAACGGCGGGGTGGACTCGCTGCTGGTGCTCACCGGCGTCACCGACGGCGCCCGGTTGCTCGCCGCGCCGCCACGGCACCGGCCCACGTTCGTGGACGCCGATCTGCGCGGGTTGCTCGGCGGTCAGCCGGAGGTCGCCGGGGAGGGCGGCCGGTTCCGCTGCGGAGGGTGGACGGCGTCGGCCGGGCGGGAGGAACTGGAACTGGACGGCGACGGGAAGGCCCTGGACGGGCTGCGGGCGCTGTGCGCCGCGGCCTGGACGGCGGCCGGGAACGGGGCGTGTGCGCTCGACGCGGGGAAGGCCCTGGCCAAGCTCGGGTTGTGACGCCGGCTTCCGTCCGCCCGGGGCCTGTTCACCGGCACCGGACATCGTGAAGGGATGGGAGGGTAGGCTAACCTAACCTCGTGTTGGTCGACAGTCCTCCGGAACAGCGCGCGGAGACCGCCCCCGCGCCCCCGACCCGCCGGGCGGCGCGGGTGCTCGGGCTCCTCGCCGGCGCCGTGCTCCTGGTGCTCGTCGCCGCGGTGAGCATCGCGATCGGGGCGAAGGCCCTGTCGCCGGACCAGGTCTGGCACGGTCTGTTCCACGACACAGGGACCTACGGGGACGTCGTCGTGGACCAGCGGCTCGCGCGGACCGTCCTCGGCCTGCTGGCCGGGGCCGCGCTCGGCCTGTCCGGGGCGGTGCTGCAGGCGCTCACCCGCAATCCGCTGGCCGACCCCGGGCTGCTCGGCATCAACGCCGGCGCCTCCGCCGCCGTCGTCACGGCCCTCACCTGCTTCGGCGTCACCAGTCTCACCGGCTACGTGTGGTTCGCCTTCGGCGGGGCGGCGGCGGTGGGGGCGCTGGTGTGGTTCCTCGGCGGCAGCCGCAGCGCCACACCGGTGCGGCTCGCGCTCGCCGGGACCGCCGTCAGCGCCGCCCTCTACGGCTACCTCCAGGCCGTGATGATCATGGACGGCGCGGCGCTGGGCAAGATGCGCTTCTGGACGGTCGGTTCGCTCGCCTCGGCCACGGACTCGACCATCGTGCAGGTCCTGCCGTTCCTCGCGGCCGGGACCCTGCTCGCGCTCGGGCTCGCCCGGCCGCTGAACGCCATGGCGATGGGCGACGACACCGCCCGCGCCCTCGGCGCCCACCTGGGCCGCACCCGCGCACTGGCCATGCTGGCCGCCACCGTGCTGTGCGGCGCCGCGACCGCCGCCTGCGGCCCGATCGTGTTCATCGGCCTGATGGTTCCGCACGCCGTGCGCTCCTTCACCGGGCCCGACCTGCGCTGGATCCTGCCGTACGCCGCGGTCCTGTCGCCGGTGCTGCTGCTCGGCGCCGACGTCCTCGGCCGGGTCGTCGCCCGGCCCTCGGAACTCCAGGTCGGCATCGTCACCGCGATCATCGGCGGTCCGGTGTTCATCCTTCTCGTACGACGACGCAGGACGGCCCAGCTGTGAAGACCGGACGGACCACCCGAGCCGTGCGCACCCCGGGCGGGCTGTCGGTGCGCCTGGACGTCCGCGCCCTGACCGCCGTCGTGCTGCTGCTGGCCGCCGCCGGCGCCGCGGGCGTGGCCCTGATCGGCACCGGCGACGCGAAGATCCCGGCGGCCGACGTGCTGCGCACCCTGGCCGGAGACGGCACCGCCTACCAGGACTTCATCGTCAACGAGCTGCGCCTGCCCCGCGTCCTGGTCGGCCTGCTGGTCGGCGCCTCGCTCGGCCTGGGCGGCGCGCTGTTCCAGTCGGTCTCCCGCAACCCGCTGGGCAGCCCGGACGTCCTGGGCCTGTCGCAGGGGTCGACGGCCGGCGCGCTGGTCGTCATCGTGCTCATGTCCGGCAGCCCCGCCCAGGTCACCGCCGGCGCGCTGGCCGGCGGCCTGCTGACCGGCACCGCCATCTACGTCCTCGCCTGGAAGCAGGGGGTGCACGGGTACCGGCTCGTCCTGGTCGGTATCGGCGTCTCCGCGATCGCCACGGCCGTCAACGGTTACCTGCTCACCAAGGCCGACCTGGTCGACGCGACGCGTGCGGTGGTGTGGATGACCGGTTCCCTCGACGGCCGCGACTGGGACCAGGTGCGGCCGCTGCTCGGGCTGTGCGCCGTGCTCTTCCCGGTGGTCCTCGTCCACGCGCGCGGCCTGCGGATGCTGGAGATGGGCGACGACACCGCCAACGCCCTCGGGGTGCGCGTGCAGCGCGTCCGGCTGGTGGCGATGGTCTGCGCCGTCCTGCTCACCGCCGCCGCCACCGCCGCCGCGGGGCCCGTCAGCTTCGTCGCGCTGACCGCCCCGCAGCTCGCCCGGCGCCTGACCCGCTCGCCCGGCCCGAACCTGGTGCCCTCCCTGTGCATGGGCGCCGCCCTGCTGGTCGCCGCCGACTGGGCCTCGCAGCGCGCCTTCGGCGCCGACCAGCTGCCCGTGGGCGTGGTCACCGGCGTGCTGGGCGGCGGCTACCTGCTGTGGCTGCTGGTCGCCGAGCGCCGGGCGGGCCGGATATGAGCGGCACGAACGCGAACACCCCGAGGAGCACTGTGAACCGCCTGTCCGCCCAGAACGTCACCCTCGCCTACGACCAGCGGGTCATCGCCGAGCGGTTGTCGGTGGAGATCCCCGACCGGTCCTTCACGGTGATCGTCGGCCCGAACGCGTGCGGCAAGTCGACGCTCCTGCGGGCCCTGTCGCGGATGCTGAAGCCGAGCGGGGGCCGGGTCCTGCTCGACGGGCAGGCCATCCAGTCCCTGCCGGCGAAGAAGGTCGCCCGCACCCTGGGCCTGCTGCCGCAGTCCTCCATCGCGCCGGAGGGCATCACGGTCGCCGACCTGGTGGGCCGCGGCCGCTACCCGCACCAGGGCCTGCTGCGCCAGTGGTCCGCCGAGGACGAGCGGGTCGTGCGCGAGTCCATGGCGCAGACCGGGGTCGCCGAACTCGCCGACCGGTACGTGGACGAGCTGTCCGGCGGCCAGCGGCAGCGCGTGTGGATCGCGATGGCGCTCGCCCAGCAGACCCCGCTGCTGCTCCTGGACGAGCCGACCACCTACCTCGACATCCAGCACCAGATCGACGTCCTCGACCTGTGCGCGGAGCTGCACGAGAACCGGGGCCGGACCCTGGTCGCCGTCCTGCACGACCTCAACCACGCCGCCCGGTACGCCACCCACCTCGTCGCCCTGCGCGGCGGACGGGTGATCGCCCAGGGCGCCCCGGACGACATCGTGACGGCCGAGCTGGTCGAGGAGGTCTTCGGGCTGCGCTGCCAGGTCATCGACGACCCCGAGACCGGGACCCCGCTGGTGGTGCCGGCGGCCCGCAGGAGGCGCACGGCGAGGGTCACGGCAGCTTCCTGAGCCGGAGCAGGTCCACCAGGCCGCCTCCGGCCGCGCCCGCCTCCGGGTGGTCGCGGAGTCCGGCCCGCCGCCCACCAGGGCCACCAGGCCGTCGCCGGCCACGGCGAGCCCTGTCCGGGCCCCGCGCGCGGCGGCCCGGGACGGATGCCGTCCACCCGATCCGGCCGCCGGCCGGCCGGTGAAGCTGGCGTCCAGGCCGGTGACGTGGCGGCTCACCGAGCGGCCCCAGGGCGGCGGCCGCGCGGACGTCGCCCCCGGCGCCCCGCACGTTCCGCGGGAGCCGTCCCAGCGCGGCGCGGCACTCCCCGATCGTGGCCATCGGCCGTGACGGTACCCCGGCGGTTCGAGGTAGCGTCTGGGCATGAACGACTCGGCACCGCAGACGGAGACCCCCGGGGAGGGGGCGCGGGCGCCGCGGGAGGACGACCCCGCCGCCCCCGCCCCCCTGAACGTCCCGCGCACCCCCACGGGCGACGCCGGGGTGGACGCCGGGCTGGAGCGGCTGGCCGACGCCGACCACCTGGCCACCGACGGACACCTGGAGGTGTACGAGGATGTGCACCGGGGGCTGCGCGACGCGCTCACCGCGCTCGACGTCCGCCCGGGACCTCCGGGGCCCCCGCCGCCGCACCACCAGAGCAGGAGCTGAACCGAACGTGGCAGGAGTCGCACGCCGCCGTCTGGACGCGGAGCTGGTCCGCCGGAAGCTCGCGCGTTCGCGGGAGCACGCCAGCCAGCTCATCGCCGCCGGGCGGGTCACCGTCGGCAGGACCGTGGCGACCAAGCCGGCCACACAGGTGGAGACCGCGGCGGCGATCGTGGTCCGGGCCGACGACAGCGACCCCGACTACGTCTCCCGCGGCGGGCACAAGCTCGCCGGAGCGCTGGAGGCGTTCGTCCCGCAGGGGCTCGTCGTCGCGGGCCGGCGCGCGCTGGACGCCGGCGCGTCCACCGGGGGCTTCACCGACGTCCTGCTGCGCGCGGGCGCCGCGCACGTCGTCGCCGTGGACGTCGGATACGGCCAACTCGCCTGGTCCCTGCGGCAAGATGAACGCGTCACCGTCAAGGACCGTACGAACGTACGGGAGTTGACGCTGGAGGTGATCGACGGGAAGCCGGTGGACCTTGTCGTGGGTGATCTGTCCTTCATCCCGCTCGGCCTGGTGCTGCCCGCCCTGAAGCGGTGCGTCGGGCCGGACGCCGACCTGGTGATGATGGTCAAGCCGCAGTTCGAGGTGGGCAAGGAGCGGCTCGGCAGCGGGGGGGTCGTACGGAGCCCGCAGCTGCGGGCGGAGGCCGTGCGGGCGGTGGCCGGGCGGGCCTGGGAGCTGGGGCTCGGGGTGCGGGGCGTCACCGCGAGCCCGCTGCCCGGCCCGTCGGGCAATGTCGAGTACTTTCTCTGGCTGCGAGCCGGTGCTCCCGCACCGGACCCGGCCGACGTCGACCGAGCAGTGGCGGAGGGGCCGCGTTGACACAGAACCGAGCGCGTACTGTTTTCCTGCTCGCCCACACCGGGCGGCCCGCGGCGATCCGCAGCGCGGAGCTCGTGGTCAAGGGACTACAGCGGTCCGGCATCGGAGTGCGGGTGCTGGAGGAGGAGGCGCGCGACCTGCCCCTGTCCGGCGAGGTGGAACTCGTCACGGAGGCGACACCGCAGTGCCTCGACGGCTGTGAACTGCTGATCGTCCTCGGCGGCGACGGCACGCTGCTGCGCGGCGCCGAGTTCGCGCGGGCCTCCGGGGTGCCGATGCTCGGCGTCAACCTCGGGCGCGTCGGCTTCCTGGCCGAGGCCGAGCGGGACGACCTCGACCGGGTGGTGGACCGGGTGGTGGCGCGGTCGTACGAGGTCGAGGAACGGATGACCGTCGACGTCGTCGTGCACCGCAACGGCGACATCGTGCACACCGACTGGGCGCTGAACGAGGCGGCCGTGCAGAAGGCCGGCGCCGAGAAGCTGCTGGAGGTCGTGTTGGAGATCGACGGGCGGCCGGTGACGGGCTTCGGGTGCGACGGGATCGTCCTGTCCACGCCGACCGGGTCCACCGCGTACGCCTTCTCCGCCGGGGGGCCCGTGGTGTGGCCGGAGGTGGAGGCGCTGCTGATGGTGCCGATCTCCGCGCACGCGCTGTTCGCCAAGCCGCTGGTCACCTCGCCGGACTCGGTGCTCGCCGTGGAGGTCCTGCCGCACATCCCGCCGGGGGTGCTGTGGTGCGACGGGCGGCGCACCGTCGAACTGCCGCCCGGGGCGCGGGTGGAGGTGCGGCGGGGTGCCGTGCCGGTGCGGCTGGCCCGGCTGCACCACGCCTCGTTCACGGACCGGCTGGTGGCGAAGTTCGCGTTGCCCGTCGCCGGGTGGCGGGGGGCGCCCCACTAGGGCCCGCGTCCGGAGCGGGCCGGACCCCCGCGGGGTCCGGCCCGCTCCGGACGGAAGGCCCCGGCCGTCCGCGCGTGCCGCCTCCGGTTCCGCCGGCGGTGCGGGTGCCGCGCGCCACCGCGGGGGCACTCCCCGCAGTGGCGCGGGCGGGCCGTGTGCACTCTCCCGCCCGGACCTCGTATGGTCTGTTCCGTGCTGGAGGAAATGCGGATACGGTCACTCGGGGTCATCGACGACGCCGTCGTGGAGCTGTCGCCGGGGTTCACCGCCGTCACCGGTGAGACGGGCGCGGGCAAGACCATGGTGGTCACCAGCCTGGGACTGCTGCTCGGCGGGCGGGCGGACCCGGCGCTCGTACGGATCGGGGCCGGGAAGGCGGTCGTGGAGGGGCGGATCGCCGTGCCCGCGGACGCCGCCGCCGTCGTACGCGCCGAGGAGGCCGGGGCCGAGCTGGACGACGGGGCCCTGCTGATCAGCCGCACCGTGTCCGCCGAGGGCCGCTCCCGGGCGCACCTGGGCGGGCGCAGCGTGCCCGTGGGACTGCTCGCCGAGCTGGCCGACGACCTGGTGGCCGTGCACGGGCAGACCGACCAGCAGGGGCTGCTGAAGCTGTCCCGGCAGCGACAGGCGCTCGACCGGTACGCCGGTGACGCCGTGGCCGGGCCGCTGGCCAAATACGCCGAGGCCCACCGGCGGCTGCGGACCGTCTCCGCCGAGCTGGAGGAGATCGTCACGCGCGCCCGTGAGCGCGCCCAGGAAGCCGACATGCTGCGCTACGGCCTGGACGAGATCGCCGCCGTGGAGCCCCGGGCCGGGGAGGACGTGGAGCTGGCCGAGGAGGCGGAGCGGCTGGGGCACGCCGAGGCCCTGGCGTCCGCCGCCACCGTCGCGCACGCCGCCCTCGCGGGCAACCCCGAGGACCCCGAGGGCATCGACGCCTCGACCCTGGTGGCGGGCGCCGGCCGGGCGCTGGAGGCCGTGCGGTCCCACGATCCGGCGCTGGCCTCGCTGGCCGACCGGATCGGGGAGATCGGCATCCTGGTGGGCGACGTCGCCGGCGAGCTGGCGGGATACGCCGACGACCTGGACGCCGATCCGCTGCGGCTGGCCGCCGTGGAGGAGCGCCGGGCCGCGCTCAACGCCCTCACCCGCAAGTACGGCGCCGACGTGGGCGCGGTGCTCGCCTGGGCCGAGCACAGCGCCGCGCGGCTCACCGAACTCGACGGCGACGACGAGCGGATCGAGGAGCTGACCGCCGAACGGGACGCGCTGCGCGTCGAGCTGGGTGCCCTCGCGCAGGCCCTGACGGACGCGCGGGCGGAGGCCGCCGGGCGGTTCGCCGCCGCGGTGACCGCCGAGCTGGCCTCGCTGGCGATGCCGCACGCGCGGGTGTCCTTCGACATCCGGCAGACCGAGGACCCCGAAGGCGTCGAGGTCGGTGGGCGCACGGTCGCGTACGGGCCGTCGGGCGTGGACGAGGTGGAACTGCTGCTCGCCCCGCATCCGGGAGCGCCGCCGCGGCCCATCGCCAAGGGCGCCTCCGGCGGCGAGCTGTCGCGCGTGATGCTGGCCGTGGAGGTCGTGTTCGCGGGCACGGACCCGGTGCCGACGTACCTCTTCGACGAGGTCGACGCCGGTGTCGGCGGCAAGGCGGCCGTCGAGATCGGGCGGCGCCTGGCGAAGCTCGCCAGGACCGCGCAGGTCGTCGTCGTCACCCACCTCCCGCAGGTCGCCGCGTTCGCCGACCGGCACCTGCTGGTGGAGAAGACGAACGACGGGTCCGTCACCCGGTCCGGTGTGAAGGTGCTCGAGGGCGAGGAACGGGTCCGGGAGCTGTCCCGGATGCTGGCCGGCCAGGAGGACTCGCAGGCGGCCCGGGCCCACGCCGAGGAACTGCTGGCCACGGCCCGTGCCGAGGCCTGAGCACCACCGTGGCGGACGGCAGGGGCAGGTGCCGCCCGTCGCGCACCCGGTGGACCGCCTCGCCGACCCACCGGGCGGCCGCTCCGGCCGCCCGGCCCGAACCCGCTGACGGAGGCTTCCGTGCCCTGGTCCGACCACGCCATCTGGTGGCACGTCTACCCCCTCGGCTTCCTCGGTGCCGAACGCGCCGCCCTGCCCCCGGGCGAGCCGCCGCGCCACCGGCTGCCGGCCCTGGCCGACTGGCTGGACCACCTGCTCGGGCTGGGCTGCAACGGCCTCGCCCTCGGCCCGGTCTTCGCCGCCGAGACGCACGGCTACGACACGGTCGACCACTTCCGGATCGACCCCCGCCTGGGCACCGAGGACGATCTGGCCGAGCTGGTCGCGCGCGCGGCCGAGCGCGGCGTACGGGTCCTGCTGGACGGGGTCTTCAACCACGTGGGCCGGTCCTTCGGACCGTTCGCCGACGTGCTGCGGAACGGTGCCGCCTCGCCGTACGCGGACTGGTTCGTGCCCGACGGCGACGACTTTCGCACCTTCGAGGGGCACCGCCACCTGGTCGCCCTCGACCACTCCAGCCCCGCCGTCGCCGACCACGTGGTCTCCGTCCTGGAGTACTGGCTCGACCGGGGCGTGGCCGGCTGGCGGCTGGACGCCGCGTACGCCGTGCCGCCGCCCTTCTGGCGCACCGTCACCGACCGGGTGCGGGTCCGGCACCCCGGGGCGTGGTTCAGCGGGGAGGTCATCCACGGGGACTACGCCGCGTACGTCACGGAGGGCGGCCTGGACTCCGTCACCCAGTACGAGCTGTGGAAGGCGATCTGGAGCTCGCTCAACGACGTCAACCCGCACGAACTGGCCTGGGCGCTCACGCGCCACAACGCCATGCTCGGCACCTTCGTGCCGCAGACGTTCGTCGGCAACCACGACGTCACCCGGATCGCCAGCAGGCTGCGCGAGCCCCGGCACCTGGCACACGCCCTCGCCGTGCTGTTCACCGTCGGCGGCGTCCCGTCCGTGTACGCCGGCGACGAGCGCGCCTGGCAGGGGGTCAAGGAGGACCGAGCGGGCGGGGACGACGCCGTCCGCCCGGCGTTCCCGGCCGACCCCGCGGACCTCGGCCCCGACCGGCTGGGCGCGGAGCGGCTCCACCGGACCCTGGTGGGCCTGCGCCGGCGCAACCCCTGGCTGGTGCGGGCGCGGACGGAGGTCCACACCCTGGACGACGCCGTGCTCGGCTACACCCTCACCGATCCCGCAGGGGGAGCCGCCGTCGCGGTCGGACTCAACTTCGCCACCGCGCCCGCGGTGGCCGCGGTGCCCGCAGCCTCCTGGACGCCCGAGGCGGGGAGGGCGCCGTCGACGCCCCGTCCGGAACCCTGTCCCTGCCGGGGCTCGGCTGGTGCGTGGCCACGGCTCCGGGAATCCCGTAGGGGCGCCGTGAAGGGGGCACCGCGCCCCCTCCGCGCGATCCCCGGGCCCCCGTACGGCGACGGCATGAGCACACCGGCCCGCCGCCGGCCCGGTCGCGGGCGCGCTGCCGGGGCCCGGGCGCGGTACCCGGCACCGCCGTCGTCGCGGGCGGCGGGCGGGCCCGCCCGCGCACGCCGTCGCCGTCGCCGTCGCGGCCGCCGCCGGGCACCGGGACCGGGTGGGAGCGCGGGCGCGGGTGCTGTGGGTGTCCACCTCGGGACGCGGTGGGGGAGGGGAGAACGGGACGGCTCGGCCGGACCGGGCCCCCTCACCCGGCCGGGTGATGCGCCCCGGCGCGTGGCCCCGGCCGCCGCACGCTGTGCCGGGCCGGATCTCCCGCAACGCCCCTGTGTCCTGGCATGCTTGACGGAGAACGCGGTCCGCGCGGCAGGCGCGCGGCACGTCCTTCGCGCCCTCCGCGCCCGCTGCACCCGCTACCTTCTGTACGTTCCCCCGCGACCGCCCCGCGCCACATCAGGAGCCCCGGCCCGTGAGCCCCGTGAGCAGCAACGCACCGCACGGCCAGACGCCGCTGCGCACCGTGCAGGTGCTGGGCGGGGGCAGCGCCGGCAGCAGTGCGCACGTGCGCTCCCTGACCGAGGGCCTCGTCTCGAGGGGCGTGCGGGTCAGGGTGTGCGCCCCCGCGGAGGCCGACCGCGCCCACGACTTCACCGGGGCCGGCGCCGAGCACGTGCACGTGCCGCGCAGCGGCGACCCGGCCTCCGTGGCCGCGCTCCGGGCGGCCTGCGCGGAGGCCGACCTGGTGCACGCGCACGGCCTGCACGCGGCCTTCCGCGCCGTGCTCGCGCTCGGCGGACGCAACACCCCCCTGGTGGTGACCTGGCACAACCGCGTCCGGGCGGAGGGGGCGCGGGCGCACCTGCTGCGGCTGCTGGAGCGGCGCGTGGCGCGGGCGGCCGCCGTGGTCCTCGGCACCACCTCCGACCTGGTGGACCGGGCACGCCGGACCGGCGCGCGGGACGCCCGGCTCGCCGCGGTGACCCTGCCCGGGCGGCGCCCGCCCGTCGACCCCGCCGACCCCGACCGGCTGCGCTCCAAGGTCCGCGCCGACCTCGGCGCCACCGGACGCCCGCTGCTCATGGCGGTCGGCTCCCTGGACCGGCAGGGCGGCCACGAGGTCCTGCTGGACGCGGCGCGGACGTGGCGGGACCTCGACCCCGTCCCCCTGGTGATCGTCGCCGGGGAGGGACCGCTGCGGTCGGTGCTGCAACGGCGCATCGAGGACGAGGAGTTGCCGGTACGGCTCGTCGGACGGCGCGAGGACGTGCCCGAACTGCTCACCGCTGCCGACCTGGTGGTGCTGACCAGCAGGTGGGAGGCGCGTTCCCTGCTCGCCCAGGAGGCGCTGCACGCGCGCGTACCGCTCGTCGCCACCGCCGTCGGCGGCGTCCCGGAGCTGGTGGGCGACGCCGCCGAACTCGTCCCGTACGGCGACGCGGAGGTCCTCGCGGGCGCCGTCGTACGCCTGCTCGCGGACCCGCGGCGGCGGGAACTGCTGCGCGAGCGGAGCGTCAGGCAGACGGCGACCTGGCCGACCGAGGAGGAGACGGTCGCGCACGTGCTCAGCGTCTACGACGAGCTCACCCAGCCCCGGCCGCTCGCCTGAGCCGGGCCGGGTGCCTGGACCACGTGCCGGCGGGCGCGCAGGGCCAGGCTCAGCGCCAGCACGGTCTGCGGGTCGTCGAGGTCGGTGCCCAGCAACTCCCCGATGCGGGCGAGCCGGTTGTACAGGGTCTGGCGGTTGAGGTGCAGTTCGCGGGCGGTCTCGGCCTTGCGGCCGGCGTGCGCCAGGTAGGTCTCCAGGGTCGGCAGCAGGGGCGGCCTGGCGCGGTCGTCGTGGTCGCGCAGCGGGCCGATCGCCCGGTCCACGAAGGCCGCGAGGCCGGGATGGTCGCGCAGCCGCCACAGCAGCAGGTCGATGTCGAGGCGGCGGGCGTCGTACCAGGGGCGGTCGGGCAGTCCCCGGGCCGCGGTCGCCGTCTCCGCCGCGTGCCTCAGCCCGGCCGACGCGGTCGCCCAGTCACCGGCCGCCCCGACCACCACGACCGGCGGCGGGGCGTCCGGACGCCGCATCCCGGCCCGCTCGGCGCCCGCCCGCAGCGCCGCCGCCACCCGGTCCGCGACCGCCGGCCGGTCCGCCTGCGCGCGCAGTCCGAGCAGCACCGGCACCCGGCCCTCGACCGGCCGCACCCCCAGCAGCGCCGGTACGCCCACCGAGGCCAGCTCCTCGGCGACCGCGCGGGCGAGCACCGCCCAGCCGCTCCCGTCCCCGGCACCGCCCGCGCGGGCGGTGCCGTCGAGGGGGAGGGGGTCGCCGACGCGCATGACGACCGGGAGCAGCGGGCCGTCGCCGGGCCTGAAGCCGAGGACACGGGCCTGCGCCGGGGCATCCTGCGCCGTGACGCGGCCCTCGGCGAGATCGGTGAGGAAGTCGCCGCGCCCGCGCGCCGCCAGCTCCTCCTCCTGCCGGGCCTGCATCAGCACCACCGCCAGGGTGCCCGCGGCCCGCTCGGCGGCGATCCGGTGCACCGCCGCCAGCGGCGAGCGGACCGGCAGCAGCACCAGACGGGCCCGCACCGAACCGGCCCCGGGCCCGCCGCCGGGCACGTCCACCAGCACCGAGCCCGCCGGCGGCGGCGCGTCCTTGTGCGGGCCGCGCAGCCCCTCCCACACCTGCAGCGGGTCCGTGCCCTCGGGTCCGGCCCCGGCGGCGTACAGCAGCCGGCCGTCCGCCGTCTCCAGGAACACCGGGTTGTCGCCGAAGCCGGCCAGGACCTCCAGCACCTGCGGCACCCCGCCCCCGTCCAGCAGCGCCCCGGTGCAGCGGCGGTGCACCTCCTCGGCCCGCTGGAGCAGCGCGTAGTGCCCGTTGACGATCTCGGTGTGGATCTCCTCGGTGACGGCGACGAACGGCACCTCGCGGTGCAGCTGGACCAGCGGCAGTCCGGCGGCGCGGGCGGTGTCCACCAGGGCGGCCGGCAGTCGGGTGAAGCGCGGGCCCAGCTCCACCACCAGGGCGGCGATGCCCCGCTCGGCGAGCGTGCGCACGAACGCCCGCTGCTCGGCCGGGCGGCTGCCCAGGCCGTACCCGGTGGTCAGCAGCAGTTCGCCGCCCTTGAGCAGTGAGGCGATGTTCGGCACCTCGCCCGCGTGCACCCAGCGCACGGTCCGACCCAGCCGGTCCGCGCCCGCCACGGTCTCCGGCAGCCCGCTGCGCAGCCCGGGCAGTTCGAGGGCCCGCTGCACGGTGATCCCCGCGCCCTGGGTGTCGAATCGGTGGTCCGTGCGGCTGTCCATGCGGCGGACGCTACCCGTGGACACGTTCAGGTGACACCTCCGCGAGGCCGCGGAGGCCGCGGTGCCCGGGGGACGCGAGGCCGCAGGGCGGGGGGAGGGAGAACGACGGGCACCGGCCCGCCGGGCACGGCACGGCGCCCCCGTGGTCCGGCGGCGGTGCGGGGACCACGGGGCGCCGTGCGGGGGCGGCTCAGCCGCCGTAGGCCCCCGACGCCGTAAGCCGCAGCGCGGTGTCGATCAGCGGGACGTGGCTGAAGGCCTGGGGGAAGTTGCCCACCTGGCGCTTCAGGCGCGGGTCCCACTCCTCGGCGAGCAGACCGAGGTCGTTGCGCAGGGCGAGCAGCTTCTCGAACAGCCGGCGGGCCTCGTCCACCCGGCCGATCATCGCCAGGTCGTCCGCCATCCAGAACGAGCACGCGAGGAACGCGCCCTCGTCGCCGGGCAGACCGTCGACGCCCGCGTCCTGGCCCTCGGTCGGGTAGCGCAGGATGAACCCGTCCGGGGTGGACAGCTCGCGCTGGATCGCCTCGATGGTGCCGATGACCCGCTTGTCGTCCGGCGGCAGGAAGCCCATCTGCGGGATGAGCAGCAAGGACGCGTCCAGCTCCTTGGAGCCGTAGGACTGGGTGAAGGTGTTGCGCTCCTCGTCGTAGCCCTTCTCGCACACGTCCCGGTGGATGTCGTCGCGCAGTTCGCGCCAGCGCTCCAGCGGGCCGTCCGCGTCACCGGACTCGATCAGCTTGATGGTGCGGTCCACCGCCACCCAGGCCATCACCTTGGAGTGCACGAAGTGCCGGCGCGGCCCGCGCACCTCCCAGATCCCCTCGTCCGGGTCCTGCCAGTGGCCCTCCAGGTAGCTGATCAGCTTCAGCTGGAGCAGGGAGGCGTAGTCGTTGCGGGCCAGACCCGTCATGTGCGCCAGGTGCAGGGCCTCGGTGACCTCGCCGTACACGTCCAGCTGGAGCTGGTGCGCGGCGCCGTTGCCGACCCGGACCGGGGCCGAGCCCTCGTAGCCGGGCAGCCAGTCCAGCTCGGCCTCGCCCAGCTCGCGCTCACCGGCGATGCCGTACATGATCTGCAGGTTCTCCGGGTCGCCGGCGACCGCGCGCAGCAGCCACTCGCGCCAGGCGCGGGCCTCCTCGCGGTAGCCGGTGCGCAGCAGCGAGGACAGGGTGATCGCCGCGTCCCGCAGCCACGTGTAGCGGTAGTCCCAGTTGCGCACGCCGCCGATGTCCTCGGGCAGCGAGGTGGTGGGGGCCGCGACGATGCCGCCCGTGGGGGCGTACGTCAGGGCCTTCAGGGTGATCAGCGAGCGGACCACCGCCTCGCGGTACGGGCCGTGGTACGTGCAGTGCTCGACCCACTCGCGCCAGAAGTCCTCCGTCGCCTCCAGCGACTGCTCCGGCTCCGGAAGCGGCGGCGGCTGCTTGTGCGAGGGCTCCCACGAGATCGTGAAGGCGATCCGGTCACCCGGGGCGACCGTGAAGTCCGCGTACGTGGTCAGCGCCTTGCCGTAGGTGTCGATCTCCGTGTCGAACCACACGGAGTCGGGTCCGGCGACCGCCACCGTCCGGCCCTCGTGCTTGTGCACCCAGGGCACCACGCGGCCGTAGGAGAAGCGCATCCGCAGCGCCGAGCGCATCGGCACCCGGCCGGTGACGCCCTCCACGATCCGGATCAGCTGGGGGGCGCCGTCACGCGGGGGCATGAAATCGGTCACGCGGACCGTGCCGCGCGGGGTGTCCCACTCCGATTCCAGGACCAGCGAGTCGCCGCGGTAGCCGCGCCGGGCCGCCCTGGGCGGTTCCGCGTCGGCCGCGTGCGCCGGGCCGAGCCGCCAGAAGCCGTGCTCCTCGGTACCCAGCAGACCGGCGAAGATGGCATGCGAGTCGAAGCGGGGCAGGCACAGCCAGTCCACTGTGCCGTCCCGGCAGACCAGGGCTGCGGTCTGCATGTCTCCGATGAGTGCGTAGTCTTCGATGCGCCCGGCCACGTGCAACTCCAGTCGAACGGCCACGTCACCCCCCGAGCAGGGGGCTGTCGCTGATGAGGTCAGGGGGGTTGTTGTTGTGCGTCGTTGAGCGGTGAAGCAAAGCAGCCCGCCGAGTCCTAGGGCAAAACGGCAGTCTTTGCTCAACGAACTGCCGCGCTCTCGTTGTTCCGGAGGATGCGGGCGGGGGTGTGCCGTCGTTCCGGCCGGGCTCGGCAGTGAGTGTCCGAGCAGGATACGACGCGACCAGATGATCTGTGTGCCGCTCCGGACAACCCGTGTGGGCCGAACGGGTGAGCGCCGGGTGATGCCGGGTGGTCGTGCGGGCCCGGGACGGCCGGGTTGCGGGCGCTGGGTGTCCGCGCGGGTGCGGAGCGTGGCCGGGGGGCCATCTCCCTGCGGCGCTGATACCCTGGTAGCCCGTGGACCGGTGGGCGAGAAAACCCCCGAACCGCAGCGACGGCACCTCCGGCAGCGTCCGGGACGGCAGCCGCACCGCACGACAGACCGCGACCACGGGAGCCCCCTCTTGGCCATGCCGCCCGCTGCTTTCCGAAACAGCTCAGCCACGACGACCAAGCACATCTTCGTCACCGGGGGCGTCGCCTCCTCGCTCGGCAAGGGCCTCACCGCCTCCAGCCTGGGCATGCTGCTCAAGGCCCGCGGCCTGCGCGTCGTGATGCAGAAGCTGGACCCCTACCTGAACGTCGACCCGGGCACGATGAACCCCTTCCAGCACGGTGAGGTGTTCGTCACCAACGACGGCGCCGAGACCGACCTGGACATCGGGCACTACGAGCGCTTCCTCGACCGTGACCTGGACGGCTCCGCCAACGTCACCACGGGACAGGTCTACTCGACCGTGATCGCCAAGGAGCGGCGCGGCGAGTACCTGGGCGACACGGTGCAGGTCATCCCGCACATCACCAACGAGATCAAGCACCGCATCCGGCGCATGGCCACCGACGAGGTGGACGTCGTCATCACCGAGGTCGGCGGCACGGTCGGCGACATCGAATCGCTGCCGTTCCTGGAGACCGTCCGCCAGGTCCGCCACGAGGTCGGCCGGGACAACGTCTTCGTGGTGCACATCTCCCTGCTGCCGTACATCGGCCCCTCGGGCGAGCTGAAGACCAAGCCGACCCAGCACTCCGTGGCGGCGCTGCGCAACATCGGCATCCAGCCGGACGCGATCGTGCTGCGCTGCGACCGCGAGGTGCCGACCGCGATCAAGCGCAAGATCTCGCTGATGTGCGACGTCGACGAGGCCGCCGTGGTCGCCTGCCCCGACGCCCGCTCGATCTACGACATCCCCAAGACCGTGCACGGCGAGGGCCTGGACGCCTACGTGGTCCGCAAGCTGGACCTGCCCTTCCGGGACGTGGACTGGACGACCTGGGACGACCTGCTCGACCGCGTCCACAACCCCGACCACGAGATCACCCTCGCCCTGGTCGGCAAGTACATCGACCTGCCCGACGCCTACCTGTCGGTCACCGAGGCGCTGCGCGCCGGCGGCTTCGCCAACCGGGCCCGCGTGAAGATCAAGTGGGTCACCTCGGACGACTGCAAGACCCCGGCCGGCGCGGAGGCGCAGCTCTCCGACGTCGACGGCATCTGCATCCCGGGCGGCTTCGGCGACCGCGGCGTGCTCGGCAAGGTCGGCGCCATCCGCTACGCCCGCGAGAACAGGATCCCGCTGCTCGGCCTCTGCCTGGGCCTGCAGTGCATCGTGATCGAGGCCGCGCGCAACCTCGCCGGCGTCCCGGACGCCAACTCCACCGAGTTCGACCCGGCCACCGCCCACCCGGTCATCTCCACCATGGCCGAGCAGCTCGACATCGTCGCCGGCGAGGGCGACATGGGCGGTACCATGCGGCTCGGCATGTACCCGGCGAAGCTGGCCGAGGGCTCGATCGTGCGCGAGGTGTACGACGGCAAGGAGTACGTCGAGGAGCGGCACCGCCACCGCTACGAGGTGAACAACGCCTACCGCGCGGAGCTGGAGAAGAAGGCCGGCATCCTCTTCTCGGGCACCTCCCCGGACGGCAAGCTCGTGGAGTACGTCGAGTACCCGCGCGACGTCCACCCCTACCTGGTCGCCACCCAGGCGCACCCCGAGCTGCGCTCGCGGCCGACCCGTCCGCACCCGCTGTTCGCCGGCCTCGTGAAGGCCTCCGTCGAGCGGAAGAATTCCAGGTGACGCACCAGTTGTACGGTGGCCGGGGTACTCATCCGCGAGGTGGGCACCCCGGTCGTCGTACGAGGCCGGTTTTCCTCTCGCACGTGTGGAAGGACAGGGCATGACGATCAAGGACATCCCCGAGGAGTGGGAGATCCGGGCGACCACGACCCCGTTCACCGGCAGCAAGACCTCCGTCCGCACCGACGACGTGGTCATGCCCGACGGCTCCGTGGTCCACCGCGACTACCAGGTGCACCCCGGCTCGGTCGCCGTCCTCGCCCTGGACGAACAGGACCGGGTCCTGCTCATCAACCAGTACCGCCACCCGGTGCGGCACAAGCTGTGGGAGATCCCGGCCGGCCTGCTCGACGTGCCCGGCGAGAACCCGCTGCACGCCGCACAGCGCGAGCTGTACGAGGAGGCGCACGTCAAGGCCGGGGACTGGCGGGTGCTGACCGACGTGTACACCACTCCCGGCGGCTGCGACGAGGCCGTGCGGATCTTCCTCGCCCGCGAGCTGTCCGACGCCGAGGGCGAGCGCTTCGAGGCGGAGCACGAGGAGACCGACATGCAGCACGCGCGCGTGCCGGTCGACGAGCTGGTGCGCCGGGTGCTGGCCGGGGACGTGCACAACAACTGCCTCGTCGTCGGCGTGCTGTCCCTGGTCGCCGCGCGCGGCGGGGACGGACTGGACGTCCTGCGCCCGGCCGACGCCCCCTGGCCCGCGCGCCCCTTCACCTCCTGACGCCGCGGGGGCGACATCCGGCCATCCGGTGTGACGATCGCCTGATCCGATCGGGGGATGCGCCCGCCGCGCTCCGCGGGGAACGCCACGGAGCCTGAACTAGGCTCTGGAAAACGCCCGTACCGGAGACCCGGCGGGCTTGCGCGTGCGGTGGGACGGGAGTGTGGCCCGTGACGGATCAGGCGGTGGACGCAGGTGGTGTGCGGTTGTCGGCGCACTCGGCCACGGGGGGCCATTTCCTGGGGCGCACACGGGAGTTGAAGGAACTGCGTGCGGACATCGAGCGCGCGGGCCTGGACACCCTCTCCGGCCGCAAGGCCCCCCGCGCGCGCGTCCTGCTCATCGCCGGCCGTCCCGGCTCCGGCCGCAGCGCCCTCGCCGCGGAACTCGTCCGCCAGGTCGCCGACCGCTACCCCGACGGAGTGCTGCGGGCCCGGCTCAGCGACCCCGACGGCACCCCGGTCCCGGTCGAACGCACCGCCCGCGAACTGCTCGCCGCGCTGGACGTGCGGGCCCCGGCGGGAGCCGCCGAGGACGACCTGACCGAGGCGCTGCGCGCCGCCCTCGCCGGGCGGCGGGCGCTGCTCCTGCTGGACGACGCCGCGGGCGCCGAACAGGTCGACGCGCTGCTCCCGGACGCCCCCGACTGCCTGGTCGTGGCCGTCTCCCGCGGTCCGCTCACCGGCATCGCCGACGTCCGCCCCTGCACCCTGGGCGGCCTGGACACCAAGTCGTCGGTGCAACTGCTCACCCGGTACGCCGGCGCGGTGCGCGTCACCGTCGACCCGCGGTCGGCCGAGAGCCTGGCCGAGGCCTGCCAGGGCCAGCCGGCCGCGCTCACCCTGGCCGGCGGCTGGCTCGCCGCCCGCCCCACGGCCGCGCTCTCCGACCTCGCCAAGCGCCTGCACGCCGACACCGGCGACGGCACCCCGCTCGCCCGCGTCTTCCGGCTCGTCCACGAGCAGTTGCCCGCCCCGGCCGCCCGGATACTGCGGCTGCTGTCGCTGGCCCCGGCCGGGCTGATCGACCCGCACACCGCCTCGGCCCTCGCCGGCTGCTCGGTCGGCGGCGTCCGCGCCACCCTGGACGAGTTCGTCACCCTCGGCCTGCTGCACGCCGTGGACTCCCCGCTGCCCGAGTACGACGTCCCCGGCTGCCTGCACCCCATGCTGCGCGCCCTCGCCGAGAGCCGGGACCGCCCGGCCGAGCTGCAGCTGGCCCGCGCCCGGATGCTGGAGCGGACCGTCCGGCTGCTGCAGGCCTGCCGGGCGATCACCGGGACGGACGACCCGCAGTCCCGGGAGAAGCTCGGCGGGCTGCCCCCCGAGCTGCGCTTCCCCACTCCCCGCGCGGCCGCCGACTGGCTGCGCGTCCGGCGGCCCGCGCTGCTGGCCGCCGCCCGTCTCGCGGTGGCCGACGGCGAGCTGGACACCCTCGCCCGGCGGTTGATGTCCCAGCTGGTCAGGGCCCTCGTGGCGCACGAGGGCACCCAGGCCGCCGCGGCCGACCTGTACGGCGTCCACGGCCTGGTCCTCGACGTCGCCGAGCGGCGCGGACTGCCCCGGGAGAAGGCCGCGGCCCTGCTGAACCTGGGCGACCTGGACGCCCGGACCGGCCGCACCCGCGACGCGCTGGCCCGCTACCGGGCCGCCCTGGACGCGGGACGCGAGGCGAACGACCCGTATGCGACCGGCCGCGCGATGGAATCCGTAGGCGGCGCCTACCAGGAACTGGCCGACCACGACCGGGCCGCGGACTGGTTCGGCCGGGCGCTGGCCGAGCGGCTGGCCCGGGGCGAGCGCGCGCAGGCCGCCCGGCTGTACGGCCGGATCGCCACCGCCCACACCTACGCGGGCCGCTACGGCGAGGCGCTCAGGAACTGGCGGGCCGCCGCGGCCGGACACCGCAAGGAGGGCGATGTGGCCGCCCACGCGCGCGCGTTGAGCGAACTGGCCCGGGTCCAGGAGTACGCGGGGCGGCCCGAGGAGGCGCTGCGCACCTGCCTGGAGGCGGTGGAGTGGGCGCGGCGCGCCGAGGACGCGCGGCTGCAGGCGGCGCTCCAGCTCCGGCTGGCCGACACCCTGGACCGGCTCGGCGACCCCGCGGCGGCCCGTCTGCACCGCTCGGCGGCCGCGCGCATGCTGGACGAGGGGCCCCCGGAAGGCGAAGCAAGCCAGGAACAATCCGCTAACGCCTGCGAAATCCGCAGTGCATCCGACGAAGATTGATGCAATGGAAGGCTAGACAGTCGGAACACCTTCATTAAACTGGCTCTGCCGCACGTTCTCCTGCGGTGTCTCCCGGTGTGCCCCGCATGCCTGGGTATGTCATGCATCACACCCCTCCATACCCTCTGAGCCAAGGACCGTGATCGACGTGAAGGTCGGCATCCCCCGCGAGGTCAAGAACAACGAGTTCCGGGTGGCCATCACCCCCGCCGGTGTGCACGAGCTGGTGCGCCACGGGCACCAGGTCGTCGTCGAGCGGGGCGCCGGCCTCGGTTCCTCGATCACGGACGCCGAGTACGTGGCCGCCGGCGCCGGGATCCTGGACACCGCCGACGAGGTCTGGGCCGCCGCCGACCTGCTGCTGAAGGTCAAGGAGCCCATCGCCGAGGAGTACCACCGCCTCCGCAAGGACCAGACCCTCTTCACCTACCTGCACCTGGCCGCCTCCCGGGAGTGCACGGACGCCCTGCTGGCGTCCGGGACCACGGCGATCGCCTACGAGACCGTCGAGCTGCCCGGCCGCGGGCTGCCGCTGCTCGCCCCCATGTCCGAGGTCGCGGGCCGCCTGGCCCCGCAGGTCGGCGCCTACCACCTGATGCGCGCGGCCGGCGGCCGCGGCGTGCTGCCCGGTGGCGTCCCGGGCGTCACCCCGGCCAAGGCCGTCGTCATCGGCGGCGGTGTCTCCGGCTGGAACGCCACCCAGATCGCCGTCGGCATGGGCTTCGACGTGACCCTGCTGGACCGCGACATCAACAAGCTGCGCGAGGCCGACAGGATCTTCGGCACCCGGGTCAAGGCGATCATGTCCAACTCCTTCGAGCTGGAGAAGGCCGTCCTCGACGCCGACCTGGTCATCGGCGCGGTCCTCATCCCGGGCGCCAAGGCCCCGAAGCTGGTCACCAACGAGCTGGTGTCGCGGATGAAGCCCGGGAGTGTCCTTGTCGACATCGCGATCGACCAGGGCGGCTGCTTCGAGGACTCCCGCCCCACCACGCACGCCGAGCCGACCTTCCGGGTCCACGACTCGGTCCTCTACTGCGTCGCCAACATGCCCGGAGCGGTGCCGAACACCTCCACCAACGCCCTCACCAACGCGACGCTGCCCTACATCGTCTCCCTCGCCGACAACGGCTGGGCGGAGGCGCTGCGCCGCGACCGCGCACTCGCCAAGGGGCTCAACACCCACGACGGCAAGGTCGTGTACAAGGAGGTCGCCGAGGCGCACGGCCTGGAGCACGTGGAGCTGGACTCCCTGCTCGGCTGAGCCGACCGGCCCGCGGAGTCGCCAAGTCGCCGTTGTGCAAAAGGCGATTCGTCAACTCGGGTCGTCAACCGCACGCGTCCGGCCGGACCTTGCCCGACAAGGTCCGGCCGGATGTGTGTATGGTCACTTTGCGGCACTCGGCCTTCTCGTCTCGAACGCGCCCCTTCAGCCGATTCGTACACCACCGAAATCCGCCGCGCGACGGCCGTACGCCCTTGACAGAGGGATGTTTCATTGCCGACACATCCTGCCGGGTCCGGCGGATTGTGTTGCTGCGGACCGCCGACACGCCATAGAGTCGCCAACCGTCGGCATGGTGCCACGCTGACCTTGTCTAGAAGTTCCCTGGTCACCAAGGAGGTAAGACGACTTGTGAATGAGTCGACATTTTCTCCCGGGGGTGGTCAACCAGGAATGCCTGTACGGGGCCAGGGCTCCGCGGGATTCGAGGCTGTCGGCTCCGTCGCTGTGCGCACCTTCGCAGCCCACCAGAGTCCGGGCTCGCAGCCGGCCCGGAGAGCACACCAGAGCATGGATGGCCATCACGTGAACGCCATGGCCGGCGACGGAAGTGGCGCGCCCCACAACCATTTCGCCGACTACGACGAACTGCCCGAGGGGCACTTCTACGACCCCGACGCCGAGTACGAGCCCGATCCCGAGTACGCGGCCACGCTCGCGCCCGACGCGGCCCGCCAGCGCCGTGAGCGCATCGGCCCGACCGGACGCCCCCTGCCGTACTTCCCGATCCCGGGCCCGCTGACCGACCACGGTCCCGCGAAGATCATCGCGATGTGCAACCAGAAGGGCGGCGTCGGCAAGACGACGTCGACCATCAACCTGGGTGCCGCGCTCGCGGAGTACGGCCGGCGCGTGCTGCTCGTGGACTTCGACCCGCAGGGCGCGCTGTCGGTGGGTCTCGGTGTCAACCCGATGGAGCTGGACCTCACGGTCTACAACCTGCTCATGGAGCGGGGCATGTCCGCGGACGAGGTCCTGCTGAAGACGGCGGTCCCCAACATGGACCTGCTGCCCAGCAACATCGACCTGTCGGCCGCCGAGGTGCAGCTGGTCTCCGAGGTCGCGCGCGAGTCGACGCTGCAGCGCGCCCTGAAGCCGCTGCTGCCCGACTACGACTACGTCGTCATCGACTGCCAGCCCTCGCTCGGCCTGCTCACGGTCAACGCACTGACGGCCGCGCACAAGGTGATCGTGCCGCTGGAGTGCGAGTTCTTCGCCCTGCGCGGCGTGGCCCTGCTGACGGAGACCATCGAGAAGGTCCAGGAGCGGCTCAACCCCGAGCTGGAACTGGACGGCATCCTCGCCACGATGTACGACTCGCGCACGGTGCACAGCCGCGAGGTGCTGGCCCGCGTGGTCGAGGCCTTCGACGACCACGTCTACCACACGGTCATCGGCCGCACGGTCCGCTTCCCGGAGACCACGGTCGCCGGTGAGCCGATCACCACCTACGCCTCCAACTCCGTCGGCGCCGCCGCCTACCGCCAGCTCGCCAGGGAGGTGCTCGCCCGGTGTCACGCCGAGTGAGTCTGCCCGGGGCCGACGAACTGTTCCGCACGACCGGGGGGATGGCGCTCCAGCCGTCCACGCCCCGGCGCGGGGCCAACGGTGAGGCCCGGGTGCCGGCTCCCGCGGGGGAGAGCGACGAGGCGGCCGCCGCCGAGGACGTGCCGCAGTCGGTGCCCGTCCAGGGCGGCGACGGAGAGGGCGCGGAGCACGTCGCGGCGGACGCCGAGCAGACCGGGGCCGGCGAGTCCCGCGCCCGCCCGGCGCGGCGGCAGACGGCACCGGACGACGCTCCCGCGGCGGCGGCGCAGCCGGGCAAGCGGGGGCGGGGGGCCACCCGGCGGCCCAGCGGGCGCGAACGCCACGACGAGAAGATCACGGTGTACGTCTCGGCCGAGGAACTGATGGACCTGGAACACGCCCGTCTGGTGCTCCGGGGCGAGCACGGACTGGCGGTGGACCGCGGGCGCATCGTCCGCGAGGCGGTGGCCGTGGTCCTGGCCGACCTGGAGTCCCGGGGCGACGCGAGCATCCTGGTACGGCGGCTGCGGGGCCGCTAGCCGGTTCCCCGGGCGGCAAGCGGTAGCCTGACGACGGCCATGACCCCGAACGACGCTCCCGCCCCCGGTCGCAGACGCGCACTGGGCCGGGGCCCCGGAGCACCTCCGCCCGAACCGCGCGCACCCCGCACCGGGGAGCACCCGCCGTCCCCCGGGCCGCTGCCCTGCGAGCCACCCCCCTGCACGGGCGAGCCGCGGCGCGGGACCGCGGGCGCTCCCCGGCCCGTGGCGGAACCGGAGCCCGAGCCGGCCCGGGCGGGGACACCGGAGCGCGGGCCGCGGCCCGCCGGTGGGCCCGGGCCGGGTGCCGGCACCGCAGCCGGGCCGGGTGCCGGCGGTGCCCCCGGGCCGGCGGCCGGGCACGTGGCCGGGGCGGGCGGCGAGGCGTTCGGCGAAGGGGTCTTCAAGGTCCGGCTCGCCAACTTCGAGGGCCCCTTCGACCTGCTCCTCCAGCTGATCTCCAAGCACAAGCTGGACGTCACCGAGGTGGCCCTGTCCAAGGTCACCGACGAGTTCATGGCGCACATCCGGGCCGCGGGGCCGGACTGGGACCTGGACCGGACGACCGAGTTCCTGGTCGTGGCCGCCACCCTGCTGGACCTGAAGGCGGCCCGGCTGCTGCCCGCCGCGCAGGTCGAGGACGAGGCCGACCTGGCCCTGCTGGAGGCCCGGGACCTGTTGTTCGCCCGCCTCCTGCAGTACCGCGCCTACAGGCGGGTCGCCGACATCTTCGCCGCGCGCCTGGACGACGAGGCCCGCCGCCGTCCCCGTACCGTGGGCCTGGAACCCGAGCACGCCGAGCTGCTGCCCGAGGTCGTCCTCGGCATCGGTCCCGAGGGCTTCGCCCGGCTCGCGGTCAGGGCGATGCGGCCCCGGGTGGAACCGCAGGTCCGCGTGGACCACATCCACGCCCCGCTGGTCAGCGTGCAGGAGCAGGCCGGGATCGTGGTCGCGCGGCTCAGGGAACTGGGCGAGGCCAGCTTCCGGGCCCTCGTCGCGGACACCGGCGACACCCTCACCGTGGTGGCCAGGTTCCTCGCCCTGCTGGAGCTGTACCGCGAGAGGGCCGTCGTCCTGGAGCAGGAGACCGCGCTCGGCGAGCTGCTCGTGCGCTGGGCCGGCGGTGACGGGGACCGGGCGCCGGCGGTCACCGACGAGTTCGACCGGCCCCCGCACGGGCCCGAGGAGGAGGGGAAGCCGTGAACGAGGAGACCGCCGGGGCCCCGGCCGGCCCGCCCGCCGTCGCCGGACCCGACCTCAAACCCGCCCTGGAGGCGGTCCTCATGGTCGTGGACGAACCCGTGACCGAGGAGCGCCTGGCCGGGGTCCTGGAGCGGCCGAGGCGGCAGGTCGCGGCCGCGCTGCGCGAGCTGGCCGACGAGTACACCGCGCAGGGCCGCGGCTTCGAGCTGCGGTTCGTCGCGGGCGGCTGGCGCTTCTACACCCGCGCCGAGTACGCCGCCGCCGTCGAGCGCCTCGTGCTGGACGGCCGGACGGCCCGCCTCACCCAGGCCGCGCTGGAGACCCTCGCGGTCGTCGCCTACCGCCAGCCGGTCAGCCGCAGCCGCGTCTCCGCCGTGCGCGGGGTCAACTGCGACGGCGTGATGCGCACCCTCCTCCAACGCGGTCTGGTCGAGGAGGCGGGCGCGGAACCCGAAACAGGTGCGATCCTGTACAGGACGACGAACCACTTCCTGGAGCGGATGGGCCTGCGCGGCCTGGACGAGCTTCCGGAACTCGCGCCCTTCCTCCCGGAGGCGGAGGCGATCGAGGCCGAGACCCAGGAGGGGGTTCTGTCGCTCGACCCGGACGCGCCCGACGCGCCCGGCGGTCAGGACGCGGACGACTAAGACGGAACTTTGATGCGAAGCAGCGGCAGCGGCAAGAGCGGCGGCGGGCGCGGTAACTACCGCGGTGCCGGCAACGACAGGGACGACAAGCAGGGGCAGGGCCGTCCCCGCAGGCCCCGCCCCGAGGAGCGCCGCTACGACGTGGGCCCCGGCGCCACCAAGGACGGCCCCAAGGCCGGGCGCGGCGGCGCGGCCCGCGGCGGCGCCAAGGGCGGCCCCAGGCGGCCCCAGCAGGACGGCCGTACGGCCCCGGCGCGCTCCCGCGAGTACGAGACGCGGGTCGAGGAGCGCAACCGGGAGCGGTACGCCGGCAAGAAGGAGGTCAAGCTCCCGAAGACCTTCCCCGGCGCCGAGCAGGAGGGCGAGCGGCTGCAGAAGGTCCTCGCGCGCGCGGGCTACGGCTCCCGGCGCGCCTGCGAGGAGCTGATCGACCAGGCCCGGGTCGAGGTCAACGGCGAGATCGTCACCGAGCAGGGCAAGCGGGTCGACCCGGAGAGGGACGAGGTCAAGGTCGACGGCCTGACGGTCGCCACGCAGTCGTACCAGTTCTTCTCGCTGAACAAGCCCGCCGGCGTGGTCTCCACGATGGAGGACCCGGAGGGCCGTCAGTGCCTCGGTGACTACGTCACCAACCGCGAGACGCGCCTGTTCCACGTGGGCCGGCTCGACACGGAGACCGAGGGCGTCATCCTGCTCACCAACCACGGCGAGCTGGCGCACCGCCTCACCCACCCCAAGTACGGCGTGAAGAAGACCTACCTCGCGCACATCGTCGGCCCGATCCCGCGCGACCTCGGCAAGCGGCTGAAGGACGGCATCCAGCTGGAGGACGGCTACGCGCGCGCGGACCACTTCCGGGTGGTGGAGCAGACCGGCAAGAACTACCTGGTCGAGGTGACCCTGCACGAGGGCCGCAAGCACATCGTGCGGCGCATGCTGGCCGAGGCGGGCTTCCCGGTCGACAAGCTGGTGCGCACCGCGTTCGGTCCGATCACCCTGGGCGACCAGAAGTCGGGCTGGCTGCGCCGCCTGTCCAACACCGAGGTCGGGATGCTCATGCAGGAGGTCGACCTCTAGCGGGCGCCCGCACGTCCGCGACGGCCGGTCCCGGGTTCCCGGGGCCGGCCGTCGCCGTGTGCCGGACGGGGCCGCCGGGGGTTGCGGACGGCACCCGATACCATTTAAAGTCAATCTGACTATTAATGGGAGCGGTGATTCGGGGGTGCCGGACGTGGAGGGCTACGACAAGTACGCCTACGAACCGTTCGCCGTGACCGTCGACCTCGCCGTCCTCACCGTCCGCGACGCCGCCCTGCACGTCCTGCTGGTCGAGCGCGCGCAGGAGCCGTACGCCGGGCACTGGGCGCTGCCCGGCGGCTTCCTGCTGCCCCACGAGTCCGCGGAAACGGCCGCCCGGCGCGAACTGGCCGAGGAGACCGGCCTGGCCGGCGTCCGCCGCCTGCGCCTGGAGCAGTTGCGCACCTACAGCGAGCCGGACCGCGACCCCCGCATGCGGGTCGTGTCCGTCGCGTTCACCGCGCTGCTGCCCGCGCCCCCCGAACCGCGCGGCGGCGGCGACGCGGCCCGGGCGCGCTGGCAGCCGTACGACTCGGCGGGACCGCTCGCCTTCGACCACGACCGGATCCTGGCCGACGCCCGCGAGCGGATCGGCGCCCGGCTGGAGAACAGCCCCGCCGCCACCGCCTTCTGCCCGCCCGAGTTCACCCTCGGCGAGCTGCAGCAGGTCTACGAGACCGTGTGGGGCACGGCCCTGGACCGGCCCAACTTCCGCCGCAAGGTGCTCGCCGCGCCCGGCTTCGTCGAACCCGTCCGCGGCGCCGCCCGGCTGACCGGCGGCCGGGGCAAGCCGGCCGCGCTCTACCGCGCGGGCACCGCCACCGCCCTGCACCCGCCCCTGCTCCGACCGTCCCGGGAAGGACGCCCCGCATGACCACGACCCGGGCGGGCGCGCGCGCCGCCACCGGCTCCCTGCTCGGCCTCGCCCTCGGCGACGCCCTCGGCTTCCCGACCGAGTTCGACGACGTGCCCTCGATCCTCGCCCGGTACGGACCCTGGCGCGAGAGGGAACTGCCCGGGCGCGCCCTCGTCTCCGACGACACGCAGATGACCCTCGCCCTCGGACGGGCGCTCAGGACGGCCATGGAACCCGGCCCCGGCACCCTCGCGCCCGAGCGGCTGGAGCGGCCCCTGCGCGAGGAGTTCGTGAGCTGGTACCGGTCACCGGAGAACGACCGCGCCCCCGGACGCACCTGCCTGACCGCGTGCGCCCTCCTCCAGGACGAGGAGCGGCCCTGGCAGCAGGCCGGCCAGGTCGGCTCCAAGGGCTGCGGCGCCAACATGCGCGTGGCCCCGATCGGGCTCGCACCCGGCCTGAGCGACGAACAGCGCGCCGGCGCCGCCCAGTTGCAGTCCGCGCTCACCCACGCGCACCCCACCGCACTGGCCGCCTCCGACCTCACCGCGCGCGCCGTCCACCTGCTCGCCCGGGGCGCCGCCCCGGACGGCCTCGTCGCACAGCTGCGCTCCTACGCCCACGACCACCGCACCCACTACCACCACGACTGGCTCGGCGACCTGTGGACCCGTGCCCAGGACCCCGGTCCCGAGCACTACATCGCACGCGGCTGGGACGAGTGCCTGCGGATCCTGGACCGCCTCCAGGAGGCCCTGCGCACGGTCTCCCCGGAGACCGACCCGTGCCTGGCCACCGGCGAGGGCTGGATCGCCGAGGAAGCCTTCGCCACCGGCCTGCTGTGCTTCCTGCTCTTCCCCGACGCACCCGTCACCGCCCTGCGCCGGGCCGCCTGCTCGCGCGGCGACTCCGACTCGATCGCCTGCCTCACCGGCGCCTTCGCGGGCGCCCGGCTGGGTGCGGACGCCTGGCCGGCGAACTGGACCGACCGCATCGAGCACCGCGCCGAGCTGCTGGAACTCGGCGCGCCCTGGGACGCCTGAGCGGACCGTCTCAGCGGGCGGGCGGGGCACGTCCCGGCCGCGCGGCCCGACTAGGCTGTACGGGCCAGAGCCGAAGCACGTCAGCGAGGAGCAGCACCGTGGCGGTACGAGCGGTCCGGGGGGCCGTCCGGCTCGGACGGGACGAGGCCGGGCACCAGGACGAGCAGGTGGGCGCACCGCACGGGGACGCCGCCCGGTGAGGACCGCACTCGTCATCGGCACCGGCCTCATCGGCACCTCCGCCGCGCTCGCCCTGACCGGGCGGGGCGTCACCGTCCACCTCGCCGACCACGACCCCGGGCAGGCGCGCACGGCCGCCGCGCTCGGCGCCGGCACCCACGAGACGCCCGGGGAGCCGGTGGACCTGGCGATCGTCGCCGCCCCGCCCGCCCACGTGGCCGGCGTCCTCGCGGACGCCATGTCCCGCGGCCTGGCGCGCGGCTACGCCGACGTGGCCAGCGTCAAGGGCGGCCCGCGCCGCGAGCTGGAGGCCCTCGGCCTCGACCTGTCCGCCTACATCGGCACCCACCCCATGTCCGGCCGCGAGAAGTCCGGTCCGCTCGCCGCCAGCGGCGACCTCTTCGAGGGCCGTCCCTGGGTGCTCACCCCCACCCGGGACACCGACACCGAGGTGCTGAACCTCGCTCTGGAGCTGGTCTCGCACTGCCGCGCCGTGCCGGTCGTCATGGACGCCGACGCCCACGACCGCGCCGTGGCCCTCGTCTCCCACATGCCCCACCTGGTCTCCAGCATGGTCGCCGCCCGCCTGGAGCACGCCGAGGAGGCGGCCGTGCGGCTGTGCGGGCAGGGCATCCGGGACGTCACCCGGATCGCCGCCTCCGACCCCCGGATGTGGATCGACATCCTCTCCGCCAACCCCGGCCCGGTCGCCGACCTCCTCGCGGACCTCTCCGCCGACCTCGACGGGACCGTCCGCGCCCTGCGCGCCCTGCAGTCCCGCGACGAGGACGAGCGGCGCGAGGGCAGCACGGGCATCGAGGAGGTGCTGCGGCGCGGGAACGCCGGCCAGGTGCGGGTGCCCGGCAAGCACGGGTCCGCGCCGCGGGCCTACGAGGTCGTGGCGGTGCTGATCAGCGACCAGCCGGGACAGCTGGCCCGGATCTTCGCCGACGCGGGACGGGCCGGGGTCAACGTCGAGGACGTGCGCATCGAGCACGCGACGGGGCAGCAGGCCGGCCTCGTGCAGCTGATGGTGGAGCCGAAGGCGGTGCCGGTGCTGAGCGCCGCGCTGACCGAGCGGGGCTGGTCCCTGCGGCAGTAGGCGGCCGGTGCCGCGGGCGGCCGTCCGTTCGGGTCACCCGCACACAGTAATCTGGTGCGGGGGCCCTCGCTCCTGCCCCCCGCTCACCGCACCGCACCAGGAAGGTGTCCCTCCGTGGAAAACGGCGCCGCCCCGACCGCCAAGCCCGTGATCGTCGCGATCGACGGCCCCTCCGGCACGGGCAAGTCGAGCACGTCGAAGGCCGTGGCCGCACAGCTCGGTCTGAGCTACCTGGACACCGGCGCCCAGTACCGGGCGATCACCTGGTGGATGGTGACCAACGGCATCGACCTGAGCGACCCGACCGCCGTCGCGGCCGTCGCCGGCAAGCCGGAGATCGTCTCCGGCACCGACCCGGCCGCCCCCACCATCACGGTCGACGGCGTCGACGTGGCCGGCCCGATCCGCACCCAGGAGGTCACCTCCAGGGTCAGCGCCGTCAGCGCGGTGCCCGAGGTGCGCGCCCGCATCACCGAACTGCAGCGCTCCCTGGCCGCCGGCGCCGAGCGGGGCATCGTGGTCGAGGGCCGGGACATCGGGACGACCGTGCTGCCGGACGCCGACCTGAAGATCTTCCTCACCGCCTCCGCGGAGGCCCGCGCGGCCCGCCGCAGCGGTGAGCTGCAGGGTGCCGACGTCGCCGCCACCCGCGAGGCGCTGATCAAGCGGGACGCGGCCGACTCCAGCCGCAGCGCCTCGCCGCTGGCCAAGGCCGACGACGCGGTCGAGGTGGACACCACCGCCCTCACCCTCGCCCAGGTCGTCGAGTGCGTCGTCACCCTGGTCGAGGGGAAGCGGGCCGCGCGGTGAGGGTCGCGTCCGAGCGGGGCGCCGAGGTCGGGCGGCGCATCGGCGTCGGCCTGATGTACGGACTGTGGCGACCGCGGGTGCTGGGCGCCTGGAAGGTGCCCGCGACCGGCCCGGTCATCCTCGCCGTCAACCACGCGCACAACATCGACGGCCCGATGGTCATGGGCGTGGCGCCCCGGCCGACGCACTTCCTCATCAAGAAGGAGGCGTTCGTCGGCCCGCTGGACCCGTTCCTCACCGGGATCGGCCAGTTGAAGGTGGACCGCGCCCGCGCCGACCGCACGGCCATCACCCAGGCGCTCGGCGTCCTGGCGGACGGGGGAGTGCTGGGCATCTTCCCGGAGGGCACCCGGGGCGAGGGCGACTTCGCCTCGCTGCGCGCCGGGCTCGCCTACTTCGCGGTCCGCAGCGGGGCGCCGATCGTGCCCGTGGCCGTGCTGGGAAGCTCCGACCGCCCGGGACGGTTGATAAAGGCGCTGCCCCCGCTGCGCTCCCGCGTCGACGTCGTCTTCGGCGACCCGTTCGGGGCGGGCGACGGCAGCGGGCGGCGTACGCGCGGCGCGCTGGACGAGGCGACCGGGCGCATCCAGGAGCGGCTCACGGTCCACCTGGAAAACGCCAGGCGCCTGACCGGGCGCCGGGCGACACTTGAGTAGTGGAACGGCCCCGCCGGGGCCTTCCACCGATCACCACGATGAACGACGAGGTACGGACTTCATGAACGACCAGATCCAGCCCGACGGCTCGGCCGAGCACGAGTACGAGCACGGGGCACTCGGCGATGCCGAGTACGCGGAGTTCATGGAGCTCGCCGCGGAAGAGGGCTTCGACCCGGCGGACGTCGAGGGCGCCATCGAGGCGGCCGGCCACGGTCCGCTGCCCGTGCTCGCCGTCGTCGGCCGCCCCAACGTCGGCAAGTCGACCCTGGTGAACCGGATCATCGGCCGCCGTGAGGCGGTCGTCGAGGACCGGCCGGGCGTCACCCGCGACCGCGTCACCTACGAGGCCGAGTGGGCGGGCCGCCGCTTCAAGGTGGTCGACACCGGCGGCTGGGAGCAGGACGTCCTCGGCATCGACGCCTCCGTGGCCGCCCAGGCCGAGTACGCGATCGAGGCGGCCGACGCGGTCGTCTTCGTCGTCGACGCCAAGGTCGGCGCGACCGACACCGACGAGGCGGTCGTACGGCTGCTGCGCAAGGCCGGCAAGCCGGTCGTGCTGTGCGCCAACAAGGTCGACGGCCCGAGCGGCGAGGCCGACGCGGCCTACCTGTGGAACCTCGGCCTGGGCGAGCCGCACCCCGTCTCGGCGCTGCACGGCCGCGGCACCGGCGACATGCTGGACGCCGTCCTGGAGGCGCTGCCCGAGGCGCCCGAGCAGAGCTTCGGCACCGCTCCCGGCGGCCCCCGCCGCATCGCCCTGATCGGCCGCCCCAACGTCGGCAAGTCCTCGCTGCTGAACAAGGTGGCCGGCGAGGAGCGCGTCGTCGTCAACGAACTGGCCGGCACCACCCGCGACCCGGTGGACGAGATCATCGAACTGGGCGGCAGGACCTGGAAGTTCGTGGACACCGCCGGCATCCGCAAGCGCGTCCACCTCCAGCAGGGCGCCGACTACTACGCCTCCCTGCGCACCGCCGCGGCCGTGGAGAAGGCCGAGGTGGCGGTCGTCCTGATCGACGCCGCCGACACCATCTCCGTACAGGACCAGCGGATCGTCACCATGGCCGTCGACGCGGGACGTGCCCTGGTCATCGCCTACAACAAGTGGGACACCCTGGACGAGGAGCGCCGCTACTACCTGGAGCGGGAGATCGAGACCGAGCTGGGCCAGGTCGCCTGGGCACCCCGCGTCAACGTCTCGGCGCGCACCGGCCGGCACATGGAGAAGCTGGTCCCGGCGATCGAGACCGCGCTCGCGGGCTGGGAGACCCGGGTTCCGACGGGCCGGCTGAACGCCTTCCTCGGCGAGCTGGTCGCGGCCCACCCGCACCCGGTCCGGGGCGGCAAGCAGCCGCGCATCCTGTTCGGCACCCAGGCCGGCACCAGGCCCCCGCGGTTCGTGCTGTTCGCCTCCGGCTTCATCGAGGCGGGCTACCGGCGCTTCATCGAGCGCCGCCTGCGCGAGGAGTTCGGCTTCGAGGGCACGCCGATCCACATCTCGGTGCGGGTGCGCGAGAAGCGCGGCGCGAAGAAGAAGTAGAAGGGGCGGCGCGCACACGGAGAAGGGGCGGCCCCGGTGAGGGGGCCGCCCCTTCTCCGTGTGCGCGCCGTCCGTCACACGCCTCGGCGCGGACCGGGCGGCAGTGCCGCCGGAACGTGGTGCATCCCGGTGTCCTGCTGCCGCCCGAGCGCACCGACCCGCTGCCACTGCGGCGGCTGCTGCTGCTGACCGCCGCCGTGGCGGGCGCTCTGGGCCCCGGCGCTGTAGGCGCCGTAGACGTTCGCGCGGTAGGAGCCGGTGCCGTGCGGGGCGTGCCCGAAGGTGTTGAACCCCAGCTCCTCCTCACCGCTGCGGTCGCCCGGCAGCGTGCGGAAGGTCTTGACCCACTCCGCGTAGAGCCGGTCGTAGATCGGCGTGGCCGAGGGGCCGCCCGGAGCCTCCTGCGCCGACCGGGCGGGGGGAACGGAGGAGAAGGCGGGCCGGTGCGGAGGAGTGTCGTATGCGTGCACGTATGTCCAAACGACCGGGTCCGCAAAGGGATGCGGTCCGGGCGGCGGGGCTCGCGGCCGGGCGCCGTCAGGTGCCCGCGAGGGGCAGCGCCGCCGCCACCAGCTGGCCGTTCGCCGCCGCCCTGTCGAGGGAGGCGCGCAGCAGGTCCTCCCGCGGCTGCCGTCCGATGGACCCCACCGGCGCCGCGAACATCAGCACCTGCTGACGCTTGTTGGCGGCCGCCCGCCAGTCGTTCGTGGCCTGCAGCGGCTGGTGGGCCTGCCACCAGGCGACCGGCCGGCCGCCGTGCACGTCGGGCTGGAGCACCGCGTGCAGCTGACCCGCGGCCAGCAGCACCGACCAGCCGTGCAGGACCGGCGGAACGGACGTCAGCCCGGTCACCGGCATGAAGCCCTGCTCGATGAGCAGGGGCAGGAAGTCGTCGCCGGCCCCGAAGGATCCCGGGCGGGCGATGGGGGCGGTCGGCTCGACCACGAGCGCGGGGTGCAGTTCGCCCTCGATCAGGACGAGCCCGCTGGTCACGCCGAGCACGGCCTGCTCGGGGACGGTCCGGGGCGGCTCGGCGGCGTCGCCGATGGAGCGGACGGCGCCCTGCAACTGCTCCTCGGTGACCTGGACGACCTGCGAGGGCAGGCAGCCGGCGTGGGCGAAGGCGAGGACGGCGGTCTCGTCGCCGACGAACAGAACGGTGCTGGTGCGCTCCTGCTCGGAGTCGCCCGGGGTGCGGCAGGACGTGCAGTCGTAACCGCCCGGGGCGTTCTCTCCGGCGAGCAGCCGGTCGGCTTCTTCGTCGCCGATCTCGGCGCGTACGGCGTCGCTGACGTCGAGCATGCGCGGCACGGTGGCTCCCTCGGGATGCGGTGCTGGGCCGGCCGGGTGGCTACCGGCCGCTGAGCGCCAGGGGGTTCGGGCTCATGAAGGAGACAACGGGCGTCCTGTGGTGGGGGTCACGCCCCGGCACGAACGGAATCGAACCACCCGGCGCGCAGGGTCACCCCCGCCCCGGAATCGGCCACGCACCGTCAACTCCGCGCGTACCGCGGGGGTCTGAACGGGTGAAGTGGCTCACACGCCGTCGCGACGTGTGATCGAAAAATCATGAAATCAGGGTATAAAGGTGCTGGCCGGAAATCGACGATACCGGCAGTAACACGCAACTGGCCTGGAATGACGAGGAGTTGGTTGATATCGGCGGCTCGGGCTCCCTAGATTCCTCCGCCGTGTGCAACGAGCACCGCTCGGGCACGTCCGCCGGCCGGCACCGGGCAGAGCGCCAGTGCCGAACCGGCTGCGGCGGACGGGGCGGGCGCGCCGAACCGCGGTCCTGACCGGCAAGGTGCGATCCGTCCGGGGGAGCCCGGGTTCGTGGAGAGGGAACTACATGTCCGAGTGTGCCGATACCACCAACACCGCCCGTCACGACAGCGCCCGCAGGGGCCGCACGACGGCCGCGCTGGCCGGAGCCGCACTGCTGGCCCCGCTGGGGCTGCTGGCCGCGACCGGCAGCGCCGCCGCGGCGGACGACGGGGTGTGGGACCGCATCGCCCGGTGCGAGAGCGGCGGCAACTGGCACATCAACACCGGCAACGGGTACTACGGCGGACTCCAGTTCTCCGCCTCCACCTGGCGCGCGTACGGCGGCGGCGCCTACGCCCCGACGGCCGACCAGGCCTCCAGGAGTGCCCAGATCGCCGTCGCCACCAGGGTCCAGCGGGCCCAGGGCTGGGGTGCCTGGCCGGTCTGCTCGGCCCGCGCCGGGGCCTTCGGCACGGCACCGGCCGTGTCCTCCGGCGCGACCGCCTCCAGCAGTGCGCAGGCCACCCGGAAGGACGTGCCGGCGAAGAAGCCGCAGCGCACCCACCACGGTGCCGGCCGGGGCGGCTACACCGTCCGCGAGGGCGACACCCTGAGCCTCATCGCCGCCCGGCACGGCACCACCTGGCAGCGGATCTACGCCGCCAACAAGTCGGTCATCGGCGACGACCCGGACCTGATCACGCCCGGCCGGCGCCTCGTGCTCTGACGGGAGCCCGGCGCCGGGCACCCGGCGGGGGACGGTCGGTCGCCGCTGCGGTGCCCCTTCGGCTCGGGCTGCGGCGCCTGTGCCGCGTACTCCGGGTGGTGCAGGTCGAACGCGGGGGACTCGGAGCGGATGCGCGCCAGGGTGACGAAGTTGTGCCGGGGCCGCCGGCCGTGAGCAGCGAGCCCGGCACGATCGGGCCGCCGAACAGGAACAGCCAGGACGAGACGGCGTGTTCAACCGCGGGAACGCCACGTCCGGCGCGCCGATCCGCAGCGGCATCAGCTCGTTGGCGAAGCCCGGTGCCGGGAACAGCGGCATGATCGTGCCGTGCAGCGTGAACGGCTGGTCGTACTGCTCGCCGTTCGTGATCTGCGGGCCCGGCCGGGCGAGCTCGGCGCGCATCGTCAGCGCCGTCACGCCGGCGGCCGGGAAGAGCACGAAGGACGTGATCAGGCGGAGGTGGCCGGTCCCCTTGCGGTCCGTGGTGATGGGCCACTCCACCACCAGGCGGCCGGGCCGCCGCCCGCCGCGCACCGGTTCCGCCGCCCCCACGGTCCCGGTCCCCAACGCCCGCCCCTTCGTTCCTCGCGCCCGGGTCCGCCACGGCACGCGTACCCGCGGGCCGGTCCCGTGGTGCTCGCGCGGGCGCGGTCCGGCAGCGGTGCACGGCGGTCGTGTGCGGAATCCGTGAATTTCTCATGCGGCACCGGCCGCCACCGCGCCGACCGGATTCCGCGGGGAATCGCGCCCGGACCCGCGCCGGTCCCCACGGCGGCACTTTCCACCGGACAATAAGAGGGGGCGGCCCGACACGCGGAAATCCTGTTCACTTACCCCCGGAAGCGGTACGGAAACCCCCGTACGTGTGACGGAGTTCGCGGAAACGGATACCGGGAACCTGTGACAGAAGTGTGACAGGGCGGGGACGCGGAAGGCCGGCTCCGGCCCGGCCGCGGCTTCCGCCGCCGCCGGATGCCGCCTAGCGTGGCCGCATGGCACCGATTCCCACTCCGCCAGCGGAGCCCCAGGACAGCCCCGACGGATACGTCGGCCTCGACGCCGCGCACGCCGAGCGGCTCGCCCGGGAGCGGGGGTGGCCGACGGTGCGATCGCTGCCGCCGGGCGCGATCATCACCATGGAGTACCGGGCGGGCCGGCTGAACTTCGAGGTGCGCGACGGCCGGGTGGCCCGTGCCTGGAAGGGTTAACGCCCCCGGCGGTGCGGGCCGGACGGGCCCGCACCGCCGGGTGGGAACCGTCACGGCGAAGGCCCCGTCCCTCCGACGGGGGACGGGGCCTTCGCCGCCGCGGCGACGGGGCTTGGTCGTGCGCACCGGGTCCCGCCGCCGCGGTGCCGTCAGCCGCCCGTCAGGGGGCGGGCCGACGGAGAGGTGCCGCGCGGCAGGCGGTCGGCGTGCGGCGGGCGGCGGCTGCCCGCCGGGGTGACCGGGGTGCGCTCCGAACGGGTCGTGTGCGGCCCCGGGGCCAGGTGCGCCGGGGCCAGGTGCGCCGGGGCCCGGGGAGCGCGGCCCGACGACACCGGCTCGCGTGCCGGCGGGGACTGCTCGGCCGGCGCGCTGCGCGGCTTGACCACCACCGGGGTGACCGGCATGGCCGGAACCGGTGCCGTGCGTCCGCGGCGGGCGCGCCAGCGGTCACGCAGGTCGAACAGGGTGGTCTCGGCCCTGGTGATGAGCGGCTCGAACCACGGCAGGGCGAGCAGGATCAGCAGACCCGCGGCCCAGCCCAGCAGTACGTCGCTCAGCCAGTGCGTACCGAGGTAGACGGTGGTGAGGCCGACGCCGAGCGAGGTGACCGCCGACAGGGCGGACAGCCAGCGCCGCGCCCGCGGGCTGGAGGCCAGGTAGGCCAGGATTCCCCAGGTCACGACCGCGTTGGCGGTGTGGCCGCTGGGAAATATGTCGCCGCCCAGGCCCATCTCGTTGGAGCCGATCACGGTCGCGTAGTGCGGACCGAGCCGCCCCATGCCGATCTTGGCGGCGCCGACCGTGATGTTCAGCAGCAGCAGGGAGGCGGCCAGCGTCAGCAGCGGGCGGAGGGTGTGCTGGCGCCAGGAGCGCCAGCCGAGCCAGGCCGCGACCATCACGGCGGTGGGGCCGCGCTGGCCGAGCACCACGTAGTAGTCGAGGAAGGCGTGGATCTCGGGCCACTGCTGGTACGGCCGGAAGAACATGACCTGCCAGTCGAGCCGGACCAGCCACGAGGTGATCACCACGGCCCACACGATCGCCAGGTAAAAGGCGAGGGTCGCGGTGAACAGCACGACCCGGTGCCGGCTCATCCTGGGCACATCGATGTGAGCCGGTCGTTCCGGCTCACGGTCCAGTCTGGCGAACACCCGGTCCAGACGCCGGGTGAGGTTTCGTTCGGTACGCACCCAATCGACGTTACAGCGAGTGAGCTGTGGGCCCGGTCGAAACAGCGGCTTTGTGATGACGATGTGATGTGGGAAACCTCTCAGGAGTGCTTCGAATTCCTGAGAATCCGCAATCCTGTGCGGCTGGTTCCTGCAATTCCTTTGATCATGCCGGAGTCGGTTTTATGCCACTTATGAATTCGTTCACCGAATGATCGGCTGGATTTCTCCGGCCGCTCACACACCGTGAGAGCCCGGTCAGGGCGGACCGGAGCCGTTCAGCCAGAAGGCGCCGTAGGCCGCGGCGAGGACGGCTGTGCCTGTTGTGACCAGCGCGAACCGGGCGCCGCGCAGCCGGGCGAGGGCCTGGGCCACGGGGAACAGCAGCGGGAAGGCGGGCAGCAGCAGGCGCGGCTTGGAGCCGAAGTAGCCCGACGCGCACAGGGCGAGCGCGAGGACGACACCCGTGTACACCAGCAGTTCCACGGGCTGGCGCCGGCGGACGCCGGCCATGTACAGCCGGATCAGGAGGGCGACCCCGGCGACCAGGCCCGCGCCCGCGAGGGCCGACGGAAACGACGTGAACTTGCCGGCGGTGAAGCGGGCGAAGGCGTACCCGCCGTCGAACCCGTTGCGCCACCCGGCCTGCACGTCCAGGTACCCGAGCGGCCCCCCGCCGGTGTGGTGCCCGACCCACAGCACGTAACCGGCGGCGCCCAGCGGGGCGAGGAGCATGCCGAGGGCACGGCGCCGGACGGGGGCACGGGGTGCCTCCCGTGCGCCTGCCCGAGCGCAGGGCGCCCCGGTCTGCCCGGGTGCGCCCCGCGCGGACGGGACACGCCCGGCCTCCGCCGGAAAGGGGGCGCGCCCGCCGCCCCGCGCGCCGTGCCCGTGGCGCGCGCTTCGCTCCCGCACGAACGGGGCCACCCCCGCCGCCCACACCGCCGCGACCACCGCGAGCCCCACCGGCCGGGTCAGCCCGGCCAGCGCGGCCAGGGCGCCCGCCCCCACCCACCGGCCGGTCAGCACCGCGTACAGCGACCACGCGGCCAGCGCCGTGAAGAGGGACTCGCTGTACGCCATCGACTGCACGATCCCGACCGGCAGCACCGCCCACAGCAGCACCGCGCAGACTCCCGCCCGGGGCCCGTACACCCACTCCGCGACCGCGAAGATGCCACCGGCGGCGGCGAGCGAGGCGAGCAGGCTCACGACGAAGCCCGCGTCCGCGTACGACAGCGGCGTGAGCGCGTGCAGCAGCCGCTCCAGCCACGGCAGCAACGGGAAGAAGGCCAGGTCGGAGTGGACGTCGCCGTTCGGCAGCCGCACCTCGTGGCCGTACCCGGCTCCGGCCACCCGCGCGTACCACAGCGCGTCCCAGCGCGCGGTGAGCAGCGTGTACGCGCTCGTGCCGCGCGCCGTGCTCCACACCGCGAGCACCGCCAGGCCCAGGGCGCGGATCGCCGCGTACCCGAGGAGGGCCGGGGTCGCCCGGCGCGGGAGTGCGGCGCGGGGCGCGGCCGCGCGCCGTCCAGGATCGGTCACGGGCCCGATTATCGACCGGCCGGGGAGCCGGGCCGTCCGTCGGGGCGCGGCCCGGGACGGGCGGTGGCGCACGCCACACCGGTTCGGCCGGACGGGTGAGAGGTCCGCCACGTGCCCGCGCGGCGGACTCGCGTACGCTGACCAGTCACCCGCGCGGGGTCGCGCGGGCCGGAGACACCGCCTGACCGGCCGTACGGCAGGGGGCCCCGCCCCGCCGGTCCGCCGCACGCGAGGGATCACCTGGGAGGTACGCGCATGTCCGGGACGACCACGGCTGCCGCAGGGCCGCGCCGCCGGGCGGCCGGGGCCGGCGCGAGCCGCTGGGCCGTCCTCGTCGTCCTCTGCGTGAGCCTGCTGCTCGTCGCCCTCGACGCGACCGTGCTGCACGTGGCGGTCCCCGCCGTCACCGAGGACCTCAGGCCCGGCGCCGTGGAACTGCTCTGGATCGTCGACGTCTACCCGCTGGTGTGCGCCTCGCTGCTGATCCTGTTCGGCACGCTGGGCGACCGCGTCGGACGCAGGCGCGTCCTGCTGCTCGGCTACGCCCTGTTCGGCGTCGCCTCCGCCGCGGCCGCCTTCGCGCCGAGCGCCCGGACGCTGATCCTCGCCCGGGCGCTGCTCGGCGCCGGCGGCGCGATGATCATGCCCGCGACCCTGTCGATCCTCCGCCAGGTCTTCCCCGACCGGCGCGAGCGGGCGCTCGCGATCGGCATCTGGAGCGCGGTCGCCGCCGTCGGCGCGGCGGTCGGCCCACTGCTCGGCGGCTTCCTGCTGGAGCACTTCTGGTGGGGTTCGGTCTTCCTGGTCAACATCCCGCTGATGCTGGTGAGCCTGCCGGTCGGGCGGATCCTGCTACCCGAGTCGCGCGGCGGAGGCGACGGTCCGTGGGACGTGACCGGCGCGCTCATGGCGGCGGCCGGTCTGTTCGGCGCCGTCCTCGGCGTCAAGCGGATCGGCGGCGGCGAGCCGCCGGCCGGCCCCCTGACCCTCGGGCCGCTGCTGGCCGGCGCGGCCCTCCTCCTGCTCTTCGTACGGCGTCAGCGCCGGCGCCCGCACCCGCTGGTCGACCTGCGGATGTTCCGCCGCCCGGCGTTCAGCACCTCGGTGGGCTGCATCGTGCTGGCGATGCTCGCGCTGGTCGGCCTGGAGCTGATCGCGGCGCAGTACCTGCAGCTGGTGCTCGGCCTGTCGCCGCTGCGGACCGGCCTCAGGCTGCTGCCGCTGACCGTCGCGGCGATGGCGGCGGGTCTCGCGGGCGCGCGGATGCTGCGCCGCTTCGGGCCGCGCCGGATGGTCTGCTGCGGTTTCTGCCTCACCGCCGCGGCCGTCGTCGCGCTCACGGCGATGGGCGGCGGCGACGACCCGGCCCTGCTGCTCGGCGGTTTCGTGCTGCTCGGCTTCGGTCTGGAGACGACCCTGTTCGGGGCGTACGAGTCGATGCTCAGCGAGGCCCCCGTGCACCAGGCGGGCGGGGCGGCGGCGATCGGCGAGACCTCCTACCAACTGGGCGCCGGCATCGGGATCGCCCTGCTCGGCAGCGTGATGAACGCGGCCTACGCACCCGGTCTCGCCTCGGTGCCGGGCGTGTCCCCGCGCGCGTCGGCGGCGGCCGGGCACTCGCTCGGCGAGGCCTACGAGGTCGCCGGACGCCTCGGCGGGTCCGCGGGGTCCGCCCTGCGCCGGGCGGCGCGCGACTCCTTCGTGCACGGGCTGCACGTGACCCTGCTGGTGAGCGCGGGACTGCTGCTGCTGGGTGCCGTGATGGCGCTCCGGCTGCCCCGGACCGCGCAGTGCGGGGAGCACGGGGCGGACCGGGAGGGCGGGGGGTACGGGGAGGGGGCCGCGGGGGTGGGGCTGCCGTCCCCGCGCGGGGCGGAGAAGCCGAGGGTGTCGGCCTGACCCCCGGCCCTGGACGTGCGGGACACCGAGCCGTAACGTCGGCCGCGGAATCGTAACTAGCGTTGCTAGTTTTCCTGTGTCCCGCCGCGCCTCAGCGTGCCCCAGTGTTCCGGAGGGTGTTCCATGTCCGCGTCCGCGAAGTTGCCCCCGTTCGACGCCGCCGACCCGCTCGGGATCGACGACCTGCTGGACCCGGAGGACCTGGCCGTCCGGGACACCGTCCGGGGCTGGGCGGCCGACCGGGTGCTGCCCCGCGTCGCCGACTGGTACGAGAAGGGCGAGCTGCCCGTCGTCAGGGACCTCGCGCGCGAACTCGGCGCCCTCGGCGCCCTCGGCATGTCCCTGACGGGCTACGGCTGCGCGGGCGCCTCCGCCGTGCAGTACGGCCTGGCCTGCCTGGAGCTGGAGGCGGCCGACTCGGGCATCCGGTCCCTGGTCTCGGTGCAGGGCTCCCTCGCGATGTACGCGATCCACCGGTTCGGCAGCGAGGAGCAGAAGCAGGAGTGGCTGCCCCGCATGGCCGCCGGCGAGGTGATCGGCTGCTTCGGCCTCACCGAGCCCGACCACGGTTCCGACCCCGCCTCCATGCGCACCCGCGCCAGGCGGGACGGCGGCGACTGGGTGCTCGAGGGCCGCAAGATGTGGATCACCAACGGGTCCGTGGCCGGGGTCGCCGTCGTGTGGGCGCAGACGGACGACGGCATCCGCGGGTTCGTCGTGCCGGCCGGCAGCCCCGGCTTCTCGGCGCCCGAGATCAAGCACAAGTGGTCCCTGCGCGCGTCCGTCACCAGCGAACTCGTCCTGGACGGCGTACGGCTGCCCGCCACCGCCGTCCTGCCCGGGGCCACCGGCCTGCGCGGACCGCTCAGCTGCCTCTCGCACGCCCGCTACGGCATCGTCTGGGGCGCCATGGGCGCGGCGCGCAGCAGCCTCGAGGCGGCCCTGGAGTACGCGAGGACGCGGGAGCAGTTCGGGCGGCCCATCGGCGGCTTCCAGCTCACCCAGGCCAAGCTCGCCGACATGGCGGTGGAACTGCACAAGGGGATCCTGCTCGCCCACCATCTGGGGCGGCGGATGGACGCCGGCCGCCTGCGTCCGGAGCAGGTCAGCTTCGGCAAGCTCAACAACGTCCGCGAGGCCATCGAGATCTGCCGGACGGCGCGGACGATCCTCGGTGCCAACGGGATCTCCCTCGAATACCCCGTCATGCGGCACGCGACCAACCTGGAATCGGTGCTCACCTACGAGGGCACCGTGGAGATGCACCAGCTCGTGCTGGGCAAGGCGCTCACCGGGCAGGACGCGTTCCGGTGAGCCCCGGGGCGAGCGGGGCCGGTGGGCGGCCCCGGCTCAGCTCTGGTTGAAGAAGCCGTCCTCGCGGTGGGCCGCGGGCTCACCGCTGACGATCTGGGTGTTCGCGGGCGTCAGCAGGAAGACCCGGTTCGCGACCCGCTCGATCGTGCCTCTCAGGCCGAAGGTCAGCCCGGCCGCGAAGTCGACGACACGCTTGGCGTCGGCGGGCTCCATCGCCGTGAGGTTCATGATGACCGGGATCCCGTCCCGGAACAGCTCGCCGATGGCGCGGGCGTCCCGGAAGCTGTCCGGGGTGACCGTGCCGATCCGCCGGCCCCTCTCCTCGGCCGTGTCCGTGGCCACCCTCACCCGGGGGTCCGTGACCCAGGCGTCCCCGGACCCGGTGCCCTCGGTGTACTCGTCGTCGTAGTAGCGCTCGTCATCGTTGTCGTCGACGAGGCCGAGCCACGCACTCGCCTTGCGTACCGATCCCATGGACGCCTCCTCTCACAGCGGTCTTCCTTGCTTTCCGCATCCCTATGGTCATCCATGATGCGGACGGCGCGCCAAGTGGATAGTCGCCGCGCGGGGGGTTTGTGACGCTACTGGTGCACAGGCGATCCGTCGAGAGTCCTTGTGCCCCAAGGGTCGTGACTCATACGGCTGCTGACTGTGAGTGAAATATGATTGTCGTTGGCGGACGGGTGAGGCGCGGTGCGTACGGGTGAACGCGGCGCCTCGTACGAGCAGACAGTCGGCCGATACGATGCCGCGGCTCAACACCGCGCCACACCGCGGGGAATCGTCGTGTTCGGAATCGTCAGACCGTGCGGCCACCGGCTCGGGAAGGGCCTCACGGCCCAGTGGGCCGCGCACTTGTGCGGGCTCTGCCTCGCCCTGCGCGAGGACCACGGGCAGCTCGCCCGGGTCGTGACGAATTACGACGGGCTGCTGCTCTCCGTCCTGACGGAGGCTCAGACCGGCACGGCCGGCGGGTCCCGGCGGACGGCGGGGCCGTGCGCGCTGCGCGGGCTGCGGACGGCGTCCGTCGCACAGGGTGAGGGCGCGCGGCTCGCCGCCGCCAAGGTGCGCGACCACGTCGCCGACCGGGACGGACTGCTGGCCCGCCGGCCGGTGGCGGCCGCGGCCCGCCGGGTCGCCGAGAGCTGGGGGCGGGCCGGGGCGCGCGGCGGCTCGGCGGTCGGCTTCGACACCGGCGTCCTCCTCGACGCCGTCGACCGGCAGGGCGGCATAGAGGCCCGGGCCGGCCCCGGCACCCCGCTGCTCACGGTCACCGAGCCCACCGAGACCGCCACCGCGGCGGCCTTCGCGCACACCGCGGTGCTGGCCGGGCGGCCGGGCAACGCCGCACCGCTGGCCGAGGCGGGCCGCCTCTTCGGGCGGCTCGCCCACCTCCTGGACGCCGTCGAGGACCGGGAGGCCGACGCCGCGGCGGGCGCATGGAACCCGCTCGCCGCCACCGGCACCCCCCTCACCGAGGCCCGCCGGCTCGCCGACGACGCCGTGCGCGGCATCCGGCCGGCCCTGCGCGGGACCGGGTTCGCGGACGGCCGGCTCGCCCACCTGCTGCTCGTGCACGAACTGCCGCGCTCGGTGGACCGCGCGTTCGCCACCCGGACCTGCGCCCACGCGCCCGAGGCCTCCTTCGGGCCGCCCCCGGGCCGCCACGCGCCCAAGGCGCCGGCGCACCCCCGCGGCAACCCCTTCGGCGGTGAACCGCCGCGCCCGGACAAGCGGGGCCTGTGGGCCGGGTGCGCGGCCGCCCTCGGGCTGTGCTGCACCTGCAAGGTGTGCTGCGCCGACGAGTTCGAGGGCCCCTGGTCGCGCAAGAAGCGCAAGGGCTGGTGCGACGGCTGCGACTGTTCGTGCTGCGAGGCCTGTGAGTGCTGCGAGTGCTGCGAGTGCTGTTCGTGCTGCGACGGCTGCTAGCGGCACCGCCGCCGTCCCGCGCCCGCCCGGGGCGCGGGGGCCGTTCCCCGGTTCCTCAGTTCCCCAGCTCCGGCGGGCTGATCTCCGACCTGCTGATCGCCGAACCGGTCGTCCCCCACTTCTTCAGGATCCTGGCGTACGTGCCGTCGGCGATCAGCCTGTCGACCGCGGCCCGGAAGGCCGGCGCCAGCCGGGTGCCCTTCCGGAAGGCGAAGCCGACGTCCAGGCGGCGGAACTCGTTGAGGAACTTCAGGCCCCGCTGGTGGGCCACCGCGTAGCGCAGGCCGTTGATGGTGGACATCACGACGTCGCTGCGGCCCTGCTGGACCGAGGACCAGACCGCGCTCGGCTCGGAGTACGCCTGCACCCGGTACGCCTTCCTGCCCGCGTCCGCGCACACGTGCTCGTTCTCCTCCAGCGTGGCCTCGAAGGTCGTGCCGGCGCCGGTGGCGACGTTCAGGCCGCACAGCTGCTTCAGGTCGGTGATCCGGGACAGCCCGCTGTCCTCGCGGGTGGCGAAGCCCTGTCCGTCGTTGACGTAGGTGACGAAGTCGATGGTCCTGCGGCGCTCGTCGGTCACCCCGAAGTTGCTGGCGCCGACGTCGTACTTGCCGCTGTCCAGTGCGGGCAGGATCGCCTCGAAGCTCGCCTGCTCCACCTTCAGCCGGAGCCCCAGCACCTTGGCGACCGCCTCGGTGAAGTCGACGTCCTGCCCGGTCAGGGTCTTGCCGTCGGGCAGGTAGGTGGTGCCGGGCGGCGTGCCGCCGACGCTGATCGCGACGGTGAGCCGCGTGACGCCCGCGGGCAGCAGCCGCGCGGCCGCGCCGTCCTCGCGGACGGCGGAGACCACGTCCGTGGTCGGGACCCCGTCGGCCCGCGCGGCGACGCCGGCCGCGCCGGTTCCGGCCGGGCCTCCGGAACCCGAACCGCAGGCGGTGAGGAGGAGGACGGACGACGTGATCGCGGCAAAAGGCACAAAAAGCCGATAGGTGGGCGTGCGCATGGGGAAGCGGTCTCCTGGGAGCGGAAGCGGGCGGAGCGCGAGGGGAGGGGTGCGCGTGTGAAGGCGGGGAGGAAGAGAAAGGAAGAAGGGGGGATGAGGAGAAGGGGGAACGCGCAGGCCGCCCGCTCAGGAGGCGGGCACGCAGGGGGTCAGCTCAACAGGACGAGGACCACACGCGACCGAAGTCGATGTGGGAGCGGGTGACCAGCCACTGCTGTGGACGCATGGCCCAAGTGGAACAGGCATCCGATGTCACGTCAACCGCCCTGAGACGTCCGGCTCACAGTGCGGACACCCTTGACAGCGCACCGAAACGCCCGCGTACCCTCGTCGGGCGGCCCTGCTGAGGGGCTCGGCCGTGTCCGCGCCGCGAGGCGCTCCCGTGTGAAGGCACCACCCGTGTTCGTTCCCCGCTCCCGGCCCCGGTCGAGCGGGAGGGACTCCCAGCCGCCACGGAGCCTTCGCATGTCATCCGACACCCTCGCCCAAGTCCCCGCCGCCCCCGAGGCGTCCGAACACGCGGACGCCCTCAGGACCGTCCCGCAGCGCCGTCCCGGGCAGTGGGCGGCCGCCGTCGCCGTCCTGGTGCTGCTCGCGCTCGCCGTCACCTCCGTCCTGCGCAACAAGGCGTTCCAGTGGGACGTGGTGGCCGACTACTTCGCCTCGGACTCCGTGCTGCGCGGACTGTGGCTCACGCTGTGGCTGACCGCGGTGGTCATGGTCCTCGGCTTCGCCCTCGGCACCCTGCTCGCCGCGTTCCGACTCTCCGCCAACCCCGTGCTCCGCTGGGTCGGCCGGGGCTACGTGTGGCTGTTCCGTTCGATCCCGCTCCTGGTGCAACTGCTGCTGTGGTTCAACATCGGCGCCCTGTACCCGCGGGTCCTCGGGGTCAGGACGGTCGACCTGCTCAGCCCGGTCGCCGTCGCGATCGTCGGCCTCACCCTGCACGAGGCCGCCTACGCCGCCGAGGTCGTCCGAGGCGGCATCCTCTCCGTGGACCGCGGGCAGGTCGAGGCCGCCCAGGCGCTCGGCCTGAGCCGGCGGCGGCGCTGGTGGCGCATCGTGCTGCCGCAGGCCATGCGCTCCATCGTGCCGCCCGCCGGCAACATGCTGATCGGCACCCTCAAGGGCACCTCCATCGTCAGCGTCATCGCGGTCGACGACCTGCTGTTCTCCACCCAGTTGATCTACCACCGCACCTATCAGGTCATCCCGCTGCTGATGGTCGCCACCCTCTGGTACACCGCCGTCACCTCGGTGCTCGGCGTCGGCCAGTACTACGTCGAGAGGCACTACGCGCGCGGCACGGAGGCCGCACGATGAAGCCGCAGCTGGTGATCGTGGGAGCCGGGCCGCGGGGGACCGGACTGCTCGAACGCATCGCCGCCAACGCCCCCGACCTGTACGCCGGTTCGTCCCTCGACATCCACCTGGTCGACCCCCATCCGCCGGGCGGCGGCCGCATCTGGCGCGAGGCGCAGTCACCGCTGCTGTGGATGAACTCGCACGCCGAGGACGTCACCATGTTCACCGACGAGACGGTGGCCATGGACGGCCCGGTGCGCGCGGGCCCCACCCTGCACGAGTGGGCCGGCCTGGACGGCCGTACCTTCGCCGACCGGCGGATCCAGGGCCGCTACCTGCGGTGGTGCTACGAGCGGGCGGTCGCCGAACTGCCCCCGGGCATCACCGTCCACCACCACCCCCGGCGCGCCGTGCGGATCGGCGGCCCGCGCGGGGGACGCCAGCAGGTGTGGCTGGAGGGCCGCCCGCGCCCCCTGCTCGCCGACCTGGTCGTCCTCGCCCTCGGCCACCTAGACTCCGAACCGGACGACGAGCAGACCGGGCTGGCCGCGTACGCCCGCGCCCACGAACTGGTCCACCTGCCGCCCGACTTCACCGCCGACAGCGACCTGTCCGCGCTGCGGCCCGGTGAACCCGTCCTGGTACGGGGCTTCGGGCTGGCCTTCGTCGACCTGATGGTGCTGCTCACCGAGGGCCGGGGCGGACGGTACGAAGGGGACGCCTACGTTCCCTCCGGCCGCGAGCCGGTGCTGTACGTGGGCTCACGGCGCGGGGTGCCGTACCACGCGAAGATCGGCTACGACTGGACCGGGGAACGGCCGCCGCTGCCCCGCTTCTTCGGCCCCGACGAGGTCCGGGCGCTGCTGGCCAGGCCCCAGGGGTTCGACTTCCGCGCCGATGTGTGGCCGCTGGTGGAGAAGGAGCTGGGCTTCGCCCACTACCACCGGCTCTTCACCGCCCACGCCGGGCGCACGGCGATGGACTGGGCCGGCTTCGAGGAGGAGTACGCGGCCGCCACCGGCCCCGACGAGGTCCGGGCACTCGTCGCCGCCGCCGTGCCGGACCCCGCCGACCGCCTCGACCTCGCAGCGCTCGACCAGCCCCTGGACGGGGTGCGGTACGCCTCGCACGAGGAGTTCCAGGAGGGCCTGCGCGGGTACGTCGAGGCGGACCTGACCCGCCGCCACGACCCGCGCTTCAGTCCCGACCTGGGCGTCTTCCTCGGACTGCTGTCCGTCTACGGGCAACTGGTGCGGCTCGGGAACGTGGGTCCCCGGTGGCACGGATTCTTCAGTTTCCTGGCGTCCGGCCCCCCCGGACCCCGGCTGCGGCAGATGCTCGCCCTGTCCCGGGCCGGTCTGCTGAGGTTCGTCGGCGCCGGCATGACCGTCACCGCAGAGGACGGGGTGTTCCGGGCGGCCAGCGCGACCGTGCCGGGGTTCTCCGTCGAGGCGCGGGCGCTGGTCGAGGCACGGCTGCCCGAGCCGACCGTGGCGCGCGCCCGCGACGGCCTGCTGCGGGAGCTGCACGCCGACGGTGCCGCCGAGACCCCCGACGGGCTGCTGCGCGTCGACCCCGCCGACGGCCGGATCCTCGACGGCGCCGGCCGCCCGCACCCGAGGCGCTTCGCGCTCGGCCCGTACACCGACGGCCGCACCCCCGGCGCCTTCACCCGGCCGCGCACCGGCGGACCCGCGTTCCGGCAGAACGACGCCACCGCCCGGGCCGCCCTGTCCTTCCTGCGGGAGCGGGCCGACCGCGCCGCCGCCTGACCCCCGATCCGCCTCCCGAGAAAAGGAACCCCGCGATGACCGTCATGGTCGACATCAGGTCGGTGCACAAGAGCTTCGGCTCCCTGGAGGTCCTCAAGGGCATCGACCTCCAGGTCCGCGCCGGCGAGGTCACCGTCGTGCTCGGCCCCTCCGGTTCCGGCAAGTCCACGCTGCTGCGCGCCGTCAACCACCTGGAGAAGGTGGACCGGGGGGCGGTCAGCGTGGACGGCGTGCTCATCGGCTACCGGCGCTCCGGCGACAAGCTGTACGAACTGCCCGAGCGCGAGGTGCTCCGGCAGCGCACGCACATCGGCTTCGTCTTCCAGAACTTCCACCTCTTCCCGCACCTCACCGTGCTGGACAACGTCGTCGAGGCCCCGGTGTCCGCGCTGAGGCGGCCCCGCGGGCAGGCCGTGCGGGACGCCCGCCGGCTGCTGGAGCGGGTGGGGCTCGGCGACAAGGCCGACGCCTACCCCCGGCAGCTGTCCGGCGGCCAGCAGCAGCGCGTCGCCATCGCGCGGGCGCTCGCCCTGGAACCGAAACTGCTGTTGTTCGACGAGCCGACCTCGGCGCTGGACCCCGAGCTGGTCGGCGAGGTGCTCGATGTCATCCGGGACCTGGCCCGGCAGGGCACGACGATGATCGTCGTCACGCACGAGATCTCCTTCGCCCGGGAGGTCGCCGACACCGTGGTGTTCATGGCCGACGGCCGGATCGTCGAGCAGGGGCCGCCCGACGAGGTGCTGGGCGCTCCGCGCGAGGAGCGGACACGGGCGTTCCTGGCGAAGGTGCTGTGAGGGAGGGCCGCCCCGGGGCGCGCCGCGCCCGGCGCCGCCGGCCCCGGCCGCCGTGCCCGCCGGCGCGGCGCGGCGCGACGGTCCCCGCGTCCTGCGGCCCGCTCGCGCCGACCGTCCCACTGCATCGGAGGGCTTTTCGGAAGGGCGACTTCCGGACACCCCCGGAACACGGGTGACGGATGAGCACGGAGCGCCGCCCACCGCCGTCCAGGGCCGACGGCCCGGCCCTGGACGGCCATCCCCGCGGGGGAGGCCCGGCCGGGCGCCGGCCCCGGTCCAAGGGTGCGGGCACGGGTCGCGCCCGGCGGGGAACGGCTGGTCGTGCCGGTCCGCGAGGGGGTCCGGGGGTGCGGGTGCACGGCCCCGGTCGGCGGGCCGCCGCGCCTTCCGGGGCATCGCGGCCACCCCGTACGACCCGCGCCGGCCGGTGCCCGGACGCTGCACGCCGCACGGCGCCACCCGCACCGCGTGCGCCGGCGACGCCGACGGACGGGAGCGCGCCCCGCCCCCGCCGGCGCCTCGCCTTCTCCGACCCCGGCATCCGCCCCCGCCCGGCGCCGGGCAGCCGGCCGGACGCGGCCGCCGGGGCCGCGGCGGAGCGCACCCCGCGCCGGACCTCACGCCCGTCCGTCGTGGAAGCTGAACGCGCGTAGTGCGGGGGACGGTCGAGGACCGCACGGCCGAAAGGCACCCTTGCGCCGACCGTCCGTTCGGCCGAATACTCCCCCTCAGCGCTTGTCAGGGGCATGTACGTTCGGAACCCTGGTACCGACCCTGGCTGCGCCTCACGGGCCCCGACCCCACGCGGCCCCCGACTTCCCCTGGGAGGGAACGACAAGTGAGGATCAAGCGCACCACTCCTCGCGGCGGCACCGCCAGACGGACCCGGCTGATCGCCGTGGCCACCGGCTTCCTGGCCGCGGCCGCGTTCGCCGCCCCCACCGCAAACGCCAGCGACGTCCACACGTTCAGCGCCACCCAGCTCACCAAGGCCGGCGACTCCGTTCTCCAGGCCGACGTCCCGGGCACGGCCTGGGCGGTGGACAGCAAGACCAACCGTGTCGTCGTCACCGTCGACAGCACGGTGTCGCAGGCCGAGATCGCCAGGATCAAGAGCGAGGCCGGCAGCAACGCGGGGGCGCTGACCATCAAGCACACCCCCGGCAAGTTCAACAAGCTGATCACCGGTGGCGACGCCATCTACGGCGGCTCCTACCGCTGCTCGCTCGGCTTCAACGTGCACAGCGGCAGCACGTACTACTTCCTGACCGCGGGCCACTGCGGCGAGGTCGTCTCCACCTGGTACAGCAACTCCAGCAAGACCACGCTGCTCGGGACCAACGTCAACTACAGCTTCCCGGGCAACGACTACGCGCTGGTGCGCTACACCAACACCTCGATCGCGCACCCGAGCGCGGTCGGCAGCCAGACCATCACCAGCGCGGCCACGCCGAGCGTGGGCACGACGGTGTACCGCCGCGGCTCCACCACCGGTACGCACAGCGGCCGGGTCACCGCGCTGAACGCCACGGTCAACTACGGCAGCGGCGACATCGTCTCCGGTCTGATCCAGACCACGGTCTGCGCCGAGGGCGGCGACAGCGGCGGCCCGCTCTACGGCGGCTCCGTGGCCTACGGCCTGACCTCCGGCGGCAGCGGCGACTGCACCTCCGGCGGCACGACCTTCTTCCAGCCGGTCACCGAGGCGCTGAGCGCGTACGGCGTGAGCGTCGGCTGACGATCCCCCCACGGGACCGGGTCGAACCCCGGAACGGGCCCCCGCACGCAACCGGCGTGCGAGGGCCCAGTCCTGTCCGGACCGCACCGGTGGGCGGCCGCCCACCGAAGAGGGACGACTTTCGGCCAGGAGCGTCGGTGACGGTCCGTCGAGTGGTTACGCGTACGTAGTGTCTGCACTGCGCATCTCCCTGGGATGACTTCTCCTGCTGAGCGGAACGCGCGGTGTCCCCGTACGCGCGTCCGGAAGTCGACCTCGTGTGTCCCCTGCGGGCCCCGGAGCGGCGGGCGTCCGTCCAACCCTCCGGCCCGCGATTCCCCGCACGAACCGGGTCGCCCCCCCGCAGGAGGACATGAGGTGAAGCACCGACGCACAGCCGGACGGCGAGCCGCCGTGGCCGGCGCGGGAACCGCCGCACTCGTGGTCGCGGGTGCCGCCTTCCGGACCGCGAACGCCGGTGAGGCGGCGGATCCCCCCGCGGAACCGCGGTTTCCGTCCGCCCCGGCGGCCGGAAACCGCGCCCCGGCACTCACCGGGGACCTCGGCCCCGGTGCGGCGGGCGGCCACGACGACGCCCGGACGAGGCACCTCGTCGCCCACGTCCCCGCCGCCACCGCCGTCCGGTCCGTCCCGGCGGCCGGCGCCCGGACCGGAACCGTCGCCCACTCCCTCGCCGAACTCGACGACGCCCGCGCGACGCCCGAGAGGGGCGCGGCCGTCCCCGGCACCTCGTGGGTGACCGATCCGGTCATCGGCAAGGCCGCCGTCACCGCCGGCGCGACGGTCTCCGGCGCGCGGTGGGCAAACTCTCCGAGGTGGTCAGCGGACTCGGGGGCAAGGCCGAACTGCGGCGGATCGGAGGGAAGTGCGAACCCTCCGTGGCCGGTGGCGGCGCGATCACCGGCTCGGGCGGGCGCTGCCCACTCGGCTTCAACGTGGTCAAGGACGGACAGCCGTACCTCCTGACCGCGGGCCACTGCACCGGGGCCGTCTCCGACTGGTCGGACTCCGCCGGCAACCCGATCGGGCAGAACGAGCGGTCCGGCTTCCCGGGCGACGACTTCGGCCTGGTCAGGTACACGGCCCAGGTGGGCCACCCGGGCGAGGTCGACCTCTACGACGGCTCGGCCCGGCAGATCACCGGCGCGGCCGGGGCCACCGTCGGCGTGACGGTCACCCGCAGCGGCCCGACCACCCGGGTGCACGGCGGCACGGTCACCGACCTGGACGCCACCGTCAACTACGCGGAGAACTCCGTCGGCGGTCTGATCCAGACCGACGTGTGCGCCGGGCCCGGCGACAGCGGCGGTCCGCTCTTCGCGGGCGGCAGTGCCCTCGGCCTGACCTCCGGCGGCACCGGCGACTGCACCGCCGGTGGTACGACCTTCTTCCAGCCGGTACCCGAGGCCCTGCCGGCGGCGGGCACCCGGATCGGCTGACCCGGCCGCTCCCGCCTTCCGTGCGGCCCGCCCCGCGCACGAGGGCGGGATCGCGGGCGGCCGGCCCGGCCGCTCCCGCCGCCCGCGACCCGGGGGAGGGGCGCAGGGCCCGTGGCGGGAAGGGGGTCGTGGCACCGGAGCCCGTGACACCGGCCCCCGGGCGCCACAGCGGGCACGGACGCCACGGCGACTTTTTACTGACGCGTAACTTCACACTTGCACTACTCACCCGTAACTTGACGGGTGAACAGCATCCTCGTGATCCGGATCACTGGGTTAGGCCGTCGCACCTCCCCTGAGCCGCAAGGAGATCACACGATGCTGCCCTGGAAACGAGTGCTCAGACCGCTCGCCGCAGCGCTCCTCACCGCCGCCGTCGCCGTCGTCCCCGCCGCCACCGCCGACGCGTCGACCGGCGTACCCAGCAGCGGCTGGAACGACTGGTCCTGCAAGCCCTCCGCCGCCCATCCCCGCCCGGTCGTCCTCGTCCACGGCACCCTGGGCAACTCCGTCGACAACTGGCTGTCCCTCGCGCCCTACCTGGAGGACCGCGGGTACTGCCTCTACTCCCTGGACTACGGCCAGCTGCCCGGCGTGCCCCTCTTCCACGGCCTCGGCCCCATCGACAAGTCGGCCGAGCAGCTGTCCGCCTTCGTCGACCGGGTGCTCACCGCGACCGGAGCCGCCAGGGCCGACCTGGTCGGCCACTCCCAGGGCGGCATGATGCCCCGCTACTACCTGAAGTTCCTCGGCGGAGCCGCCAAGGTCAACGCCCTCGTCGGCATCGCCCCCGACAACCACGGCACCGACCTGAGCGGCCTGACCAACCTGCTGCCGTACTTCCCCGGCGCCGAGGGCCTGATCGAGGCCACCACTCCGGGCCTCGCCGACCAGATCACCGGCTCCGCCTTCCTGACCAAGCTCAACGCGGGCGGCGACACCGTCCCCAAAGTGCACTACACGGTCATCGCCACCCGGAACGACGAGGTGGCCACGCCCTGGCGCACCCAGTACCTGAGCGGCCCGGACGTCCGCAACGTGCTGCTCCAGGACCTGTGCCCGCTCGACCTGTCCGAACACGTGGCGATCGGCCTGTTCGACCGGATCGCCTTCCACGAGGTGGCCAACGCCCTCGACCCGGCCCACGCCACCGCCACCACCTGCGCGTCGGTCTTCGACTGAGCACGGCCGGGGGCCGTCCGGCCTGAGCCGCCGGACGGCCCCCGGGGTCCTGCCGTGCGGCGCTCAGCGACCGTGCCGCCCGCCGCCCGCCGCACGGCGCCGCACCGAGAGGAACAGCGCCGCCGACCCGAGCGCCAGCGCCGCCGCGCCGCCGGCCGCGGCGTACGAGGTGCCGGCCCCCGCGCCGGTCTCGGCGAGGTCCGCCGCGGCACCTGCGGTCTCCGGCGCGTTGCCGGCCGGGGCCGCCGCGGCCGGGGTGTGCGCCGCCGCGGGTCCCGCCGGCGTGCCCGCGTCGCCGTCGCCGTGTCCGTGGTGCTCGACCGTCGACCTGTCGGCGCCGGCCGCCACCTGCGCGTCGGAGGGCGCGGAGGCGACGGGTGCCGGGGTGGTCCCACCGGTCGTGCCGTCGGCCGCCGCACCGGCCCCGTCACCGTCGCCGGTGCCGCCGCCGAAGTCGACGTCGGAGCAGGAGTAGAACGCCTCCGGGCTGTCCGAACGCTGCCAGACCGCGTACAGCAGCTGCCTGCCGGTGCGCTGCGGGAGGGTGCCGGAGAAGGTGTAGAAGCCGTCCGCGGCGACCGGGTCGGTGACCGTCGCGACGGGATGCTCCAGGTCCAGGGCGGACCAGCCCAGCGGCTTCGCCGGGTCGTACCCGGGCCGGGTGAGGTACACCGTGAAGGTGCCCCGGTGCGGGGCGGTCACGCGGTACCTGAAGGCGTACGCGCCGCTGTGCACGCTCGTCGCCGGCCAGTCCGCGCGGGCCAGGTCGAGGCCCTTGAACTCGTCGTCGCCCGCGCTGCACAGCTCGCCGTCCGGGATCAGCTGCCGGTGCCGGCCGGCGGCGTCACCGATCCGGATGCCGTTCCAGTCGTACAGCGCCTGGGTGCCGCCGGCCGCCACCGCCGCCCGGCACGCCGCCGACCCGGGACTCTCCGGACCCTCCGCGTAGCACTGGCCGACCCGGCTGACCGGGTCGGCCATCGAGCCGTGCGCGGACGCGGGGGCGGCGGCGAGCGCGGCCAGCGCGAGCGGCACCGCACCGAGCACGGCGGCGACGGCGGCCTTGCGGCGAGCGGGCATGCGAACTCCTCGGAACGGTCCTCTGAGGTGGATCCCGTGGGCTGGATCCCGTGGGGGTGGTCAGAAGCTAACCCCGAGAAGGCGCGGAACCGCCTGTTCGAAGGCCGTGGGGGAGATCTTTATGGTCGCCTTAAGGACCGGATCAGGCTGCGCTCAGGCAGCGGGCGTCCCGGGGCGTGCCCGGGCCGGGCTCACCCGGCGGGCCACCAGGTGCGCGCGATGTCCTTGCGCACCTCCGGACGTGCCGCGGGGCGGTCCTCCGCCTCGTCGCGGCCCCGGCGGCCGTCCGTCCTCTTCAGGGGCTTCTGCACGGTCACACGGCGCATGGCTGCCTCCTTCGGCGCCCACCGGGTTCCGCGTCGTCACGGAGGTAGGCCCCCGGGGTGAGAATTCCTCATCGAAACGGCCGTGTCAGTGGCGGGTGTCACTCCGGGGGGCACGGTGATCGGGGGTGAGCGCCCGGTCGCGAACGGTGGCGGCGCGGACCGGGGCGCGCGGGCCGCCGCCCGGGGCGGCGTCAGGCCGTCAGGGTCCCGAAGCCGCCCCCGCGGGCCAGCGTCTCCAGTTCGGCCAGTGCGGCCAGGGCCGCGGAGGCGGCCCGGGGGTCCCGTTCCGCCAGGCCGCTCCCGGCGAACTCGTCCTCGTCCAGGCGCCGTACGTCCCTGCCGTCGGCGGAGCGCCACAGGTCCAGGTCGAGGTCCTCCACGACCAGTTCGGTGCCGGACAGGACCGCGGGGCGGGTGACGTCGCAGTACCAGCCCTTGACGGTGCCGTCCGCCGCGCGCACCTGCTTCACGGAGTACCACCGGTCCCGCCAGTAGTGCTCGGTGAACACGTCACCGGGCTCGAAGCGCACGAAGCCGAAGTCCCGCACGCCGTCGCCCGCCCACGGCGCGCGCACGGACACCCGGGTGCCGTCGTCGCCGAGCAGTTCCGCCGGATAACTGATCTTCGTCCGGCCGCCCTTGACCAGGACGACCGTCACCCGGGCCGGGCCCTCAGCCGATTTCGCGGACATAACGCACCTCCGTGGCGCAGACCTCGTAGCCGAGCCACCTGTTGACGGCGATCATGGGGTCGTTGCGGGCGTCGTTGCCGGTGAAGGCCTCGGTGAGACCCGCCGCGCGGGCCCGGTGCAGGGAGTGGGCCTTGGCGAGCTTGGCCAGACCGCGGCCGCGGTGGGCACGGGCGGTACCCGTCATCGCGGTGGCGTAGCGGGTGCAGCCGTCGGTGTGGGCCACGGTGAAGGCGGCCGGACGGCCGTCGACGACCGCCACCGTGGTCAGCTCGTGGTCGAGCAGCGGATGCCTCCAGTTCTGCTCGATCCACGCGTCGTAGTCGGTCAACTCCACGGCGGTCTCGCCGGGTTCGTCCGCCACCGTCTCCGCGTCCAGTTCGAACAACGGGCGCGGGTCGTCCGCGAAGTCGGCGGACGTGCGCAGCTCGACACCCGGCGGGACGGCGGGCGGCGGCGGAAGGGTGCCGTGTGCCAGGTCCAGGCGCAGGAAGTGGGCCGGGCGGCCCCTGGTGTAGCCGTGCCGCACGGCGAAGGCGTGGTGGGCCGGTCCGTCCAGGACCCAGGTGAACAGCTCCGTCGCACCGGCGGCGGCGAGGTGCTCCTCGGCGGCGCGCACCAGGAGCCCCCCGGCCCCGCGTCCGGTCCGGTCGGGTCGCACGTACACGTTGGCGTACCCCTGGCCCGGCCGGGGGCTGTCGTGCGCCAGGCCGGCCTGGGCCGTGCCGATCACCTCGCCGTCCTCCTCCGCGACGAGCGGGCGGAAGCGGGAGCCGGGACGGCTGCGGGTGACGAGGTGCCGGACCGAGTCCGGGGTGAACAGGATGTACGGGAGGGCGAGGCGGCGGACCCGGGCGAAGCCCTCGGTGTCGGCCGGTACGTCGGGACGCAGGTCGCGCACGATCACGGTCATGGGCAGGCACCGTACGCACGGGGACGCCGGGGCCGCCTCCCCTTTCCCGGGATGCCGCCGGCTTGGGTGAGGGACAATCGGCCTGTGAGCCTGAAGATCCACATCGATGACAGCGCGCCGCCGTACGAGCAGGTGCGGGCACAGATCTCCGAGCAGGCGCGGTCGGGGGCGCTGCCGGTGGGGCACCGGCTGCCGACCGTGCGCGGCCTGGCCGAGTCGCTGGGGCTCGCGGTGAACACGGTCGCCAAGGCGTACCGGGCGCTGGAGGGCGACGGGGTCGTCGAGACCCGGGGGCGCAACGGAACGTACGTCGCCGCCGCCGGTTCGGCCGCGGTGCGCGAGGCCTCCCTGGCCGCTCAGGCCTACGCCGAGCGGGTGCGGCGGCTCGGTCTGGGGCAGGAGGAGGCGCTGAGCGCCGTACGGGACGCCCTGCGGGCGGCCTACGGGGCGGGCTGAACCGGGCACCGGCTCAGCGCGGCCGTTCCGGCTCCGGGACCCGCGCCACCGTCAGGCCCGCCCCGGCCGCCGCCCTGCCGAAGGCCGCCGCGTCCGCCACCGCCGCCCCGCCCGGGTCGTTGTTGAAGTACGCGTACACGTCCCGGCCCCCGGGCCAGGCGCCCGCGACCCGGTCCGCCCAGGTCTCCAGCGACCGCCTGCCGTAGCGCGGCCAGGGCTGGGCGCGGCCCTGGTGGAAGCGGACGTAACCCCAGTCGGCGGTGCGCCACAGCGGGGTCGCCGGCCGGGCCCGGACGTCCGCCCAGCACAGGGCCGCTCCCCGGGCCGTCAGCACCCCGCGCACCCCGGCCGTCCACCACGAGGCGTGGCGCGGCTCCACCGCCACCCGCGTGCCCGGCGGGAAGCAGGCCAGGCAGGCGTCCAGCAGGGCAGGGTCGGCGCGCAGGGTCGGCGGGAGCTGGAGGAGCACCGGGCCGAGCCGGCCGCCCAGGCCCGCCGCGTGGGCCATCAGGCGGTGGACCGGTTCCCCGGGATCCTTCAGGCGCTTGACGTGGGTCAGGAAACGGCTGGCCTTGACGGCCACCACGAAGTCCGCGGGCACCCGCTCCCGCCAGGCGGCGAAGGTGTCGTACGACGGCAGCCGGTAGAAGGCGTTGTTGATCTCCACGGTCGCGAAGAGCCGCGTGTACTCCTCCAGCCACAGCCGCGCCGGGACCCCGGCCGGGTACACGCGCTCCCGCCAGTCCTTGTACTGCCACCCCGATGTGCCGGCGAACACGGTCATACGCCCATGGAAGCACCGGCGGCGGCCGTTACAGGTACAGCCCCGCGTCCGCCCCCTCCCGCGCGCCCGGCACCGACGTCGGCGCCGAGCCCCGGCGCAGCGCGTACAGCTCGGCCAGCGTCGCGCCCTCCCGGCCGACGCCCTCCTCCGTGCCGAGCCAGTCCACCGCCTCCCGGCGGGTCAGCGGGCCCACCTCGATGCGGGCCAGACAGCGCCCGGGGCGGACCACGGCCGGGTGCAGGCGCTCCAGGTCCTCGTTGGTGGTGACGCCGACCAGGACGTTGCGGCCCTGGCCGAGCAGGCCGTCGGTGAGGTTGAGCAGCCGGGACAGGGCCTGCCCCGCCGTGTGCTTGGCCTCGCCCCGGATCAGTTCGTCGCAGTCCTCCAGCAGGAGCAGCCGCCAGCGGCCCTTGCCCGCGCCGTCCTCCTCGCCGATCGCGATGTCCATCAGGTAGCCGACGTCGGAGAACAGCCGTTCCGGGTCCAGGACGCAGTCCACCTGGCACCAGTCGCGCCAGGAACGGGCGAGCGTGCGCAGCGCGGAGGTCTTGCCGGTGCCGGGCGGGCCGTGCAGGAGCAGCAGCCGGCCGGCGATGTCCTGCGGGGTGGTCTTCATCAGCCGGTCCATCGCGTCCGCCACCGGCGCCGTGTAGTTGGGCCGGACCTCGTCCCAGGTGCCCGCGGAGATCTGCCGGGTGGTGCGGTGCGGGCCGCGCCGGGGGGAGACGTACCAGAAGCCCATGGTGACGTTCTCCGGCTGCGGTTCGGGCTCGTCGGCCGCGCCCTCCGTGGCCCGGTCGAGGACCGACTGCGCCAGTTCGGCGCTGGTCGCGGTGACGGTGACGTCCGCGCCGCGGTTCCAGCGGGACACCAGCAGGGTCCAGCCGTCGCCCTCGGCGAGGGTCGCGCTGCGATCGTCGTCGCGGGCCACCCGCAGCACCCGGGCGCCCTCCGGCAGCAGGGTCGCGCCGGAGCGGACGCGGTCGATGTTCGCCGCGTGCGAGTACGGCTGCTCGCCCGTCGCGAAGCGGCCGAGGAACAGCGCGTCGACGACATCGGACGGCGAGTCGGAGTCGTCGACGTTGAGCCGGATCGGCAGAGCGTCGTGTGGGTTCGCAGACATGCCGCCATGATCCGGCACGGATGCGCTCCACGCACGGCATTTCCGCCGCTCGTCCCGGGGCGTCCCCACCGCATCCGCCGGGCGCCGCTTCCCGGCCGTGCCTTCCCCGCGGCGGAATTGACGGAGCATCAACACGACAGCGGTGAAAGCGCAATACGCGGGTGGGTGAACGTCCGGGGCCGATGTCGTCGAGAAGTCGTCGAGTCGGCAAAAGTTTTGACATGAACACTTCCCGTCAACGCGCGTAGCTGATACCTAAGTTGTCGCAGCGATCCTGCTAAAGGGAGGTGCCATGAGACGTTCCCGCGTCACGGCATACGTGACCTCGTTCCTACTCGCCACCGGCCTCGCCCTCACGGGGGCCGCCACCGCACAGGCCTCGACGGCCGTGAGCGGTGGGTATGTGGCACTGGGTGACTCCTATTCCTCCGGAGTCGGCTCGGGCAGCTACATCAGCTCCAGCGGTGACTGCGACCGCAGCACCAAGGCGTACCCGTACCTCTGGAACGCCGCGCACCAACCGTCCTCGTTCGCCTTCAACGCCTGCTCGGGCGCCAAGACGGGGGACGTGCTCGCCAATCAGCTCGGTTCGCTCAACTCCTCCACCGGCCTGGTCTCGATCAGCGTCGGCGGCAACGACGCCGGTTTCGCCGATGTCATGACGACCTGTGTGACCAGCTCGGACAACACCTGCGTCGCCAAGATCAACACCGCCATGTCGTACGTCGACACGACGCTGCCCGGCAAGCTCGACACCGTGTACAACGCGATCCGCGCGAAGGCCCCGTCCGCCCGCGTCGTCGTCGTCGGCTACCCCCGCTTCTACATGCTCGGGCAGACCTGCCTCGGCCTCTCCGAGACCAAGCGGTCCGCGATCAACGACGCGGCCGACCACATGGACAACGCCATCCAGAAGCGCGCACTGGACCACGGCTTCGTCTTCGGCGACGTCCGCACCACGTTCTCCGGCCACGAGATCTGCTCCGGCAGCTCCTGGCTGCACAGCGTCAACCTGCTCGACCTCACCGAGTCGTACCACCCCACCGCGGCCGGCCAGTCCAGCGGCTACCTGCCGGTGTTCACCAACGCGGCCTGAACCGGATGCGCGGGTCGCGCCGGTGAGCCGCACGGGCGGGCCGCGCGTGCGCCCGTCAATCGGTGGCTCCCCGCGGACCGGTCCGTCAGGGTGAACCGGCCGGGACCGGCCGCGGCGGACCCGGAGGCGAAGCGGCGGCGGAGGCCGCGTCCCCCGGGGCCTCCGCCGCCGTCGTGCGGGGCGCCGGGCCCGCCGAGGCCGGCCCGGCGCCCCGCACCGCGGGCGGTGCGGACACCCCCACGGCCGCGGAACCGGGGCGGCCGCCCGCGGGCCGGAGCGGCGGACCGCCGTCGCACCCGTCGTGCGGGACGCGGCGCCCGCCGGGCGACACGCCCTTGCGGCGACAGGGCTCGGCCCGTCCGCGACGTCACTCGCCGTGACCGCCGGACCCGGCGGCGGCCCGGCGCGACCCGCCGGTCGGCCCGTTGTCCAACTGACCCTGAAATTGGCCGGATTCGGAGAGTAGTCGACGAGGGATGGCCAACCGCCTTACGGGGAAGGTGAATCCTGTGGCCGAGATACACGGGTGCCCCACTGGGACGATAGGGTTACCCTGCCCGGGCCGGGTGGACTCGTACGGGTGGGGAGTGACATGGAGCAGATAACAGTGCGCAGCAGGGCCAGGATCCCTGCGATCACCTGCGGGAGCAGCGCGACCAGTTCGCGGCTCGACCGCCATCTGGCGGTGCTGGCGGGTCCCGCCATACCGCAGCGGGAGACCGTCGAGGCGACCTCCCTGATGCGTGAGCTGACGGCGCGTGACACCCCGCACCGGCGCAGCGACCGGGGACGGCGGGTCAGCGGCGTCTCCCTCTTCGCACCGCTGCGCCGGCTGCGCCGCTCGCTGTTCGGCGGGCACTGAGCGGCCGCCGCGCACCGGCACCCCCGGACGCCCTCCGGGGCCGCGCTCAGGCCACCGCACCGTCCCGGCGCAGTGCCGCGCTCTCGCCGTCCGTCATTCCCGCGGCGCGCAGCAGTGCCCCGGTGTGCTGACCCAGCGCGGGCACGCCACCCATGCGGGCCTCCTCTCCGCCCGGCAGGGTGAGAGGAGGCAGCAGCGCCCTCAGCGGCCCGGCCGGCGACCCCACCCGACGCCACCGCTCCCGGGCCGCCAGCTGCGGTTGCTCCGCCAGGTCGTGCACGTCCCTCAGCCGCGCACAGGCGATGCCCGCCTCCTCCAGCCGGGCCACCGCCCCGTCGGCGCCCAGGCCCCCAGCGGCCGTGCGACCGGCTGGTCCGTCCGCGCCCGGTGGGCCGCCCGCGCCGCGTTCGTCGCGCCGGCCGGATCCGTCCCCGGCTCCGGTCGGCCGATGACCCGCTTGGCCAGCCGCCGCCACTCCCGGTCGTTCTGCACCGACAGCAGCACCTGCCCGCCGTCCGCCGTCGGACAGGCGTCGTACGGCGCGATGACGGCGTGCGCGAGGCCGGTGCGCGCCGGGGGCTCGCCGCCGTGCATCGCGTGGTGCGGCGGATGCCCCGTCCACCCGGCCAGCGCCTCCAGCATCGACACCTCCACCGGCCCCCCGCCCGGTCGTGCCGCGCCGCACCAGCGCGGCCAGCCCCCGGAGAAGGCGTACGTGGCCGCCGCGATGTCCGCCACCGGGACGTCCGCCGTGACCGGCTGCCCGGGCGTGCCGGTCACGGACACCAGCCCGGCCTCGCACTGAGCCTTTTCCAACCTGGCCGTCAGCCCTGCTGAGCACCTCCAGTGGAACGTCCCGGGTCGCCGCGACCGACTAGGGACCTGCTGGTCAGGACTTCGTCGCCGGGCGGTGCGTTCAGCCGTCAGCAGGCTGGTGACCAGCGCGGACATCAGGTTGGAAAGGGCTCACTGCCGACCAGCCCGCTGGCACGGACCCGACACATCGCAGCCGGCCGGACGGTCGGGTAAGAACCCTCGTACCTGAGACAGCATCAGCTGTTATGCGATAAAGCCCCACGACAGCGATCCCACCCATCGATCTCTCACCTCGTAACGGCGGCTCACCCACCCACAAACAACCGCTGACCAGCACCAGAACACCCCACCCCGAAACACCACCGACTCTCACCACCACCGACACGAAACCGAGAGATCGCATCAGGATGCTGCGGAACCAAGGGCGAGGAGCGCCCGCAGGGGCCGGGCGGCCCGCAGGGTGCCCCGCCAGATCAGCGCCTTGCGGTAAGTGAGGGAGGGACTGACCGGGACAGCACTGACCCGGGGGTTACCGGCGAGAGCCCGGTCGGTACCCACCGACAGGGAGACGCCGACACCCGCCTCCACCAGAGCGACATGGAGGGCCCCGTCGTTGGTCGCGTACCGGGTGGTGAAGTCGATGCCCGCGGCATCGAACGCGGACTGCAGCCATGGCCGCAATCCGCTGTCCTGCCCGTAACTGATCAAAGTTTTTCCGGACAGCAGCTCGATGGGAATGCTTTTTCGGCCCGCCAGCGGAGAGTCCGCCGGGACGACGGCCACGATCTCGTCTTCGAGCATGACCACGCTGCGCAATCCTTCGGGCAGAGACCTCTCCGGAAGGGCCACCACGGCGGCGTCCAGCTCGCCGTTCTCGACGCGTGAGATGAGCTCGGCGCTGCGCCCGTCGACGAGTTGCACGGTGACGCCCGGGTACTGGCGGTGGAAGGCGCCCAGGAGCGTGGGCAGGCGGGTGTGCTCGACCCCGTCCACGGTGCCCAGGACGAGTGTGCCGGTGACCAGCGCGGTGCGGGAGGCGAACTCGGCGGTCACCCTGTCGGCGTCGGCGAGAGTCTGGGTGGCCATGGGAAGCAGCACCCGGCCTGCCTCGGTCAGGCGGACGCTGCGCGCGTTGCGTTCGAAGAGCGCTTCGCCGAGTTCCTTTTCCAGGGAGCGGATCTGGTGACTGACGGCGGGCTGTGCGACCGACAGCCGCTCGGCGGCACGGGTGAAGCTCTGCTCCTCGGCCACGGCAACGAAGAACCGCAAGGTTCTCAATTCCACGATCATTCACCTCGTTTATTGCTGACATCAAAAAATGGTCTTTGACCTCAGTGCTGTTTATCTTCACTGTAGAGGCATGACCGATGTGCAACAGGCGTCGAAGCGCCTTGACGGGGGCGACCCGAAAACTGCGGGCACCCCTGACCGGGCCGGACTCAGCAGCGGGCACGTGATGTGGATGTCGATCGCGGCCGGCGTGAGCGTCGCCAACGTCTACTACCTGCAGCCGCTATTGCGCCCGCTGGCCACCTCCTTCGGCGTCTCTGACGCGCTCGTCGGACTGCTGCCGATGATCACTATGGTGGGCTACGCGACAGGGCTGCTCCTGGTGGTGCCCGTCCTGGAAAGGTCCGGGCTGCACCGGCTGATGCGCTGGCTGAACGCGGGCAGGCTGATCGCCCTGGCTCTGGCGGCATCCGCGACTGGCTACCCGGTGTTCGCAGCGGCATCGGTGCTGCTGGGAGCAACGAGCGTGCTGGCACAGATCCTCATGCCGGCGGCCGCGTCGCTGGCGCCGCGGGAGGCCGTGGGGCGCACCACTGCGCGCATCACGGCCGGCCTCTTCGGCGGCATCGTGGGTGCCCGCGTCATCGCCGGGGCGCTCGACGGTCTCGTCGGCTGGCGTTCGGTGTATGTGCTGTCGGCACTGATGACGCTGGTCGTGCACCTCGCGCTGCGACGGTTGCCCGAGCCGCCCGTGCGCCACGGGCTGAGCTACCGGGCCCTTATGGCGTCGCTTCTTCCCCTCCTGCGCAGCGAGCGCGGTCTGCGTCGAGCGGCGCTCACCGCGGCCGCCGGTTTCGCCGCGTTCAACGTCTTCTGGACGGCGGTGACGTTGTATGTGACCGGTCCGGCGCACAACTGGTCGACGGCCGGTGCGGGGCTGCTGGGCTTGGTGGGCGTCATAGGCACCGCCACGGTGCTGGCCATCAGCCGGTTCCTCGACCGGGGGATGCAGCGGGGTCTCGCCGTGGCGGCCGCCGGTGTGATGGCTCTCGGTCTCCTCATCGCCGGTCCGTGGGGCTCCTCGGCCGGCGCGCTCATCGTCGGGGCACTGCTGCTGGACTCCGGTGCGCGCGTGAGCAACGTCGCCAATCAGACGCAGGCCCTCAGACAGCGCCCCGAGGCGCGCGCTCGCCTCAACACCCTTTACATGACCGCCTACTTCGCAGCCGGGTCCGTCGGTTCCGCGGCGGGGGCACTACTGTTCGCACACGCCGGCTGGACCCTCGCCGCCCTGGTCGCGGCGGCCCTGGCCACCCTCGGTGCCGCGCTCGCAGCCAGGGCGTAGCGAGGGGTTCGACAGCGTCCTCGATGCCGAGTACGCCCATCGGCACGCAGGCCCTGCCCAGCAGGACCGTGACCTGCGGCTTCATGTGCATGATGCACTACGGGCGCATTGGCGGTGCACTGACGGGCATGCGCCTCTGGTCCACCGGTTCTACGCTGATGGCATCCGAAGAATGCGAGCAGACGCCGCATCCGACGCCATGGCGCCGGTGATCCTGATGCTGGAAACCGCGGCGACGCCGAGCCCGTACCACCCCTCCCCCCTTAGCCCTCATCGAAGGCGACTAGGCGGTCGGCGGACTACCGAGGGCGGTCGAACCGACAGTGTCCGCACAGCCTTCCCTGCACAAACCGGCCCGGCTCCAGCTGCGGCCCTCACCGAAGGAAGCGAACAAGTGAGTGATTCGAAAAAGGTCCTGTCCGATCTGGTCCTGTCCACCTCGACGGAACACGCCCCGCTCGACGCGCCCTGGGACGCGATCGACATCGCCGACTGGCTGCTGAACCTCCCGGACAAGGAATACCAGCGCTGCGCTCCGCCCGACCACAAGGCGGCCGGTTACACCACGACCGACGACGGCCGGCCGATGTCGATCAACGTGGAGATGATTGGCACCGGGCTGGTGATCCAGCACTACGTCGCCGAGATCGCCGAGAAGCACCACTGCCACATGGTGTCCCTCTCCGATGTGCTCACCCCGCACGGCTGGACGACGGTCCAGGTGATCTGGGACCTGTCGGCCAAGGACGACGGCGACGGCACCGTCACCTACACCAACCAGGTCACCAGCCACCCCACCCAGGAGTTCATGGAGTTCAACGAGAAGAACGGCGGCACCTTCGAGGAGGCCGCGGCCGCACGGCAGGCCGCCTCCGGTGATCACAACCGGCGGGAAACACCGCTGTTCGCCGCGAGCATCGCACGCCACGCCATGGCACGGAGCTCACGATGACCACGCAGCCCGAGCTGCATTCCACGCCTCCGTCGCCCCGGGAGCACTTCCGGCCCCGCCGCCACCTGATGACCGCCTCTGCCCATCGCGCCGAGATGACCCTCCGCTTCGCCATCCGGGAGCAGGTCACCGGCGTCGGCCGGCCCACCACGGCCTGAACACAGGTCCGAGCCGCGGGCCCACCACACCCGACACACCATCAGACAGTCACACGCCCAACAACGTGACTGTGAGGATGATCGGGTGCCGCTCCGGGAGGTGGCTTGACTCGCAACGTGACTGGCCGTGTGCCTTGGCATTGGTCTGTCGGCTACTGCAGCGCACCGGGTTCCTCGGCGCCTCACCGCCTGCCGTGCACGAGCTCGTCAGTCGGTGGCCGCCTCCTGTGCGGTGTCGGTGCGGGTGAAGCGCTGGGTGAGAGTGCCGATGTGGTCGATGTGCGTGGTGAGGATGTCGCCGGGGGCAAGGTAGCGCGGCGGCTTGCGGCCCCAGCCGACGCCCGCAGGGGTGCCGGTGAGGATGACGTCGCCCGGGTGGAGGGTGATCACCTGGCTGAGGCGGGCGAGCAGGACCGGCACGGGGAGGACGAGGTCCCGAGTGTTGCCGTCCTGGACGATCTCGCCGTTGAGGGCACACGTCAGGCGGAGGTCGCCGGGGTCGGGGATCTCGTCCGGCGTGACAAGCCAGGGGCCGAGGGGAGTGAAACCGCAGAACGACTTGGCCAGGCCGAACTGGGGGACGGGACCGGACATCTGCATTATGCGCTCGGTGAGGTCCTGGGCGGCGGTGTAGCCGGCGATGTGCTGTGCGGCCTCCGCTTCGGTGACGTGGCTGGCGGTGGTGCCGATGACGACGGCGAGTTCGGCCTCCCAGTCGACGTTGCCCCGGGGCAGACCGACGGTGGTGTGGGGACCAGAAATGGAGGAGGTGAACTTGCCGAACACCGTGAGCAGTTCCTCCGGAACGGTGACTCCGGTCTCGGCCGCGTGGTCGTGGTAATTGAGGCCGACGGCCACCAGTTGTGCGGGGGCGGGTGCGGGCGAGCCGAGCTCGGCGGGCTCGAAGGGCTGTCCGCCGGGGAGTTCCGCCTGCTGCTCCCATGCTCTGAATTCCTCCCACCGGGCGTAGACCTTCTGCGGATCGGCGTCGAACCTGCCGCCGCTGGCCGTGGCGACGTCGACGGCTCCGGTGCTGGTGATCAGGTGCAGACGTCCGGCTTTGTTCGCTGTGCGCATCAGATTTCCTCCGGGGCTCATCGGGGACATCGGCCGAGGGAACGGCCGCGGTGGTGGTCAGGTGCTGGACTAGGGCTTCGGCGGCGGCATCGGTGTCATGGGCCGGGACTGCCCGTTCCCGGCGGCGATGCCCGCCGGCTGCGTCGCGGTCGGTGGTGTGGTGGCCCGACCGCCGGCGCGTCGGTTCACTTGCCGTCCGCATCCGGTCGAAGGTGCCCGGCAGCACGGAGTCGTGCGCCGCCCCCAGCAGCGTGTGGTGGAAGACGTGGTGGGCCGTGGGGCGGGCGGCGCTGAAGTACGGCCCCTCGCCCGACGACCACATCGGCGTACGGGCGAACCGGTGGTGGACGGCGTACGCGCATCCCTCCTTCGGGTCACCGCACCCCACCGGCATGCGCAGCACGATCGGTTCCACGGTCCGGCGGGCCTCGGCGACTTCCCGCCGGTGGTACTCGGGGAAGGCCGCTGTGGCGAACCCGCGATCGGGCAGCCGCTCGGGGAGTCCGTCCCCCACCCACCGCACCGACGCGCTTCGCGCGTCACCGCCAGGCTCACATCTTGCTCCTTCGTCGGTCCCTGCGGCTCGAGGACTTCGCCCGGAATCCGGCCCCCGAGCACGATCGCCACCCGCAGTCGGTCGCGGGCCGGCTCGGACAGCATCCGTCTGCTCGGCAGTAGTGAGGGCCGGCCGCCGACATCATGCATCATCATCGATGATCAAAACAATAATCGATTATCAGTGTTACAGTCGATTTATTGGTGCCCGTTCGAACGCTCCGGAGGATCCGGAGCGCGCTCCTTTGCCGGGCGGGACCTCAGCGCGTGAGAGGAAAACCGTGATGCCCGCGAATAACCCCTTCGCCCGCCTCCCCGAGGCGGCGACCTTCAGCGTCACCAGCACCAGCGTGTCCGACGGTGCAGCATGGGGCATCGAGCAGATGTCCGGGATCATCGGCGTCCCCGGTGGTAAGGACGTCTCCCCGCAGTTGTCGTGGAGCGGCGCCCCTGAGGGCACCAAGAGCTACGCGGTGACGGTGTACGACCCCGATGCCCCGACGGGGTCGGGCTTCTGGCACTGGGCGGTGGTGGACATCCCCGCCTCCGTCACCGAGCTCGCGGAGGGCGCGGGCGACGACACCGGCTCCGGCCTGCCCGAGGGGGCTTTCCAACTGCCCAACGATGCCCGCGCGGCCCGCTACATCGGCGCTGCACCACCCGCCGGTCACGGCGTGCACCGATACTTCGTCGTCGTGCACGCCCTCGACACCGAACACATCGGCGTCCCCGCCGACGCCACGCCGGCCTACCTGGGCTTCACCCTGGCCGGTCATGTCCTGGGCCGCGCCGTACTGACCGCCACCGCCGAGACTCCGGCCTGACGCGCAGCCGGTCCCGCGGTAAACCGTCCGGGCCGCCGCTCGCCGGCGCGCGAGCCGACGGGCGGCCGTACGGCCATCGGCCCGGCGGCGGACCGTCGGGCGGCGCATGCCCGGTCGCCCGGTGGTACGACGCCCGCGGGAGCGCGACGGCGGCCGGGCGGTGCTGCGACCGGCTCCGGGGGACTGCCTGCCGGCCCGGCTCGGGCACAGCCCCGCCGACCGGTCCACAACCGCACTCGGTCCCGGTGGAATCCGCTCACTGCCGAGGAGTCGCCTCGGGTGCGGCATCTCCGGCGTTCCCCGGGGTCGCGGCACCGGCGCGGTGACGGTTTCGGTAGTTGCGCATGGCGACTTGCGAACTGCAGGTAGTGGTGCAGTAGGCGCCGGAGGTGTTGCGGCTGCGGTCGTAGAAGGCGAAGTGGCAGGGCGGGTTGCGGCAGGCCTTCAGGCGTTGCCAGGCACCGGTGAGGGCGAGTTCCGCCGCCGAGGCCAGGATGCCGGCCAGTACGCCGGGGAGTCCGTCGTGTCCGGGGACCAGGCGGGCACCGTACCGGTCGAGGACGGCGGCGAGCGGATAGCGGGCCGCCGCGCGGCGCAGGAGGTGCTCGGCGCGCGTCAGGGCCTGCTCGCTGGTGCGGGGATCGGCGGAGTGGCCCAGCAGGACGGTCACCAGGGCGTCGCGCAGTTCGCGGACCGCGGCGGCGTCGGCCTCGCTCACGTCGGCCGCCGCGTCGGGCAGACCGTTGTCCGTCAGCCACCGGGCCAAGCCCTCGGCGTCCGCGAACCGCTCCTGGCGACCGCCGGCGTCGGCATGGGTGTTGGCGAACGCCAGCACGGCGTCCGCGGCCGCGGAAGGGGCGGAAGGGGTCCTGTGCGGCTTCGCGCTGGGCGTCGTGTCGGCCGCCCCGCCCGTCGGTGCACTGCGTGTCGTGTCGCTCGCCATGCCTTCACCTTACCGCCACACAGCTGAGTGTGTGATGTTCGTAGCCGCAAAACTCATAACCAGTGAGTCAAAACAAGAGTTGAAGTTATGACTGTAACGTGTATGGTCTTAACGGCGAATGGAAGAGTGAAACCAGTCGCCACACCAGCTTTCACGGGGCCTTGCACGCCTCGCAGACGATCAGGAGCACATCGTGACCACGCACACCAAGACCACGGCCGCCCGCCCCGCCGCGCACGGCGGCGTCCGCACCTGGTTCATCACCGGTGCCACCTCGGGCATCGGCCTTGCCCTGGCCCGCGCGGCGGCCGAGCGGGGCGACAACGTCGCAGCCCTGGCCCGCCGCACCGACGCCCTCGCGCCCCTCACCGAAACCCACGGCCCCCGGGTGCTGGCACTGGCCGCCGACGTCCGCAGCGCTGAGGACCTCCGCACCGCGGTCACCACGACCCTCCAGGCATTCGGCCGGATCGACGTGGTCGCCAACAACGCCGGATACGGTCTGTTCGGCGCCGTCGAGGAGAGCACCGACGCCCAGGCGCGCGACATCTTCGACACCAACGTCTTCGGTGTCCTCAACGTCCTGCGCGCCACCCTGCCCGTCCTGCGCGCCCAGGGCGGCGGCCACATCCTGCAGGGGTCGTCCTACTACGGTCAGACCGCCCATCCCGGCGTCGGCCTGCTTGCCGCCACCAAGTACGCCGTCGAAGGACTCACCGACGCCCTCGTCGGCGAACTCGCCCCCCTCGGCGTCAAGGTGACCGTCGTCGAACCCGGCCCCACCGCCACCGCCTTCCTGTCCAACCTCGACGTCGCCGACACCCTCACCGACTACGACCCCACCGTCCGCGCCATCCAGAAGAGCATCGGTGAACTGCCCGCCTCGGCCTTCAACTCCGCCGACCGCGTCGCCACCGCCGTCCTCGCCGCAGTCGACGCCGACCGGCCGCCCCTGCGCCTGGCCACCGGCACCACCGCTGTCACCGAGATCCGCGCCGCCCTTGACGCCCGCCTGGCCGAACTCGACGCCTGGGAAGCCGTCAGCACCGCCGTCGACACCCCCACCACTCAGTCCGACCAGGCATGACGTCCGACCGCGGAGGGACTCGCGCCGCCGACGTGACAGCGTTCTCCCTTCACGTCGGCGACGCCGAACTGGAGGACCTGCGCCGCAGGCTGCGGTCGGCCCGGTTCCCCGAACCGCAGCCGCCCGCGCCGGACGGCTCGGGCGACCACTGGACGCAGGGCGTTCCGCTGGATCACCTGCGGCACCTGGTGGAGTACTGGGCCGACGGCTACGACTGGCGTCGGACGGAGGCCGAACTGAACCTGGCGGGCCAGTGGACGACCGTGATCGGGGACCTGGACGTCCACTTCCTCCACCTGCGGTCCGACCGGACCGGTGCGCGCCCACTGCTGCTCACCCACGGCTGGCCGGGCAGCGTGGCCGAATTCCTGGACGTGGCCGGTGAGCTGGCAGTCCCGTCCCGTCCCGACGCACCGGCCTTCCACGTCGTCGCCCCCTCCCTGCCCGGCTTCGGCTTCAGCGGCAAGCCGCGCACCACCGGCTGGGGCGTCGCACGGATCGCCGACGCCTGGGCCACGCTCATGGAGCGCCTGGGGTACCCGTGCTTCCTCGCCCACGGAGGCGACTGGGGCGGGGCGGTCGCCACTGAGCTGGCCGTCCGCCACCCCCGGCGCGTCCGGGCACTGCACACCACCTTCCCCCAGGCACTGCCCCCGCCGGACTGGCGTGAGGAGGACCTCGACCCCGAGGAGGCACGCCGGTGGCAGGAGACACGGCACTTCTGGCGGGCCCGGACCGCCTACGCGATGCAGCAGGCCACCCGCCCGCAGACCCTCGGGTACGGCCTGGTGGACTCACCCGTGGCCCTGCTCGCCTGGATCGTCGACAAGTTCCACGAGTGGACCGATCCACGGGCCGGTCCTCTCGGAGGTATCAGCCGGGACCGGATCCTGGACAACGTCATGCTGTACTGGCTCGGTCGCTGCGGGGCGTCCGCCGCCAGATTGTACTGGGAGAGCTACGGCCGCCTCGACAAGAACACTCCCGTCCTGACACCCACGGTGGTGTCGGTCTTCCCGTACGAGATCGAGAAGCCGCCCCGGGCGTGGGTGGCCGCTCGGTACCTGGCGATCGCCGACTGGCGGACCCCCGGCAGGGGTGGGCACTTCCCCGGCCTGGAGGTGCCCGACGTCTTCATCGAGGAGATCCGCGCAGCCTTCCGGCTGCCCTGAGGACGGCGACCCCGGCCAGGGCCGCCGTCCCCCACTCCCCACTCACCGGACAACGAGCACCAAGGAGCACCCCGGCCATGACCGTCAGGAAGAACGTACTCATCACCGGAGCCAGTTCCGGCCTCGGGGAGGCCATGGCCCGCAAGCACGCCGCACGCGGCAGCGACCTCGCCCTGTGCGCGCGGCGCGCGGACCGACTGGAGACCTTGAAAGCGGAATTGACCGCCGTCCACCCCGGTATCAGGATCGAAGTGCACACCCTCGACGTCAATGACCACGATCAGGTCTTCAGGGTCTTCCGGTCGTGCCGCGGGACGCTGGGCACTCTCGACCGGGTCGTCGTCAATGCCGGAGTCGGTCACGGGTCGCCCGTCGGCACCGGCGGGTTTCCGGCCAACGCGAGAATCCTGCAGACGAATCTCGTCGCGGCCCTGGCCCAGTGCGAGGCGGCCGTCGAAATCTTCCGCGACCAAGGCAGCGGTCACCTGGTGGTGATCTCCTCCATGAGCGCGATGCGCGGGCTGCCGCACCTCACCGCATACGGGGCGAGCAAGGCCGGCGTCGCCACACTGGCCGAGGGCATTCGCGCGAGCTTGCTGGGGACCCCCATCAAGGTGACGACCCTCTTTCCGGGATACATCGAGTCCGAGATGACGACCACCGGGAACGAGCCCACCCCGATGATGGTCTCCACGGAAAAGGGGGTGACGTCGATGATGAAGGCCATCGAGGCCGAGCGCGCCCAGGCCAAGGTTCCTGCCTGGCCCTGGATTCCCATGGGGTTCGTCATGCGCCACGCCCCCCTGCGGATCGTGGCCAAGTCCTGAACCGGGGCTGCCCCGAACGGGGCGCCGAGAGTTTCCCGCCGATCGGCGGGAAACTCTCGTGGCCGGCGTACGTCGTGTTCGGTGCGCCCTCGGACGGTGGTTCAGGCCCACCGCGCGAGTGCTGCCGAGTCACGGCGGACGGCGCGGGTTTTCGCGCGGCGCGTTCCGCTCCGCAGTCCGCTCTCCCGGCCCGGCAGTGCCGCGTGCTCCGTTCCTGCCGCTGCCCGTGCATGTCCGCACGAGCAGCGGCGAACCCGATTCCGAGCAATGGGCGGCGATACGGCGTACCGGCCCCGGGGCCGGTACGCCCCGGGCACGCGCCTCGGTGCCGCGCTGTCCGCGTGGGTCGGTGTCCGGGCCGGCGGCCCACTCGGCCGTCGTTTCCGCCGCCGGGTCCGGCGGCCGACGTCACGTGGTGTGGCGACCGCCGTGCGGTGGAGGAAGTCCTCGGCGCGGTCCCATGACCAGCAACCTCGTGGACCGTCTCGTGGACCACGCACAAGGGATCCGGGCTCAATGCGCAGCGCCGGGCCGGAGAACCGCACCGCACGGGGGTCTTCGCCCCCCTGATGCCTGGCTGACTGCCCCCGGCAGGTGGCTGCCGACCGCACGTGTCCGCCCAGGCCGGGTCCTCCCGTTCGTACCGTGCAGCCCACGACCCCTGAACCGGTGCGCGGTCGGCGGGCGGCAAGTCTGTTCGATGACTCCGCGCAATGAAAATAATCGATTATCACTCGGATTGGTTATGCTGAGGGCATGACCGGGACGACGAAGCAGATGCTCTCCGAGCGCGTGTACAGCGAGCTGAGGGACGCGGTCATGCGGGGCGAATTCGCTCCTGAGGAGGCTCTCAAACCCCAAGAACTGGCCCGCAAGTACGCGGTCAGTCTGGCCGTGGTGCGTGAGGCGCTGGTCCAGTTGGTCGGCGATGGGATCGCCGACCGGTTGCCCAACCGCGGCTTCGCCGTTTCCGCCTTCTCCGACCAGCGGTGGCAGGAGGTCGCCCAGGCCCGTTGCGCCATTGAGCCCGTCATGCTGCGCATGTCCATCGAGCGGGGGGACCTCGACTGGGAGGCGCGGGTGCGTGCCGCGCACCACAGGCTGGCCCGCACTCCGATGTACCGGCCGGAGGAGGGTGAGTACTTCAGCGCCGCCTGGTCACGTGCCCACCGGGACTTCCACCGGGTTCTGCTGGAAGGCTGCGGCAACGACGTCCTGTTGGACACCTTCGACCGTCTCTGGATGGCCAGCGAACTGGCCCGCCGGTGGTCGGCGAACCGCACCCCGAACCGCGACGCCGAAGCCGAGCACCGCCGCCTGGAACAGGCAGCCCTGGCTCGTGATGCCGACACCGCCGCCGCGGTCCTCGGCCGACATCTGACCCTCACCGCCGCCGGCCTGACCGCCCCCCGTTGATCCTGACGAACACCTCGTCCAGATGCCCTGTGTCCCCGGGCATCACCGTTCGCTTCGCAGTCCGGGAGCAGATCACCGGCGTCGCCGGCCTCGCTGTCACGGCCTGAGCACAACCCGGAACCGGGGTCCACCACGCCGCGCCGCACCATCAGGCACTTCCCATCCAACAACGTGACAGCGTCCCGTTCCGGGTCCAGTAGGGACTCTGATGTGCTTTGGAACCAGCGGGGTGCGGTGGATTGCGCACGCCGTGCCACGGGAAACGGGCGCGGTGATCTGCTGGCTTCGGTTCCAGCTGTTGTGAAGCGACTCACCTGCATCTCGGAATCCTACTCGCTGGTAACAATGCGTGGCGTATGAGTTCCGTCAAAATGCTCCGCAATGCCGTAAGGGAGTCGTCAATGGACGATCCGATCCGGCCACAAAAGCGCTTTGCTCTACTCGTCCGTTCAACCGAGTCTGACTCCAGGAGTTCGCGGTGGCCGATCTGGCCTTCGTTGTCACCATGCTCGCGGGTTTCGCGCTGGTGGCCCTTGTCGCCAAGGGGGTGACGAAGCTGTGACCGTCGAGAACATCGTCGGCATGGTAATAGCCGTCTGCCTGCTGGGCTATCTCGTCCTTGCCCTGATCTTCCCGGAGAGGTTCTGACGGTGACATCAGCCGCTACCGCGGCGGGCAGCATGGGTCCCGTAACCGCCGGTGTGCTCCAACTGTTCGCCTTGATAGGCGCACTGGCGCTTGTCCACATCCCTCTCGGCACCTACATGACCGGGGTCTACTCGTCGAAGAAGCACCTTTGGGTCGAGAAGTGGATCTACAAAGGCATTGGCGCCGACCCCGACACTGAGATGACCTGGACGGCGTATCTGCGCGGTGTCCTCGCCTTCTCGGTGATCGGCGTCCTCTTCCTCTACGGCCTCCAACGGCTCCAAAGCGTCCTGCCCGGCTCGCTCGGCTTCGCCTCGATCGACCCGGACCAGGCGTTCAACACCGCCGTCTCCTTCGTGACGAACACCAACTGGCAGTCGTACTACGGCGAGCAGGCCATGGGCCACGTTGTGCAGACCGCTGGGCTGGCTGTGCAGAACTTCGTCTCGGCAGCCGTTGGCATGGCCGTCGCGGTCGCGCTGGTGCGCGGTTTCGCACGATCCCGCTGCGGTGAGCTGGGCAACTTCTGGTCGGACCTGGTGCGCGGTGTCGTGCGCATCCTGATGCCTCTGGCGTTCGTCGCCGCTATCGTGCTGGTCGCCTGCGGCGCGATCCAGAACTTCTCCGGCATTCACGAGGTCGGCCAGTTCATGGGCGGCTCGCAACAGTGGAACGGCGGCGCGGTCGCCTCGCAGGAGGCCATCAAGGAGCTGGGTACCAACGGCGGCGGCTACTTCAATGCCAACTCCGCCCACCCCTTCGAGAACCCCACCCCGTTCTCCAACCTGTTCGAGATCTTCCTGATCCTGGTCATCCCGTTCTCCCTGACCCGCACCTTCGGCGCCATGGTCGGCAGCGTGAAGCAGGGGTACGCGATCCTCGCCGCGATGGGCACGATCTGGATCGGCTTCGTCCTGCTGATGATGTGGACCGAGTTCTCCCACCACGGCCCGGCCTTCAACCTGGCGGGCGGGGCGATGGAGGGCAAGGAGGTCCGCTTCGGCATCGGTGGCTCCTCGATCTTCGCCGTGTCGACCACAATGACTTCCACCGGCGCGGTGGACTCCTTCCACTCCTCCTTCACCGGCCTGGGCGGCGGCATCACCCTGCTCGGCATGATGCTCGGCGAGATCGCGCCCGGCGGCGTCGGCTCCGGCCTCTACGGCATGCTGATCATGGCGGTCATCGCGGTGTTCCTCGCCGGCCTGATGGTCGGCCGCACCCCCGAGTACCTGGGCAAGAAGATCGGCACCCGCGAGATCAAGCTGGCCGCCCTGTACATCCTGGTCACCCCGGCGCTCGTGCTGGTCTTCACCGCCGCCGCGATGGCCCTGCCGACCCCGGCTAACTCCATGACCAACAGCGGTGCGCACGGCTTCTCCGAGATCCTCTACGCCTACACGTCCGCCTCGAACAACAACGGCTCGGCCTTCGCCGGCCTGAACGCGGACACCCAGTGGTTCAACAGCACTCTGGGCCTGGCCATGCTGTTCGGCCGCTTCCTGCCGATGGTGTTCGTGCTGGCGCTCGCCGGCTCGCTGGCCCGGCAGACGCCGGTGCCGGTCACTGCGGGCACCCTGCGCACGGAGAAGCCGCTGTTCACCGGCCTGCTGGTGGGCGCCATCCTGATCCTCACCGGTCTCACGTACTTCCCCGCCCTCGCGCTGGGTCCGCTCGCCGAGGGGCTGGCGTGATGACCGCTCGTACAGAGAAGTCAGAGGACTGCATGTCCACTCCCACTCTGGCGCCCCACCAGGACGCGCCGACGGGTCACAAGACCCCCGGGGGTCGTGTCGGCGCGGGCCTGTTCGACCCCAAGCAGCTGCTGAGGTCATTGCCGGACGCGTTCGGCAAGCTCGACCCGAGGGTGATGATCAAGTCTCCCGTGATGTTCGTGGTCCTCGTCGGATCGGTCCTGACGACGGTCTTCTCCTTTACGGACCCGGGCGATTGGTTCGGCTGGACGATCAGTGCCTGGCTGTGGCTCACCGTGATCTTCGCGAACCTTGCCGAGGCGGTAGCCGAGGGCCGCGGCAAGGCACAGGCCGACACTCTGCGCAAGGCCAAGACCGACACCGTGGCGCGCCGACTGGGCAGGGGCGGCTCCGAGGAGCAGGTCCCCGGCACCGAGCTGAAGGTCGGTGACCTGGTCGTCTGCGAGGCTGGCGACGTCATCCCCGGCGACGGCGATGTCGTCGAGGGCGTCGCGAGCGTGGACGAGTCGGCGATCACCGGTGAGTCGGCGCCGGTCATCCGGGAGTCGGGCGGTGACCGGTCGGCGGTCACCGGCGGTACCAAGGTCCTCTCCGACCGCATCGTCATCAGGATCACGACGAAGCCGGGGGAGACCTTCATCGACCGGATGATCAATCTGGTCGAGGGCGCGGCCCGGCAGAGGACGCCCAACGAGATCGCGCTGAACATCCTGCTTGCCTCGCTGACGATCGTCTTCCTGCTGGCGGTGGCGACCCTGCCGCCGTTCGCGGCGTACGCCGGCTCCGAACTCGGCATGGTCGTCCTGGTGGCACTGCTCGTCTGCCTCATCCCGACCACCATCGGCGCCCTGCTCTCCGCGATCGGCATCGCGGGCATGGACCGCCTCGTCCAGCGCAACGTGCTGGCCATGTCCGGCCGTGCGGTCGAGGCCGCCGGCGACGTCTCCACCCTGTTGCTCGACAAGACCGGCACCATCACCCTCGGCAACCGGCAGGCCGCCGAGTTCGTGCCGGTGCGCGGTACCACAGAGGCCGAAGTCGCCGACGCCGCGCAGCTGTCCTCGCTGGCCGACGAAACACCCGAGGGCCGCTCCGTCGTCGTCCTGGCGAAGGCGAAATACGGGCTGCGCGAGCGCTACCAGGGCGAACTGGTGGGCGCCGAGTGGATCGAGTTCACCGCGCAGACCTGCATGTCGGGTGTGAACATCGACGGCAAGAAGATCCGCAAGGGTGCGGCCGGTTCGGTCATCGCCTGGGTCGAGGAGCGCGGCGGCCAGGTTGCCGAAGACGCCGAAACCGTCGCCAACCGCATTTCCGAGGCCGGCGGCACCCCGCTGCTGGTCGCCGTCGAGGACACCGGCGGCGCCCGGGTCCTGGGGGTCATCCACCTCAAGGACGTCGTCAAGGACGGCATGCGCGAGCGGTTCCAGGAACTGCGCCGCATGGGCATCAAAACCATCATGATCACGGGCGACAATCCCCTGACCGCCAAGGCGATCGCCGAGGAGGCCGGCGTCGACGACTTCCTCGCCGAGGCCACTCCTGAGGACAAGATGGCCCTGATCAAGCGGGAGCAGGCCGGCGGCAAGCTGGTGGCCATGACCGGTGACGGCACCAACGACGCCCCTGCGCTCGCGCAGGCGGACGTCGGCGTAGCGATGAACACCGGCACATCGGCCGCCAAGGAGGCCGGCAACATGGTCGACCTCGACTCCAACCCGACCAAACTCATCGAGATCGTGGAGATCGGCAAGCAGCTGCTGATCACCCGCGGCGCGCTGACGACGTTCTCCATCGCCAACGACGTCGCCAAGTACTTCGCGATCATCCCGGCCCTGTTCACGGCCGTCTACCCGGGCCTGGACAAGCTCAACATCATGAACCTGTCCTCGCCGCACTCCGCGATACTCTCCGCCGTCATCTTCAACGCGCTGATCATCATTGCGCTGGTGCCACTGTCACTGAAGGGCGTGCAGTACCGGCCGGTCAGCGCCGACAGGATGCTGCGCCGCAACCTCACCGTCTACGGCTTGGGCGGACTGGTCGCTCCCTTCATCGGCATCAAGACCATCGACCTGCTCATCTCCCTCATCCCCGGAATCGGCTGATCGTCATGAACAACTCGGTCACGAACACCGCCCGATTGCTCGGAGCGGGCCTGCGTGCCCTCCTCGCGCTGACCCTGGTGACCGGCGTCATCTACCCGCTCATCGTCACGGGCATCGCGCAGGGGCTGTTCAGCGACAAGGCGAACGGCTCGGAGATCACGTCCGATGGCAGGGTCGTCGGCTCTTCTCTGATCGGCCAGGCGTACCACCTGCCGCTCAAGAAGGGCCGGGAGACCCCCGGGCCCGACCTGAAATGGTTCCAAGGCCGTCCGCAAAACGGCCTCGGCACCAACAGCGTCAATACCCAGTACTCGATCATCCTGTCCGGCGCGACCAACCGGTCCGGCGACAACGAAGAACTCATCCAGTGGGTGAAGGACGCCAAGACTGCCGTCATCAAGGACAACTCCACCGCCGACTACAGGGTCAAGCCGTCCGAGGTGCCCGCCGACGCGGTCACCTCCTCCGGGTCCGGCCTCGACCCGGACATCTCCCCGCAGTACGCGCTGATCCAGATCCACCGGGTCGCCCGGAAGAACCGTCTGCCCGTCGCCGAGGTCCACAAGCTGGTTGACGCACACACCAAGGGCCGTACGCTCGGCTTCATCGGTGAGCCACGGGTGAACGTGCTCGAGCTCAACATCGCCCTCAGGGCGCTTGTCGCCGAGAGCTGATGGCGTCAGGCGATCCCCACAGGAGTCGGCGAACCCGAAGACCTTCCGGACCCGCTGACTCCCACAGGCATGAAGCCGGTGCTCCAGCCGGCGCGCACGGCCCGACGTACGACAGGAGAGGTACACACCCATGACCCGGGTGCTCGTGGTAGAGGACGACCCGCAGCTCGTGCGGGCCCTCGTGATCAACTTGCAGGCACGTCACTACGGCGTGGACGCCGCCCCCGACGGGGCCACGGCGCTGCGGCTCGCCGCCGCGCGTCAGCCCGACGTGGTCCTGCTGGACCTGGGACTGCCCGATATGGACGGCGTCGACGTCATCAAGGGCCTGCGCGGCTGGACCCGGGTGCCGATCCTTGTCCTGTCCGCCCGCCAAGCGTCCGACGAGAAGGTGTCCGCGCTCGACGCAGGTGCCGATGACTACGTCACCAAGCCGTTCGGCATGGATGAACTGCTGGCCCGGCTGCGCGCCGCCGTCCGCCGCACCGAGGACACCCCGGCCGGTCCGGCGACAACGCTCGTCGAGACGGAGGACTTCAGCATCGACCTGGTCGCCAAGAAGATCGTGCGCGAGGGGCAAGACGTGCGGCTCACCCCGACCGAGTGGCACCTGTTGGAGATCCTGGTCACCAACCCCGGCCGACTTGTCACGCAGAGGCACCTGCTGAAGGAGGTCTGGGGCGTCTCCCAAAGCAGCAAGACCAACTACCTGCGCGTCTACATGGCCCAGCTGCGGCGCAAACTGGAGAAGGATCCATCCCATCCCCGCTATCTGATCACCGAGCCCGGTATGGGTTACCGCTTCGAAGGCTGACCGAGAGAAACACATGGCACGCGGCAAACTCCGGATCTACCTCGGCGCGGCACCCGGCGTCGGCAAAACGTACGCGATGCTGGCGGAGGCACACCGCCGTGTCGAACGGGGCACCGACTGCGCCGTCGCCTTCCTCGAGCACCACAACCGATCGCGCACCGAGGCGCTGTTGCACGGCTTGGAGCAGGTGCCCCGCAAGGAGATCGTCCACCGGGACGCCGTCTTCACCGAGATGGACGTGGACGCCGTTCTGCGCCGCGCCCCCGCAGTCGCCCTGGTCGACGAGCTGGCCCACACCAACGTGCCCGGCTCGCGCAACGCCAAGCGCTGGCAGGACGTGGAGGAACTGCTCGCCGCGGGCATCGACGTGATATCGACCGTGAACATCCAGCATCTGGAGTCGCTGGGCGATGTGGTCGAGTCGATCACCGGGGTACGGCAGCGTGAGACCGTCCCCGACGAAGTCATACGGCGGGCCGATCAGATCGAGCTGGTCGACATGTCCCCGGAGGCGCTGCGCCGCCGCATGGCGCACGGCAACATCTACCGAGCGGACAAGGTCGACGCGGCCCTGGCCAACTACTTTCGGCCCGGCAACCTCACCGCCCTGCGAGAGCTGGCACTGCTGTGGGTGGCCGATCGGGTCGACGCATATCTGACCGAGTACCGCAGCGAGCACCGCGTCTCGGCCATCTGGGGTTCGCGTGAGCGCATCGTCGTCGGCCTGACCGGCGGGCCCGAGGGGCGCACCCTCATCCGGCGGGCCGTGCGACTGGCCGAGAAGGGCGCCGGCGGTGAGGTGCTCGCCGTCTACATATCCCGCAGCGACGGCCTCACCGCCGCCTCCCCGAAGGAGCTGGCCCTCCAGCGCATTCTGGTCGAGGACCTCGGCGGCACCTTCCACCACGTCATCGGCGACGACATACCGGCCGCCCTCCTCGACTTCGCCCGGGGAGTGAACGCCACCCAGATAGTCCTCGGCGTCTCCCGGCGCAAGAGTTGGCAGTACGTCCTCGGGCCGGGCGTCGGAACCACGGTCGCCCGCGCCTCCGGCCCCGACCTCGACGTCCACCTCATCACGCACGACAAGGTAGGTAAAGGCCGCGGACTGCCCGCGGCGCGCGGAGCGCGCCTGGGACGCTCGCGCGTGGTCAGCGGCTGGCTGGTCGGCGTACTCGGCCCTGTCCTGCTTACCTGGCTCCTTACGCGGGTAGCGCCGGACGTCGGCCTCGCCAACGACGTGCTGCTCTTCTTGGCCCTGACGGTGGCGGCGGCCCTGCTGGGCGGTCTCTTCCCGGCGCTGGCCTCTGCGGTGGTGGGATCGCTGCTGCTCAACTGGTTCTTCACCCCGCCCGTGCACACCTTGACGATCGCCGACCCGAAGAACATCTTCGCCATCGTCGTCTTCGTCAGCGTGGCCGTCTCGGTGGCCTCGGTGGTCGACCTCGCGGCCCGGCGCACCCACCAGGCCGCCCGGCTACGCGCCGAGTCCGAGATCCTCTCCTTCCTGGCGGGCAACGTCCTGCGCGGCGAGACCGGCCTCGAGGCTCTCCTGGAGCAGGTCCGCGAGACCTTCGGCATGGAGTCGGTGGCACTGCTGGAACGGACCGGCGAGGCGAACCCCTGGACCTGCGCCGGCAGCGTGGGACCGCAGCCCGCCGAAATCCCCGAGGACGCGGACGTCGACGTCCCCGTGGGCGACAACATGGCCCTCTCCCTGCGCGGCAGGTTGCTGCCGGCCGCCGACCGCCGGGTGCTGGCCGCGTTCGCCGCCCAGGCCGCAGTCGTCCTGGACCGCCGACGGCTGCGTGAGGAGGCCGACCGGGCCAAGGAACTCGCCGAGGGCAACCGCATCCGCACCGCTCTGCTCGCCGCCGTCAGCCACGACCTGCGCACCCCGCTCGCCGGTATCAAGGCCGCAGTGTCCTCCCTGCGCTCCGACGACGTCGACTGGTCCGAGGAGGACGAGGCGCAACTGCTGGAAGCCATCGAGGATGGCGCCGACCGACTCGACCAGTTGGTCGGCAACCTGCTCGACATGTCCCGGCTCCAGACCGGCACCGTCACCCCCATCATCCGCGAAACCGACCTCGACGAGGTCGTGCCCATGGCACTCGGCGGGGTGCCCGAGGACAGCGTCGACTTGGACATCCCCGAAACGCTGCCCATGGTCCACATCGACCGGGGACTGCTGGAGCGGGCCGTCGCCAACATCGTCGAGAACGCCGTCAAGTACAGCCCGCCGCACAAGAAGGTCCTGGTATCGGCGAGCGCCCTCGGCGACCGGGTCGAGGTAAGGGTCGTCGACCGCGGGCCCGGCGTCCCCGACGAGGCCAAGAGCGGGATATTCGAACCGTTCCAGCGGTACGGCGACGCGCCCCGCGGCACCGGCGTCGGCCTCGGCCTCGCGGTCGCCCGTGGCTTTGCCGAGGCCATCGGCGGCACCCTCGACGCCGAGGACACGCCCGGCGGAGGCCTGACCATGGTCCTCGCCCTGCGGACGGCACCACAGCGGCGTGCGAAGCAGGCGGACCTCTGGACAGCAACGACCTGAGGCGTTCATGCCCTGAACGGTACGTCCGTGGGTTCCCTGACCATATGACCGGCGGCCAGCCGCAGCCGGCAGACGGTACGCCGACGGACGGCCGTCAGGGCCTCCAGCTGCGACCTCGTCGGTCGCCCGCACGTGACCGCCGTACACAACGGCCACTCCCGCGCAGCGACGGCTGATCTTGGTTGTTGGTCGGTCAGTGGGTGGCCGGGGTGAGCCGGCCTTCAAGTGGATCCGGAAGGCGTTCAGTGGGGCCTTCCCGCACATGGTCCAGCGCTTGCGGCCCTTGCCTGTCGGGTCCAGGGACAATCAGCGCCGTATAGACGCACTTCATGGCGGCCTGTTCGTTCGGGAAGTGCCCGCGGGCGCGGACGGCCTTGCGGATCCGTGCGTTCACGCGCTCGATCGCGTTGGCCGAGCAGATGACCTGGCGGATCTCGACATCGAAGGAGCGGAAGGGCACGGACTCCGCCCAGGCGTCCTCCCCGGGCCGGACGATCGCGGGATACTTGGCGCCCCGCTCCTCCTGGAACTCGGTGAAGCGGGCTGTGGCCGTGGCCTCGTCCGGCGCGGTGCGGGCCGGCTTCAGCTTTTTGACGATCCCGTCCCCGTCCTGACGGGCCGCACAGCGGAAGCTGTTGCCCAGCGGATGGATCACGCAGGTCTGAACAATTGTTCGGGGCCAGACCGTTTCGACGGCGTCCGGAAGGCCCTTCAGGCCGTCGCAGACCAGCATCAGCACGTCGTCCACGCCGCGGTTCTTCAGCTCGGTGAACACGTGCAGCCCGTACTTTGCGCCCTCCCCGCCGTCACCGGCCCGGATCCCCAGGACGCCGCGACGGCCTTCGACCGTGACGGCCATGACCACGTAGATCGGCCGGTTCGCGACCTGACCGTCCCCCATCGGGGTTCTGTCGACGATCTTGTGATCCGGACGGCTGAGCACGTTGCTCCGCCTGTTCGCGATCATGCGTCGCGTGCTCTGACGATGTGCTCATGAAGCTGTTTCCGCGAGCACGGTCTACCGCTACATCAGCGAATCGTCGACCTGCTGGCCGCACTCGCACCGACCCTCGACGAGGCCGTCCAGGCTGCTTCGACGAAGGCGTACGTCCTGCTCGACGGGACGCTTCTGCCGATCGACCGGATCGCCGCCGACCGGCGGTTCCACTCACTGCACGAGCATGTCGTACGCTGGCTTTTCCGCGAACGGCCCCCGGTTCCGTACCGGAGACGTCCACGGCGATCAGCCGCGGGTGCGCGACGCGGGCGAGGTTCTGCACGAACACGTCCGCGTCCGCGACCAGCCGGCGCACGACGTCGAGGCCGCGCGGGTCCTTCAGGTCCACGCGATGGACTCCTTGCCGCGGTTGCACCACACGAAGTGCGGGGCGAGCCCGCGGGCCGCGGTGTCGTAGCCGCGCGCGAAGTCACCGCCGTCCACCCGCTCGACCTTGACGACCCTGGCACCCGGGTCGGCGAGCTGCCGGGTCGCGAAGGGCGCCGACACGGCCTGTTCCGCGGCGACGACGGTGATGCCCTGCCAGGGGCAGCGGGGGACGGTCCACGGGGTGGATGGTCCCCTCCGGCCCGCTGCCGTGTCAGCACCGGGTCACCGGCACCGGTTCTAGAGCAGCGCGAACTGGCCCTCCGGCCCCTCCTCCCGGTGGCCCAGGACCGAGGCGGGGCGGCGGGAGGCGGAGGGGGGCGGGAGGACGCCCGCCCGGCCGAGGTCCGTCCTCGTCACCGGCGAGGCCACCGCCGGTCCGACGCGCAGCGGACGGACCTCCGCCAGCAGGGTCAGGACCGTGATCAGCTCCAGGAGTTCCGACGTCCAGGACTGCGGCCAGACCGCGGGACGGATCGCCGCCAGGGTGCCGGGGGCGGCCGGGGCGGTGCGGGCGGTGAACCAGGCCTCCAGGACCCGGACTCCGGCCACCCGGTGGTCCCAGGCCTGCGGCGGCACGGGGGAGACGCGGCCCCCGTCGAGGTGGAGGGTCTCCTCGTCGCGGTCGTAGCGGAGGGTCAGGGGGCGCGCGGGAAGCGGCGCGCGGACGTACGGGCGGCGGCCGCCGGGGAGCCTGGGCCGTTCGCCGTCGCGCCGCATCAGCCACAGCGTCCGGCGTCCCAGCTCGACGCCCCGCGTCCACAGCCCGGCGTCCCCGGTGAGCGGCACGGTCAGGTCCGGGCGGACCGCCGCCAGGATCCAGGCCAGCAGGTCCAGGGCCGTCACGCGCTCACCGAGGCGGTCCGACAGGTGCTCCGCCAGGCCCGGCGCCACGTTCGGTTCCGTGCCGCCCGGGCGGCGGTACAGCGGGCGGACGCGGCCCGCGCGGAGGGCGGGCAGCAGCGAGGTCGCCAGCAGCGCAGCGCCCTCGGCGGACCCCGCGCCCGTCTCCACCACGAACACCTGCCGCCCGTCCGCCACCCGCCACAGCTCCGGGCGGGCCGCGTCGAGCAGCCGGTGGTCCGGGATCAGCCACTGCTCGTCGAAGGGCGCCGCCAGGACGCGCACGGGCTCCGCGCAGGGCCCCTCGGCCCGCGCCAGCCGCTCCGTGCCGCCCACCCGGCCCGGCAGCTGTCCCACGGCGGTGTGCAGCGTGCGGGAGCGGGTGGGTTCGAACAGCGCCTCCCGGTCCGGTCCCCGGGCCTTGAGCAGGGCGTCCCAACGGGCCCTCAGGCACGCCGGGTCGGGCGCCGTCGGCCAGGCGCGGCCCGGCCGCAGCGGTGCGACGGACCACGGCATGAGGTCCGCCAGCGGCGGAGCGTCGTCGTGCGTCACGCTGGGCATCGTAGAGCCTGCCGCGGGCGCCCGGATCAGTTGGCGTCCAAGGTGACCGTGAAGGAGAACCGGTCGCCCCGGTAGTGGATGACCGCCACGTCCAGCGCACGGCCCGCGGCGTCGTACGTCACGCCCGTGTAGTGCAGGATCGGGCTCAGCAGCGGCACCCGCAGCAGCCGCGCGGTCTCCGGGTCGGCGAGCCGGGCCTCCACGGTGTCCGTGATGCGGCCGATGTCCGCGCCCGCGACGTCCCGCAGCACCTTCGTCATCGGCCAGCGGACCAGGTCCTCCAGGTCGATCCGCGCGGCCAGTTCGGGACGGACGTGGTTGCGGGCGTGGTTGGTCGGCTCGCCGGTCTTCTCGTCGCTGCGCAGGCGGTGGTAGGTCGCCACCTCCGCGAGGCCGGGGAAGTACTCGGCGAGTTCCCCGGGCACGGCAGCCCTGCCGTGCCCCAGCAGCTCGGTCGCCATGCCGGACTGCTGGGCCACGATCGCGTCCACCGAGCCGAGCAGCCGCACCGGCGCCCCGCGCCGCGCCCCCGGCTCGATGAACGTGCCGCGCCGCCGGTGCCGGCTGATCAGCCCCTCGTCCTCCAGTTCCTTCAGCGCCTGGCGCATGGTCAGCACGCTGACCCCGTAGTGCTCCGCCAGCCGCTCCTCGGTGGGCAGGCGCAGCGGGTCCTGCGGTGAGCGCCCGAGTATCGAGGCGCGCAGCGACTGCGACACCTGGTACCAGAGCGGCAGCTTGCGGTTCAGGACGATCGAATCCGGGGCGAAGGAGGTCACGCGGCTATCCGTATCCGTCGGAGGACGTTCGGCGCAACGCCGGCGTCACGGCGTGCGGAAGTGGCGTTCGAGACCCCGCCACACGTCGTCGTACCCCTGCTGCAGGTGCTCCGCCCCGGCCGCCTGCGGGGTGAGCGCCACCGGCCAGCGGGTCTCGAACATGAACGCCAGTCCGTCGTCGACCTTCTGCGGCCTCAGCTCCGCCGCGCTCGCCCGGTCGAAGGTGTCCCGGTCGGGCCCGTGCGCCGACATCATGTTGTGCAGCGAGCCGCCGCCCGGCACGAAACCCTCGGCCTTCGCGTCGTAGGCGCCCTCCACCAGGCCCATGTACTCGCTCATCACGTTCCGGTGGAAGTACGGCGGCCGGAAGGTGTCCTCGCCCACCAGCCAGCGCGGCGCGAAGACCACGAAGTCGACGCCCGCCAGGCCCGGGGTGTCCGACGGGGAGGTCAGCACGGTGAAGATCGACGGGTCCGGGTGGTCGTAGGAGATGCTGCCGATCACATTGAAACGGCGCAGGTCATAGACGTACGGCACATGGTTGCCGTGCCAGGCGACCACGTCCAGGGGGCTGTGGTCGTACGTGGCCGTCCAGAGGTTGCCGCAGAACTTGTTCACCACCTCCACCGGGCCCTCCACGTCCTCGTACGCCGCCACCGGTGCGCGGAAGTCACGGGGGTTCGCCAGGCCGTTGGCGCCGATCGGGCCGAGGTCGGGCAGTTGGAACGGTGCCCCGTAGTTCTCGCACACATAGCCGCGCGCGGACGCGTCCAGCAGCTCCACACGGAAGCGCACCCCACGCGGAACCAGTGCCACCTGTGCGGGCTCCACATGCAGCAGTCCGAACTCGGTGCGCAGCAGCAGCCCGCCCCGCTCCGGCACGATCAGCAGCTCCCCGTCGGCGTCGGAGAAGACCCGCTCCATCGAGGCGTTGGCGTGGTACAGGTGCACGGCCATCCCGGCGCGCAGGCCCGCGTCGCCGTTCCCGCCCAGCGTCCACAGGCCGGCCAGGAAGTCCGTGCCGGCGGGCGGCTCGGGCAGCGGGTTCCAGCGCAACCGGTTGGGGTCGGGCACCGTCTCGGTGAAGGGGGCGGTGCGCACCGCGCCGTTGCCGGTGCGGGTGAACGCCGGGTGCGCGGCCGAGGGGCGGATCCGGTACAGCCAGGAGCGGCGGTTGCGGGCCCGCGGCTCGGTGAAGGCCGTACCGCTCAACTGCTCGGCGTACAGGCCGAGCGGCGCCCGCTGCGGCGCGTTGCGGCCCTCGGGCAGCGCGCCCGGCACCGCCTCGGAGGCGTGTTCGTTGCCGAACCCGGCGAGGTACGACAGTCCCTCGGCGGTCTTCCGCGCGTCCCCGTGCATGATCGCTCCCTTGCGGTCCTCATTCCTCTGCATCACCGTAGGAATGAGCGGGGGCGCGCGCAAGGGGACGGGCGGCCGCCGTCCGGCAGGGGGCGGGAACCGGACTCCAGGGGGATCCGGGGCGGGGCGTTGTCCCCGCCCTCCCGGCCGCGGTGAGCGGGCCGGCGGTCCGCGCCCGTACCGGGGGGCGAGGTTCACCGGACCCCGGCGGAAAGGCATCATGAAACCCGTGCCCCACGCGAGCTCCCTGCGCCGCGCGCCCGTCCAGCGGCGCAGCGCCGAACGGCTGACCAGAATCCTCGACGCCTGCGCCGAACTCCTCGACGAGGCCGGCTACGACGGCCTGAGCACCCGGGCCGTCGCCCTGCGCGCCGGAGTGCCCATCGGCTCGGTCTACCGGTTCTTCGGCAACAAGCGGCAGATGGCCGACGCCCTCGCCCAGCGCAACCTGGACCGGTACGCCGGGCGGGTCGCCGAGCGCCTGGAGCGGGCCGGACGGGGGACTGGCGGGCCGCCATGGACGCCGTACTGGACGAGTACCTGGACATGAAGCGCACCGCGCCCGGTTTCTCCCTGGTGGACTTCGGCAACCAGATACCCGTCGGCGTCCACCGGGCCGAGCCCAACACCCGCGTCGCCGACCGCCTCACCGACCTGCTCTCCGGTTTCCTCGGCCGCACCCCCGACGACGAGCTGCGCCGTGTCTTCCTGATCGCCGTGGAAAGCGCGGACACCCTCGTCCAACTGGCGTTCCGGGCCGACCCGCAGGGCGACGAGGCGATCCTCGGGGAGGCCCGGGAACTGCTGCGGGCGTACCTGGGGCGCGTGCTCGACTGAGTCCCCCGGGCGTCGCCGGAACCGGCCGACGGCGAGGACTCCCCTCCATGCCAACCGGTCGGTATGCTCGCGTCCAGGGCCCGCCTGTGCCGGCCCGGCACCGTCGCCGACCCCCGGGAGGACCCGTGTCCCGCACCGCCCTGCGAATCTGCCCCCTGTGCGAGGCCACCTGCGGGCTGACCCTCACCATCGAGGGCACCCGTGTCACCGGCGCCCGCGGCGACCGCGAGGACGTCTTCAGCAAGGGCTTCGTCTGCCCCAAGGGCGCCTCCTTCGGCGCCGTCGACGGCGACCCCGACCGGTTGCGCACCCCGCTCGTCCGCAGGGACGGCGCGCTGCGCGAGGCCACCTGGGAGGAGGCCTTCGACGCGGTCGCCGCCGGCCTGCGCCCGGTCGTGGAGCGCCACGGTCCCGACAGCCTCGGCGTGGTCCTCGGCAACCCCAACGCGCACACCATGGCCGGCGCCCTCTACCCCGGCGTCCTGCTCGGCGCGCTGCGCACCCGCAGCCTGTTCACCGCCTCCACGGTCGACCAGATGCCCAAGCACGTCTCCAGCGGGCTGCTCTTCGGCGACGCCCACGCCATCGCGGTACCGGACCTGGACCACACCGGCCACCTGCTCCTCATCGGCGCCAACCCGCTGGAGTCCAACGGCAGTCTGTGCACCGCCGCCGACTTCCCCGGCAAGCTCAGGGCGCTCAGGGCCCGCGGCGGCCGGCTCACCGTCGTCGACCCGCGCCGCACCCGCACCGCCAGGCTCGCCGACCGCCACGTGGCGATCCGCCCCGGCACCGACGCCCTGCTGCTCGCCGCGATGGCCACGGTGCTCTTCGAGGAGGACCTGACCGACCCCGGGGACCTCGCCCCGCACGTGCAGGGCGTGGACGAGGTCCGCGAAGCCCTGCGGGACTTCACCCCCGAAGCCGTCGCCGGGGCCTGCGACGTCGACGCCGGCCTCATCCGCACCCTCGCCCGCGACCTGGCCGCCGCCCCCACCGCGGCCGTCTACGCCCGCATCGGCAGCTGCACCGTCCCGCACGGCACCCTGGCGAGCTGGCTGGTCGACGTCCTCAACGTCCTCACCGGCAACCTCGACCGGCCGGGAGGCGCCCTGTTCCCGCAGGCGGCCACCGACCGGACCCCGCGCCCGGCCGGCCCCGGCCGGGGCTTCGCGCTCGGCCGCTGGCACTCGCGGGTGCGCCGGCTGCCCGAGGCCAAGGGGGAGTTGCCGCTCTCCGCGCTCGCCGAGGAGATCGACACCGCCACCGAGGAGGGCGAACCCGTCCGCGCGCTGGTCGTGCTCGCCGCCAATCCGGTGCTGTCCGCCCCCGACGGCGACCGCCTCGGCAAGGCCCTGGACGCACTGGACTTCATGGTCAGCGTCGACCCGTACCTGAACGAGACCTCGTGCCACGCGGACGTCGTCCTGCCCCCGCCCCCGCCCTCCCAGAGCCCGCACCACGACTTCGTCTTCAACACCTTCGCCGTGCGCCACCAGGTCCGCTACAGCAGGCCCGCCGTCCCCCTGGAAGCGGGCTGCATGGCCGAGACGGAGATCTGGGCCCGGCTGATCCTGGCCGTCACCGGCAGGCACGGCGCCGACCCGGCCGCCGTGGACCGGGCGGTGATCGAGCAGACCCTCGGCAAGGCCGTGCGCGAACCCCACTCGCCGGTGCACGGCCGCGACCCGGGGGAACTCGCTGCCCGGTTGCACGGCGACACCGGACCCGAGCGGCGGCTGGACCTGATGCTGCGCCTCGGCCCCTACGGCGACGGCTTCGGCGCCCGGCCCGGCGGACTGACGCTGCGCGAACTGCTCGCCCACCCGCACGGCATCGACCTCGGGCCGCTGCGCCCCCGCCTGCCGCAACCGCTGAAGACCCGCAGCGGCAAGGTCGAACTGCTGCCGGAGCCCATCGCCGGCGACCTGCCCAGGCTCCGCGCGGCCCTGCGCGAGCGGCCCGCCGGACTCGTCCTCGTCGGCCGCCGCCACCTGCGCTCCAACAACAGCTGGATGCACAACGTGCCCGCCCTCACCGGCGGCAGCAACCGCTGCACCCTGCACCTGCACCCCGAGGACGCCGAACGGCTCGGCGTGCGCGACGGGGAGCCGGTGCGGGTGAAGGGCGCCGGGGGAGGGGTGACCGTGCCCGCCGAGGTCACCGACGAGGTCCGGCGGGGCGTGGTGAGCCTCCCGCACGGCTGGGGCCACCACCGCCCCGGCACCCGGCTCGGCCACGCCGCCACCGTCCCCGGCGTCAACGTCAACCAGCTCCTGGACGGCAGCCTGCTCGACCCGCTGTCGGGCAACGCCGTCCTCAACGGGGTGCCGGTCGAGGTGAGCGCCGTGCCGGGGACGCCTGCCCCGGTGGGCTGAGCAGGGGACCGGCCCGGAGCCTCCCGCCCGCGGGCCGGTGCCCCGCCGGCGGCGTCGCGCCGCGGCCACCGGGTGCCGGACGGGGCGGGGGCGGGTCCGGCGCGAGCGCCCGGGGTTGCGCCGCACGAGCGACATCCGGCGGCGCGTCCGGCGTTGGTGCCCCGGGCCGCGGTGCGCATGCGTGAGAGTCCAAACCGAAGAGCGATTTGTATGAAAATCGTCCAACTCGGAGGAGCTTGCATGCCCACCCTGACAGTTCCACGAACCCTCCCCCGCGCGGGCGCCACCGTCGTCCTGACCACCCTCGCCGCGGCCGGCGTGTCATGGGCGGCGGCGCCGTACGCGAGGGCCCAGGGGGAGAACGGCGACATCCGGGTGCACCGCGTGGGCGTGCCCTTCGGCGTCTCCAAGGACGATCCGGTGGTCTGCAGGTTCTACCTGGACGCCGTCAACTTCGACGTCCTGCCGGCCATCACCTACACCATCCAGGCGCAGCCCCCGCTGCCCACCGCCGCCACCGTCACCGGCACCATCCAGCTCGCCGGGGGCGCCGGGCACACGGACCCGCTGGGCCTGGCCGACGGCCAGTACCGGATCACCTGGGTCGTGGCCGGCGCTCCCCGCGAGAAGGTCTTCCGGGTCAACTGCCACGACGGCAAGCAGGACGGGGGGCACGACCGGAACAACCAGATCGAGGACCACCAGCGTGCCGACACCTCCTGGGGCCAGGGCGACGACCCGAACGGCCCGAGGGGCGGCGTCCACGCGGGCGGCGGCGGCCTCATCGACACCGTGGGCGCCTTCTCGCCGGTGGCCGCCGCCGCGGCGGTGGTCGCGGCCGGCGCCGCCGTGTACGTCCGGCTGGTCCGCCGGCGGCCCCATGGCGCCGCGTAGGCGCGGGCGCAGGCCCTGGTACCGGACGCGCGCCTACCGCCTCGCCAGGACGGCCCTGCTCGCGGTCGTCCTGGTGGCGGTGGGCGTCCGGTCCGGGGAGCACGACGGGGCCCGGGGACCCCTCCGGGCCGCGGGACGGGGCACCGCCCCGGACTCCGCCCGCGCCGACGGGCGCGGCGCCGGCCGGGACGGGACCGGCCCGGACCGCGCCGCGCCCCGCCCGGCACCCCCGCCCCGTCCGCTGGCCCGGTCCCGGCCGACGTCCCTGCGCATCCCGTCCCTGGGCATCGACGCGCCCGTCGTCGCCGTCCGGCTCGACGGCGACCGGCAGCTGGCGACCCCGCCGGTCGACAGGCCCAGGCTGGTCGGCTGGTACGAGGGCGGCCCCACCCCGGGGGAGCCCGGCACCGCGGTCGCCGTCGGCCACCGCGACACCAGGACGGGCCCCGCCGTCTTCGCCGCGCTCGCCCAGGTCGAGCCCGGCAGGCGTATCGAGGCCCGGCGCGCCGACGGCCGCACCGCCGTCTACACCGTGGACCGGGTGAAGGTCTTCGACAAGGCCGGCTTCCCGGACGAGGAGGTCTACGGCCCGGTCCGGCGCCCGGAGCTGCGCGTGCTCACCTGCGGGGGCCTGTTCAGCAGGCGCACCGGCTACACGGGCAACGTGGTCGTCTTCGCCCACCTGACCGCCACGAGGTGACCGCACGGTGCGGGCCGCGGCGCCCGCACCGGCGGCGCGCGGCTCCCCGGCGGCCCGGACCGGCTCCCCCGCTCCCCGTCCCGCCCGGGCGAAGCGCCCGATGCCGTGCCACGCCTCCTCCCGCTCCCCGCCCGCCCGGCCCGGAGGCCCCGGCCCGGCGGGCGCGTCCCGGCGCGTCCGGTGGCCGGGACGTCTGGCGCACAAAAACTAACACCGCTAGTTTGGAGGTGGACGACGCCGACCCGCCGGGAGGAAGCACCATGAAGGCACACGACGGCCTCTACATCGACGGCGTCTGGCGCCCCGCCGGGAGCCGTGACGTGATCGAGGTCGTGAACCCGGCCGACGAGCAGGTCATCGGCCGGGTCCCGGCGGGCGGCGCCGCGGACGTCGACGGCGCGGTGCGCGCGGCGCGCGCCGCCCTGCCCGGCTGGGCCGCCACGCCCCCCGCCGAGCGGGCCGCCCGCCTGGCCGCCCTGCGGGACGTCCTGGCGGCGCGCAAGGACGAGATCGCCGCGACGGTCACCGCCGAACTGGGCTCCCCGCTGCCGTTCTCGCAGGCGGTGCACGCGAGCGTGCCGATCGCGGTCGCGGGCTCCTACGCCGAGCTGGCCGCGGCCCACTCCTTCGAGGAGAGGGTCGGCAACTCCACCGTCCTGCACGAGCCCGTCGGCGTCGTCGCCGCGATCACCCCCTGGAACTACCCCCTGCACCAGATCGTCGCCAAGGCCGCCCCGGCGCTGGCCGCCGGCTGTACGATCGTCCTCAAGCCGGCCGAGGACACCCCGCTCACCGCGCAGCTCTTCGCCGAGGCCGTCCACGAGGCGGGCCTGCCGGCCGGCGTGTTCAACCTGGTCACCGGTCTCGGCCCGGTCGCCGGGCAGGCCCTCGCCGAACACCCGGACGTCGACATGGTCTCCTTCACCGGTTCCACGGCGGTCGGCCGGCGGATCGGCGCGGTGGCCGGCGCGGCCGTGAAGAAGGTCGCCCTCGAACTCGGCGGCAAGTCGGCCAACGTCATCCTGCCCAGCGCCGACCTCGCCAGGGCCGTCAACGTCGGCGTGGCCAACGTGATGGCCAACTCCGGCCAGACGTGCAGCGCCTGGACCCGCATGCTGGTCCACCGCGAGCAGTACGCCGAGGCCGTCGAACTGGCCGCCACCGCCGCCGCCAAGTACGGCGACCGCATCGGCCCGGTCGTCAACGCCAAGCAGCAGCAGCGGGTGCGCGGTTACATCGAGAAGGGCATCGCCGAGGGTGCCCGCCCGGTCGCCGGCGGTCCCGAAGCCCCGCGCGAGAAGGGCTACTTCGTCAGCCCGACCGTCCTCGCGGACGTGACCCCCGGCATGACCGTCGCCCAGGAGGAGATCTTCGGCCCGGTCCTGTCGGTCCTGCGCTACGAGGACGAGGACGACGCCCTGCGCATCGCCAACGGCACGGTGTACGGCCTCGCGGGGGCCGTCTGGGCCGGTGACGAGAGCGAGGCGGTGGCCTTCGCCCGCCGCATGGACACCGGCCAGGTCGACATCAACGGCGGCCGGTTCAACCCCCTCGCCCCCTTCGGGGGGTACAAGCAGTCCGGGGTCGGCCGGGAACTCGGCGCGCACGGACTCGCCGAGTACCTCCAGACCAAGTCCCTCCAGTTCTGAGGAAGTCAGCGAGCCATGGTCGTACGAGCCGCCGTCCTGCCCGCCATCGGCGCCCCCCTGGAGATCACCGCGATCGAACTGCCCGACCCCGGACCCGGACGGGTCCGGGTCCGCCTCGCCGCCGCCGGCGTCTGCCACTCCGACCTGTCCCTGACCAACGGCACCATGCGGGTGCCGGTCCCGGCGGTCCTCGGCCACGAGGGCGCGGGCACGGTCGTCGCCGTGGGGGAGGGGGTCACCGGTGTCTCACCCGGCGCCGCCGTGGTCCTCAACTGGGCACCGGCCTGCGGGGAGTGCCACGCCTGCGCACTCGGTGAGGTCTGGCTGTGCGCCAACGCCCTCAACGGCGCCGGCGCCCTCCACGCCCGCACCGCCGACGGCACCGAACTCCACCCCGGCCTGAACGTCGCCGCGTTCGCCGAGGAGACGGTCGTCCCCGAGTCCTGCCTGCTGCCCCTGCCCGACGGCGTCCCGCTCACCGACGCGGCCCTGCTCGGCTGCGCCGTCCTCACCGGCTACGGCGCCGTCCACCACTCGGCACGGGTCCGGCGCGGGGAGACGGTCGCCGTGTTCGGTGTCGGCGGCGTCGGCCTGGCCGCCCTGCAGTCGGCCCGGATCGCGGGCGCCTCCCGCATCGTCGCGGTCGACGTCTCCCCCGAGAAGGAGGAGCTGGCCCGCGCGGCCGGTGCCACCGACTACGTCCTCGCCTCCGCCACCACCCCCCGCGAGATCCGCGCCCTGACCGGCAAGCAGGGCGTCGACGTCTCCGTGGAGTGCGTGGGTCGCGCGGTCACCATCCGCGCCGCCTGGGAGTCCACCCGCCGGGGCGGCCGCACGACCGTCGTCGGCATCGGCGGCAAGGACCAGGAGGTCACCTTCAACGCCCTGGAGATCTTCCACTGGGGCCGCACCCTGTCCGGCTGCGTCTACGGCAACTGCGACCCGGCGCGCGACCTGCCGGTACTCGCCGAACACGTGCGGGAGGGCCGGCTGGACCTCTCCCGGCTGGTGACCGAGCGGATCACCCTGGAGGGCATCCCGGCCGCCTTCGACAACATGCTCGCGGGCCGGGGCGGCCGGGCGCTGGTGGTGTTCTGAGGGACACCCGGCCGGCGGCGCCGGGACCCGGGCGGGCGCGACGGCGGACCGTGCGTGCGGGGCGCACGGGAGACCGCCCGCCCCGCCCCTCGCGGCCCCGCGCCCCCGGTGTGCGGTGCCCGCCCCGCGGCCGCCGCGCTACGACCCCTGCCGCACCTGCTCGTACTGCCGCGCCAGCCCGTCCAGCAGCGCCGTGAGCCCCGTCTCGAAGGCCCGCTCGTCGATCTTCTCCTGCTGCTCGGCCAGCAGGTGCGCCTGCTGGAGGTGGGGGTAGTCGGCGGGGTCGTACGCGCTCGCGTCGTCCACGAAGCCCGCCGCGAAGGAGCCCAGCGCGGAGCCCATGATGAAGTAGCGCATCAGCGCCCCGATGGAGGTGGCCTGCGCGGGCGGCCAGCCCGCGTCGACCATCGCGCCGTAGACCGCGTCGGCCAGCCGCAGCGCGGCCGGGCGGCGACCGGGGCCGCGGGCCAGGACCGGGACGATGTTCGGGTGGTCGCGCAGGGCGGCCCGGTAGGAGGCGGCCCAGTCGTGCAGCGCGGTCCGCCAGTCCCGGGCGTCCTCGAACATCGACAGGTCCACCAGCGCGCTCACCGAGTCCGCGACCGCCTCCAGGATGTCGTCCTTGGTGCGGAAGTGGTTGTACAGCGAGGGCCCGCTCACTCCCAGTTCGGCGGCGAGCCGCCGGGTGGAGACGGCCGCCAGGCCCTCCGCGTCCACGAGTTCCCGGGCCGTCTCGACGATCCGGTCGGTGCTGAGCAGGGGCTTGCGCGGTCGGGCCATGGCGCACATAGTAGGGCTGCGACAAGAAACTAGCAGTGCTAATTTAAGGGTACGGCTTTCAAGATCTGTCTGGTGCGGGGTGATCGCGTGGTGAACCTGGAGCTGAGCGAGGAGCAGGCCGCCGTACGGCAGCTCGCCCGGGACTTCGTGGAGCGCGAGATCGCCCCGCACGTCGTCGCCTGGGACCGGGCCGAGGAGGTCGACCGGGGCATCGTGAGGAAGCTCGGCGACGTCGGCTTCCTCGGCCTGACCATCGACGAGGAGTACGGCGGCTCGGGCGGCGACCACCTCGCGTACTGCCTGGTCACCGAGGAGCTGGGTCGCGGCGACTCCTCGGTGCGCGGAATCGTCTCCGTCTCGCTCGGACTGGTCGCCAAGTCCGTCGCCGCCTGGGGCAGCGAGGAGCAGAAGCGCCGCTGGCTGCCCGGTCTGACCGCCGGGGAGTACGTCGGCTGCTTCGGCCTCACCGAACCCGGCACCGGCTCCGACGCCGGCAACCTCACCACCCGGGCCGTGCACGACGGGGACGACTACGTCCTCAACGGCACCAAGATGTTCATCACCAACGGCACCTGGGCCGACGTCGTCCTGCTCTTCGCCCGTTCCACCGACGCTCCCGGCCACAAGGGCGTCTCCGCCTTCCTGGTGCCCGCCGACACCCCCGGCCTGTCCCGCCGCACCGTCCACGGCAAGCTCGGCCTGCGCGGCCAGGCCACCGCGGAACTGGTCCTGGAGGACGTCCGGGTGCCCGCCTCGGCGATGGTGGGTGCGCAGGGCAAGGGCTTCTCCGTCGCCATGTCCGCGCTCGCCAAGGGGCGGATGTCGGTGGCCGCGGGCTGCGTCGGCATAGCCCAGGCCGCGCTGGACGCGGCCGTCCGGTACGCCGGCGAGCGCGAGCAGTTCGGCAAGCCGATCGCCCGCCACCAGCTGGTGCAGGAACTGATCAGCGACATCGCCGTCGACGTGGACGCGGCCCGGCTGCTGACCTGGCGGGTCGCCGACCTGATCGACCGGGGGCAGCCCTTCGCCGTGGAGTCCTCCAAGGCCAAGCTGTTCGCCTCCGAGGCCGCCGTGCGCGCCGCCAACAACGCCCTGCAGGTCTTCGGCGGCTACGGCTACATCGACGAGTACCCGGCCGGCAAGCTGCTGCGCGACGCCCGCGTGATGACCCTCTACGAGGGCACCAGCCAGATCCAGAAGCTCCTCATCGGGCGGGCGCTGACCGGGGTCTCGGCCTTCTGAGCGCGCCCCGCCGCGCCCGCCGGCCCCGCCCGTCCTGAGTACCCGTCCTGAGTACCCCGGCGGATGCGGTGCGGGCCGCCCGGGGCCGATGCTCGTCCCATGAGCGACACACCGGTCAAGCAGCAGAGCACGGCCGCCTTCTACGGGCAGGCCGTCGCGTCCTTCGCCGTCGCCATGGCGGCCGCCACCCTCGGCATCGTCCGCCTGCACGCCGACGCCTGGGTGCGCGGCTTCCTCGGCATCGCCGTGCTCTACCTCGTCACGTCCGCGTTCACCCTCGCCAAGGTGATCCGCGACCGCCAGGAGGCCGGGCAGATCGTCAGCCGCGTCGACCAGGCGCGGCTGGAGAAGCTGCTCGCCGAGCACGACCCCTTCGAGAAGCTCTGAGCGCTCCGGCGGCCCGGACCGCGCCGGACGGCCGCCCTAAGCGAGCGCTCAGCTTCGGCGGTATGGTGGTGCTCCTGTCACCGGAAGGGGCGAGCGAGCGATGAGTACGGCGCAGGAGACGACCGGCGGCGAGGTCGAGCCGTGGGAAGAGGTCACCCCCGACGCGGCCCGGCGGCTCCTCGTCGCCGCCGTGGAGGCCTTCGCCGAGCGCGGGTACCACGCGACGACGACCCGCGACATCGCGGGCCGGGCCGGCATGAGCCCGGCCGCGCTCTACATCCACTACAGGACCAAGGAGGAGCTGCTCCACCGGATCAGCCGGATCGGCCACGACAAGGCCCTGGACATCCTGCGCACGGCGGCCCGGCGCGAGGGCAGCCCCGCCGAGCGGCTGGCCGACGCGGTCGGCTCCTTCGTCCGCTGGCACGCCGGCCGGCGCACCACGGCGCGGGTCGTGCAGTACGAGCTCGACGCGCTCGGCCCCGGGGCCCGCGCCGAGATCGTGGCGCTGCGCCGCCAGGTCGACGCCGAGGTGCGCGGGATCATAGAGGACGGCGTGGCCTGCGGCGAGTTCCAGGTGGCGGACGTCCAGGGCACCACCCTGGCCGTATTGTCGCTGTGCATCGACGTGGCCCGCTGGTTCAACGTGGAGGGGCCGCGCACCCCCGAGGAGGTCGGCGCGCTCTACGCCGACCTCGTGCTGCGGATGGTGGGCGCCGAGCGGGCGCCCGGCGCTCAGAGGTAGTACCGGGACACCGACTCGGCGACGCAGACCGGCTTGTCGCCGCCCTCGCGCTCCACGGTGAAGGCAACCGCCACCTGGACGCCTCCGGGCACGTCCTCGACCCCGGTGATGGCGGCGGTGGCGCGCAGTCGGGAGCCGACCGGGACGGGGGAGGGGAAGCGGACCTTGTTCGTCCCGTAGTTCACGCCCATCTTCACGCCCTCGACGCTGATCAACTGCGGCCCGAACAGCGGGAGCAGGGACAGGGTGAGGTAGCCGTGCGCGATGGTGGTCCGGAAGGGCCCGGCGGCGGCCTTCTCCGGGTCGACGTGGATCCACTGGTGGTCCCCGGTGGCGTCGGCGAACAGGTCGATCCGCTTCTGGTCGATCTCGACCCAGTCGGTGTACCCGAGCTGCTCGCCCACGGCGGCCCTCAGCTCGTCGGGGGAGGTGAAGGTCCTCGGTTCTGCCATGTTCCCGGCCTCTCGCTCGCATGTCTAAGCAACTGCTTAGCATGGTCGGGTGCGGAGTCCCTGTCAACGGACCGCGGCGGACGGCGGGTCGGTAGGCTCTGCGGGGTGCCGCAGATTCCCGAGAAGATCCACGAGCTGACCGTCGGCCAGGTGTCCGCGCGTAGCGGCGCCGCCGTGTCCACCCTGCACTTCTACGAGTCCAAGGGGCTGATCAGCAGCCGCCGCACCCCCGGGAACCAGCGCCGCTACACCCGTGACACGCTGCGCCGGGTGGCCTTCGTGCGCGCGGCCCAGCGGGTCGGCATCCCGCTGGCCACGATCCGCGAGGCGCTCGCGCAGCTCCCCGAAGAGCGCACCCCGACCCGCGAGGACTGGGCCCGGCTGTCACAGGCCTGGCGCTCGGAACTGGACGAGCGCATCAAGCGGCTGAACCGCCTGCGCGATCACCTGACCGACTGCATCGGGTGCGGGTGCCTGTCGCTGGACACCTGTGTGCTGTCCAACCCCGGCGACGCGTTCGGCGAGCGGCTGACCGGGTCACGGCTGCTGGCGGAGGGGCGGTAGCGGGCGGTGCGCGGCACTGCCGGACCGGTGCGTGCTCCCGGGCCGGTTGCCGCGCACGGCGGGCCGTCGGCCGGGGCCGGCACCCGTCGCGGCCGGTCGCGCCCGTGTGGGGCGGCCCCGCCTCACCGGCCCGGACCGCCGGGTCCGACCGACCGGCCGGGCCCCGGACCGGTGCGGCCCCGCGTGCCGTGCGGCGGCACCGGGCGGCCGCGCCCCCAGTGGTCCCGGCCGGCCGGGACCACGCCGGCGCCCCGGCGGTGACGGGGGCCGGGCCGGCCGTCCCGGCGGGCGCCCGCCGCGCCCCCGGGCCCCGCGGGCCGGTCGCTCACGCCGACATCAGCAGCCGTTCCCGCTCGGCGTACGCCAGTGCCTGCGGGGTGAGCACGGGCCGGGGCACGAGGATCCCGCAGTCCGCGCAGACCGGACCGGAGGAGGGTTCGTGGTCCAGGCCGTACCTCCAGACGAGGTGCTCGCCGCCGCACACCGGGCAAGCCGCGCCCGGCTCGCGGTTCAGTGCGGCGATCAGCCGGCGCAGCACCTCGGCCAGCGGCGCGCCGGGGTGGACCCGCGGGTCGTCGCACCACGCGACCCCGAATCCGCCCCAGGTCATCCGGTGCCAGTCGTCCACGCTGCCCGGCCGGCGCAGCCCGTCGTGCTTCTCCTTCTTGCGGCGCTCGGCGAACTCGGCCTCGTAGCCGAGCCAGACCGCCCGCGCCTCCTCCAGCTCCTCCAGCGCGGCCACGAGCCGCGCCGGATCTGGGGCCCGGTCCTCCGGGCCGAAACCGGCCCGGGAGCACAAATGGTCCCACGTCGCCCGGTGCCCGTAAGGAGCGAACCGCTCCAGGCACTTGCGCAGTGAATAGCGCCGCAGCGCCAGGTCGCACCGCGGGTCGCGCACCTGTCTCGCCAGGCTTCGGAATCCGGCCATCGCCCTGCACCTCCGTCACACCTGCGTTCGCACTTCGGTCACTTCGGCGTCGCCGTACGGGTTCCGCGCGACGTCGACCAGTAGACGTACCGATACGCGATTCGGCTCCATCCGATCGGTGACGCCTCCGGGCCGGGCGTCCCGGTTCCTCCACCCGGCACCATCCCCAGTCACCCCCGAAGTTGACGCATGTTCATCTTTGTCCCCGGGGATACCGGCGGTAACGTCCGGCTCACCCCCGTCGGGAGGAGCTGCCATGCCACGGCACACCCCACACAACGTGTCGCTCCACGAACGGAGAACTCCCCGCAGACTCAACGGGTTCCTGAAGTCGGCGTCGATATGCGTGCTCGTCGCCGGACTTCTCTCCCCGGTCACCCGGGCGGCGGCAGCGCAGGACGCCCCGGCCTCGAACGACCACTGCGGCGGCCGGTGCTCGGACATCCTGCCGCCCGGCGAGAACGGCAACGCCACCCTCGCCCAGATCCTGCTCAACAAGGCCTTCGGCACGCAGCCCCCGCACGCCGGGGACCAACTCGGCCCCTACGCCGGCCTGGCCACCGGTTACCCGGGCCTCACCGATGAGAAGATCAACACCTTTTTCAACGACGCCTCCTTCGGCGTCCCCCCCGACCAGGTCGCCTCCACGGAGAAACCGGCCGGCCGCACCGACGTGACGATCGTGCGCGACAAGAAGGCCGGCGTGCCGCACATCACCGGCACCACGCGCTACGGCACCGAGTTCGGCGCCGGATACGCGGCCGCCGAGGACCGGCTGTGGCTCATGGACGTCTTCCGGCACGTGGGCCGCGGACAGCTCACCTCCTTCGCGGGCGGCGCCGCCGCCAACCAGGGCCTGGAACAGGAGTTCTACCGCAACGCCCCGTACACCGAGGCCGACCGGCAGGCGCAGATCGACGACGCCGTGGCGAAGAACGGCGCCCGCGGCCAGCAGGCCCTCGCCGACGTCAACGCCTACACCGACGGCATCAACGCCTACATCGACGCCTCCGACGGCGGGCGTTACTTCCCCGGCGAGTACGTCCTGACCGGTCACAAGGACTCCCTCACCAACGCCGGCACCATCGACCACTTCAAGGTCACCGACCTGGTGGCCCTGGCCTCGGTCGTCGGCTCGCTGTTCGGCTCCGGCGGGGGCGGCGAGGTGGACAACGCCCTCTCCCTGATCGCGGCCCAGGCCAAGTACGGCGTGGAGGAGGGCGCCAGGGTCTGGGAGTCCTTCCGCGAACGCAACGACCCCGAGGCCGTCCTCACCGTCCACGACGGCCGGAGCTTCCCGTACGGCACCAGGCCCGCCGACGCCCGGGGCGAGGCCCTGCCCGACGCCGGCTCGGTGACCACGGAGCCACTGGTGTACGACCGCACGGGCAGCGCGACCGGCGCGGGCGCCCGGAGCGCCACCGCCACGGCCGCCAGGACCACCCTCGGCTCCGCCCGGCGCGGCATGTCCAACGCCCTCGTGGTGAGCGGTGAGCACACCGCCGGCGGCCACCCGGTCGCCGTCTTCGGGCCGCAGACCGGCTACTTCGCCCCCCAGCTGCTGATGCTCCAGGAGATCCAGGGTCCGGGCCTCAGCGCGCGCGGCGCCTCCTTCGCGGGCCTGAGCATGTACGTCGAACTCGGCCGCGGCCAGGACTACTCCTGGAGCGCGACCACCTCCGGCCAGGACATCATCGACACCTACGCCGTCGAGCTGTGCCAGGACGACCACCACTACCTGTACCGCGGCACCTGCACCGCCATGGACCAGGTCGAGCAGAAGAACGCCTGGTCGCCGACCGTGGCCGACGGCACGGCCGCCGGCTCCTACACCATGCGGGTGTGGCGCACGAAGTACGGGCCGGTCGAGTACCGCGCGACCGTCGGCGGCAAGAAGGTCGCCTACACCACCCTGCGCTCCTCGTACCTGCACGAGACCGACTCGATCGTCGGCTTCCAGATGCTGAACGACCCGGACTACGTCAAGGGTCCGCAGGACTTCCAGACCGCGGCCCAGCACATCAACTACACCTTCAACTGGTTCTACGCCGACTCCCGGCACACCGCGTACTACAACAGCGGTGACAACCCGGTCCGTGCGTCCGGCGTCGACGCCGAGTTCCCGGTGTGGGCGCGGCCCGCGTACGAGTGGCGCGGCTGGGACCCGGCCCGCAACACCGCCGACCACACGCCGCCCTCCGCCCACCCCGCCTCGGTCGACCAGGACTACTACGTCTCCTGGAACAACAAGCAGGCCGAGGACTACGCGGCCGCGCCCTGGGGCGAGGGCTCCGTGCACCGCGGCAACCTGCTCGACGACCGGGTGAAGAGGCTGGTGGCGGCCGGCGGGGTGACCCGCTCGGCACTGGTGAAGGCCATGGCGGACGCGGCCCTGGCCGACCTGCGCGCCGAGGACGTGCTGCCGGAGCTGCTGAAGGTGGTCGACTCCTCGCCGGTGACCGACCCCGCGGCCGCCGCGGCGGTGGACGAGCTCCGGACGTGGCTGACGGCGGGCGCCAGGCGCACGGAGACCTCGGCCGGTTCGAAGACGTACGCCCACGCGGGCGCCATCCGCATCCTGGACGCCTGGTGGCCGCTGCTGGTGAAGGCGGAGTTCGAGCCCGGCCTGGGCAGCGACCTGTACGGCGCCTTCACCGCCAACCTGCCCGTCGACGAGGCCCCGTCCGCCGGACACGGCCCGACCGGCTCGCACGCCGGCAGCTCCTTCCAGTACGGCTGGTGGAGCTACGTCGACAAGGACATCCGGGCGGTGCTCGGTGAGTCCGTGAAGGGCGGCCTGGCGCGGACGTACTGCGGCGGCGGCAGCCTCGGCGCGTGCCGGGACGTCCTGATCGGCACCCTGAAGCAGGCGGCCGGGACGACCGCCGCCCAGGTCTACCCGGGCGACGACCAGTGCTCGGCCGGCGACCAGTGGTGCGCCGACTCGATCGTGCAGCGCACCCTGGGCGGCATCGGGCACGGCCGCATCGGCTGGCAGAACCGGCCGACCTTCCAGCAGGTCGTGGAGTACACCTCGCACCGGTAGCGCCCCCGGCGGCGCGTGCGGCGGACCGGGCGTCCCGGCCCGCCGCACGCACCCCGAAAGGGGGCGCGGCTCACGCGTAGAGCAGGTACGCCTCCCGCGTCCGCCGGAACGCCGCCAGTTCCTCCTGCCAGGCGCCCACCACCTCCTCGGTACCGGCTCCCGCGTCGATCATCGTGCGCACCCGGGCGGAGCCGGTGAGCCTGTCGATCCAGTTGTCCGGGCGCCAGGCGAAGCCGTCCCACGCCTTCCGGGCGGTCACCAGCAGTGCGATCCCGGTGCGGACGGGGTCGTAGGCCGCCCGGTCCCGCACGTGGACCTGCAGCCCGCCGACGGTGCGGCCTTCGAACTTGGAGAAGGCCGGCGTGAAGTACGCCTCCCTGAACCGCACCCCGGGCAGGCCGAGTTCGCCGGCCGCGGCGGCCCAGCGTCCGTCGAGGCCCTCCGCGCCGAGGAGTTCGAAGGGCCTGGTCGTACCGCGCCCCTCGGACAGGTTGGTGCCCTCGAACATGCAGGTGCCGGAGTACACCAGGGCCGTGTCCGGCGTCGGCATGTTCGGGCTCGGCGGCACCCAGGGCAGGCCCGAGGCGTCGTGGAAGTCGTGGCGCCGCCAGCCGGTCATCAGCACGGTCTCCAGCGGCACCGGGTTGCCCAGGAACTCGCCGTTGAACAGCCGGGCCAGTTCGGCGACCGTCATGCCGTGCGCCTGCGCGATCGGTTGCCGGCCGACGAAGGTGGCGAACTCCCGGTGCAGGACGGGTCCCCGGGCCGAGCGCCCGGTGACCGGGTTCGGGCGGTCCAGGACGACGAACCGCTTGCCGGCGAGCCCGGCCGCCTCCATGCAGTCGTAGAGCGTCCAGACGTAGGTGTAGAAGCGGGCGCCCACGTCCTGGATGTCGAAGACGACCGTGTCCACGCCGGAGGCGGTGAACACGTCGGCCAGCGGCCGGCCGCTCTTCAGGTACGTGTCGTAGACCGGCAGCCCCGTCGCCGGGTCGTCGTAGCGGCCCTCGGAGCCGCCCGCCTGCGCGGTGCCCCGGAAGCCGTGCTCGGGGCCGAAGACCGCCGTCAGGCGCACACGGGGGTCGGCGTGCATGACGTCGACGATGTGGCGCACGTCGCGGGTGATGCCGGTGGGATTGGTGACCAGACCCACCCTCCGGCCGGCCAGGAGGGCGTAGCCGTCGGCGGCCAGGCGCTCGAAACCGGTTCTCAGGCGGCGGCCGGAGCGGGCGGCGGCGGGGGCCGCCGGCACCACCGCCGTCGAGGCCGATGCGAGAAGGTGCCGTCGGGACAGGCGCATGGGGTGACCTCCGTAGGTGGGGAAGGTGCAGGCCGAGTGTGGCCGCTCGCGCGGCTCCCCGCGCCCCCCGGACCGGAGCGGTCACCCTTCCTTTACACATACCGACTGGTTAGTCTGGTGGGGCCAGAGTCGACGCGCGCCGCGCGAAGTCGTGTCAAGGAGACCGATGGTGGAAGCCGTGCAGGATGCGGGAGTGGTCGTCACCGGGGCGGGCGGGGGGATCGGGGCCGCGCTGGCCCGCAGGTTCGCCGCCGAGGGCGCCCGGGTGGTGGTCAACGACCTGGACGCCGGGAAGGCCGAGGCGGTCGCCGAGGAGATCGGCGCGACCGCCGTGCCCGGTGACGCCTCCGCGATCGTCGACGACGCGCGGGACGCCCTCGGCGGCACCGTGGACGTCTACTGCGCCAACGCCGGCGTCGGCTTCCAGGACGGGGACGCGGCCGGACCGCTCGACGAGAAGAGCTGGGCGCTGTCCTGGGACGTCAACGTGATGGCCCACGTCCGGGCCGCCCACCAGCTGCTGCCCGGCTGGCTGGAGCGGGGCCGCGGCCGGTTCGTCTCCACCGTCTCGGCCGCCGGCCTGCTCACCATGATCGGCGCCCCCTCCTACAGCGTCACCAAGCACGGGGCACTGGCCTTCGCCGAATGGCTCTCGCTCACCTACCGCCACCGGGGCCTGAAGGTCCACGCGATCTGCCCGCAGGGCGTGCGCACCGACATGCTGGCCGCCACCGGCAGCGCGGGCGACCTGGTGCTCCAGCCGACCGCGATCGCGCCGGAGGCCGTCGCCGACGCCCTGCTCCGGGGCATCGAGGAGGACCGCTTCCTGATCCTGCCGCACCCCGAGGTCGCCGAGTTCTACCGGGCGCGGGCCACCGACCCCGACCACTGGCTGGGCGGCATGAACCACCTCCAGCGCCAGTGGGAGGCGACCCGGTGACCGTCTCCCGGTACGCCGCCCGCCCCTGGCTGGCCCTCCTCGACGAGGCCCAGCGCGCCCCGGTCGAGCCCGCCGACTCCCTCGTGCACGCCCTGCGCCACGCCGTCGCCGAGGCCCCCGGGCGCACCTTCCTCACCTACTTCGACGCCCGTCTGAGCTACCGCGAGGTGGACCGGATGAGCGACTCCGTCGCCGCCCACCTCGCCGGGCGCGGCCTGGAGCGCGGGGACCGGGTCGCCGTCCTGCTGCAGAACTCCCCGCACTTCGTGCTGGCGGTCCTCGGCGCCTGGAAGGCGGGCGCGACCGTCGTGCCCGTCAACCCCATGTACAAGTCGGCGGAGGTCTCCCACGTCCTGCGCGACGCCGGGGTGGCGGCGCTGGTCTGCTCCGACCGGGCCTGGGAGTCCTACCTGCGCGCCACGGCCGCCGACTCGCCGGTGCGGACCGTGCTCACCGCGTGCGAGCTGGACTTCCAGACGCGCGACGACACGCGCGTGCTGGGCTTCGAACGGCTGCCCCCGGCCGCGGACGCCGACGACCTCGTGGCCGTCGCCCGGCGGGGCGGCACGGCCCCCGCGGGCCGCGACCCGCACCCCGGCGACACCGCCCTGATCAGCTACACCTCCGGCACCAGCGGCACCCCCAAGGGCGCCACCAACACGCACGGCAACATCATGCACAACGCCGAGCGGCAGCGCACCGGGCTCGGCCTGCCCGAGGCGCCCGTCTACCACGCGCTGGCGCCCCTGTTCCACATCACCGGAATGGTCTGCCAGCTCGGCGCCTGCCTCGACAGCGCGGGCACGCTCGTGCTCACCTACCGCTTCGAGGCCGGGGTCGTCCTGGGGGCGTTCGCCGAGCACCGCCCGCACTACACGGTCGGCCCGTCCACCGCGTTCATGGCGCTGGCCGCCCACCCCGACGCCACCCGCGACCACTTCTCCTCCTTCGTGCACATCTCCTCCGGCGGCGCCCCCCTGCCGCCCGCCCTGGTGGAGATGTTCCGCGAGCGCTTCGGGCCGTACATCCGCAACGGCTACGGCCTCACCGAGTGCACCGCCCCCTGTGCCTCCGTCCCGCCCACCCTGGAAGCGCCCGTCGATCCGGCCTCGGGAACCCTGGCCGTCGGCGTGCCCGGCGCGGACACCGTCGTGCGCGTCCTGGACGAGCGGGGCGCGGAGGTCCCCTTCGGCGAGCAGGGCGAGATCGCCGTCCGCGGACCGCAGGTCGTCCCCGGCTACTGGCGGCGGCCCGACGCCACCGCCGAGACCTTCCCGGACGGCGAACTGCGCACCGGCGACATCGGGTTCATGGACGCGCAGGGCTGGCTGTACGTCGTCGACCGCAAGAAGGACATGATCAACGCGTCCGGCTTCAAGGTGTGGCCGCGCGAGGTCGAGGACGTCCTCTACACCCACCCGGCGGTGCGCGAGGCGGCCGTCGTCGGGGTCCCGGACGGCTACCGCGGGGAGACCGTGAAGGCCTACATCAGCCTCCGGCCGGACGCGGAGGCGGACCCGGAGGAACTCGCGGTGTACTGCAGGGAGAGACTGGCCGCCTACAAGTACCCGCGCCAGGTGGAGATCCTGCCCGAGCTGCCCAAGACGGCCAGTGGGAAGATCCTGCGGCGGGAACTGCGTTCCCGTACGCACGGGGACCGGTAGACGCGCACGACAGCCAGTGGAACGACGGAAAGGCAGGTGGCGGCAGTGCCCAGGACGACGGACGGAGACGGGACGCCCGTTCCGCAGAGGCTGCTGAACGCCGCCACCCGCCTCTTCGCCGAGCAGGGTTACGACCGCACCTCGGTGCAGGAGATCGTGGAGGCGGCCGGCGTCACCAAGGGGGCGCTGTACCACTACTTCGGCTCCAAGGACGACCTCCTGCACGAGGTGTACGCACGCGTGCTGCGCGTCCAACAGGAGCGGCTGGACGCCTTCGCGGACGCGGACGAGCCGGTCGAGCGGCGTCTGCGGGGCGCGGCGGCGGACGTGGTCGTCACCACGATCGAGAACCTCGACGACGCGTCGATCTTCTTCCGCTCCATGCACCACCTGAGCCCGGAGAAGAACAAGCAGGTCCGCGCCGAGCGCCGGCGCTACCACGAACGCTTCCGCGCGCTCGTCGAGGAGGGCCAGCGCGAGGGCGTCTTCTCCACCGCGACCCCCGCCGACCTGGTCGTGGACTACCACTTCGGCTCCGTCCACCACCTGTCCACCTGGTACCGCCCCGACGGCCCCCTGGCCCCGCAGGAGGTCGCCGACCACCTCGCCGACCTGTTGCTGCGGGCCCTGCGGCCGTGAGCGCACGGGTGGGGGGCGGCCACCGGGCACCGCCCGCGACCGTCCCCCGCCCGTGTGCGCTCACAGGTACTTCTTCAGCTCCCTGCGGGCCAGCGAGCGCTGGTGCACCTCGTCCGGCCCGTCGGCGAGCATCAGCGTGCGCGCTCCGGCGTACAGCTCGGCCAGCGGGAGGTCCTGGCTCACCCCGGCCGCGCCGTGCAGCTGGATCGCGCGGTCGATGATGTCCACGACCGCCCTCGGCGTGGCGATCTTGATGGCCTGGATCTCCGTGTGGGCGCCCCGGTTGCCGACGGTGTCCATCAGCCAGGCCGTCTTGAGCACCAGCAGCCGCAGCTGCTCGACCGTCACCCGGGCGTCCGCGATCCAGTTGTGGACCACGCCCTGCTGGGCCAGCGTCTTGCCGAAGGCCGTGCGGGACACCGCGCGCCGGCACATCAGCTCGATCGCCCGCTCGGCCATGCCGATCAGCCGCATGCAGTGGTGGATCCGGCCGGGACCCAGGCGGGCCTGGGCGATGGCGAAGCCGCCGCCCTCCTCGCCGATCAGGTTCGCCACCGGCACGCGGGCGTGGTCGAAGACCACCTCGGCGTGCCCGCCGTGGTGGTGGTCCTCGTAACCGAACACCCCCATGGCCCGCTTCACGGTGACACCCGGGGTGTCGCGCGGGACCAGCACCATGGACTGCTGGCGGCGCACGTCCTGCCCGTCCGGGTCCGTCTTGCCCATCACGATGAAGACCGCGCAGTCCGGGTTCATCGCCCCGGAGATGTACCACTTGCGGCCGGTGACGACGTACTCGTCGCCGTCCCGCTCGATGTGCGTGGTGATGTTCGTGGCGTCGGACGAGGCCACCTCGGGCTCCGTCATCGCGAACGCCGAGCGGATCCTGCCCGCCAGCAGCGGCTCCAGCCACTGCTTCCGCTGCTGTTCGTCGCCGAACTGCGCCAGCACCTCCATGTTGCCGGTGTCGGGCGCCGCGCAGTTCAGCGCGGTGGGCGCGAGCTGCGGGGAGCGGCCGCTGATCTCGGCGAGCGGCGCGTACTGGAGGTTGGTCAGCCCGGCGCCGTACTCGGCGTCCGGCAGGAACAGGTTCCACAGGCCCTGCCGGCGCGCCTCGGCCTTCAGCTCCTCGACCACGGCCGGGGTGTCCCACGGCGAGGCCAGCGCGGCCCGCTGCTCCTCGGCCACCGCCTCCGCCGGGTAGACGTACTCGTCCATGAAGGCGAGGAGCCTGGCGCGCAGTTCCTCCGTGCGCGCGTCGAACGCGAAGTCCATGTCGGGTCAGCCTTCCTGCAGAGTGGTCAGTCCGTGGTGGATGAAGACGGGCACCAGCTCGCCGATCCGGTCGAAGCCGTGTCCCACCGTCCGGCCCAGCGTGTACCGGTAGTGGATGCCCTCCAGGATCACGGCGAGCTTGAACCAGGCGAACGCCGTGTACCAGGAGACGGCGGAGACGTCGCGCCCCGAGCGCGCGGCGTACCGCTCGACCAGCTCGGCCGGGGAGGGGTGCCCCGGGGCCTCGGCCGTGGTGGAGACGGGCGACTCGGGCATGCCCAGCGGCCGGCTGTACATCACCAGCAGGCCCAGGTCGGTGAGCGGGTCGCCGAGCGTCGACATCTCCCAGTCGAGGATCGCCCGGATCCGGTCGTCCTCGCCGATGAGGACGTTGTCGAGCCGGTAGTCGCCGTGCACGACGGCCGGCGCGGGGGAACGGGGCAGGGCGCGCCCGAGGGCCGCGTGCAGTTCGTCGATGCCGGCCAGCTCGCGGTTGCGGGAGGCGTCCAGCTGCTTGCCCCAGCGGCGCAGCTGCCGGTCCAGGAAGCCCTCCGGCCGGCCGAAGTCCGCCAGGCCCACCCCGGCGGGATCCACCGCGTGCAGCTCGACCAGTGTGTCCACCAGGGACAGCACCGCGTCGCGGGTGCGCTCCGCGCCGAGCGGGACGAGCTGCTGGGCGGTGCGGTACGGGGTGCCCTCCACGAACTCCATGACGTAGAACGGCGCGCCGAGCACCTCCTCGTCCTCGCACAGCAGCACCGGGCGGGGGACGGGCACGGACGTCGGGTGCAGCGCGCTGATCACCCGGTGCTCGCGCTTCATGTCGTGCGCGGTGGCCAGCACGTGGCCGAGCGGCGGGCGCCGCACGACCCACTTCGAGGTGCCGTCGGTGACCGCGTAGGTGAGGTTGGACCGTCCGCCCTCGATCAGCCGGCCGGTCAGGGGGCCGCCGACCAGACCGGGGCGCTCACGGTCCAGCAGGGCGCACAGCCGGTCGAGATCGAGCCCGGGCGGGTGGTCGGCGCTCATACATCACTCCTACGAACGGGTGAACAACGACGTGGTTCATGATGCCGACCGGTCGGTATGCAGTCCAGTGCGCGTACCGAACACGGACGCAAACGTGACCGGAGCCACGAGGGGACGACGGCCCCCGGTCCGCGGCGGCTGCCCGCCCCTGCGGCCGCCTGCGTCCGCGTGCCGCCCGCCCGGGTGCCGGCCGCGCGCGGTCACGGTGGTGGGGCGCGGTCACGGGGGTGGGCTCCGGGAGCGCGGGGGCCTCGGAAACGGCCGACGCGCGACCGGCACGCGCCCGGGCACCACGGCCCGGCCCGCCGGTGCCGCTAGACCACCAGGACGACCGCGCACCCGGCCAGCGCCACCGCGCACAGCACCGCCGCCGTGGCGTGCCGGGCCCCCAGTGCGGGCGGCCGGGCCCCGGCGGCCAGGGCGCGGATCCGGTGCTGGGCCACCCGCAGGAAACCCAGCCACTGCGCGCAGCACAGCGCGCACGTGACGACGCCCGTGGGGGACGCCCCGCCGTGCAGGGCGGTGCGCGCGGCGAGGACGGCGGCCACGGTGGCCGACAGCGTCGTGCGCCGCCACGCCAGCCGGGTGCGCTCCGGCTGGAGCCCCGGGTCCCGGCCCGCCGGGCTCACCCCGCCCATCCGGCCAGCACCACCACGACCATCGCCGCGGCCACCACCGCGACCACCACGCCCAGCAGGGCCGGGAACCGGGAGGCGGGCAGGTCCTCGCCGCGCCGCATGGCCCGCTCGCAGCGCACCCAGTGGTTCACCGCGCGCAGCGCGCACAGCGCACCGGCGCCGAGCAGCGCGAGCGCCAGGCCCACCCGCCAGGCCCAGCGGAGGCCCGGCAGGAACTGGTCGACCGCGAAGCCGCCCCCGATCAGCGCCAGCGCGGTGCGCAACCAGGCCAGGAACGTGCGCTCGTTGGCCAGCGAGAACCGGTAGTCCGGGGTGCCCCCCTCGTCCCGCACCCGCTCCGGTGCGAACCACAGCCGCACGTTCCGCACAAGTCCGCTCACGCGCAGGACCCTACCGGGGCTCAGCGGGCCGACCGGAACGCCCGCAGCCGCTCGTACGCGGCCAGCCCGTCGGGCACCCACTCCCACGTGCCGAGCAGCCGCCGCACCTCCTCGTCGGGCAGGAAGCCGTACCACGCGACCTCCTCGGCCTGCGGCCGCACCGGCAGCGCGCAGCGCAGCTCGTACACCGCGGACCACCAGCTCTTCCCGGCGCCGTCGTCGTACAGGAACTTGAAGAGGAAGGACGGCTGCGGCAGTCCGCTCACGCCCAGTTCCTCCTCCGCCTCCCGCAGGGCGGCCGCGTCGTAGGACTCGCCGGCGCCCACGACCCCGCCGACGAACATGTCGTGGCGGGAGGGGAACACCAGCTTGGTGGCGGTGCGCCGGTGGACGAAGAGCCGGCCGTCCGGGTCCCGGGCCTCGATGAACACGCAGCGGTGGCGCAGCCCCCGGGCGTACGCCTCGCCGCGCGGGCACCGGGCGACCACCCGGTCGTTCTCGTCGACGACGTCGAGGATCTCGTCAGCAGGGTTCATGCCCGTATCCAAGCAAAGCCGGCCGGCCGGCCCGGCACGGGCTCAGCGGGCCTGGAAGTCCCGGGCGGGCTCCCGTTCCGTCGCGCCGCACGGCATCGCCGGGTGCAGCCCGAGCAGCACGATGCCCGTGACGACCGCCGCGAGTCCCGCCGCCTCCCAGGCCAGCGCCCCGGTGTCGGTGCGCAGCCGGTCGCCGAGGAAGCCCACCCCGCACAGGATGCCGGCCAGCGGTTCGGCGGCGGTCAGCGCGGGCAGCGACATCCGCAGGGAGGCGGTCTCGAAGGCGCTCTGCACCAGGACCAGGCCGGTGACGCCGCACGCCAGCACGCCGTACGGCTGCCAGCCGGTGAACAGCTCCACGAGGCCGCCGTCGGAGAAGCGGGTGCCGCTCACCCGGGTCAGGGCGTCCTGCACGCCGTACAGGAGCCCGGCCGCGGTGGCCAGCAGCACGGGGCCCCAGCTCAGCCGCGACCGCTTGGCGTACGCCGTCAGCACCAGGGCCGCGCCGACCGTCACGCCGATGATCAGCCAGTGCCGCAGCGGGTCGGTGACCGCGCTGCCGCCGCGCGGTTCCCCGGCGATGATGAACGCGCCCACGCCGCCCGCGAGCAGCACGAGGCCGGCCCAGCCCTGGCGGCCCAGGGACTGTCCGGTCTGGTGCCGGGACAGGGCGAGGGCGAACAGCAGGTTCGTCGCGAGCAGCGGTTCGACCAGGGAGATCTCGCCCTTGCCGAGCGCGACCGCGCCGAGCACCATGCCGGCCACCATCAGCGCCAGGCCGCGGAGCCAGCGCGGCACCCGCACCAGGTCGAGCAGCAGCCGGAAGGACAGGAAGTCACTGAGCGGTGCCCGCTGCGCGGCGTTCTGCTGGAGGACGAATCCGAAACCCAGGCAGCACGCGGCACTCACGGAGAGAAGGAGAACCAGTACGGACACGCTGCCTACCTCGATCGTCCGGCCGGGCCACGGGTGCGCAGTGGCCGACTGTAGCGTTACCGGGACCGCATTGCCCCGGAGAGTACCCGGAAGGGAGCCTTTGACGCGGTCCCGGTGCCCGCCCCGCGCGGACGGGGCCGGGGGCGGCGGGGCCGTGCGGCCATGTTCCGCGCCCCGGGCGTCCGGCGCCATGGCGTACGCCACACAAATCGTCCCGAATCCCGCGCGGTGGCACGGCTCGCGGGGCCCGTCGCCCGGCGTGCCCCGCCGGGCGCGGTGACCGACGACGGCAGCGACGAGGGTGACGACGGCGACGACGACGGCAACATCGTCGTTACCGTCGTTCAGCTTGACGCGACCCTTGGCTCGGGGTTTGCTGTGCGTGACCGGCCGATGGCAGCCCGAGAAACAGGAAGTCCTGCGGTGCCCCCAATCCCGTCCCTGCTCGGCGCTCGCCGGGCCCCCGCGGAACCGTCCGGTGACACCGGCCCGGACGACTCCGGCGCCTTCGACGACGCGCTCGACGACCCCGCACTCCCCTCCGCCCGGGCCGCCCTGACCCAGGGCCGCTGGCAGACCGTGCGCTCGCTGCTGCTGCACACGGGTGACGAGTGGGACCGCCGCGGCCACCGGGTCACCGTGCTCGCCCGGGAGCCGTACGCCGCCGCCTGGGCCCGGCAGTGGCTGCTGCGCGAACCCGGCTCCGCCGACGCAGCCACGCTGCTCGCGCTCGCCCTCGTCCACCGCGCCCTGCGCGGCAAGGAGGAACCCGGCACCGCCCGCGAGGCCTGCCGCACCGCCGCCGCGCTCGCCCCCGCCGACCCCACCCCCTGGCTCGGCCTGCTCCTGCTGGCCCGCACCCACGGATCCGAGGACGAGCTGCTGCACGCCTTCGGGGAACTGCGCCGCCGCCACCGCGAGCACCACCACGGCCACCACCTGCTGGTCTCCCGCCTCGCCGAGCGCCCCCAGGGCGGTGGGGCCGAGTCCCACGAGGTGTACGACCTCGCCGAGCGGGCCGCCGCCGAGGCCCCCGCCGACTCCCCGCTGGCCGTCCTGCCGGTGGTCGCGTACGCCGAGCGCTACCGGGTCCTGGCCGCCACCGGCCTCGCCCCCGCCGACCCGGCCGCTTCCGGACACTGGTCCGGCCCCCGGGCCCGGCGGATCCTGCGGGCGTCGTTCGACTGGTGGCTGGAGTGGGAGCACGACGACCACCCCCGCCGCCACGTCGACCTCAACCACCTCGCCTTCGCCATGTCCTGCGCCGGCCGCCCGGCCGAGGCGGCGGCCCTGTTCCAGCGCATCGGCCGGCACGCCACCCCGGACCCCTGGTCGTATCCGCACCGCGACCCGTGGACGGCCTTCCGCACGGCCCGCGCCCGGGTGCTCCGCCCACGGTGAGGGACCGGCGGGAAGTCCTTACGGAACGCTGACCGACGGCCGTCCCCCCTGGCCCCGGCGGGCCCGAGGTGCTCGAATGAACGGGTGAACCCCGAACCGGCCGAACCGTCCGAACCGTCCGACGCCCGGGGCCGGCCCATCGGCCGCCGTGTCCTCCTCGGCACCCTGGGCCTCGGCGCCCTCGGCGTGGCCGCCGCGCCCGTGCTGCAACGCGGTCTGGAGGACTTCCTCGGCGGCGTTTCCGGCAAGGACCCCACGGGCCTGACCGGCCTGCTGCCCAACGGCGGCGGCTTCCGCTACTACTCGGTCGCCGCGTCCGTCCCGCGCCGGAGCGCCGCCGACTACCGGCTCACCGTCGACGGCCTGGTCGACCGCCCGGCCACCCACACCCTCGCCGACCTGCGCGCGCTGCCGCAGACCCGGCTGGTCAGGGACGTCCAGTGCGTCACCGGCTGGCGGGTCCCGGGCACCCCCTTCGAGGGCGTACGGCTCTCCCGCCTGCTGGACGCGGCGGGTGTCCGCGGCTCCGCCCGGGCCGTCCGCTTCACCTGCTTCGACGGCACCTACAGCGAGAGCCTCACCCTCGACCAGGCCCGCCGTCCCGACGTCCTGGTCGCCCTGCGCATGCAGGACGACGACATCGGCCACGACCACGGCGGTCCGGTCCGCCTGTACGTCGCCCCCATGTACTTCTACAAGTCCGCCAAGTGGCTCTCCGGCATCACGGTCACCGACCACGTCCGGCCCGGCTACTGGGAGAACCTCGGCTACGACGTCGACGCCTGGGTGGGCCGGTCGAACGGACGCACCGATGAACCCACGAACTGAGACCCCGGCGCCCCCGGACACCCGGGTGCGCCGCTTCACCACCGCCGAACGGTGGGTGCACCGCACCACGGCCGCGCTCATGGCCGGGTGCGTGCTGACCGCGGCCGTCCTCTACGTGCCGCAGCTGGCCGTGCTCGTCGGCCGCCGCGCACTGGTCGTCCGCGTCCACGAGTGCGCCGGGCTCGCCCTGCCCGTCCCCGTCCTGCTGGGCCTGGCCTCCCGCGCCTTCCGGGCAGACCTGCGCTTCCTCAACCGCTTCGGCCCGCACGACCGCGTGTGGCTGCGCGCCGCGCTCCGCCGTGACAAGCGGCCCTCCTCCCGGCCGGCGGGTAAGTTCAACGCCGGCCAGAAGGTTTACGCGGCCTGGATCGCCGGCGCGGGCCTCGTCATGCTCGGCACCGGCCTGCTGATGTGGTTCACCCGCCTCACGCCCCTGGTGTGGCGCACCTCGGCGACCTTCGTCCACGACTGGCTGGCCCTGACCGTCGGCGTGGTGCTGGCCGGCCACATCGGCATGGCGCTGGGGGACCCGGAGGCCAGGCGGGGACTGCGCACGGGCTCGGTCAGCGCGCGGTGGGCCGGGACCGCGCACCCGTTGTGGCGCCCCGGGGACCGGGGCGCCACAACGGGCCGGCGGGCCTCAGACCACCAGTGACAGCAGCAGGACCAGGCCGCCGGCGACCACCGAGATGATCGTCTCCATCACCGACCAGGTCTTGACCGTCTGTCCGACGCCCAGCCCGAAGTACTCCTTCACCAGCCAGAAGCCGGCGTCGTTGACGTGGCTGAAGAACAGAGATCCGGCACCGATGGCGAGGACCAGCAGGGCCGAGTGGGTGGTGGACATGTCGGCCGCCAGCGGCGCCACCAGACCGGCCGCCGACACGGTCGCGACCGTCGCCGAGCCGGTGGCCAGCCGGATCACCACCGCGATCAGCCAGCCCAGCAGCAGGGCCGGGATCGACCAGTCCCTGGAGACGTCCAGGACCATCTGCCCCACTCCGCAGTCGATCAGCGTCTGCTTGAAGCCGCCGCCCGCGCCGACGATCAGCAGGATGCCCGCGATGGGCATCAGGCTCGTCTCGAACCGTCTGCTGGATCCGCTCCTTGCCGAAGCCGGCGGGCCGGCCCAGCGTGAAGATGGCGACCAGCACGGCGGCGAGCAGCGCGATCAGCGGGGAGCCGGCGACGTCGAAGACCCGCTGGGTGAGGTCCGCCGGGTCGTCCACGACGATGTCCACCAGCGCCTTGGCCAGCATCAGCACCACCGGCAGCAGCACGGTGCCCAGCGTCGCGCCGAACCCCGGCCGGCGCTGCAGGTCCTGCGAGGGGCGCTGCGGCAGCATCCGGTCGGGAGCGGGCACGTCCACCCAGCGGGCGGCGGCACGGGAGAACAGCGGTCCGGCGATGACCACCGTCGGGACGGCGACGAGGATGCCGAACGCCAGGGTCACGCCCAGGTTGGCCCCCACCGCGTCGATCGCGGTCAGCGGGCCGGGATGCGGCGGGACCAGGCCGTGCATCACGGACAGACCGGCCAGCGCCGGGATGCCGATGCGCATCAGGGAGTAGTTGCCGCGCTTGGCGACCATCAGCACGACCGGGATCAGCAGCACGATGCCGACCTCGAAGAACAGCGGCAGGCCGATCACGGAGGCGATCAGCACCATCGCCCACGGCATCGCCCGTCCGCCCGCCTTCGCGAGGATCGTGTCCACGATCTGGTCCGCGCCCCCGGAGTCGGCGAGCAGCTTGCCCAGGATCGACCCGAGCGCGATCAGGACACCCACGCCGGCCACCGTGGAGCCGAGTCCGGTGGTGAAGCTGGTGATCGCCTTGTCGAGCGGCGCTCCGGCGACCGCCCCGAGGACGAGCGAGCCGATGGTGAGCGACAGGAAGGCGTGGAGCCTGAACCTGGTGATGAGCAGGACGATGACGGCGATGCCCACGAGGACGGCGATGCCCAGCTGGGCATCGCCGGCGGAGGTGATCGGCGCAGGTGCGTCCGCTGCCAGCACCTCGACGCTGAGTCTGGTCACGGGGTTCCCTTGCAGGTACGGGGACGGGGGGATGGAGGGGAAGGAGGGGAAGGAGGGGATGGAGGGGGCAGAGAGGGACAGAGGGGTACGGAGAGGGGAGGAGAGAGCAGGAGGGAGCGGGGGCGCGGGGCTGCGGGGCGTTACCCCGGGGTGCCGGGCAGGGACGCCAGCGCCTTCACCGCGCGCTCGACGATCTCCTCGGGACCGCCGCCGACGTCCACGGCGACGCCCGCCTCGTCGGCCTGCAGCGGCTGGAGCGCGGCGAACTGCGAGTCCAGCAGCGCGGTCGGCATGAAGTGGCCCCGCCGCTGGGACATCCGGTCCCCGATGAGCTCGCGGTCCCCCGTCAGGTGGACGAACACGACCCCGGGAGCGGCGGCCCTGAGCCGGTCGCGGTACGACCGCTTCAGCGCCGAACTGCTGACCACCCCGCCGAGCCCGGCCCGGCCGTGCGCCCAGGCGCCGATGGCGTCGAGCCACGGCCACCGGTCGGCGTCCTCCAGCGGGACACCGGCCGACATCTTGTCGATGTTGGCCTGCGGGTGGAAGTCGTCGCCCTCGGCGTACGGGACGCCCAGCCGGGCGGCGAGCAACGGGCCGATCGTGGTCTTGCCCGTCCCGGCGACGCCCATCACGATGACGACGTGGGGGGTGCGCATCACTGCCTCGCTGTCTTCCTCGGCACACGGCGCCGACATCCGGCGTCGGCCACACTGAAACCCATTAGGTACGATGAATTCAAGAGCCTGTGACATACAAGTCTGACTTTTTGGCTCCGTGATCCAGGCCGTACGCTGAGTGCATGAGCACACCGGGCCGGGGGCTGCACGGCCGTGTCCTGGACACACTCGGCCCCGCGATCACCGCGGGCGAGTACCCGCCGGGCAGCGTTCTGCGCACCGACGAACTGGCGCAGCACTTCGAGGTGTCACGCTCCGTGATGCGCGAGGCGGTCCGCGTCCTGGAGTCCATGCACCTGGTCGAGTCCCGCCGCCGGGTCGGCGTGACGGTCCGCCCCCGGGCCGAGTGGAACGTCTACGACCCGCAGGTCATCCGCTGGCGCCTGGCGGGCGCCGACCGCCCCCACCAGTTGCGCTCCCTGACCGTGCTGCGCTCGGCGGTCGAGCCCGTGGCGGCGGGTCTGGCCGCCCGGCAGGCCACGGCGGAGCAGTGCGCCGAACTCACCGAGTGCGCGCTCGGCATGGTGGCCAACTCGCGCGGCCACCGGCTGGAGCAGTACCTGGTCCACGACATCGCCTTCCACCGCGTCGTCCTCAACGCCTCGGGCAACGAGATGTTCGCCCGCCTCGGCGACGTCGTCGCGGAGGTGCTGGCCGGCCGCACCCACCACGAGGTCATGTTCGAGGACCCCGCCCCGGCCGCCGTCACCCTGCACGTCCAGGTCGCCGAGGCGGTCCGGGCGCGCGACGCGGCCCGCGCCGAGGAACTGACCCGGCAGATCACCGTGGGCGCCCTGCGGGAACTGGACGTCCTGGCCCCTTGAGGGCCGGGCCGCGGGCGGTCAGCCGGGGAAGTCCCCGTCGACGTAGGCCCACGCGCCGTCCGCCCGCTCGAACCGGCTGCGCTCGTGCAGTGAGCCGCCCCGGTAGGAGGCCCGGAAGGTCACCGTTCCGGTGGCGTGGAAAGCCGACCCGCCGGTCGTGCCGAGGATCTCCAGACCCGTCCAGCGCACCCCGGGATCCAGCTCCAGCGGCTCCGGCCGGGTCCGCGGGTGCCACGTCCGCAGCAGGTACGCCGCGTCCCCGCGCACGAACGCGCTGTAGCGCGAGCGCATCAGCGCCTCCGCCGTCGGCGCCGCGGCGGAGCCGGAGTGGAAGCGGCCGCAGCAGGCGCCGTACGGCCCGGGCAGCCCGCAGGGGCAGGAGGAACGCGTGCTCATGGCCCACATTCTGCCCCCACCGCGGTGGGGCGCCCGGGCGCCCCGCCGCCCTGGGCGGTGCCGGGTGCGAGGAACGGGGAACACCCCAGGTGCCGACCGGAATCCGGCGGCACCTGGGGTGTCGGTGGTGTCCGAGGGGGGACTTGAACCCCCACGCCCGATAAAGGGCACTAGCACCTCAAGCTAGCGCGTCTGCCATTCCGCCACCCGGACAAGGTGTCTGTCGTGCGGGATCTCCCCCGCGGCGACGGAGGAAACATTACCAGGCTTTCCGGGGCGGCCGATCACACCCCGTCCCCGGGACCCGGTCCGCGTGAACGGCGTGTGACGGGCCGGGCCCGCTCTTGGGCCCGGGCGGGCGCGGAGGCAGGATGAGGGGGACCACCAGCAGGGACAGCGGGAGGAAGCAGCGTGAGCGAGACGGACACGACCAGGGGCGTCACCGGCGAGGACGAGGTCGTGGACCTCTGCCGCGAGCTGATCCGGTTCGACACCAGCAACTACGGCGACCACTCCGGCCCCGGCGAGCGCCAGGCCGCCGAGTACGTCGCCGAGAAGCTCGCGGAGGTCGGCCTGGAGCCGGAGATCTTCGAGTCGCACCCGGGGCGCGCCTCCACCGTGGCCCGCATCGAGGGCGAGGACCCCTCCCGGCCCGCGCTGCTGATCCACGGCCACCTGGACGTCGTGCCGGCCAACGCCGACGACTGGACCCACCACCCGTTCTCCGGCGAGGTCACCGACGGGTGCGTGTGGGGGCGCGGGGCCGTCGACATGAAGGACATGGACGCCATGACCCTCGCGGTCGTGCGCGACCGGCTGCGCAGCGGGCGCCGCCCGCCCCGGGACGTCGTGGTGGCCTTCCTCGCCGACGAGGAGGCCGGCGGCACCCACGGGGCCCGCTACCTGGTGGACCGGCATCCGGAGCTGTTCGAGGGCGTCACCGAGGCGATCAGCGAGGTGGGCGGGTTCTCGTTCACCGTGGACGAGCAGCGCCGGCTCTACCTGATCCAGACGGCAGAGAAGGGCATGCACTGGATGAAGCTGACCGTGGCCGGCACCGCCGGGCACGGCTCGATGATCCACCGCGACAACGCCATCACCGAACTGTCCGAGGCCGTCGCCCGCGTCGGCCGCCACAGCTTCCCGGTGCGGGTCACCAAGACCACCCGCGCCTTCCTCGACGAACTGGGCGACGCGCTCGGCACCGAGCTGGACCCCGAGGACATGGAGTCCACCCTCGCCAGGCTGGGCGGCATCGCCAAGCTCATCGGCGCCACCCTCAGCAACACCGCCAACCCCACCCAGCTGAACGCCGGGTACAAGGTCAACGTCATCCCGGGCGAGGCCACCGCGCACATCGACGGACGCTTCCTGCCGGGACACGAGGAGGAGTTCCTGGCCGACCTCGACCGCCTCCTCGGACCGAACGTGCGGCGCACCGACGTCCACGCCGACAAGGCGGTCGAGACCACCTTCGACGGCGCGCTGGTGGAGGCCATGCAGTCCTCGCTGCTGGCCGAGGACCCCACCGCCAAGGCGATCCCCTACATGCTCTCCGGCGGCACCGACGCCAAGTCCTTCGACGACCTCGGCATCCGCGGCTTCGGCTTCGCCCCGCTCAGGCTGCCCCCGGAGCTGGACTTCGCCGGCATGTTCCACGGCGTGGACGAGCGGGTGCCGGTGGACGGGCTGCGGTTCGGGGTGCGGGTGCTCGACCGGTTCCTCGACGCCTCGTGAGGGCGGCGGACGGGCGCGACCGCATCGGCCGCCGTAATCGGACACCCGTGCGGGACCGACTGGAAAGGGTGATTGCGACCATAAGTTCGTAGCTCCATTCATTCCTTCTCGTTACAGGTGTTGCGGTCCGCTGCTTGGGACCGCATTGCCAACTAGGAGGAACAATGATCAAGAAGGTCGTCGCTGCCGCGGCTGCCACCGGTGGTCTGGTGCTCGCGGGTGCGGGCCTGGCCGTTGCCGACGCGGGTGCCCAGGGTGTCGCCACCCAGTCGCCGGGCGTCGCGTCCGGCAATGTCATCCAGGTGCCGGTCCACGTGCCGGTGAACGTCTGCGGCAACACGGTCAACGTGATCGGGCTCCTGAACCCCGCCTTCGGCAACACCTGCGTCAACGACTGACGTCGGCTCCCCGAGGGGCGTCCTTTACGAGCCGTCGGCCTCGGAGCGCGCGCCACGCGCTCCGGGGCCGACCGGCTTTCTCCACAGCGATTTCGAAGGCAAGGGGCACTCCCGAATGCGACAGGGCACCCGTAAGGGCCTGATGACCATGGCCGCCGCCACCGGTGTGATCGCCGCCGCGAGCGGCTACGCCCACGCCGACGCGGGCGCGGCCGGAACCGCCGCCGGCTCGCCCGGCGTACTGTCCGGCAACACCGTGCAGGTACCGGTCGACGTGCCGGTCAACGTGTGCGGCAACACCGTGGACGTCGTCGGGCTCCTCAACCCGTCGGTGGGCAACGCCTGCGTCCAGCGGGGCGGCGGCACACCGGAGGGTCGCCACGCCGGCGCACCCGGCGCCCACGTCGGCACACCCGGCGCGTACGCGGGCGGCCGGAGCGAGGGTGCGTCCAGCACCCACGGCGGCGCGCACGCGGCCGGAACCGCCGCCGGCTCGCCCGGCGTACTGTCCGGCAACACCGTGCAGGTACCGGTCGACGTGCCGGTCAACGTGTGCGGCAACAGCGTGAACGTCGTCGGCCTCGGCAACGCCACCGCCGACAACGCCTGCGCGAACGGCGGCCACCACGTCCAGCCGCCCGAAACCCCGGCCCGTCCGGACCACCCGGGCACGCCGGCCGCCCCGCCCGCCAAGGGCCCCGGCGCGCCCCACGGCCCGTCCCGGGCCGGGCATCCCCGGCCGCAGGCCGACGCCCAGCTCGCGCACACCGGTAGCGGCCTGCCGCTCGGGCTCACCGCGTCGGCGGGCGCCGGCGCGCTGCTCGCGGGCGCGGTGCTGTACCGCAAGGCGCGCGCCGCGGTGTGACGCGGACCACCGGGAACGCAGCGGGCCCCGCCGCACGGCGGGGCCCGCTGCGTCATGTGCCCTGTCTCACCACGTGGCACGCACCTGGCGGATGATCCGCCGGCGCAACCGCACCCTGCGGCTGCCGTCGCGGAGCAGGCTCAGTCGGTCCAACTCCCAGTGTCCGTACTCTGCATGGTCGGTCAGCAGACGCGTCGCATCCTTGCGGGACACCCCGCGAGGTACGTACACGTCGACGAATTCGTATTCCGGCATCGCATCTATTGTGCGGGCTGGTGCCCGGTACGGATAGCGTCTGCACTATGTCTGATGCTGCGCAGCCCACCGCTGCCGAGGTACGTGCCGCCGCCGAGGCGGTCAAGACCGCGCTCGACCGCCACCTGGCCGCGGTCGAACGCCGGTCGGGCGAGGACGATCCGGCCGTCTACGAAGCGTTCAACCAACTGGCCGCCGCCGCCGAGGTGTACGACGAGCTGCTCTACGACCGCTACGACGAGGTCACGCCCTTCGAGATCCCCGGTGCGGAGGACGCGCTGCCGCCGTACGCGGGGCCCGGGGAGCCGCACGCGATCAGCGTGCTGATCCGCCGCGACTACACCGTGGCGGAGCCCCAGCGGCTGCTCGCGCAGGCCCAGCGGGTCGAGGCGGCGGAGTACGGGGACGGCGGCGCGGGCGAGGAGGCCGCGGCCACGGTCCCCGGCGCGCTGAGCACCCTGTTCGGTGAGTTCGAACCGGACGAGATCGCCTCCCGGCACGCGGAGTTCGGCCTGGAGGAGGGCGACTCCACGCTCTGGGTCACCGCCGCCGAGGGGCCCGCCGAGGCCGGGGAGTGGCTGGAGGCGCCGTTCGAGCAGGTCGACGCGCAGCAGGTGGTGTGCCGGTTCGACGTCAGTGCGGTGTTCGACGACGAGGCCGACGAGGACGACGAGGCCGGCCCGGCCGCCGGGGCCGACGAGCTGGACCTCGTCGCGGACGAGGACGATCTGGAGCCGCTCGACTCCGACCGCTGAGCCGTGCCGGCGGTGCCGTGGGGCGGGGCCGGCACGGTCCCGCGGCACCGCCGCGTTCCGCCTCCGCGGGCCGGTCAGTCCGCCGCCGGGACCTGGGCGCGCAGCAGGGCCGGCAGGCGGGTGGTGCGCGGTCTGGCGGGGACCTCGGCCACCGCCCTCGGCAGGGCCTGTTCCACGCCGTGCACCACGGACAGGTGACGCTCGGCCCGGCCGAACGCCGTGTACACCCACGGCCGGCTGAGCGTCCGTGCGGCGTCGCCGGGCAGCACCACCACCGCGGCCGGCCAGCGGACGCCCACCGCCTGGTGCGCGGTCAGCGCCCAGCCGTGCCGTACGGACCGCTCCACCCGCTCCCTCGGCACGACGACGGGGGCGCCCGCGCACTCCAGGTGCAGCCCTTCCGCGTCGGCGGTCACCACCCGCCCCGGCACCGTGCGTCCCGGCGCGGGGGAGTAGGCGACCCGGTCGCCGGGGTCGAAGCCCGCGAAGCGGCCCGGGCCCGGATTGAGGCGTTCCTTCAGCGCGGTGTTGAGGACGCGGGTGCCGGCCGCGCCGCCGTGCCCCGGGGTGATCACCACCGTCTGCTCGGGCGGAACGCCGATCGCCCGCGGCACCGAGTCCGCGACCAGTTGCACGGTGCGGTGCACGGCCTCGCCCGCGTCCCGCACCGGCACGACGACGATCTCCTTGCCGGGCGCCCCGACCTGGTTCAGCTCGCCGACGCCGATGCCGGAGACCAGCTCGCCGAGGGGGCCCGGGTCGGGGGTGCGGGAGGCGATCTGCGGGCACGCGCGGGCCGTGAGCAGGTCGGCGAAGACCCGCCCGGGTCCGGCGGACCACAGCACCGCCGGGTCACCGCTCAGCACCAGCCGGGCCCCGTCGGACAGCGACTCCACCAGCATCGCGGCGCTCTCGACGTCGAGCTGGGGCGCGTCCGGCACGATCAGCAGGTCGAGGTCCAGGGCGCCCTCCGCGTCCCGGCCGGGACCCTCGGCGCCGGAGAGCAGGCCGGCGACCGTGCCGACGGGGGCGGGGTCGCCGGCCGTGCCGAGCAGCGCGGCGAAGCGGCGGTGCCCGTCGGCGGTGTGGCAGGCGGCGAAGGCGCGCAGGCCGGCGGTGCGGGCGGCGCCGAGCAGCGCGGCCGGTTCGGCCCGGGCCGCCTCGCCGCCGGTGTGCAGCACCAGGCCGTGCCCGGCGACCGCGCGGACCAGCTCGGCGGCACCGCCGGACATCCCGGCCGCGGCCGCCTCCCAGGCCCCGGGGGCTTCCTTGGGCGGGGAGTTGACCAGCCGGGCCAGGCCGTCGGCGAGGCTCTCCTCGGCGAGCGCGTAGCGCTCCAGGCCGATGAGGACCCGGACCGGCCGCTCCTCCTCCGCCGCCTCCTCGCCCCGCTCCGCCGGGTCGGGCACCGGCTGCCGGGCCGGGGCGCCGGGTTCCTCCACGGCGTCCTGGAAGGCCAGCGCCTCGCCCTCGGCGAGCGTGCTCTGCACGGCCGCGTCCGGGTCCGGCACGCCCTGCCGGGCCAGTGCCGCGGTGAGCGCCGGCAGGTCCAGGGCGGTGTGTCCGGCGAGCGCCGCCTGCTCCAGCAGCCAGACGGTCACCGCGCGGACCCGCCGCTCGTCGGCCGGGCCGCAGGCCGCGCCGAGCAGCCCCCGCGCGAAGCCGTCGGCCTGCTCCGGCCGTACGCCGGGGACCCGCAGCAGCTGCCAGGGGTCCTCGCGGAGCACGGCGTCGGCCCCCTCACCGAGGTCCGCGGCGACCTGGGCGGCCAGGGTCCCGGGGGCGCCGCCCTCGCCCAGTACCCGCCGTACGGCCTCGACGGCCTCCGGGGCGGGGACCGGGGTGCCGGGCGCGGCGGCGGGCGCGGGCCGGCGCACGGGCTCCGGGGCGGGGCGGGACGCAGCCGACCCGGGCTCCGCGAACACCGCGGCCACCGGCTTTTGGCCGCTCTCCACCGCCCGTACCGCGGCGAGCAGGTCGGCCGCCGTGCCGCTCAGCTTGGTGCCGCTCTCGATGGAGCCCTGCCGCTCGGCCTTGCGCCGCTCGATCCGCTCCCGCTCCAGACGCTGCGCGGCCAGTTCGGCCTCGGCCTCGGACATCCGGGCGGCGGCGCCGTCCGCACCGGCCCCCTCGGCGTCCCCGCTCCCGGCACCGCCCGCGCCGGGCGGTCCGCCCGGTCCTCCGGGGGTGTTCGCCCCCGAGTCCGAGCCGGGCGGACCGTCCCCCGCATCCCCGGCGCCGTCACCCGCGTCCGAGCCGGCCGCAGCCGGACCCCCGCCCCCGGGCACCCCCTGCGCGCCGTCGCCGGTTCCCGCCTCCGGTGCGGGGGCCCCCGGGGTCCCCGGCCCGGTTTCCTCCGTGGTCTCCGGCTCCGTGCTCACAGCGTGCTCCAGTCGTGATCGGGATAGCGGTGCACGGGCGCCGACACATCGTCCAGCGCCCGGCAGATCTCGTCAGGAAGACTAAGCGCCTCCACTGACAACGCCGCCGTGAGCTGCTGGGCGTTGCGCGCGCCGACGACCGGCGCGACCACGCCGGGCCGGTCCCGGACCCAGGCGAGGGCCACCTGCAGCGGGGTGACCGCGAGCCCGTCCGCGGCCGTGGTGACCGCGTCCACGATGCGGGTCGCCGCGTCGTCCAGGTACGGCTCGACGAACGGCGCCAGGTGTTCGGAGGCGCCGCGCGAGTCCGACGGGGTGGCGTGCCGGTACTTGCCGGTCAGCACGCCCCGGCCCAGCGGGGAGGAGGGCAGCAGGCCGACGCCCAGGTCCAGCGCGGCGGGCAGCACCTCGCGCTCGATGCCGCGCTGGAGCAGCGAGTACTCCATCTGCGTGCTGGCCAGCCGGGTGCGGGTGCCCGGTGCGGCCAGCTGCCAGGTGGCCGCCTTGGCGAGCTGCCAGCCGCAGAAGTTGGACACGCCGGCGTAGCGGGCGCGGCCGCTGCTCACGGCCAGGTCCAGGGCCTGGAGCGTCTCCTCCAGCGGGGTGCCCGGGTCGAAGGCGTGGACGTGCCACAGGTCGACGTAGTCCGTGCCGAGCCGGGCCAGGGAGGCGTCGAGCGCGGCGAGCAGGTGGCCGCGCGAGCCGTCGAAGCGGCGGCCGGGGTCGGGCACGCTGCCCGCCTTGGTCGACACGACCAGGTCCCGGCGCGGCACCAGGCCCTCCATGAGCTGCCCGAGCAGGTACTCCGCCTCCCCGCCGCCGTACACGTCCGCGGTGTCGACCAGGGTTCCGCCGGCTTCCCAGAACGCCTTCAGCATGTCCGCGGCGTCGTGCTGGTCGGTGTCCCGGCCCCAGGTGAGGGTGCCGAGTCCGATCCGGGACACGCGCAGGCCTGTGCGGCCGAGATGCCTCTGCTCCATGTGCGCGAGATTATCTGGCCGGAACTGTCCCGTGGGTGGCCTGTGGACAACCGGTCCCGGACCCGCGGCCCGGTTCCGGCGGCGCGCCCGCCCGCGCGGCCGGGCGCCGCCCGCGCGGGTCCCCTGCCCCGGGCCGTGGCCCCCGCGCTAAGGTCTGCGCCAAGGGACGTTACTGACTGGTAAGGGGATCGGCCATGCAGCTCGGGATCAACCTCGGCTACTGGGGTGCCGGGATGGACGCGGACAACCTGGCCGTGGCGCAGGAGGCCGACCGGCTGGGCTACGCCGTGTGCTGGGCCGCCGAGGCGTACGGCTCCGACGCGGCCACGGTGCTCAGCTGGGTCGCCGCACAGACCGAGCGCATCGACGTCGGCTCGGCCATCTTCCAGATCCCGGCCCGGCAGCCGGCGATGACCGCGATGACGGCGGCGACGCTGGACTCGCTGTCCAGGGGCCGCTTCCGGCTCGGTCTCGGCGTCTCCGGGCCGCAGGTCTCCGAGGGCTGGTACGGCGTCAAGTTCGACAAGCCGCTGGCCCGCACGCGCGAGTACGTGGAGATCGTCCGCAAGGCGATGACGCGCGAGCGGCTGTCGTACGAGGGCGAGCACTGGACGCTGCCGCTGCCCGGCGGCCCGGGCAAGCCGATCAAGCTGACCGTGCACCCGCAGCGCGAGCACATCCCGCTCTACGTCGCCGCGATCGGCCCGAAGAACCTGGAGCAGACCGGCGAGATCGCCGACGGCGCGCTGCTGATCTTCCCCTCCGCCGACCACCTGGAGGAGACCACGGTCCGGCACCTGCGCGCGGGCCGGGAGAAGGCGGGCCTGACCCTGGACGGGTTCGACATCTGCCCGACCCTGCCGCTCGCCGTCGGCGACGACCGGGACGTGGCCCGGCTGGCCGACGCCTTCCGCCCCTACACCGCGCTCTACGTGGGCGGCATGGGCAGCCGCAGGCAGAACTTCTACAACCAGCTCGCCCAGCGCATGGGCTACGAGAAGGAAGCCGCCGAGATCCAGGAGAAGTACCTGTCCGGTGACAAGCAGGGCGCCGCGGCCGCCGTCCCGCAGGACCTCGTCGACCGGACCGCCCTGCTCGGCTCGGTCGACCGCATCGCCGACCGGATGAAGGCCTACGCCGCCGCCGGGGTCACCACCCTCAGCCTCGCTCCCGCGGGCTTCACGCTGGACGAGCGCCTCGCCTCCCTGCGGGCCGGCAGCGAGGCCCTGGAGCGCGCCGGACTGGCGTAGGGAGGTCCGCGGCCGTGGTGGGGGCTCGGGGAGTCCTCCCCGCCACGGCCGTCACGGGGAACAACGCGCCGGGCCCCGCGCGGTTACGACTCCGGCCCCCGCCCCTCCCGGCCGTGCGGGCCGGCCGGGAGGGAGGGGCGGACGTGCCGCCGCGCCGGCCGCCGGTCGCGCCCGCGCGGCGGTCACAGCCAGCCGCGCCGCTGGAACAGCCGGTACAGCAGCACCTCCAGCACGGCCATCACCGCGATCACGGCCGGGTACGACCACACCCAGTGCAGCTCGGGCATGTGCTCGAAGTTCATGCCGTAGATCCCCGCGATCATCGTGGGGACCGCCGCCATCGCCGCCCACGCGGAGATCTTCCGCATGTCGTCGTTCTGCCGCACGCTCATCTGCGCCAGGTGCGCCGACAATATGTCCGACACCAGCCGGTCCAGGCTCTCCACGGACTCGTTCACGCGGGTGAGGTGGTCGTGGACGTCCCGGAAGAAGGGCCGCGCCTTGTCGTCGACGAACGGCACCCCGCCGCCCAGTGCGCTCGCGCCGGCCAGCCGGTTCAGCGGCACCGCCAGCGGTCCGGTGGCCCGCCGGAACTCCAGCACCTGCCGCTTGAAGGTGTAGATCCGCGACGCCGTGTGCCGCGAGCCGCCGCCGTCCGGCGAGAACACCTCCGTCTCCAGTTCCTCCAGATCCGTCTGCAGCTCCGTCGCGACCTCCAGGTAGTGGTTGACGACGGCGTCGGAGATCGCGTACATCACGGACGTGGGGCCCTTGCCGAGCATCTCGGGCTCCGCCTCCAGCCGGTGCCGCACCGCCGCGAGCGGCGCGCCCTCGCCGTGACGGACGGTCACCGCGAAGCAGTCGCCGATGAAGATCATCACCTCGCCGGCCGACACGGTGTCGCTCTCGGGCTCGTACACCACCGGCTTGAGGACCATGAACAACGAGTCGTCGTACACCTCCAGCTTGGGCCGCTGGTGCGCCTTGAGGGCGTCCTCGACGGCCAACGCGTGCAGCCCGAACTCCTGGGTGACCAGGTCGAACTCCCGTTCCGACGGCTCGTGCAGCCCGATCCACACGAACCCGCCCGCGGCCCGTGCCTCGGCCAGTGCGTCGGACAGGTCCTCCGGTCCCTCGGTGCGGTGCCCGTGCCGGTAGATGGCGCAGTCCACGATCACGGAGCGCATTCTCCCTTCGTCCGACGTCCTGCGCATGCCCCGATGCGCTTACTCTGGGCCGCATGCCCACGTTGATCCTCGTCAGGCACGGACGTTCCACCGCCAACACCTCCGGCGTGCTCGCCGGCTGGACCCCGGGCGTCGCCCTGGACGAGCGCGGGGTCGCGCAGGCCCGGGCGCTGCCCGGCCGGCTCGCCGGGCTGCCGGTCCACGAGGTCGTCACCAGCCCCCTGCAGCGCTGCCAGGAGACCGTACGGCCGCTGCTCGACGCCCGTCCCGGGCTGCGCGCCCACACCGAGGAGCGGATCGGGGAGTGCCACTACGGCGACTGGTCCGGCCGCAAGCTCGCCGAGCTGAAGGACGAGCCCCTGATGGAGGTCGTGCAGGCCCACCCGTCGGCCGCCGCCTTCCCCGGCGGCGAGTCCATGCGCTCCATGCAGACCCGCGCCGCCGAGGCCGTGCGCGAGTGGAACGCGCGCGTCGAGCGCGACCACGGCGCCGACGCCGTCTACCTGATGTGCTCGCACGGCGACGTCATCAAGTCGCTCGTCGCGGACGCCCTCGGCATGCACCTCGACCTCTTCCAGCGGATCTCCGTGGAACCGTGCTCCGTCACCGCGATCCGCTACACCCGCCTGCGGCCCTACCTCGTCCGCCTCGGCGACACCGGCGACTTCGCCTCGCTCGCGCCGCGCGGGGAACCCGGGGAGGGCGACGCACCGGTCGGCGGTGGTGCGGGCGCACCGTGATCGTCTGCCGCAGTAGGGTGAAGCGGTCCGCACGGCCGCGCACACAGTGACCGGCACCGCCGAAACCCCCGATCCCCATGGAGACAGGACGTGTCCCGTCAGGTGTTCCTCTACGATCCGCCGGACCGTTTCGTGGCCGGCACGGTCGGACTGCCCGGACGCCGTACGTTCTTCCTCCAGGCCACCGCAGGCACCCGGGTGACCAGCGTGGCCCTGGAGAAGACCCAGGTGGCCGCGCTCGCCGAGCGCATGGAAGAACTGCTCGACGAGGTCGTACGGCGCAGCGGCGGCAACGCCGCCGTCCCCGCCGTGGCGCCCACGGAGATCGCCGACACCGCCCCGCTGGCCACCCCCGTCGAGGAGGAGTTCCGCGTCGGCACCATGGCTCTGGCCTGGGACGGCGAGGAGCAGCGCATGATCGTCGAGGCGCAGGCCCTGGTCGAACTGGACGCCGACACCGACGAGGACCTCGCCGAGGCCGAGGAGCGGCTCCTGCAGGACGAGGAGAACGGGCCCCCGATGCTGCGGGTCCGGCTGACCGGCGCGCAGGCCAGGGCCTTCGCCAAGCGCGCCCTCGACGTCGTCAACGCCGGGCGGCCGCCGTGCCCGCTGTGCAGCCTCCCGCTCGATCCGGAAGGACACGTATGTCCGCGCCAGAACGGATACCGCCGCGGAGCGTGACGGCCGCCGACCCGGCGACCGCCGCGCGGCTGCTCGCCCACGGTGAACTGACCGTGCGCGGCCGCATCCGCGAGGCGTCCAACGCCGCCCTGTTCTGCACGGTCGCGCTCGACGGCCAGGAGGCCGGCTGCGTGTACAAGCCCGTGGCCGGCGAACGCCCGCTGTGGGACTTCCCCGACGGCACCCTGGCCGGCCGTGAGGTCGCCGCCTACGAGGTCTCCGAGGCCACCGGCTGGGGACTGGTCCCGCCGACCGTGCTGCGCGGGGGCCCGTACGGCGAGGGCATGTGCCAGCTGTGGATCGAGACGAGCGCCGACGCCGGACTGCTCGCGCTGGTGGACGGCGAGGAGCCGGAGCCGGGCTGGAGGGCCATCGGCCTCGCCGAGGTCGGCGAGGACCGGACGGCACTGCTCGTGCACGCCGACGACGAGCGGCTGCGCCGGCTCGCCGTCCTCGACGCGGTGATCAACAACGCCGACCGCAAGGGCGGCCACCTGCTGCCCACCGCCGACGGACGCCTCTACGGCATCGACCACGGCGTCACCTTCAACGTCGAGGACAAGCTGCGCACGCTGCTGTGGGGATGGGCCGGGGAACCCCTGCCCGGGGACGCCGTCGACGTGCTCGAAGGGCTGCGCGCCTCCCTCGCCGGGGGCGGCGCCCTGGCCGCACGGCTGGCCCCCCTGATCACCCCGGCCGAGATCGCGGCCACGCGCGCCCGGGTCGAGGCCCTGCTCGCCTCCGGCCGCCACCCGGAGCCGGGCGGGGAGTGGCCGGCGATCCCCTGGCCCCCGGTGTGAGCGCCCCCGCGGTGCACCGTGCCCCGGTCCGACGGGGCACAACCGGCCATCCGACGCGATCCGGTTCGTAAGCGCAGCTCGCGGGCGGTTAGGCTCATGTACATGCATGCCTGGCCCGCTTCCGAGGTCCCCGCCCTGCCTGGTCAGGGCCGCGACCTGAGGATCCACGACACCGCGACCGGCGGCCTGGTCACCCTCGCTCCCGGTCCCGTCGCCCGTCTCTACGTCTGCGGCATCACGCCGTACGACGCGACCCACATCGGTCACGCGGCGACCTACAACGCGTTCGACCTCGTCCAACGCGTGTGGCTCGACACCAAGCGCCAGGTCCACTACGTCCAGAACGTCACCGACGTCGACGACCCGCTGCTGGAGCGCGCGGAGCGGGACGGCGTCGACTGGACCGCCCTCGCCGAGCAGGAGACGGCCCTCTTCCGCGAGGACATGACCGCCCTGCGGATGCTCCCGCCGCAGCACTTCGTGGGTGCCGTCGAGGCGATACCCGGCATCGTCCCGCTCGTGGAGCGGCTGCGCGACCTGGGGGCGGCCTACGAACTGGAGGGCGACGTCTACTTCTCCGTCGGGGCCGATCCGCACTTCGGCGGGGTCTCGCACCTCGACGCCGCCGCGATGCGCCTGCTGTCCGCCGAGCGCGGCGGCGACCCGGACCGGCCGGGCAAGAAGAACCCGCTCGACCCGATGCTGTGGATGGCGGCCCGCGACGGGGAGCCCAGCTGGGACGGCGGCTCCCTCGGCCGGGGACGCCCCGGCTGGCACATCGAGTGCGTGGCCATCGCCCTGGACCACCTGGGCATGGGCTTCGACGTCCAGGGCGGCGGCTCCGACCTGGCCTTCCCGCACCACGAGATGGGCGCCTCGCACGCCCAGGTGCTCACCGGCGAGTTCCCGATGGCCAAGGCGTACGTCCACGCCGGCATGGTCGCCCTGGACGGCGAGAAGATGTCCAAGTCCAGGGGCAACCTCGTCTTCGTCTCCCGGCTGCGCCGCGGCGGCGTCGACCCGGCCGCCGTCCGGCTGGCCCTGCTCGCCCACCACTACCGCTCCGACTGGGAGTGGACCGACCAGGTGCTGCGGGACGCCGTCGACCGGCTCGGCCGCTGGCGCGCCGCGGTCTCCCGGCCCGACGGACCCGGTGCCGACGCGCTCGTGGAGGAGATCCGCGACGCGCTGGCCCACGACCTGGACGCGCCCGCCGCGCTGGCCGCCGTGGACCGCTGGGCGGACCGCCAGGACACGGAGGGCGGTACCGACACCGGCGCCCCCGGCCTCGTGACCCGGGCGGTGGACGCCCTGCTGGGCGTGGCCCTGTAACCGTACGGCGGCACGGCCGGAAGGGGAGCGGTTCCCGCGACCCGCGGGAACCGCTCCCCTTCGCGCTCACTCCTGCGACGTGCCCTCGTCGTCGCCCTCCGCGGGACCTTCCGCGGAACCCTCCGCAGGGCCTTCGGCCGCTCCGGGGGCTCCCGGCCGCGGCGCCCGGGGCGGCCGGGACCTGCCGCCCGGACCGTCGCGCCGGTACGAACCGCCGTCCCCGCCGTCGGCCGTCGCGTGCCCGCCGGGCGGGCTCACGTCCCGCCGCCGCAGGTACCGTTCGAACTCGCGGGCGATCGCCTCGCCGGAGGCCTCCGGCAGTTCGGCGGTGTCCCGGGCCTCCTCCAGCGTCTGGACGTACTCGGCGACCTCGCTGTCCTCCGCGGCCAACTGGTCCACGCCCACCTGCCACGCGCGCGCGTCGTCGGGCAGCTCGCCCTGCGGGAGGCGCAGGTCCAGCAGGTCCTCCAGGCGGTTGAGCAGGGCCAGCGTGGCCTTGGGGTTGGGTGGCTGGGAGACGTAGTGCGGCACGGCCGCCCACAGCGACACCGCCGGGACGCCGGCGTGCGTGCACGCCTCCTGCAGGACGCCGACGATGCCCGTCGGGCCCTCGTACTTGGTCTCCTCCAGGTCCATCCGGCGGGCCAGGTCCGGGTCGGAGGTGACCCCGCTGACCGGGACCGGGCGCGTGTGCGGGGTGTCCCCGAGCAGGGCGCCCAGGATGACCACCAGCTCCACGCCCAACTCGTGCGCGAAGCCGAGAAGTTCGTTGCAGAACGACCGCCAGCGCATGGACGGCTCGATCCCGCGGACCAGCACCAGGTCGCGCGGCTTGTCACCACCGACGCGGACCACCGACAACCGGGTCGTCGGCCAGGTGATCTTGCGCACTCCGTCGTCCATGAACACCGTGGGGCGGTTCACCTGGAAGTCGTAGTAGTCCTCGGCGTCCAGCGCCGCGAACACCTCGCCCTTCCACTCGCGCTCCAGGTGCGCCACCGCCGTGGAGGCGGCGTCGCCGGCATCGTTCCAGCCCTCGAACGCGGCCACCATGACTGGGTCGATCAGCTCGGGAACCCCCTCCAGCTCGATCACCCAGTGCCTCCTTCCGACGTGCCCTCGCTTGACGTCCCAACCTTACGGCGTCCGGCGGGAGCGCCCGCAGCCCCTTCGAACGGGGCTGAACGGATCACTGCCCCGTTCGCCACCGGGGAACACCCCCGACCGGCGGCACTGCCCGGGCCCGGTGCGGCGGCATCCGGTGCCGGGGCGGCGGCCGGTCCCGGTCGGGGGAGGGGGGACCGGCCGCCGCGCCGGGCCTACTTCCTGTCGAGCAGGTCCTGGACCCTGGCGCGGACCTCGTCCGTGGCCAGGCCGCGGACGGTCAGCGTGGTGCGGCGGCGCAGCACGTCGTCCGGCGTCTGGGCCCACTCGTGGTCGCGGGCCCAGACGACCTGCGCCCAGATCTCCGGGGCCTCCGGGTGCACCCGTTCGGCCAGCGCCGGGTTCTCGTTGGCCAGGCGGGCGATGTCGAAGGCCAGGGAGCCGTAGTGGGTGGCCAGGTGCCTGGCGGTGTCGGCGGCCATGCGCGGGCCGGGCGCCGGGCGGTCCACCAGCAGCCGGTGCGCCACCGCCCTCGGGTTGGCGATACCGGGCAGCGGCAGCTTCCTCGGCAGCGAGGAGACCGGCTCGAAGTCGTCGCCGAGCGGGTGGCCCGGCAGCTCCTCCAGCTTCTTCAGCACCGTGCGGCCGATGTGCCGGAAGGTGGTCCACTTGCCGCCCGCGACGGACAGCATGCCGCCCCTGCCCTCGGTGACGACGGTCTCGCGCTTGGCCTTGGCGGTGTCGCCCGGACCGCCCGGCAGCACCCGCAGGCCGGCGAAGGCGTAGGTCATCAGGTCGCGCCGCAGCTGCCGGTCCCGGACGGAGAACGCGGCCTCGTCCAGGATCTGGGCTATGTCCGACTCGGTGACCGCGACGTCGCCCGGGTCGCCCTCGTACGCCTCGTCGGTGGTGCCGAGCAGCAGCATGTCCTCCCAGGGGAGGGCGAAGGTGATGCGGTACTTGTCGATGGGGGTGGCCAGCGCGGCCTTCCAGGGGAAGGTCCGCTTCAGCACCAGGTGCGCGCCCTTGGACAGGCGGATGGACGGCGCCGCGCCCGGGTCCTCCATCCGGCGCAGGTGGTCGACCCAGGGTCCGGTGGCGTTCAGCACCAGGCGGGCGTTGGCCCCGAACTCCTCACCGGTCAGCCGGTCCCTGAGGTCGGCACCGGTGACCCGGCCCCGGGTGAAGCGCAGTCCGGTGACCTCGGCGTGGTTGAGCACGACCGCGCCCGCCTCGACGGCCGCGCGGACCGTCATCAGCGCCATCCGCGCGTCGTTCATCTGGTCGTCGCCGTACACGGCCACGGCCTTGAGGTTGTCGGTGCGCAGCTCGGGCACGTCCTGCGCGGCCCGGGCGGGGGAGAGCAGGTGGCCCACGCCGTCGCCGAACGCGGAGAGCGCGGAGTAGGCGAAGACGCCCGCGCCGAGCTTGGCCGCGCCGTGCGGCCCGCCCTTGTACACGGGGAGGTAGAAGGTGAGCGGGTTCGCCAGGTGGGGGGCCACCTGGCGGGAGACCGCACGGCGCTCGAAGTGGTTCTCCGCGACCAGCTTCACCGCGCCGGTCTGCAGGTAGCGCAGGCCGCCGTGGAGCAGCTTGGAGGACGCGGAGGAGGTGGCGCCGGCGAAGTCGCCGGCGTCGACCAGCGCCACCCTGAGCCCGGATTGCGCGGCGTGCCAGGCGGTGGAGATGCCCAGGATGCCGCCGCCGATCACAAGGAGGTCGTACGACGCCTTGGCGAGCTGCTCCCTGGTCTCGGCGCGGCTCGGGAGGGAGCCGGAGGCCGGGTGCGTCCCCAGGGCGGGCAGGGTCTGCGGGGTGGGCTGACTGGTCATGTCGGGTCTTACTCCTCGTCAGGGCTGTCGGAGCTGTCGCGAGCCGCTCAGCCCTCGTCCTCGATCCAGCCCATGGTCCGCTCGACGGCCTTGAGCCAGTTCTTGTACTCACGGTCGCGGGTCTCCGCGTCCATGCGGGGGGTCCACTCGGCGGCCCGGCGCCAGTTGGCGCGCAGTTCGTCGGTGCTGGACCAGAAGCCGACGGCGAGGCCGGCGGCGTAGGCGGCGCCGAGGCAGGTGGTCTCGGCGACCATCGGGCGCACCACGGGCGCGTCCAGGACGTCGGAGAGCGTCTGCATCAGCAGGTTGTTGGCGGTCATGCCGCCGTCGACCTTGAGGGTCACCAGTTCGTCGCCGGAGTCCTTCACCATGGCGTCGGCGATCTCCCGGGTCTGCCAGGCGGTGGCCTCCAGGACGGCGCGCGCGAGGTGCGCCTTGGTGACGTACCGGGTCAGGCCGGCGATCACACCGCGGGCGTCGGCACGCCAGTGCGGGGCGAACAGCCCGGAGAAGGCCGGCACGAAGTAGGCGCCGCCGTTGTCCTCGACGGAGAGCGCGAGCGTCTCGATCTCGGCGGCGGTGGAGATCAGGCCCATCTGGTCGCGCATCCACTGCACCAGCGAGCCGGTGACGGCGATGGACCCCTCCAGGGCGTACACCGTGGGCTGGTCGCCGATCTTGTAGCCGACGGTGGTCAGCAGGCCGGCGTAGGAGTTGATGATCTTCTCGCCGGTGTTCATCACCATGAAGGTGCCGGTGCCGTAGGTGGACTTGGTCTCGCCCTCGGAGAAGCAGGTCTGGCCGAACAGGGCCGCCTGCTGGTCGCCGAGCGCGGAGGCGACCGGGATGCCGCCGAGCAGGTCGCCCAGCCTGCCGCCGGTGACCTCGCCGTAGACCTCGGCGGAGGAGCGGATCTCCGGGAGCATCGTCAGCGGGACCCCGATGGACTCCGCGATCCTGGTGTCCCACTGCATGGTGTGCAGGTTCATCAGCAGGGTGCGGGAGGCGTTGGTGACGTCGGTGACGTGCCGGCCGCCGTCGACACCGCCGGTCAGGTTCCAGATGACCCAGCTGTCCATGGTGCCGAAGAGGATGTCGCCCGCCTGGGCGCGCTCCTTGAGGCCCTCGACGTTGTCCAGCAGCCAGCGGGCCTTGGGACCGGCGAAGTAGGAGGCCAGCGGGAGGCCGGTCTCGCGGCGGAAGCGGTCCTGGCCGACGTTGCGGCCCAGCTCCCGGCAGAGGTGGTCGGTGCGGGTGTCCTGCCAGACGATGGCGTTGTGGACGGGCTCACCGGTGTTCTTGTCCCACAGCACGGTCGTCTCGCGCTGGTTGGTGATGCCGATGGCCTTGATGTCGTCGCGGGTGATGCCGGCCTTCTCGACGGCTCTGGCGACGACTTCCTGGACGTTGGTCCAGATCTCGGTGGCGTCGTGCTCGACCCAGCCCGGCTTGGGGAAGATCTGCTCGTGCTCCTTCTGGTCGACGGAGACGATCCGGCCGTCCCGGTCGAAGACGATGCAGCGCGAGGAGGTCGTGCCCTGGTCGATAGCCGCGATGAACGGGCCTGCGGTGTGGGCGTCGGTCACTGTGTGCTCCTGGGGGTCCGTGGTGGGGGCTGTGCGTGCGGTGCGTGCGCGGGGGGCCTCGCCGCGGGGCGGCGTCAGGCGAAGGCGGCGTTGTAGATGCCCGCGGCGATCACGGCGCCGATCAGCGGGCCGACCACCGGGACCCAGGCGTAGCTCCAGTCGGAACCGCCCTTGTTGGGCAGCGGCAGGAGGGCGTGGACGATGCGCGGACCGAGGTCGCGGGCGGGGTTGATCGCGTAGCCCGTGGGGCCGCCGAGGGACAGGCCGATCGCCACCACCACGAGTGCGGTGATCAGGCCGCCCAGGACGCCGAGGCCGTCGCCCTTGGCGTTCAGCCCCTGGGTGAGGACCGCGAGGATCAGCACGAGCGTGCCGATGATCTCGGTCACGAGGTTCTGGACCGCGTTGCGGATCTCCGGACCGGTGGAGAAGATGCCGAGGACCGGGCCGGCCCCCCGCTCCTGGGCCTCGACGGCCTTGACTGAGGTGGCCTGGGCGCCGGGGCCGCCGACTGCCTCCCGGTCGGTGAGGTCGACGATCCCCCGGTCGGTGAGGTGCGCGTGGAACTGGCCGTAGTAGGCCGCCCACACCAGGGTCGCGCCGATCATCGCGCCGAGCAGCTGGCCGGCGAGGTAGACCGGGACGTCGCTCCAGTCGCCGTTCGTGAGGGCCAGGGCGAGCGTGACGGCCGGGTTGAGGTGGGCGCCGGAGAGCGGCCCGGAGATGTAGACGGCCGTCATGACGGCGAAGCCCCACCCGAAGGCGATGGCGAGCCAGCCGGCGTTGCGGGCCTTGGAGGCCTTCAGCGTCACGGCGGCGCAGACACCGCCGCCGAGCAGGATGAGTACGGCGGTACCGATGGTCTCGCCGATGAAGATGTCGGAGCTGGACACCCGCGACTCCTTTGTCCTTCGTCCAGGGAAGCCGAACCCCGGGTCCCACCGGGGGTTCTGGTGCCCTCGGGTGAGAGCGATGCCGGCCCTTGGCGTTGTCACACTCTAGCGCGTATTGCCGTTAGGTGTTCGACAATGCCGACCGATGGACGGGAGTCTTGTTCGGCGTCCCGCATGCGTCAAGGGTTCCGTTATCGAAAACAGGATCGTTATTGATCGCCATCGGTTATCGCCCTGCGGGTACTGAGGGGCATGTGCGCCCCATTTGTCCGTTCAAGCGTAGGGCGAGAACCGGGACGCCGCCTCGCGTCCCGGTCGCCCGGTTCCCGGCCGCCCGGCCGCGCCGCTCAGAACCGCCCGGCGCCCAGGTCCCGAGACACCGCGCGGGCGCAGTCCCGCACCGCCGCGATCAGTTCCGGGCGCAGCCCGCCGTCGCGGCACAGCCGCTCCACCGCGCCGGTGACCCCGACCGCGCCCACCGGCATGCGGCGCCGGTCGTGGATGGGTGCGGCGACCGACGCCACGCCCTCCCAGGTCTCCTCCACGTCCGCCGCGTACCCCCGCGCGCGCGTGAGGTCCAGCAGGCGCTCGAAGTCCCCGGGGTCGCACACCGTGCGCTCCGTGAAGGGCTTGCGGTCGGCCTCCAGGGCCTCGCTGTGCGCCACCGGGTCGTACGCGGACAGCACCTTGCCCAGCGCCGTGGAGTGCAGCGGCTGCATGGCCCCGATCTCCAGCACCTGCCGGCTGTCGTCCGGCCGGAAGACGTGGTGCACGATCAGCACGCCCTGCTGGTGCAGCACGCCCAGGTACACGCTCTCCCCGCTGGAGCGGGCCAGGTCGTCCGTCCACACCAGGGCCCGCGCGCGCAGCTCGTGCACGTCCAGGTAGGTCGTGCCCAGCCGCAGCAGCTCCGCGCCCAGCTGGTAGCGCCCCGAGGCGTCGTCCTGCTCCACGAACCCCTCCTGCTGCAGGGTGCGCAGGATGCCGTGCGCGGTGCCCTTGGCGAGGCCCAGTGACGAGGCGATGTCCGAGAGGCCGAGCCGTCGCTCGCCGCCCGCGAGCAGCCGCAGCATCGCGGCCGCCCGTTCGAGCGACTGGATGTTCCGTGCCATCGCCGTCCTGCCTCCGTCCCCTTCGACCGCCGACGACCGCCGACACGCGCGGTGGGCGTCGACGGCCGTTGACGAACCCTGTCGTACACCGTCGCCTGTATCGTTCGGCAATGCCGAACACTACCGGTCCATGCCGACCTCCCGCCAATGGTTCGGCCGGCACCTGTCGCATTCCGGGCGGCCCGCCGACGGCCTTCGGCCACCCGGGTCACTCCGGCGCGTCCGCCTCGTGGACGCCGGTGCCCATCCAAGCCCACTCCCGGTTACTCTGACGCCGTGCCCTCGCCCGGCCCCCGCCGGGGAAGCCGCATAGCCGACAGCCGTCGCACCCCAGGGAGTCCCCACATGGCCTCGTCGCCGACGTCCCCCTCCGCCGACAGCCGGACCCGTGCGTCCGCGCTCCGCGAGGCGCTCGCCACCCGTGTGGTGGTCGCCGACGGAGCCATGGGCACGATGCTCCAGGCCCAGGAGCCGACCCTCGACGACTTCCAGCAGCTCGAGGGCTGCAACGAGATACTCAACATCACCCGCCCCGACATCGTCCGCTCCGTCCACGAGGCGTACTTCGCCGTGGGCGTCGACTGCGTCGAGACCAACACCTTCGGCGCCAACCACTCCGCCCTCGGCGAGTACGACATCCCCGACCGCGTCCACGAGCTGTCCGAGGCGGGTGCCCGCGTCGCCCGCGAGACCGCCGACGACTTCACGGCACGGGACGGCCGCCCCCGTTGGGTCCTGGGCTCCATGGGCCCCGGCACCAAGCTTCCCACCCTCGGTCACGCCCCGTACACCACCCTGCGCGACGCCTACCAGCGCAACGCCGAGGGCCTGGCCGCCGGCGGCGCCGACGCGCTGCTCGTGGAGACCACCCAGGACCTGCTGCAGACCAAGGCGGCCGTGCTCGGCGCCCGGCGCGGCCTGGAGGCCCTCGGCCTGGACTTGCCGGTGATCGTCTCGGTGACCGTGGAAACCACCGGCACCATGCTGCTCGGCTCCGAGATCGGCGCCGCCCTCACCGCGCTCGAACCGCTCGGCATCGACATGATCGGCCTGAACTGCGCCACCGGCCCGGCCGAGATGAGCGAGCACCTGCGCTACCTCGCCCGCCACGCCCGCGTCCCGCTGTCCTGCATGCCCAACGCGGGCCTGCCCGTGCTCGGCAGGGACGGCGCCCACTACCCGCTGACCGCGCCGGCCCTGGCCGACGCCCAGGAGACCTTCGTCCGCGAGTACGGCCTCTCCCTCGTCGGCGGCTGCTGCGGCACCACCCCCGAGCACCTGCGCCGGGTCGTCGAACGCGTCCGGGGCCTCACCCCGCCCGAGCGCCACCCGCGGCCCGAGCCGGGTGCGGCCTCCCTCTACCAGTCGGTGCCCTTCCGCCAGGACACCTCCTACCTGGCCATCGGTGAGCGCACCAACGCCAACGGCTCCAAGAGGTTCCGCGAGGCCATGCTGGAGGGCCGCTGGGACGACTGCGTGGAAACGGCCCGCGAGCAGATCCGCGAGGGCGCGCACATGCTCGACCTCTGCGTGGACTACGTCGGCCGGGACGGCGTCGCCGACATGGAGGAGCTCGCCGGCCGCTTCGCCACCGCCTCCACCCTGCCCATCGTGCTGGACTCCACCGAGGTCGACGTCATCCGGGCGGGCCTGGAGAAGCTCGGCGGCCGCGCGGTGATCAACTCCGTGAACTACGAGGACGGCGACGGACCCGACTCCCGCTTCGCCAGGGTCACGCAGCTGGCCCGGGAACACGGCGCCGCCCTGATCGCGCTGACCATCGACGAGGAGGGCCAGGCCCGCACCCCGGAGAAGAAGGTCGAGATCGCCGAACGGCTGATCGCCGACCTGACCGGGAACTGGGGCATCCGTGAGGAGGACATCCTCATCGACACCCTCACCTTCACCATCTGCACCGGCCAGGAGGAGTCCCGCAAGGACGGCGTCGCCACCATCGAGGCGATCCGCGAGCTGAAGAGGCGGCATCCGAACGTGCAGACCACGCTCGGCCTGTCGAACATCTCCTTCGGCCTCAACCCGGCCGCCCGCATCCTGCTGAACTCCGTCTTCCTGGACGAGTGCGTCAAGGCCGGCCTGGACTCGGCGATCGTGCACGCCTCCAAGATCCTGCCGATCGCCCGGTTCGGCGAGGAGGAGGTCCGCACCGCCCTCGACCTGATCCACGACCGCCGCAGCGAGGGCTACGACCCCCTCCAGAAGCTCATGCAGCTCTTCGAGGGCGCCACCGCCAAGTCCCTCAAGGCCGGCAGGGCCGAGGAACTGGCCGCGCTGCCGCTGGAGGAACGCCTCGAGCGCCGCATCATCGACGGCGAGCGCAACGGCCTGGAGGCCGACCTGGACCAGGCCCTGCGGGACCGGCCCGCCCTGGACATCGTCAACGACACCCTCCTGGAGGGCATGAAGGTCGTCGGCGACCTCTTCGGCTCCGGCCAGATGCAGCTGCCGTTCGTCCTGCAGTCCGCCGAGGTCATGAAGGCCGCCGTCGCCCACCTCGAACCCCACATGGAGAAGACGGACGACGAGGGCAAGGGCACCATCGTGCTCGCCACCGTGCGCGGCGACGTGCACGACATCGGCAAGAACCTCGTCGACATCATCCTGTCCAACAACGGCTACAACGTCGTCAACCTGGGCATCAAGCAGCCGGTCTCCGCGATCCTGGAAGCGGCCGAGGAACACCGCGCCGACGTCATCGGCATGTCCGGCCTCCTGGTGAAGTCCACGGTGATCATGAAGGAGAACCTGGAGGAGCTGAACCAGCGCGGCCTCGCCGCCCGCTTCCCCGTCATCCTCGGCGGCGCCGCCCTCACCCGGGCCTACGTCGAACAGGACCTGCACGAGGTCTACGACGGCGAGGTCCGCTACGCCCGCGACGCCTTCGAGGGCCTGCGCCTGATGGACGCCCTGATCGGCGTCAAGCGGGGCGTGCCCGGCGCGAAGCTGCCCGAACTCAGGCAGCGCCGGGTGGCCGCGGCGCCCGCCGCCGAGGCGGAGGAGCGCCCGGAGGAGGGCCACGTCCGCTCCGACGTCGCCACCGACAACCCCGTGCCGGCCCCGCCGTTCTGGGACACCCGCATCGTCAAGGGCATCCAGCTCAAGGAGTACGCGAGCTGGCTGGACGAGGGCGCCCTGTTCAAGGGCCAGTGGGGACTCAGGCAGGCCCGCACCGGCGACGGCCCGTCCTACGAGGAACTCGTCGAGACCGAGGGCCGGCCCCGCCTGCGCGGCCTGCTCGACCGGCTCCAGACCGAGAACCTGCTCGAAGCGGCCGTCGTCTACGGCTACTTCCCCTGCGTGTCCAAGGACGACGACCTGATCATCCTGGACGAACAGGGCAACGAGCGCACCCGCTTCACCTTCCCGCGCCAGCGCCGCGGCCGCCGCCTGTGCCTGGCCGACTTCTTCCGGCCCGAGGAGTCCGGCGAGACCGACGTCGTCGGCTTCCAGGTCGTCACCGTCGGTTCGCGCATCGGCGAGGAGACCGCCAGGCTCTTCCAATCCGACTCCTACCGCGACTACCTCGAACTGCACGGCCTGTCCGTCCAGTTGGCCGAAGCGCTCGCCGAGTACTGGCACGCCCGCGTCCGCTCCGAACTCGGCTTCGCCCACGAGGACCCCACCGCTGTCGAGGACATGTTCGCCCTGAAGTACCGCGGCGCCCGCTTCTCCCTCGGCTACGGCGCCTGCCCCGACCTGGAGGACCGCGCCAAGATCGCCGACCTGCTCCGGCCCGAACGGATCGGCGTCCACCTGTCGGAGGAGTTCCAGCTCCACCCCGAGCAGTCCACCGACGCGATCGTGATCCACCACCCGGAGGCGAAGTACTTCAACGCCCGCTGATCCTCCACCGGGCACCACGGCCGACGGCGACGTACACTGGTCGGTCCACTGCAGGCCGGTTCCCCGCGCGGGAACCGGCCTGGTCGTCCCTCAAGGAGGTGCGCCCGGATGACCAGTACGGTCCCCGCGCCCGGAGACCTTCCCCCGGTCCCCGGTCCCGCTCGGACGGGGAGGGCCCCGGCGGCGGAAGGCTCCGCCCTGCAAGCGGTCCTCCTCGACATGGACGGCACCCTGGTCGACACCGAGGGCTTCTGGTGGGACGTCGAGGTCGAGGTCTTCGCCGCCCTCGGCCACACCCTCGACGACTCCTGGCGGCACGTCGTGGTCGGCGGGCCCATGACCCGAAGCGCCGGCTTCCTCATCGAGGCCACCGGCGCCGACATCACACTCGCCGAACTCTCCGTCCTGCTCAACGACGGCTTCGAGGCCCGCATCGGCCGCTCCCTGCCGCTGATGCCGGGCGCCGCCCGGCTGCTCGCCGAACTCCACCGGTACCGCATCCCCACCGCCCTGGTCTCCGCCTCCCACCGGCGCATCATCGACCGCGTGCTCGGCGTGCTCGGCCCGCACCACTTCACCCTCTCCATCGCCGGTGACGAGGTGTCACGCACCAAGCCCTACCCGGACCCCTACCTGCTCGCCGCCGCCGGACTCGGCGTGGACCCGGCCCGGTGCGCCGTCGTCGAGGACACCGCGACCGGTGTCACCGCCGCCGAGGCCGCCGGCTGCCACGTCGTCGCCGTCCCCTCCATCGCCCCCATCGCCCCCGCCGAGCGGCGCACCGTCGTCCGCTCCCTCGAAGAGGTCGACCTGGCGTTCCTGCGCGGCCTGATCGCCGAGAGGGTCCTGTGACGCAGAGGCGCCCGGCCGTTCACCGGGCGTGCGAAGCGCACGGAACGGCCGGACACGTCTCCGGAGGAGCACACCGGAGAAGGAGGGCGAAGCCGGTCGCCCGACCGAGTACCACCGGGCGCCGGAACCGCCACGCATGTGACCTTCCCCACGCGCCCACCCCTCGACAGCACTGCCCGGGTGTGCAGACCACCCCTGTCCGGGAGGGAACGCCGGCCCCTTGTGTCCCGATTGGTGAATCGCTGCACCAATCCTGCCACTGTCTGGTTTTCGGTGTGTCCGCACCCGGTTCCACTGCGTGATGGTGCCTCAGCTCATGTGGCCTCCGACCCCGCTGCGGGCGCGGACTAATCTCGTCGCGAGAACATCGCCGTAACCCCCGTCACCCGCCGCGCCACCCATGCGTGCCAGGTACACGGACTCGAACAGCTCTGGAGAAACCCCCGCATGAACCGCAAGACTTTGGTGCTGCCGGCAGTGGCCGGCCTGCTCACGCCGGTTCTCGCCGCATGCGGCGGATCCGACAGCGGGAGCCGGAGTGGCGACGCCATCGTCGTGGGCACCACCGACCGGTTCACGGCCACCAGCGCAGCTCCGGCGCCCCTCGACCCCGCCTACGCCTACGACGTCGGCACCTGGAACATCCTGCGCCAGAGCGTGCAGACCCTGATGACCCAGCCCAAGGGCGAGGGCAACCCCGTTCCCGAAGCCGCCGAGAGCTGCGCCTTCAGCGACAGCGGCAACGAGCGCTACGCCTGCAAGCTGCGCCCGGGCCTGAAGTTCGCCAACGGCGACGCGGTCACCGCCGCCGACGTCAAGTACTCCATCGAGCGCGCCCTGCGCCTCAAGGCCGACAGTGGTGTCTCCGCCCTGCTGAACACCATCGACACCATCGAGACCCAGGGCGACCGCGAGGTCATCTTCCACCTCAAGACGGCCGACGCCACCTTCCCGTACAAGCTGTCCACCCCGGTCGCCGGCATCATCAACCCCAAGGACTACCCCAAGGACAAGCTGCGCACCGGGTTCCGGGTCGACGGCTCGGGTCCCTACACCTTCAAGGCCGACGTCAAGAACAACGCGATCGTCAGCGCCATCTTCACCAAGAACCCCTCCTACAAGGGCAGTGTGACGGTGAACAACGACCAGGTCGTGATGCGCTCCTACGACAGCGCGGAGGCCATGGGCACCGCCATCGACAAGGGCGACATCGACGTCATGACCCGCACCATGTCGCCGGCGCAGATCCAGAAGCTCGACTCCGGCGCCGACGAGAAGGTCGACCTCGTCGACATGCCCGGCATGGAGATCCGCTACCTGGCCTTCAACACCAACGCGCCCACCGTGAAGAACAAGGCCGTCCGCCAGGCCATGGCCCAGGTCATCAACCGCGGCGAACTCGTCTCCAAGGTGTACGGCACCCAGGCCGAGCCGCTGTACTCGCTCGTCCCGGCCACCGTCACCGGGCACTCCAACTCGTTCTTCAACAAGTACGGCAACCCCAGCACCGCCAAGGCCAAGAGCCTGCTCGCCGGGGCCGGCATCACCACCCCGGTGAAGCTGACCCTGCACTACACCACCGACCACTACGGCCCGGCCACCAAGCAGGAGTTCGAGGTCCTGCAGAAGCAGCTCAACGCCACCGGCCTGTTCGACGTCGACATCCAGGGCCACCCCTGGGCGACCTTCCGGCCCGCCGAGCAGAAGGGCCGGTACGACGTCTACGGCATGGGCTGGTTCCCCGACTTCCCGGACGCCGACAGCTTCCTGGCGCCCTTCCTCGACAAGGACAACTTCCTCGGCTCGCCGTACTCCAACAGCACCATCCAGCGCACGCTGATCCCCGAGTCCCGGCGCGAGGCCAACCGGCTCGACGCCGCCACCAGCCTGACGGACATCCAGGAGATCGTCGCCGACGACGTCCCCCTGCTGCCGCTGTGGCAGGGCAAGCAGTACGTCGCCGCGCGCGACAACGTCACCGGCGTCTCCTACGCCGTGAACTCCTCCTCCTCGCTCCAGCTGTGGGAGCTGGGCCGCGGCGTCGACGGCTGACCCGCGTCCGCGCCGGCCGCCGCGTCGGCCACCGGCCGACGGAAAGGGCGCCCCTCCCCGCCGGGAGAGGCGCCCCTCACCGTCGTCCCCCGGCCTACTGCGCGCCGGGACGCACCAGCCCGCTCTCGTACGCGTACACCGCGGCCTGCACCCGGTCCCGCAGACCCAGCTTCGTCAACACGTGCCCCACGTGCGTCTTCACCGTGGTCTCGCTCACGAACAGGTCCGCGGCGATCTCCGCGTTCGACAGGCCGCGCGCCACCAGCTTCAGCACCTCGACCTCACGGTCCGTCAGCGTGTGCAGCGTGTCCGGCACCGGCTCCTCGCCGGAGGGCAGGTGCGTCGCGTACTTGTCCAGCAGCCGGCGCGTGATGCTCGGCGCCAGCATCGCCTCCCCGGCCGCGACCACCCGGATGGCCTGCACCAGCTCGTCGGCGGGCGCGTCCTTGAGCAGGAACCCGCTGGCCCCCGCCCGCAGCGCCTCCACCACGTACTCGTCCAGGTCGAAGGTCGTCAGCACCAGCACCTTCGCCGGGCCGTCCCGCTCCGGCCCGGTGATCCGCCGGGTGGCCTCCACCCCGTCCATCCGCGGCATGCGGATGTCCATCAGCACGACGTCCGGCTGCAGGGCCCGCACCTGGTCGAGGGCCTGCAGACCGTCACCGGCCTCGCCCACGACCGCGACGTCCTGCTCGGCCTCCAGGATCATCCGGAAACCCGTACGCAGCAGGGGCTGGTCGTCGACCAGTAGGACGCGGATGGCCACGTGACACTCCTTCGCTAGTCCGGCCCCATTCTGCCCCGGACGCCCGCGCCGGTCCCCGCCGCCCTCAGCGGCAGCGGATACGGCGGGGGAGTGCCGCCGAACTCCGGGCACAGCGACTGGTGGTCGCACCAGCCGCACAGCTTCGTCGGCCGCGGCCGCCACTCGCCCGTCTCCGTCGCCCGCCCGATGGCCTCCCACAGCGCCAGCAGCTTGCGCTCCACACGCTCCAGGTCAGCCGGGACCGGGTCGTACGTCAGCACGTCCCCGCTGCCGAGGTACACCAGCTGCAGCCGGCGCGGCACGACCCGCTTCAGCCGCCACACGACCAGGGCGTAGAACTTCATCTGGAACAGCGCGCCCTCGGCGTACTCCGGCCGCGGCGCCCTGCCCGTCTTGTAGTCGACGATCCGCACCTCGCCGGTGGGGGCCACGTCCACCCGGTCGATGATCCCGCGCAGCCGCAGTCCCGACTCCAGCTCGGTCTCCACGAACAGCTCCCGTTCGGCCGGCTCCAGCCGCGTCGGGTCCTCCAGCGTGAACCAGCGCTCCACGAGCCGCTCGGCCTCGCCCATCCAGCGGGCCAGCCGTTCCCCGTCCGGATCCTGCGCGAACAACTCCCCGACCTCGGGCCTGCTCTCGCGCAGCCGGTCCCACTGCCCCGCGATCAGCGCCTTGGCCCGCGGCGCGGTCCGTTCCCCGGCCGGCGCGTCGAACAACCGCTCCAGCACGGCGTGCACCAGCGTCCCGCGGGTCGCCGCCTCGCTCGGCCTCTCCGGCAACCGGTCGATCACCCGGAACCGGTACAGCAGCGGGCACTGCATGAAGTCACCGGCCCGGGAGGGCGACAGCGAGGTGGGCGCCACGGCGACGCGCCCGGCCGCGGACGCCGCCGGCGGCCCGCCCGCGGACACGGCAGCCCGTCCGGCACCCCGGGGCCCGGCTCCCGCCGGGGCATCCCCGGCACCCCCGGTACCGGCCTGCGGCACGGCAGGACCTCCGGTGCTTCCCGGTCCGGCCGGCGCCCCGGCCACCGGGCCCGCCGCCTCCCCGGCCACCGGTTCCGCCCCGGCCACCGGGCCCGTCCCCTCGGCCCCGTCCGACCGGGCGCCCGCGTCCTCGATGCTGCTCTCCATGACCACCGACCATACGGGCCGCCACCGACAGCGGGCCGTCCGCGGGCCGCGCCGGCCGGGCACCGGCGGAGCGAACACCCGGGTGCCGAGGCGGAACGCACCGCCACGGCCGCATACCATCGAACCGAGACCCTTCCGCCCGGCCGGCGCGGAAGACGCTTCGAACGAGGGGACACCGTGGACGTGAGCGGCGGGAGCGGACAGCCGCGGTCCGGCAACGACGAGCCGGCCGAGCGTCCCACGGACCCCACGACCGGCTCCACCGACCCGGCGCGCCCCGGCCGGCCCGCCCCCCGCGAGCCCGGAGCCGGCCGCCCGGAGCCGGAGTCCGGCCGTGAGACCGGCGGCGGCACCCGCCCGGAGCCGGAGTCCGGCCACGGGACCGATGACAGCACCCGCCCGGAGGCGCGGACCGGTGGCCCCGGGGACGCCCCGCGGGGCGGCGCCGACGAGCACCGCTCCCTCGCGCACTCCAAGATGGCCAAGGGCGCGCCGCCGCAGCCGCGGCCCAAGGAGCCCGGCGGCGGTCTCCTCATGGGCCGCCCCTTCGGCGTGCCCGTGTACGTGGCGCCCAGCTGGTTCCTCGTCGCCGCCCTGATCACCTGGGTCTTCGGCGGCCAGCTCGACCGCGTCCTGCCCGAGCTGGGCGCCGCGCGCTACCTGGTCTCCCTGTTCTTCGCGGTCGCCTTCTACGCCTCCGTCCTCGTCCACGAGCTGGCCCACACCGTCGCCGCCCTCCGCTTCCGGCTCCCGGTCCGCCGCATCCAGCTCCAGTTCTTCGGCGGCGTCTCCGAGATCGAGAAGGAGGCCGAGACGCCCGGCCGGGAATTCGTCCTGGCCTTCGTCGGCCCCCTGCTCTCCCTCGTCCTCGCCGGCCTGTTCTACCTCGCGATGAAACCCGTCGAGCCCGCCACCGTGCCCGGCGTCCTGCTGGCCGGCCTGATGGTCTCCAACCTCATCGTCGCCGTCTTCAACCTGCTGCCCGGCCTCCCCCTGGACGGCGGCCGCATGCTCCGCGCCGTCGTCTGGAAGATCACCGGCCGGCCCATGAGCGGCACCGTCGCCGCCGCCTGGGTCGGCCGCGCCCTCGCCGTCTGCGTCCTGATCGGCCTGCCCCTGCTCAACCAGTCCGGCGGTTTCGGCGGCGACGGCCAGGACGTCAGCGGCATGGACACCGTCACCGACGCCCTGCTCGCCGCCATCCTCGCCGCGATCATCTGGACCGGTGCCGGCAACAGCCTGCGCATGGCCCGCCTGCGCGAGCACCTCCCCGAACTGCGGGCCCGCACGCTGACCCGGCGGGCCGTACCCGTCGAGGGCGACACCCCCCTGTCCGAGGCGCTGCGCCGCGCCAACGCCGCCGGCGCCCGCGCCCTGGTCGTCGTCGACGCCGACGGCACGCCCCTCTCCCTCGTCCGCGAGGCCGCCATCGTCGGCGTGCCCGAACACCGCCGCCCCTGGGTCGCCGTCAGCGGCCTCGCCCAGGACCTGACCGACGGCATGCGCGTCTCCGCGGAGCTGGCCGGCGAGGACCTGCTGGACGCCCTGCGCGCCACCCCGGCGACCGAGTACCTCGTGGTCGAGGAGACCGGAGAGATCTACGGCGTCCTGTCCGCCGCCGACGTCGAACGCGCCTTCGTCAGGGCCATGGCCCGCCCCAGCTGACCACCGTCCTGCCGAAACGGTGGTCGGCGGCCCCCTCCGGTGCCGGTACGCTGGTCACATGTCCGAACCGACCGGTGCCGCCCGCAGGCGCGGGCCCTTCAAGGTCGGGGACCAGGTACAGCTGACCGACCCCAAGGGCCGCCACTACACGTTCACGCTCGAAGCCGGGAAGAACTTCCACACCCACAAGGGCTCCTTCCCGCACGACGAACTGATCGGCGCTCCCGAGGGCAGCGTTGTCCGCACCACCGGCAACGTCGCCTACCTCGCGCTGCGCCCCCTGCTCCCCGACTACGTCCTGTCCATGCCCCGCGGGGCGGCCGTCGTCTACCCGAAGGACGCGGGGCAGATCCTCGCCTTCGCCGACATCTTCCCCGGCGCCCGCGTCGTGGAGGCCGGCGTCGGCTCCGGCTCGCTCAGCAGCTTCCTGCTGCGCGCCATCGGCGACCAGGGCATGCTGCACTCCTACGAGCGCCGCGAGGACTTCGCCGACATCGCCCGGCAGAACGTCGAACGCTACTTCGGCGGCCCGCACCCCGCCTGGCAGCTCACCGTCGGCGACCTCCAGGACAACCTCTCCGACACCGACGTCGACCGCGTCGTCCTCGACATGCTCGCCCCCTGGGAATGCCTTGAAGCCGTCTCCAAGGCGCTCGTCCCCGGCGGCATCGTGTGCTGCTACGTCGCCACCACCACCCAGCTCGCCCGGACCGTCGAGTCCATCCGCGAGATCGGCTGCTTCAACGAGCCGACCGCCTGGGAGACGATGATCCGCAACTGGCACATCGAGGGCCTGGCCGTCCGCCCCGACCACCGGATGATCGGCCACACCGGCTTCCTGCTCACCGCCCGCCGCCTCGCCGACGGCGTCGAGCCGCCCATGCGCCGCCGACGCCCCGCCAAGGGCGCCTACGGCGAGGACTACGCCGGACCCAACGCCGAGGGCGGCACCGGCCGCTGACCGGCACCGCACCCGCACAACGCAAGGGCGCCGTTGCCCCGTTCCCGACCGAACCCGGGAACCCGGCAACGGCGCCCGCGCGTTGACACGGCACCGGGATCCCCGAGGGGCCCCGTGTCCCGCACACATCCCGGACCGACCCCGCCGTTCCCCCGCACTGTGACGTGTGGCACCATGCTGGCCACCCCCCACCGGCACAGCCCTCACAGGAGACACTCCTAGTGCAGCAATCCGCCGTTCCGGAGCTCGCCCACACACGTGCCCGGCCCATCCACTGGGTCGCCACCGCCACCGCGGTCGCCGGTGTGATAGCCCTGTCCTCCGTCGTCCAGCCCGGATCGGCCACGGCCGCCCAGAGCACCGCCGGCACCCCCGCCGCCCCCGCTCCCGCCGCGCCGCCGCCCAGCACGGCCGGCGTCCGCTTCCCCCTCGCCTGCGGACCGGTCGAGGCCGTCGTGGCGAGCACGGCAAGCGGAGACCTGGACGGCGACGGCAGGCCGGAAACGGTCGCCGTGGTCCACTGCGACGCCGCCATGGGCACCCCGCCCGACGGCGTCTACGTCCTCACCCGGGGCACCGACGGCGGCACGGCACGCCTCGTCGCCACCCTCGTCGACCCGAAGGACCGGCTCACCGCCACCGGCGTCACCGTCCGTGCACGCGCCGTCTCCGCCACCCTGCTGGGCTACTCCTCGGCCGACGTGCCCAATTGCTGCCCCGACGTGAGGACCCCGGCCAAGTGGCAGTGGAACGGCACCGCGTTCGTCCGTTCCACCCCCGCCGGGGCCCACAGCGTCTGAGCCGCCCCGCCCTGACCGCTCCTCACCCCGCGTCCGGTCCGTACATCTCGGTCCCGTCCACCACCCGGCGCACGTGGATGCATTCGCCTGGGCACTCCTTGGCCGAGTCCACCACGTCCGTCAGCAGCGGCAGCGGCACCGGCACCGCCGCCCCCGGGGCCTGCAGCAGTTCCTCGTCCGCGCCCTTCACGTAGGCCAGCCCGTCGATGTCCAGCTCGAACACCTCCGGCGCGTACTGGGCGCAGATGCCGTCGCCCGTACACAGGTCCTGGTCGATCCAGACCTCCAGCGCCTCGCCGTCCGGGGCCTCCTGCTGCACGGTCACCTCTCCTGCCGTCGGTTCGCCGGACGGCGCCCCGGGCACGAAGACCAGCCGGGTCCGCTCCAGCGGCTGTTGGACACCCCCGACCCTACCCCCGCCCGGATTCCGGCCGGGTTCGACGACCAGGAGGTTTCCGCCCGCACCTGGGGGGTACGAGCGCTCGACCGGGGAAGGGAGCCCCGCCGGTCGCGAACGAACGCTTCAGGCCACCCCGACCGTGACACCAGCCGGCCGGACCGTCGCTCTGCGTGAGGACCGCACGAGCGCCCTGTGGTGCGCCCGCGTACCGGCCGACCGGTCCGGAACGGACAACTCCAGCCGCTTCCGAAGGGTTTCGACGCGCCGTCCCTGGAACAAGCGGCTTCCGAATCACGTTGAGTGGGTATCCCCTTCGGCGTGAGGGAGGGCGCACCGGGTGACCGACGACACACCTTGACAGTCTTTGTGATCTAGGGGTTTCAATCGACACCCACCCAGGTAGGGTCTGGAAGCGTCCAGCTCCCCTTGGAGGAGGTGAGGACCGTGGCAGCCCACGACGACGACATGAACCGCGGCATCCGCCCGGGACGAGGGTCCGACGACCCGACCGGGCAGATCGCCTACCTTGAGCAGGAGATCGCCGTCCTGCGACGCAAGCTCGCCGACTCTCCGCGACACACGAGGATTCTCGAAGAGCGGATCGTCGAGCTGCAGACCAACCTGGCCGGCGTGTCCGCCCAGAACGAACGACTGGCCAACACGCTCCGTGAGGCCCGCGACCAGATCGTCGCCCTCAAGGAGGAGGTCGACCGGCTCGCCCAGCCGCCGGCCGGCTTCGGTGTCTTCCTGCAGGCGAACGAGGACGGCACCGCCGACATCTTCACCGGCGGCCGCAAGCTCCGGGTGAACGTCAGCCCCGGCGTCGAGCTCGACGAGCTCCGGCGCGGCCAGGAAGTCATGCTCAACGAAGCGCTCAACGTGGTCGAGGCCATGCAGTTCGAGCGCGTCGGCGAGATCGTCACCCTCAAGGAGATCCTCGAGGACGGCGAGCGCGCCCTGGTGCTGGGCCACACCGACGAGGAACGGGTGGTGCGGCTCGCCGAGCCGCTGCTGGACGTCACCATCCGCGCCGGCGACGCCCTGCTGCTCGAACCCCGCTCCGGCTACGTCTACGAGGTCGTGCCCAAGAGCGAGGTCGAGGAACTCGTCCTCGAAGAGGTGCCCGACATCGGCTACGAGCAGATCGGCGGCCTCGGCGGCCAGATCGAGGCCATCCGCGACGCGGTCGAGCTGCCGTACCTCTACCCCGACCTCTTCAAGGAGCACGAGCTGCGCCCGCCCAAGGGCGTCCTGCTCTACGGCCCCCCCGGCTGCGGCAAGACGCTCATCGCCAAGGCCGTCGCCAACTCGCTCGCCAAGAAGGTCGCCGAGGTCACCGGCCAGGCCGCCGGCAAGAGCTTCTTCCTCAACATCAAGGGTCCCGAGCTGCTCAACAAGTACGTCGGCGAGACCGAGCGGCAGATCCGCCTCGTCTTCCAGCGTGCGCGTGAGAAGGCCAGCGAGGGCACCCCCGTGATCGTCTTCTTCGACGAGATGGAGTCCCTCTTCCGCACCCGCGGCTCCGGCGTCAGCTCGGACGTGGAGAACACCATCGTCCCGCAGCTCCTCGCCGAGATCGACGGCGTCGAGGGCCTGCAGAACGTGGTCGTCATCGGCGCCTCCAACCGCGAGGACATGATCGACCCCGCCATCCTGCGCCCGGGCCGCCTCGACGTGAAGATCAAGATCGAGCGCCCGGACGCCGAAGCGGCCAAGGACATCTTCGGCAAGTACCTCACCGAGCGCCTCCCGCTCCACTCGGACGACCTCGGTGAGCACGGCGGCGACAAGGGCGCCACGGTCCAGAACATGATCCAGACCGCGGTTGAGCACATGTACGCCGAATCCGAGGAGAACCGCTTCCTGGAGGTCACCTACGCCAACGGCGACAAGGAAGTCCTCTACTTCAAGGACTTCAACTCCGGCGCCATGATCGAGAACATCGTCGGCCGCGCCAAGAAGATGGCGATCAAGGATTTCCTGGAGAAGGACCAGAAGGGCCTGCGCGTCTCCCACCTGCTCCAGGCCTGCGTGGACGAATTCAAGGAGAACGAGGACCTCCCCAACACCACCAATCCCGACGACTGGGCCCGCATCTCCGGGAAGAAGGGCGAGCGGATCGTCTACATCCGCACCCTCATCACCGGAAAGCAGGGCGCCGACACCGGGCGCTCCATCGACACGGTGGCGAATACTGGTCAGTACCTGTAAAGGCAGGGCGGCTGCGGGTGCCCTCCACGGGGTACCCGCAGCCGACTGTTTTTCTGGCCACGACCGGAGCAGGCAATGACGAAAATGATCTCCCCACCAGCACAAAGGCGTTCTAGGCTCTTTCCTACCGCCGAGTCGCGCAGTGCGGGGTCGGGCACCGCACACGCACCGGAGCGCCAGCGGTACTTGAGCGGCGTCCACGACCGAGGGTGCCGCCGGGCAAGGAGGGCCGCATGACCGTACGGCGAGTAATGGGCATCGAGACGGAGTACGGGATCTCCGTCCCCGGTCACCCGAACGCCAATGCCATGCTCACCTCGTCCCAGATCGTCAACGCCTACGCGGCGGCGATGCACCGGGCCCGCCGGGCCCGCTGGGACTTCGAGGAGGAGAACCCGCTACGGGACGCGCGAGGCTTCGACCTCGCCCGAGAGGTCGCCGACGCCAGCCAGCTCACCGACGAGGACATCGGCCTCGCCAACGTGATCCTCACCAACGGCGCACGCCTCTACGTCGACCACGCCCACCCCGAGTACAGCGCCCCCGAGGTCACCAACCCCCGTGACGCCGTCCTGTGGGACAAGGCCGGTGAACGCATCATGGCCGAGGCCGCCGAACGAGCCGCCCAGCTCCCCGGCGCCCAGCCCATCCACCTCTACAAGAACAACACCGACAACAAGGGCGCCTCCTACGGCACGCACGAGAACTACCTGATGAAGCGGGAGACCCCCTTCTCGGACATCGTGCGCCACCTCACGCCCTTCTTCGTCTCCCGCCAGGTCGTCACCGGGGCCGGCCGCGTAGGCATCGGCCAGGACGGCCACGAACACGGCTTCCAGCTCAGCCAGCGCGCCGACTACTTCGAAGTCGAGGTGGGCCTCGAGACCACCCTCAAGCGCCCCATCATCAACACGCGCGACGAGCCGCACGCCGACGCCGAGAGATACCGCCGCCTCCACGTGATCATCGGCGACGCGAACCTCTCCGAGATCTCCACCTACCTCAAGGTGGGCACGACCGCCTTGGTCCTGTCCATGATCGAGGACGGCTTCATCGCCGTCGACCTGGCCGTCGACCAGCCCGTCCGCACCCTCCACCAGGTCTCCCACGACCCGTCGCTCAAGCGCCTGGTCGCGCTGCGCAGCGGCCGCACGCTCACCGCGGTCCAGTTGCAGATGGAGTACTACGAGCTCGCGCGCAAGTACGTGGAGGAACGCTACGGCGCCGACGCCGACGACCAGACCAAGGACGTCCTGACCCGCTGGGAGGACACCCTCAACCGGCTGGAGAACGACCCCATGAGCCTGGCCGGCGAACTGGACTGGGTCGCCAAGCGCGAGCTGATGGAGGGCTACCGGCGCCGCGACGACCTCGACTGGGACGCCGCCCGCCTCCACCTGGTCGACCTCCAGTACGCCGACGTACGGGCCGACAAGGGCCTGTACAACCGCCTGGCGGCCCGCGGGCGCATGAAGCGGCTCCTGGACGAGGCCGAGGTCGACAGGGCGCGCACGAAGCCTCCGGAGGACACGCGCGCCTATTTCCGGGGCCGCTGCCTGGAGCAGTACGCCGACGACGTGGCGGCGGCGAGCTGGGACTCCGTGATCTTCGACCTGCCCGGCCGGGACTCACTGCAGCGCGTGCCAACCCTGGAACCGCTACGCGGAACGCGAAATCACGTCAAGGAGCTGCTGGACCGCTGCCGCACCGCGGGTGACCTGGTCAAGGTCCTGTCGGGCGGATGAGTGCGACCTGCGGACACGCGTACCGGCCCGGGCGGGCGGGGTGGAAACCCCGCCCGCCCGGGAATCATCGAGACGGCCCCCGCACGTTGTGCGAAGTGCGGGGCCGATGTCGGACCCGGCTTGTAGGGTCTGATCATCACCAATCGGCAGACGCCGACCCGTCGATCCTGTCGGGCGAACTGAGCGGGGTGAGGTTATGGCAACCAAGGACACCGACGGCGGCCAGCAGAAGGCCACACGCTCCACCGAGGAGGCCGAGGAGCAGGCGCAGGACGCGCAGGCGACCGAGGACCTCAAGGAGCGCCACGAGAAGCTGAGCGACGACGTGGACTCGGTCCTGGACGAGATCGACGACGTGCTTGAGGAGAACGCCGAGGATTTCGTGAGGTCGTTCGTACAAAAGGGCGGAGAGTAAAAGCCCTCATACCGCTTCCACCTTCGATGTGAAGGTGACAGGGGTGAGGGTGGCCGGTGGATCGAGCGGGAAGCGCTGCGGGAGGTGCGGGCGCGACCTGTCTTCCGCCGCCTGCGCGCGGGACGGGAACAGGCGTGGCGGTCCGCGGGCCCAGCACCGGGAGCGCGCGGCGCGGTACGGCGCCGCGCACTCCCGGCCCCGCAGGGGAGCGGGGCGAACAGGCCCGGAGAAGGCGGACCTCCCGGCCGGTCCCGCGCCGCACCGGGCGTGCGGCGGGGCCGAGCCGCACGGGGACGACGGGACCGTCCGGGGCGGCGGCACGGGATCACCGGGGCCGGGTGCGACGGTCCGGCAGCCCCGCAGGCGTATGTGGATCACTGCCGTGGGACGGGTAGGGTCCGTGGCGTACTGTGCTTCAGCTGCAACGGCAACGCTGCACTGGGGCAGTTCTAACGATCAGCCCGAGGTCGTAAGGCGGGCTGCAGCATACGTGGAAGGAATCGCGTGGAAGCCAACACTCGTAGCACCGGGCGTCTACCAGCTGCCTTCCTGACGCCAGGATCCTCGTCGTTCATGGACTTCCTCTCCGAGCACCAGCCCGAGCTGCTGCCCGGCAACCGGCGGCTGCCGGCGACCCAGGGCGTGATCGAGGCGCCGCACGGGACGACCATCGTGGCCGTCACGTTCCCCGGGGGCGTGGTGCTCGCGGGTGACCGCCGGGCCACCATGGGCAACGTCATCGCCCAGCGGGACATCGAGAAGGTCTTCCCGGCGGACGAGTACTCGGCCGTCGGCATCGCCGGCACCGCCGGTCTCGCCGTGGAGATGGTCAAGCTCTTCCAGCTGGAGCTGGAGCACTTCGAGAAGGTCGAGGGCGCCCAGCTGTCGCTGGAGGGCAAGGCGAACCGGTTGTCGACCATGATCCGTTCCAACCTCGGCATGGCCATGCAGGGCCTGGCCGTGGTGCCCCTGTTCGCCGGGTACGACGTGGACCGGGAGAGGGGGCGCATCTTCTCCTACGACGTCACGGGCGGGCGCTCCGAGGAGCACAACTTCGCGGCGACGGGTTCCGGCTCGGTGTTCGCGCGCGGTGCGATGAAGAAGCTGTTCCGTGACGACCTGACCGAGGAGCAGGCCACGACCCTGGTGGTCCAGGCCCTGTACGACGCGGCCGACGACGACTCGGCGACCGGTGGTCCCGACGTCGCCCGCCGGATCTATCCGATCATCACCGTGATCACCGAGGACGGTTTCCGCCGGCTCACCGAGGACGAGGCGTCCGAGCTGTCCCGTGCGGTGCTGCAGCGGCGCCTGGAGGAGCCGGACGGCCCGAAGGCCGCCCTGCTCTGAGCGCGGGCCCGGTTCTTATCAAGGTGATCCAGTGACCATGACAGAAAGGGACGGATAACCGGTGTCGACGCCGTTCTATGTCTCACCCCAGCAGGCCATGGCCGACCGCGCGGAGTACGCGCGCAAGGGCATCGCCCGCGGTCGCAGCCTGGTCGTGCTGCAGTACGCCGACGGAATCGTGTTCGTCGGCGAGAACCCGTCCCGCGCGCTGCACAAGTTCAGCGAGATCTACGACCGGATCGGCTTCGCCGCGGCCGGCAAGTACAACGAGTACGAGAACCTGCGGATCGGCGGGGTGCGGTACGCCGACCTGCGCGGGTACACCTACGACCGCGACGACGTGACCGCCCGCGGCCTGGCCAACGTCTACGCGCAGACGCTGGGCACGATCTTCTCGTCGGCGGCGGAGAAGCCGTACGAGGTGGAGCTGGTCGTCGCCGAGGTGGGGGAGACCCCCGAGGGCGACCAGATCTACCGGCTGCCGCACGACGGTTCCATCGTGGACGAGCACGGCTCGGTCGCGGTGGGCGGCAACGCGGAGCAGATCAGCGGCTTCCTGGACCAGCGCCACCAGGACGGCATGAGCCTGGCGGAGGCGCTGAAACTGGCCGTGCAGGCCCTGTCCCGGGACACCAACGGCAGTGAGCGGGAGATTCCCGCGGAGCGCCTGGAGGTCGCGGTGCTGGACCGCACGCGCCCGCAGAAGCGGAAGTTCAAGCGCATCGTCGGCCGGCAGCTGGCTCGCCTGCTGGAGGCGGGCGGCGCGTCCACGGAGGCGGAGAGCTCCGAGGAGGAGTGATCCACCCGCCCGTTGCGCGGTGCCCCGGCGGTCCGTCCGCCGGGGCACCCGGCGTTTCGGGCCCGGGGCCCTCCGCCCGGACCGGGCCGGACCCGGCGAGCCCGGCAGGATCCGGACGGAGCGGTCCTAGTCCCGGCGTGGCGGCGCCGTGGAGCCCCGGACGACGAGGTCGACCGGGATGTCGCCGGCTTCGGGTTCCCGGCCGTCCAGGACGGCCAGGAGGGCGAGCATGCCGCGTTCCCCGAACAGCTCGGCGTCGAGCCGCACGGTCGTGAGTTCCGGATCCAGGGCGGTGGCGAGGGCGATGTCGTCCAGGCCGGTGACGGAGACGTCGTCCGGGACGCGCAGGCCGAGGCGGCGCAGGGCCTTGTAGGCGCCGGCGGCGAGTTTGTCGTCGTCGCAGACCACGGCGGTGGGGCGGGGGCCGGGGGCGGTCAGGGCGGCCTCGGTGGCCGTGCGGGCTCCCTCGACGGAGATCGGTGCGCGGGCCGTGCGCAGGCGGGTGCCCGGCACGGCGGCCAGCCGGGTGGCCAGTTCGCGGGCGCGCACGTCGAAGGTCCAGGAGGGGATGTCGGCGGCCAGGTGGAGGACGCTGCGGTGGCCGAGGCCGAGGAGGTGCGCGGCGGCCTGGCGGACGCCGTCGGCGATGTCGAGGTTGACGGTGGCGGCGCCGAGGCTGCCTTCGGGGTCGCTGTCGAGCATGACCAGGGGCAGCTGGTCGCCACGGATGGCGGTGAGGGCGTCGGCGGCCATGGAGGAGGCGATGACGCCGTCCAGGGCGGCCTGGGCGGAGGCGAAGGGGTCGCGGGCGGGGCCGATGCCCTCGGGGGAGGAGTAGAGGACGACGCCGAAGCCGTGCTGGGCGGCGACGCGTGCGGCGCCGGTGTAGACGCCGGCGAAGAACTCGGTGGTCAGGGCGGGGACGACGAGCAGGACGGTGCGGGTGCGGCCGAGGCGCAGGTTGCGGGCGGCGAGGTTGGGCCGGTAGCCGAGGTCGCGGGCGGCTGCGCGCACCCGTTCGGCGGTGGCTTCGGAGACCCGGCCGCGCCACTTGCCGCCCAGCACGAGCGAGACGGCGGCCTGGGAGACCCCGGCGGCCTGGGCGACGTCCCGGCTGGTCGGGCGCGTGCTGCTGCGTGCCACCGTGGGCGTGCTCCTTCGTCTGGACGTGTGAACAGCGCACATGGTACGTATGAGAGCGCAAGTTATACGTACAACTTCGGGTCGCCGGGGCGCCCCGGGCGAGCCGCTGAAGGGCAGGACATGGCCACGGGGTACCTGGAGATCCTCCGCACGAGGCACGCGCTGCGGCTGCTGGCCGGCACCCTGGTGGGGCGGCTGCCGAACGCGACCGCCGCCATCGCGCTGGTGCTGTTCGTGCGCGCCGGGGGCGGTACGTACAGCCTGGCCGGCGCCCTGGCGGCCGTGTACGGGGTCGCCAACGCCGTCGGCCAGCCCGTGCTGGGCCGGCTGGTGGACCTGTACGGCCAGCCGCGGGTGCAGCTGCCGGCGGCCGTGCTGTCGGCCCTGGCCATGACGGCCTTCGCCTTCACGGGCACCGGCCCGCTGCCGTTCGCGTACGCGGCCGTGGCGGCGGCCGGCCTCTTCGCGCCGCCGCTGGAGGGGGGCCTGCGGGCCCTGTGGCCGTCGGTGCTGCGGCGCGAGGAGCGGGTGCACACGGCGTACGCCATGGACGCCGTCGCGCAGGAGGTCATGTTCACGGTCGGCCCGCTGCTGGTGACCCTGTGCGCGTCGCTGTGGTCGGAGCGCGCGGCCCTGCTGGTGCTGAACGCGCTCGGCGTGTTGGGGGCGCTGTCCGTGGTCTGCTCGGCGCCCTCGCGCGCCTGGCGCTCCGCACCGCGCGAGGCGCACTGGCTGGGCGCCCTGCGCTCGCCCGGCCTGCTCGCGCTGCTCGGGGCCTTCCTGTTCGTCGGCATCGCGCTGGGCTCCATCACGGTGGCCTCGGTGCCCTACGCCGACGGCCACGGTGGTGACGCCGTGTACGGCTGGCTGATGGCCGCGCTCGGTCTCGGGGCGCTGCTGGGCGGATCCGTCTACGGGGCCCGCCGGTGGAGCGGCGCGCCGGAGCGGCGGCTGCGGGTGCTGGTCGGGCTCCTGGCGGTGTGCTACCTGCCGCTGATGCTGATGCCGGGCGCGGTGGCCATGGTGCTGCTCACGGTGGTCTCGGGCGTGTTCCTCGCGCCGTGCATCGCGTGCGCGTTCATCATCGTCGACCGGCACGCTCCGGTCGGGACCGTCACCGAGGCGTTCTCCTGGGTGGTGACGACGTTCACCGTGGGCGCGTCGGTCGGAACGGGCCTGGCCGGACCGGTGGTTCAGGCCGGTGGCGCGCTGTGGGGTTTCGCGCTGCCGGGTGCGGCGGGGGCCGTGTCGCTGCTGGTCCTGCTGGCCACCGGCGGGGTCCTCGCAGCTCCCGTGCGGGGAGGGGTCGTTGCGGTTTCACCGGAAAATGATCCCGATCGTGCTGCCGATCCCCGTTTCAGCCCGGGGGATCGGGCGTAATGTTCACTCATGGACCGCCGCATTTTCGGGCTGGAGAACGAGTACGGCGTCACGTGCACGTTCAGGGGACAGCGCCGCCTGTCTCCTGACGAGGTGGCGCGGTACCTCTTCCGCCGTGTCGTGTCATGGGGCCGCAGCAGCAACGTCTTTCTGCGAAACGGCGCCCGGCTCTATCTCGACGTGGGCTCACATCCGGAATACGCGACCCCCGAATGTGACAACGTGACCGAACTGGTCACCCACGACAAGGCCGGCGAGCGCATTCTCGAAGGACTCCTGGTGGACGCGGAACGACGCCTGCACGAGGAGGGAATCGCGGGCGACGTCTACCTCTTCAAGAACAACACCGACTCGGCGGGCAACTCCTACGGCTGCCACGAGAACTACCTGGTGGCCCGGCACGGGGAGTTCTCCCGGCTCGCGGACATCCTCATCCCGTTCCTGGTGACGCGGCAGCTGCTGTGCGGAGCGGGCAAGGTGCTGCAGACCCCGCGTGGCGCGGTGTACTGCGTCAGCCAGCGGGCGGAGCACATCTGGGAGGGCGTCTCCTCGGCGACGACCCGCTCCAGGCCCATCATCAACACCCGCGACGAGCCGCACGCGGACGCCGAGCGCTACCGCCGGCTGCACGTCATCGTGGGCGACTCGAACATGTCCGAGACGACCATGCTGCTGAAGGTCGGCGCCACCGACCTGGTGCTGCGCATGATCGAGGCGGGCACCGTGATGCGCGACCTCACGCTGGAGAACCCGATCCGGGCGATCCGCGAGGTCAGCCACGACATCACCGGCCGGCGCAAGGTGCGGCTGGCCAGCGGCCGGGAGGCGTCCGCGCTGGAGGTGCAGCGGGAGTACTTCGACAAGGCCGTGGACTTCTGCGACCGCCGGGGCATCCGCACGGGCACGGTCGCGCAGGTGCTGGAGCTGTGGGGCCGCACCCTGGACGCGATCGAGACCGAGGAGCTGGACCGGATCGGCACCGAGATCGACTGGGTCATGAAGTACAAGCTCATCGAGCGCTACCGGGCCAAGCACAACATGACCATGTCGCACCCGCGGGTCGCGCAGATAGACCTCGCCTACCACGACATCCACCGTCGCCGGGGACTGTACTACCTGCTGGAGAAGAAGGGCCAGGCCGCCCGGATCTGCAACGACCTGAGGATCTTCGAGGGCAAGTCCGTTCCGCCGCAGACCACCCGGGCGCGGCTGCGCGGTGACTTCATCCGCCGGGCGCAGGAACAGCGCAGGGACTTCACGGTCGACTGGGTGCACCTGAAGCTGAACGACCAGGCACAGCGCACCGTGCTGTGCAAGGACCCGTTCCGTTCGGTGGACGACCGGGTGGAGAAGCTGATCGCCGGGATGTGACGGGTACCGGTGCGTCAAGCGTCCCGGCATCGCGATGCCGGAACGCCACACGGGTGCCGTACGTTTACCGTACGGCGCCCTTCCCACACCGTAGAGTTGCGCGCACGCCAGTCCACAAGATCGACCGATTACGAGGCCTCCCGTGCGCCGACGCTCACTCCTCCTCGCCGCCGTACCCGCCGCGCTGGTCACGCTCGCCGGCTGCGGTGACGACAAGTCCGGCACCAGCAGGGCCTCCGCGTCGCCGTCGTCCTCGGTGTCGGCCGCACCTCCGCCGAAGATCGTGGACGGGCCGGTGCCGGCGATCACGGCGGGGACGAAGTTCGGGGAGAAGCCGGCCGTCGCCAAGGGACCGGGCGATCCCTCGAAGAACCTCGCGGTGAAGACGGTGATCGCGGGCGGCGGGCCCACGGTCGCGGAGAACGACTTCATCCGGGCGGACTACCTGGGCCAGATCTGGAGCACGGGCAAGGTCTTCGACAACTCCTACGACCGCAAGCGGCCGCTGGTGATGCAACTGGCGCAGGGCAGCATCATCGACGGCTGGCGGTACGCGCTGGCGGGCAGGAAGGCCGGCAGCCGGGTGGAGATCGCGGTCCCGCCCACCTGGGGCTACGGCACCTCGGGCAACGCGCAGGCGGGCATCAAGGGCACGGACACCCTGGTGTTCGTCATCGACCTGATCGACGTGTTCAACTCCAAGAGCTCCGCCAAGGGCAGGCCGGTCGCGCAGAGCGGCGCCGCGCTGCCGGCGGTGGGCACGAACACGGACGGCGCCGCTCCGAAGATCAAGGTGCCGAAGGCGGACCCGCCGAGGAAGCTGGTGTCCGCCTACGTCCTGGAGGGCGACGGTGCCGAGGTCAAGGCGGACCAGACGATCCTGTGCCAGTTCGAGGGCGTGGTCTGGGACAGCGGCAGGACGTTCCAGCAGACGTACGGCTCCGGACGGCTCAGCCAGTTCTCGCTGCAGCAGATGGAGCAGGTCGTCAAGGGCCTGTCCCAGGGCGTGACCGGCAAGAAGGTGGGCAGCAGGGTCCTGGTCGTCGTACCGCCGGACCTGGGCTACGGCGACACCCCGCCGAGCGGTGGCGCCATCAAGAAGGGCTCCACGCTGGTGTTCTCGGTGGACATCCTCGCGGCGATGTAGCCGGGCCGCGCGGCGGCGTCCGTGGGGGGCGCGAGGTCCGCGGGGATGAAAGACTGTCCGCGTTTCGTGTCGTACACAAGCAGGAGCTTTTGACGTGAGCATCGAGAAGCCCGAGATCGACTTCCCGGGCGGCGAGCCCCCGGCGGACCTGGAGATCAAGGACATCTGGGAGGGTGACGGCGAGGTCGCCGAGGCGGGGGACGTCGTCAAGGTCCACTACGTGGGCGTCGCGTTCTCCACCGGTGAGGAGTTCGACGCCTCCTGGAACCGCGGCACCCCGCTGGAGTTCCAGCTCGGCATCGGCCAGGTCATCAAGGGCTGGGACAACGGCGTGCAGGGCATGAAGGTCGGCGGCCGCCGGCAGCTGACCATCCCCGCGCACCTCGCCTACGGCGACCGCGGCGCCGGCGGCCGCATCGCTCCGGGGGAGACGCTGATCTTCGTCTGCGACCTGGTGGGCGTCGGCAAGCGCTGACCGCCACCGGTCGAAGGAGGGCCCGTGCCGTCCGCACGGGCCCTTCCGCTTTGCTCCACCTTTGCTCCGACTTTTGCCGCGACACCGCGGAGCGGTACGGTCATCGGTCGGAAGCACCATAGGGAAGGCGAAGGGCGTCGATGGCCATTGCCAAGGCCGAGCGGCTGATGAACCTCGCGCTGTGTCTGCTCGGGACGCGGCGGCCGCTCAGCAAGCGCGAGCTGCGCGGGTCCATCGAGGCCTACCTCGAGGCCGGGAGCGACGACTCCTTCAACCGGATGTTCGAGCGGGACAAGGACGACCTGCGCGAGCTGGGCCTGGTCATCGAGACCGTGGAGAACCTGGACGGCGAGGTGGGCTACCTCGCGCGCCGGGACAGCAACCGGCTGCCGCCCATCACCCTGGACGCCGAGGAGGCCGCCGCCCTGGGGCTGGCCGCCAAGGTCTGGCAGCAGGCGCGACTGGCCGGCGCGGCCAGCGGCGCCCTGCAGAAGCTGCGCGCGGCCGGGCTGCCCGAGGACGTCGACCCGTACGGGGCGCACGGCGCCCTGGAGCCGCGCATTCCCGTGCACGAGGCCGCGTTCGAGCCGCTGATGCTGGCCTGCCGCGACCGCCGCCCGGTGCTCTTCGACTACCGCAAGGCCTCCGCCGCCCGCCCCGAGCCGCGGCACGTCGAACCGTGGGCGCTGGAATGCTGGCGCGGCCACTGGTACCTGGCCGGTTTCGACCGCGACCGGGGCGCCGAGCGCGTGTTCCGGCTCTCCCGGATCACCGGCAGGGTCCGGGCGCGCGGCAGCGGCTTCACCGCGCCGGTCCCGGACGTGGTCACCGTGCGCGAGACCGTCGCGAGCTGGGCCGGGGAGGTCGCCGACCGGTCGGCGCTGATCCGGCTGCGGTCGGGCGCGGGTTACCCCCTTCGGGCGAAGGCCACCACGGTGCGGGAACTCCCGGACGGCTGGGACGAGTTGTTGATTCCGTACGGGCACGGCCTGGACGCCTGGCTGGTGGAGTTCGGGCCGGACGTGGTGGTGCTGGAGCCGGCCGAGCTGCGCGCGGACGTGGTGGACCGGCTGCGTGCCGTGGCCAAGGGCTGAGGGAAAGCGGAGCAGGACTATGGCAGGCAAACCGGTCAGGCCCGTGAACGCCATCGACCAGACCCGGCGGATGCTCTCCCTGGTGACCTACCTCAGGGAGCGCCCCGGCGCGCGGATCGCGGACGTCGCGCGCGCCTTCGGCGTCACCGAGGACGAACTGGTCTCCGACCTGGACGTGCTGCCCATGTGCGGCACCAGCTTCCGCGGCGGCGATCTGCTGGACATCGACACCGACGGCGAGCGCATCTGGTGGCACAACCCGGCCGCGCTGGGCGAGGAGGCGGCCGAGCCGCTGCGGCTCGCCGCCGACGAGGCGACCGCGCTGCTGGTGGCCGCCCGCGCGGTGTCGACGCTGCCGGGCCTGCGGGAGGGCGACCGCCAGGCGCTGCTGCGGGCGACGGCCAAGGTGGAGGCCGCGGCGGGGGAGGCCGCCGGCGCCAGCTCCCGGCTGTCGGTGACCTTCGAGTCCGAGGGCGGTGTCTTCGCCGACGTCGACCGGGCGATCTCCGAGCGCCGCCGGCTGTGGATCCGCTACTACTCGCCGGCCCGTGACGAGGTCACCGAGCGCGAGATCGACCCCATCCGCCTGGTCAGCGTCGGGCACACCTACGTCGAGGCGTGGTGCCGCCGTTCCGAGGCGCGGCGCACCTTCCGGCTCGACCGGGTCGCCGAGATCAGGATCCTCGACGAGCCGTCCGCGCCGCCCGAGGTGGAGCTGCGGGACCTCTCCGAGGCGCTGGTGCAGCCGGCCGCGGAGGACCCGGAGGTCGTGGTCGAGGTGGGCCCCGGCGGCCGCTGGGTCGCCGAGTACTACCCGCACGACAGCGCGGAGGAGCTCGCCGACGGCGGGCTGCGCATCACGTTGCGCACCCCCGACCCGGCCTCCCTCAGACGGCTGGCGCTGCGGCTCGGCCCCGACGGACGGATCGTCTCGCCGCCCGAGCTGGCCGACAGCGCCCGCCGGGCGGCCCGCGAGGCCCTGGCCGCCTACGACGCGCCCGCGGCGGTGCGGGCCGGGGCCGGCGGGCCGGGGTCCGGTCCGCCCGACGGGCCGCAGTGAGCCGTACCGGCGCCGCCCCCGGCGGCGGCGCGGCACCGGGGCCGGCGTGCGATGGCGAACGACCAGAGACAAGAGGAGCGAGGGCAGTGAGCGAGTCCCCGGTGTCCGGTGCGAGGGAAATGACGGTGGCGGCCGCCTTCGCGGGGATGAAGAGAGCGGTCCCCGTGGTGTTCCGGGCCGGCTGCCCGGACTGCCGGGGCCGTTTCGAGCTCGCCGCGAGCGCCCTGCGCCTGGCCATCGGCGCCACCAGCCGGACGACGTTCTACTCCTTCACCTGCCCCGAGTGCGGCGCCTCGGTGCGCAAGCCCGCGGGGGAGCGCATCGTCGAGCTGCTCACCGGCGGCGGGGTCAGGACCCTGCGGCTGCACTCCACGGCGTAGGACGGTCTAGGCTCGGCGTCATGTTCTGGCCGATGTTCGCGGTAGCCGTGGGTTCTGTGGGTCTCGCCGTGCTGGGGGTGCTCGCCGTCCGGGTCTTCCTGGAGGCCCGCCGCCTGGGGCAGCAGGTGGCGGAGTCCGGGCGCCGCATCAACCGGGCGGCCGAGGACCTGGAGCGGGCGGCGGTGAGCGCGGCCCGCGCCGCGGACACCCTCTGAGGCCCGCCGCGCGGCCCCGGTGAGGCGGGCGGCACACGTGCTTTGCGGCACTTCGCCCTGTCGTGGCGACCGCAGGGGCAGGTACGCTGCTGGTCGCGGTACGAAGAACGAGGCGCGTGCCGCGTACCGGGAGTGTGCACGGGGATTGCCTCACGTTTACCCCCGAGCGTTACGATCGCTGCCGGCACGGCCACTCAGATACAGGTCCGACTGGCCGGACAGCACCCCACCCAGCCGCCTCGGTGAGAAGGTAAAGACTTATGTTCGGAAGGCTCGGAGCCCCCGAGATCATTCTCATCCTCGTCGTCATCATCCTGCTGTTCGGCGCGAAGAAGCTTCCGGACATGGCCCGCTCGCTCGGCAAGTCCGCGCGCATCCTCAAGAGCGAGGCCAAGGCGATGAAGGAAGAGGGCAACAGCTCCCCCCAGGCGCCCGGCGCCAACGAGCAGCCCCCGGCCCAGCGCACCATCCAGGCGGCTCCCGGCGACGTGGCCAGCTCGCGGCCGGTCAACGAGCCGACGGACACCCCCCAGCGCTGACGCAGGGCCGGACCCCGGCCCGCCGCACGAGATGAGGACGTGGGTTGCCCAAGCCTGCCCGCAAGAAGGAGAGGGATCCCGAGGGGCGGATGCCCCTTGCGGATCACCTTCGCGAGCTCCGCAACCGGCTCGCGAAGGCGCTGCTGGCCATCGTCGTCGTGACGGTCGTCGCCGCCTTCTTCTACAACGACATCATCAACTTCCTGACCGAGCCGATCCTCGACTCGATCGGCTGCGACCAGACCTTCTCGGAACTGGCCGGGGCCTCGCACTCGACCCACAAGTGCGCGCAGATCACCATCAACGGCCTGCTCGCCCCCTTCACGCTCGCCCTCCAGGTCTCCCTGACGGCCGGCGTCGTCTTCGCCTCCCCGATCTGGCTGTACCAGCTGTGGGCCTTCGTCGCGCCGGGTCTGCACCGGCACGAGAAGAAGTACGCCTACGCCTTCGTCTTCACCGGGGCCCCGCTGTTCCTCGGCGGCGCGTTCTTCGCCTACAGGGTGCTGCCCACCACGGCGAAGGTGCTGATCGACTTCACGCCGAACGGCAGCATCGCCAACCTGCTGCCGCTGGACGACCTGCTGCAGCTGGTCACCCGCATGGTGATCGTCTTCGGCCTCTCCTTCGAGCTGCCGCTGCTGCTGATCATGCTGAACCTCACCGGCGTGCTGTCCGGCCGGCGCATGTTCGGCTGGTGGCGCGCCATGATCCTCGGCATCACGATCTTCGCGGCCGTCGCCACCCCGAGCACCGACCCGCTGTCCATGCTGGCGCTCGCCGGACCGATCTGGGTGCTGTACTTCGGTGCGGTCGCCTTCTCGCTGTTCAACGACCGGCGCAGGCGCCGCCGCGCCGCGGCGGGCCCCGACGACGACGAGGCCTCCGAGCTGGACCTCACCCCCGAGGACATCGGCGCCGTCGAGCCCGTCGCGGCCACCGGCGCCCTGCCCGAGCAGCTGAGCGCCGAGCGGGTCAACGGCTACGACGACGTGACCTGAGCCGCACCGCCGACGCCGTCCGGACGCCCCCGCCCCTCAGGGGCGGGGGCGTCCCGCGTCATGGACCGTCCACGTTCCGGACAATGATCGTCCTGTTGTCAGCGCGGCCCGGTACGCTCGAAAGCACGATGACAGAGGACCTCTCACCGGCCGAGCGGTACGCGGCTTCCCGCAGGCGGGCAGCCGAGCAGGCCACCGCGCTCGCGTCCTTCCGCGAGATGTACGACTTCGGCCTCGACCCCTTCCAGATCGAGGCCTGCCAGGCACTCGAGGCCGGCAAGGGCGTGCTGGTGGCCGCCCCCACCGGCTCCGGCAAGACGATCGTGGGCGAGTTCGCCGTCCACCTCGCCCTCCGGCAGGGCAAGAAGTGCTTCTACACGACGCCCATCAAGGCGCTGTCGAACCAGAAGTACGCCGACCTGTGCCGCCGCTACGGCACCGACCGGGTCGGCCTGCTCACCGGTGACAACAGCGTGAACTCCGACGCCCCGGTGGTCGTGATGACCACCGAGGTCCTGCGGAACATGCTCTACGCCGGCTCGCAGACCCTCCTCGGCCTCGGTCACGTGGTCATGGACGAGGTGCACTACCTCTCCGACCGCTTCCGCGGCGCCGTGTGGGAGGAAGTGATCATCCACCTGCCCGAGTCGGTGACCCTCGTGTCGCTGTCGGCGACCGTGTCCAACGCCGAGGAGTTCGGCGACTGGCTGGACACCGTCCGCGGCGACACCCAGGTGATCGTCTCCGAGCACCGGCCCGTGCCCCTGTTCCAGCACGTGCTCGCCGGGCGCCGGATGTACGACCTGTTCGAGGAGGGCGAGGGCCACAAGAAGGCCGTCAACCCCGACCTCGTCCGCCTGGCCCGCATGGAGGCGACGCGGCCGTCCTACCAGGACCGCCGGCGCGGACGCGCCATGCGCGAGGCCGACCGGGAGCGGGAGCGCAGACAGCGCTCCCGGGTGTGGACCCCGGGCCGGCCCGAGGTCATCGAGCGCCTGGACGCCGAGGGCCTGCTGCCCGCGATCACCTTCATCTTCAGCCGCGCCGCCTGCGAGGCCGCCGTCCAGCAGTGCCTGTACGCGGGCCTGCGGCTCAACGACGAGGAGGCCCGGGACCAGGTCCGCGCCCTGGTCGAGGAGCGCACCGCCGCCATCCCGCACGAGGACCTGCACGTGCTCGGCTACTACGAGTGGCTGGAGGGCCTGGAGCGCGGCATCGCCGCCCACCACGCGGGCATGCTGCCCACCTTCAAGGAGGTCGTCGAGGAGCTGTTCGTGCGCGGCCTGGTCAAGGCCGTGTTCGCGACCGAGACCCTGGCGCTCGGCATCAACATGCCCGCCCGCTCGGTGGTGCTGGAGAAGCTCGTCAAGTGGAACGGCGAGCAGCACGCCGACATCACCCCGGGCGAGTACACGCAGCTCACCGGGCGTGCCGGCCGCCGCGGCATCGATGTCGAGGGCCACGCGGTCGTGCTCTGGCAGCGCGGCACGAGTCCCGAGCACCTGGCCGGCCTCGCGGGCACGCGCACCTATCCGCTGCGCTCCAGCTTCAAGCCGTCGTACAACATGGCGGTCAACCTGGTCGAGCAGTTCGGCCGGCACCGCTCCCGCGAGCTGCTGGAGACCTCCTTCGCGCAGTTCCAGGCGGACAAGTCGGTCGTCGGGATCTCCCGGCAGGTGCAGCGCAACGAGGAGGGGCTGGAGGGCTACAGGGCCTCCATGACCTGCCACCTCGGCGACTTCGAGGAGTACGCGCGGCTGCGCCGCGAGCTGAAGGACCGCGAGACCGAGCTGGCCCGGCAGGGCGCGAGCCAGCAGCGCGCCGAGTCCGCCGTCGCCCTGGAGAAGCTCAGGCCGGGTGACGTGATCCACGTGCCGACGGGCAAGTACGCGGGACTGGCCCTGGTCCTGGACCCCGGGCTGCCCGCCGGCCGCTCCAACGGGCACCGGGGCTTCGACCACCACGACGGTCCGCGTCCGCTGGTGCTGACCGCCGAGCGGCAGGTCAAGCGGCTGGCGTCGATCGACTTCCCGGTGCCGGTGGAGCCGCTGGACCGCATGCGCATCCCGAAGTCCTTCAACCCGCGCTCCCCGCAGTCCCGCCGCGACCTCGCCTCCGCGCTGCGCACGAAGGCCGGGCACATCCCGCCGGAGCGGGCCCGCAAGAAGCGTTCCCAGGCGGCCGACGACCGGGAGATCGCCCGGCTGCGCACGGCGATCCGCGCCCACCCCTGCCACGGCTGCAACGACCGTGAGGACCACGCCCGCTGGGCCGAGCGCTACCACCGGCTGCTGCGCGACACCTCGCAGCTGGAGCGCCGCATCGAGGGCCGTACGAACACCATCGCGCGGACCTTCGACCGGATCGTGGCCCTGCTGACCGAGATGGACTACCTGCGCGGCGACGAGGTCACCGAGGACGGCAGGCGGCTCGCCCGGTTGTACGGCGAGCTCGACCTGCTCGCCAGCGAGTGCCTGCGCGAGGGCGTGTGGGAGGGCCTGGCCCCCGCCGAGCTGGCCGCGTGCGTCTCCGCACTGGTGTACGAGGCACGGGTCGGCGACGACGCCATGGCGCCCAAGCTGCCCTCGGGCAAGGCCAAGGCGGCACTCGGCGAGATGGTCCGGATCTGGGGCCGGCTGGACGCCCTGGAGGAGGAGTTCCGGATCAGCCAGACCGAGGGCGTCGGGCAGCGGGAGCCGGATCTCGGATTCGCCTGGGCCGCCTACATGTGGGCCTCCGGCAAGGGCCTGGACGAGGTGCTGCGGGAGGCCGAGATGCCCGCCGGCGACTTCGTGCGGTGGTGCAAGCAGGTGATCGACGTCCTCGGGCAGATCTCGGCGGCCTCTCCCGTGGCGGGCTCGACCGTGGCGAAGGCCGCGCGCAAGGCTGTGGACCAGTTGCTGCGGGGCGTCGTCGCCTATTCGTCGGTGGGGTGAGACCCGGCCGGTGAGGTCCGGCCCGGCGGGGACGGACCGCGGCGGCCGGATCCCACCGGCCGGCCGCGCGCCTCCGCCGTGCCGTCGCCCGCCGTGCCCGCGCGTGCGGCCCGGACCGGGGGCCGACATGACGGGCAACCGCCCCCACCCCGCCTTCGGCGGCGGCCCGCACGAGCGCCCCGGCCCCCGCCACCCCGCGCCCCGGCCGGCGGCCCCCTGCCCGACCCCGAACCGCGGCCCGTCCCGGCACCGCCGGAACCGGCCCGCCCCGAGCACGTGTGGCGGCCGCTGCGCTGGTGGCGGGGCGGGTGAGCCGCGCGGACGGGCCGGCGCCGGTCCTCAGGGACGCCCTCCGGCTCCCGTCGGCCCGGCCGGTGCCGCCCCGTCCCGCCGGCCCGGTCCGCAGGCCGCCCCCGGGTCCGCCCACCGCTGCGGGCAGGACCAGGCCCGCAGGGTGCGCCCGCTGACGAAGGAGTGCTCCGCCCCCGTGACCGGGTCGGTGAACTCCAGCCGCCGCGCGAGCAGTTGCAGCGGACGCCGGAAGTCACCGGCCGGTCCCGGCCCGCTCACCCGCGGGTACAGCGGGTCCCCGAGGATGGGCACGCCCAGCGCGTTCAGGTGCACCCGCAGCTGATGGGTCTGCCCGGTCTCGGGGACCAGCCGGTACCGGCCCAGGCCGTCCCGCTCCCGGTGCTCGGCCAGCTCCACGTGCGTCACCGCGTTCGGTTCGCCCTCGACCTCCCGCGCGGCCGGCACCCCGCGCTCCTTCACGATCCGGCTGCGCACGGTCCGGGGCAGGGCGAGCGCGGGGTCGTACGGCGCGACGGCCTCGTACTCCTTGCGCACCCGGCGGTCCCGGAACAGGGTCTGGTACGCGCCGCGCTCCTCGGGCCGCACCGTGAACAGCACCAGACCGGCGGTGAGCCGGTCCAGCCGGTGCGCCGCGGTCAGCGTGGGGATGCCCAGCTCGCGCCGCAGCCGGGCCAGGGCGGTCTCGGCGACGTGCGAGCCGCGCGGGGTGGTCGCGAGGAAGTGCGGTTTGTCGGCGACGACGACATGCGCGTCGCGGTGGACCACCTCGACGGGGAAGGGCACCGGCACCTCCGGGGGCAGCTCGCGGTGGAACCACACGAACATCCCCGGCCGGTACGGCTCGTCCGGCGCCACCGCCCGCCCGTCGGCCCCCACCACCAGGCCCGCGTCGACCATCGCCGCCACCACGCCGGGCCCCGCCCCCGTCAGCCGCGCCACGAGGTACTCCCGCACGGTGCCCCACGCCCCGCCGGACGGCAGCCGCACCCGCACCGGATCGACCCCGTCCCGCTGCGGGAGCGGGGCGGCGGGGGGTGGCGTACGGCGTCTCATCGGGACCCAGGGTACGGCCGGGGGAGGGCCGGGGTGAGCCGCCGGTGCGCGGTGCCGCGCGGCGCCGGAAAAGGACTGGGTGCGCGGGGCGCCGCTTGGCAGGATGCCGACCATGCCAAGCCTCATCCGCCCGGTCCTGGCCACCGGCTCCCTCAACCGCGCGCCACAGCCCACGCTCCCGGCCGACGGCGGCCTGGTCCTGCGCCCCTGGCGGGCCGAGGACGCGCCCGCCGTCCACGAGGCCTACCAGGACCCGCTCCTGCACCAGTGGCACGGCAGGTCCTCCGGCTGCGAGCAGGAGGCCGCCGGCTGGATCGCGCGGTGGCGGGCGTCCTGGGAGACCGAGCGGGGCGCCCAGTGGGCCGTCGCCGACGGCGGCACCGACGAACTGCTGGGCCGGGTCGCGCTGCGGCAGGTCCTGCTCGGCGACGGCGTGGCCGAGGTCGCCTACTGGACGGTGGCGCGGGCCCGCGGCCGGGGCGTCGCCGTCCGCGCCACGACCGCCCTGACCCGCTGGGCCCTGGAGGACGTCGGCTTCCACCGGCTCGAACTCATGCACTCCACCGCCAACCGGGCGTCCTGCCGCGTCGCCACCAAGGCCGGCTTCGCCCCGGAGGGCACCAGGCGCAGCGCCCTGCTGCACCCGGACGGCTGGCACGACATGCACCTCCACGCGCGCGTACGGGGCGACTGACCCGCACCCGCCCACGGGATCCACGGGAGAGCCGCGGGCGGGGACCCGCACGGGCCCGAGCAGCCACGCCCGCAAGGCGGGGGCCGCACGCACGTGCCCCGGCGAAGCGGCGTGCGGCCCCGGCGCCGGGCAGTGCCGGGACGGCGGCACCCGGTGGGGGCGCCGCCGTCCCGGCGCCGGTCACGCGGCCGCCGTGCCGTCCTCCTGCTCGGCCTCGATGCGGGCGTTCCACTCCCGCTTGGAGGCCTGCCAGCCGTCCTCGTTGTGGCCGAGCCGCCAGTAGCCGGAGATGGACAGGTCCTCGCGCGGAACCTGCAGCTCCACCCGGAGCAGCCGGCGCAGCTCCTTCACGAAGCCCGCCTCGCCGTGCACGAACGCGTGCAGCCGGCCCTCCGGGAACTCCAGCGCCCGTACGGCCTCCAGCAGGGCCTCGCCCACCGGCCGGTCCCCGCGGTGCAGCCAGACCACCTCCACGCCGGAGTCGATCTTCTGCTCCTCCGCGGGACCCGACACCTCCACGAACGCGTGCACCCGGACGCCGGCGGGCAGCGACTCCAGGGCGCGGGCGATCGCGGGCAGCGCGCTCTCGTCACCGGCGAACAGGTGCCAGTCCGCGCTCGTGTCGGGCGCGTACGCGCCGCCGGGGCCCATGAAGCGCACGGTCTCACCCGGCCGCACCCGGGCGGCCCAGGGCCCGGCCAGGCCCTCGTCGCCGTGGATGACGAAGTCCAGGGTCAGCTCGCGGTGCTCGGGGTCCCAGGCGCGCACCGTGTACGTCCGCGTCACCGGCCACTGCTCGCGCGGGAACTCCGCGCGGATCCGCTCCATGTCGAAGGGCTCCGGGTAGCTGACGCCCTCGGGTGCGAACAGCAGCTTCACGTAGTGGTCGGTGCAGGTGTCCGCCGGGAAACCGGCGAGGCCCTCCCCGCCGAGCACCACGCGCTGCATGTGCGGGGTCAGCCGCTCGGTGCGCACGACCCGGGCAGTATGGGGCTTGCGCGGCTTTCGCCCCGGACGCTCTGCCATCACGGCCTCCTGCATTGGTTAGGTATACCTAAGTTAGCATCTTTCCCGTCGTGGGCGGTCCCTCCGCAAGGTCCCGCCGGTCGCCCTTGCCGGAACATTCCGGTCGCCGGGTCGCGCTCACGCCCCCAGCGTGGTCAGCAGCCGCTGCAGGGAGCCGCCCAGGCCCCAGCGGGCCGCCAGCGCCTCCAGCCCCTCCGGATCGCGCGGGAAGCGCGGAAGCGCGGTGTCGACGTCCGGCAGCGGCACGTCGTCCGCCACCCGCACCACCTTCGGCGCCACCGCGAGGTACGGCCGCGCCTCGGTCAGCCGCTTGCGCTGCGACGGCGTGAGCGCGGCCCGCGGGTCCTCGACCGCGGCCATGATCCCGGCCAGGTCGCCGAACCCGGCGAGCAGCTTGGCGGCCGTCTTCTCGCCGATCCCGGCCACCCCCGGCAGGCCGTCGCTCGGATCGCCGCGCAGCAGCGCCAGGTCCGCGTACCCCCGCCCGTCCACCCCATACCTCTCGCGCAGCAGCGCCTCGTCGGTCAACTGCAGCGTGCCGACGCCCTTCAGCGGATACAGCACCCGCACGCCGCGCCCGTCGTCGACGAGCTGGTACAGGTCGCGGTCGCCGGTGACGATGTCCACCGGGCCCTTCGCGCGCGCGGCGAACGTGCCGATCACGTCGTCGGCCTCGTACCCCGCGACCCCGACCCGGGCGATGCCGACCGCGTCGAGCACGGCCTCGATGACCGGCACCTGCGGGGCCAGCGTGTCCGGCACCTGCTCCTCGTCCGGGCCCGTCCCGCGTTCCCCGGCCACCCGGTGCGCCTTGTAGCCCGGGATCAGGTCCACCCGCCACCGCGGCCGCCAGTCGGCGTCCATGCAGGCCACGAGCCGGTCCGGCCGGTGGTCCCTGACCAGCCGGTCGATGAAGTCCAGCAGCCCCCGCACCGCGTTCACCGGGGTGCCGTCCGGCGCCCTCACGGATTCGGGCACACCGAAGTGGGCGCGGAAGTACAGCGAGGCGGTGTCGAGGAGCATGAGTCGTCCGGTCACGCCCGCATCATGCCGCACGGCACTGACGCCCATCCGTCACCGCGGCCGCACCCGGGGCCCGGGCCGCTTCCGCGGCGGCGCCCCCTCCCCGGCCGGATCACCCGCACCTCCCGGGCCCCGGACCCGGCCGCCCACGGCAAGGATCCGGCCAACCCCGCGCGGCCGCCGTCCGCCGCCCGGCGGGAACACGCAGGGCCGTGCGCGCCTTGAAACGGGGGAGACCCGCCCCGCACGGCGAGCGCGCGCCGGCGTGAACCGTGGAGGTGCGGGTCCCGGGCGCGACGGGGATGCGACAGGGGCGTGAAACGGTTTGCCGAACGTGCGTAGGGTGCAGACAAGTCATCGGAGGTGTGCCCGGTGGGCACCCGGTCGGCGGCACGACGAGTGAAGGAGGGAGCCGGAGCGATGGGCGACCACAAAGAACAGCAGCCCGTGCGGGTGGGCGCGGCCGTCCGGCGGCGCCGGCGCGCCCTGGAGCTCACCCTCGCCGTCGTGGCCGCGCGCAGCGGGCTGTCGGTGCCCTTCCTCAGCCAGGTGGAGAACGACCGCGCCCGCCCCAGCCGCACCTCCCTGGAGAAGCTGGCCGACGCCCTGCGCACCACGGCCGTGGAGCTCCTCGCCGCCGCCGACCCGGCGTGCAGCGTGGGCGTCGTGCGCGCCGAGCCCCTCACCGGGGACGGCCTCGCCCCCCGCATGCGCTCCCTGGTGCGCGGGCACCACCAGTTGCACGCCTCCGAGTTCACCGGCGACCACGACGCAGGCCGCGAGTTCCAGCACCGCAACGACGAGCTGATGTACGTCGCCGACGGCGCCGTGGAGATCGAGGCCGAGGGCCGCGCCTACCGCCTCGGCCGCGGCGACACCCTGTACCTGACCGGCGGCGTCCGGCACCGCTGGCGGGCGACCGTCCCCGACACCCGGGTGATCGTCGTGGCCGTCGCCGAACACATCGAGGCCGTGCAGGACCGGACCCGCTAGACGGCATGACCCGGAGGTGGCCCGTGCGGGTGGTCTCGCTGGTGCCGTCGCTGACGGAGGCGGTGGCCGTGACGCGCCCCGGCGTCCTCGTCGGCGCCACCGACTGGTGCGACCACCCGGCGGGCCTGGCCGTCACCCGCGTCGGCGGGACCAAGAACCCGCGGACCGGACGGATCGCGGCCCTCGCCCCCGACCTGGTGCTCGCCAACGAGGAGGAGAACCGCGCCGCCGACCTGGACGCCCTGCGCGCGGCCGGCCTGGAGGTGCTGGTCACCGAGGTGCGCGGGGTGCCGCAGGCGTTCCGCGAACTGGAGCGGGTGCTGGCCGCCTGCGGCGCGCCACCGCGGCCGCGCTGGCTGGACGAGGCGGAGGCGGCCTGGGCGGCGCCGCCCGGGCCCGCCCTCCGTGTGACGGCGGTCGTACCCGTGTGGCGCCGCCCCTGGACGGTGCTGGGCCGCGACACTTTCGCCGGGGACGTCCTGGCCCGCCTGGGCGTCGACCACCTCCACGCCGGCCACCCCGACCGCTACCCCCGCGTCCCCCTGGACGAGCTGCGGGCGGCGGCCCCGGACCTGGTGGTGCTGCCCGACGAGCCCTACCGCTTCACCGCCGGCGACGGACCCGAGGCCTTCCCCGGGCTGAGCTGCGCGCTCGTCAGCGGGCGGCACCTGACGTGGTACGGCCCGTCGCTGGCCGAGGCGCCGAGGGTGCTGGCCGGGGCGCTGCGAGCAGCGCGCCGCTGACCAGACCGCGTACGGTCCCGGCGGCGGCGGCCGCCAGCCAGGCGGCGACCAGGGCGCCGTACAGGACGGCGCACAGCCCGTCGTACACCGCCGGACCGGTGTGCCGGGCGAGGGCCGCCGCGCCGGTCACGCAGGTGCCCACCGGGAAGGTGAACGCCCACCAGGTCGGCGCGAAACCCCATCCCCCGCCGCGCCCGCACCACGTGCGCGGCGGCCAGCCCCAGCCACAGCAGCGCGAACCCCATCACCGGCACCCCGTACAGCACGGCCAGGACGGCGAGGCCGCGGTCGTACGGCGCCGTCACCACCCCGGGCGCCGTGTCCGCGACCAGGCCGACGGCGGTGGTGGACTGCCCGAGCGGGCCGAGGACCAGGTGACGGACTGGGCCCGGCGGGTGGTCGAGGCGGCGGCGGCCTTCGACGCGGGCGCCCGGGCCCTGCGCGACCGGCGGGACTCCCGGCTGCGGGTCGCCGCCAGCATGACCATCGCCGAGTACCTGCTGCCGGGCTGGCCGCCGGCCCTGCACGCCGAACGGCCCGGCACGGCGGTGTCCCTGCTGGCGGGCAACTCGGCGCGGGTCGCGGAACTGCTGCTGGCCGACGAGGCCGACCCGGGATTGGTGGAGGGGCTGACGGTCCCGGCGGCCCTGGACTCGGCGGTCGTCGGCCACGACCGCCTGATCGTGGTCACCGCCCCCGCCCACCCCTGGGCCCGCCGTCGGCGCCCGGTGACGGCCGGTGAACTGGCGGCCACGCCACTGATCCTGCGTGAGCGGGGCTCCGGCACCCGGCAGGCCCTCGACGCGGCCCTCGGCGGTCCGGCCCGTCCCCTGACGGAGCTGTCCTCGACCACCGGGGTGAAGGCCTCGGCGGTCAGCGGAGCGGGCCCGTCGGTGCTGAGCGAGCTCGCGGTGGGGGAGGAACTGGCGCTGCGGCGCCTGGTGAGCATCCCGGTGGAGGGGGTGTCGCTCCGCCGGTACCTGCGCGCGGTGCGGCCCACGGGGCACCGGCCCGCGGGGCCGGCGCGCGAGCCGCTGTCGCTGACACGGGGGTGAGCGTGCGGCCGCCGCCCGGCGGGCGCGGTCAGGACGCCGCGGTGACCAGCGCCCGCATCACCCGCGGATCCCCGCCCACCTCCGGATGCCACTGCACGCCGAGCACCCAGGTCCCGGCCGCCGACAGCTCGACGGCCTCCACGGTCCCGTCCGCCGCGTGCGCCGAGGGCACCAGCCCCGCCCCGAGCCGCTCCACCGCCTGGTGGTGGTACGTCGGCACCGTCACCTCCTCGGGCACGACCCCGGCGTACAGGGTGCCCGGCACCGGCCGCACCGGGTGCCCGCCGAACGCCCCCACCGCCTCCGCGTGCCCCTCCAGGTGCTGGACCAGCGTGCCCCCGAGCGCCACGTTCAGCAGCTGCATCCCCCGGCAGATGCCCAGCAGCGGCACCCGCGCCGCCAGCGCCGCCCGGATCAGCGCCAGTTCCCACGCGTCCCGCTCCGGCGCGGGCGGCCCCGTGCGGGGGTCGCGCTCGGCGCCGTACCGTGCCGGGTCCACGTCGGGCCCGCCCGCGACGACCAGCCCGTCCAGCCGCGCCACCGTGGCGGCGGCCCGCTCGGGCGCGTCCGGCGGCAGCATGACGGCGAGCCCCCCGGCCCGCTGCACCAGCCGCGGGTACGCGGCGGGCAGCAGCGCCGCCTCCAGCTCCCACACGCCCCAGCGCGCACCCCTCTCCAGGTAGGTGCTGACACCGATCAGCGGTCGTACGGTCACACTGCCCTCCCGGTGCTCCGCTCGCCCTTCCAAAGGTGCACGCGCACACCTTTGCAGACCCGGCTCACGCCAGGAACCCCCGCAGCAGCGCCGCCGTGCCCGCGCAGTGCTCCCGCATGATCTCCCGGGCCCCGTCCGCGTCGCCGTCCAGCACCGCCTCCACCAGCGCGGTGTGCTGCCGCTGCGAGTGCTCCAGGTTGCGCACCAGCAGCGGGATGCAGTCGAGCAGGCCGTTGACCGTGGCCCGCACCGCCGCGTACTGCGCGGCCAGCGACGGCGAGCCGCTCAGCTCGGCCAGCGTCAGGTGCAGCAGCGTGTCCAGGCGCCGGTACTGCGCGAGCGGCGCCTCCCGGGTGCGCTCCAGCGCCTCCCGCAGCCGCCCGGCCCGCTCCGCGTCCGGCCCGTGCCCCGCGCACAGCCCGGCCGCCCCCACCTCCAGCACCTCCCGGAAGCGCAGCACGTCCTCGATGTCGGTCCCGGCGACCCGCCGCCGCAGCTCCTCCCCGCCGCCCGCGTCCGTGCGCGGCAGCACGAACGTTCCGCCGTACCGCCCGCGCCGCGGCTCCACCAGGCCCTGCTCCTTCAGCACCTTCAGCACCTCGCGCAGCGTCACCCGGCTGATCCCGAGCCGCTCCGCCAGCTCCCGCTCGGCGGGCAGCCGCTCGCCGCCGGGCACCAGGCCGAGCCGTACGACCTGCAGGACCTGCTCCAGCGCCTCCTCGAAGCCGTTGCCCGCCCGTACCGGCCGCAGCACCGCGGCCAGCCGGTCGCCCGCCCGCCGCGCCTCCGTCTCCCGCGACATCCGGCCGTGCCCCCTTCCCAGGCAATGGTTCCCGGCAATACCTTATGGCTCCCGGCCCGGCCGAAACAGCGCGCAGAAGCCCAAGGAGTCCGCCCGTGGCAGACCGCACACCCCCGTTGAGCGTCGAGGAACTGCACGCCCTCGTCGCCGGCGGTGAGATCGACACTGTCGTCCTGGCCTTCCCCGACATGCAAGGGCGGCTCCAGGGAAAGCGGTTCGCCGCCCGCTTCTTCCTCGACGAGGTCCTGCAGCACGGCAGCGAGGGCTGCAACTACCTGCTCGCCGTCGACACCGAGATGAACACCGTCGACGGCTACGCGATGTCCTCCTGGGACCGCGGCTACGGCGACTTCGCCATGCGCCCCGACCCGTCCACCCTGCGCCGCGTCCCCTGGCACCCGGGCACCGCCCTGCTCCTCGCCGACCTCGCCTGGAGCGACGGTTCCCCGGTCGCCGCCGCGCCCCGCCAGATCCTGCGCCGCCAGCTCGACCGGCTCGCCGCCCTCGGCCACACCGCCCAGGTGGGCACCGAGCTGGAGTTCATCGTCTTCAAGGACACCTACGAGCAGGCCTGGAACACCGGTTACCGCGGGCTGACCCCGGCCAACCAGTACAACGTCGACTACTCCATCCTCGGCACCGGCCGCATCGAGCCCCTGCTGCGCCGCCTGCGCAACGACATGGCCGGCGCCGGCCTGACCGTCGAGTCCGCCAAGGGCGAGTGCAACCCCGGCCAGCACGAGATCGCCTTCCGCTACGACGAGGCCCTGCGCACCTGCGACCAGCACGCCCTGTACAAGACCGGTGCCAAGGAGATCGCCGCCCAGGAGGGCGTGTCGATCACCTTCATGGCCAAGTACAACGAGCGCGAGGGCAACTCCTGCCACATCCACCTCTCGCTCACCGACGCCGACGGCGCCAACGCCATGGCCGGACCCGAGGGCATGTCGCAGGTCATGCGGCACTTCCTCGCCGGGCAGCTCGCCGCCCTGCGCGACTTCTCCCTGCTCTACGCCCCCAACATCAACTCCTACAAGCGCTTCCAGCCCGGCTCCTTCGCCCCCACCGCCGTCGCCTGGGGGCACGACAACCGCACCTGCGCCCTGCGCGTGGTCGGCCACGGCCGCTCCCTGCGCTTCGAGAACCGCCTCCCCGGCGGCGACGTCAACCCGTACCTGGCCGTCGCCGGACTCGTCGCGGCAGGCCTGCACGGCATCGAGCACCGGCTCGACCTGCCCGAGCCCTGCGCCGGCAACGCCTACGCCGCCGACTACGCGCACGTCCCCACCACCCTGCGCGAGGCCGCCGGCCTCTGGGAGGACAGCGTCATCGCCCGGGCCGCCTTCGGCGACGAGGTCGTGGCCCACTACCGCAACATGGCCCGCGTCGAACTGGAGGCCTTCGACGCCGCGGTCACCGACTGGGAGCTGCGCCGCTCCTTCGAACGCCTGTGAAAGGTCACCCCGTGTCCGACCCGCACGAGCTGAAGGTCCTCAACCCCGCCACCGAGGAGGTCGTCGCCACCGTTCCGGCCGCCGGCGCGGCCGAGGTGGACGCCGCCGTCGTACGGGCCGCCCGCGCCCAGGCCGGATGGGCCGCCCTCGCGCCCGCCGACCGGGCCCGGCTGCTGCGCCGCTTCGCCGACACCGTCGACTCCCACGTCGAGGAACTGGCCCGGCTGGAGGTCCGCGAGGCCGGCCACACCATCGGCAACGCGCGCTGGGAGGCCGGCAACGCCCGCGACCTGCTGCTGTACGCGGCCGGCGGCGCCGAACGCGTCCTCGGCCGGCAGATCCCGGTCCCCGGCGGCTGGAACGTCACCTTCCAGGAACCCCTCGGGGTCGTCGGCGTCATCGCCCCCTGGAACTTCCCCATGCCCATCGCCGCCTGGGGCTCCTTCCCGGCGCTCGCCGCCGGCAACGCCGTCGTCCTCAAACCCGCCGAGGCCACTCCGCTCACCGCACTGCGCCTGGCCGAACTCGCCCTGGAGGCCGGCCTGCCCGACCACCTCCTCCAGGTGCTCCCCGGCCACGGCGCCGTCGCGGGCCGCGCCCTGGTCGACCACCCCGGCGTCGCCAAGATCGTGTTCACCGGCTCCACCCGCACCGGCCGCGAGGTCATGGAGCGCTGCGCCCGCCTCGTCAAACCGGTCACCCTCGAACTCGGCGGCAAGAGCCCCAACATCGTCTTCGCCGACGCCGACCTCACCGCCGCCCTCGACCCCTTCTCCTTCCTGGACAACTCCGGCCAGGACTGCTGCGCCCGCACCCGCATCCTCGTCCACGCCCCGGTGTACGACGAGGCCCGCGCCCTCCTCGCCGACGCGCTGGCCGCCGTCGTGGTGGGCGACCCCGCCGACGAGAAGACGCGGATGGGCCCGTTGATCTCCCACGGGCAACTGGACCGGGTGCGGTCCTTCGTCCCCGAGGACGCCCCCGCCCTGCGCGGCAGCGCCCCCGACGGCCCCGGCTTCTGGTTCCCGCCGACCGTCCTCACGGGGGAGCGGCACGACAGCCGGGCGGCCCGCGAGGAGATCTTCGGCCCGGTCGCCGTCCTGCTGCCCTTCGCGGACGAGGAGGACGCCGTCCGCCTCGCCAACGACACCCCCTACGGGCTCTCCGGCTCCCTGTGGACCCGCGACCTCGGCCGCGCCCTGCGCGTCTCCCAGGCCGTCCGCGCGGGCAACCTGTCCGTCAACTCCCACTCCAGCGTCCGCTACTGGACCCCGTTCGGCGGCTTCAAGCAGTCCGGCCTCGGCCGGGAACTGGGCCCCGACGCCCTGACCGCCTTCACCGAGACCAAGAACGTCTTCATCAGCACGGAGGGCCCCGTACAGTGACCCCGCAGACCCCGCAGACCCCGCAGACCCCGCAGACCCCGCAGACCCCGCAGACCCCGCAGACCCCCGACGCCGTCTGCCGCCGCCTGACCGGCCGCACCGCCGTCGTCACCGGAGCCGGCAGCGGCATCGGCCTCGCCAGCGCCCGCCGCCTCGCCGCCGAGGGCGCCCACGTCGTCTGCGGCGACGTGGACGAGGCCCGCGGCAGGGCCGCCGCCGAGGAGACCGGCGGGCTCTTCGTCCGGGTCGACGTCACCGACCCCGAACAGGTCGAGGCGCTGTTCGAGGCGGCCCACGACACCTACGGCAGCGTCGACGTCGCCTTCAACAACGCCGGCATCTCCCCGCCCGACGACGACTCCATCCTGGAGACCGGCCTGGAGGCCTGGAAGCGGGTCCAGGAGGTCAACCTCACCTCCGTCTACCTGTGCTGCAAGGCCGCCATCCCCTACATGCGCCGGCAGGGCAGGGGCTCCATCATCAACACCGCCTCCTTCGTGGCCCGCATGGGCGCGGCCACCTCCCAGATCTCGTACACGGCCTCCAAGGGCGGCGTCCTCGCCATGTCCCGCGAGCTGGGCGTGCAGTTCGCCCGCGAGGGCATCCGGGTGAACGCCCTGTGCCCCGGCCCGGTCAACACCCCGCTGCTGCGGGAACTGTTCGCCAAGGACCCCGAGCGGGCCGCCCGCCGCCTGGTCCACATCCCGCTCGGCCGGTTCGCCGAGGCCGAGGAGATCGCCGCCGCCGTCGCCTTCCTGGCCAGCGACGACTCCTCCTTCGTCAACGCCACCGACTTCCTGGTGGACGGAGGGATCTCGGGCGCGTACGTCACGCCCCTGTAGGGACCGGGGTGTACGGTCCCCGGAGCGTGCGACCCCCGCTGTCGCGCAGGACGGCGCCGTACCCGTGCGCGAGCACGGCCCGCACCGCGCCCGACGGCACGCGGGGACCGCCCGGGCGCGCCGACGGCTCGGTGGTGCCGGACCGGGCGGACACGGTCCACTGAGCCCTCCCGGGGACGCCCGGGGCTCAGAGGAAGGTGCGCCCCTCGCCCCGGTAGGTGGGCACGGCCGCCGTCACGGCGTCCCCCTCCACGAGGTGCAGGGTGTCGAAACGCTCGCACAGCTCGCCCGCCTTGGCGTGCCGGAACCACACCCTGTCGCCGATCAGCAGGTCGTCGGCGACCGCGCCGAGCAGCGGGGTCTGCACCTCGCCCGGCCCCTCCCGGGGGTCGTACGCCAGTCCCTCCGGCAGGTACGGCACCGGCAGCCGGTCCGGGCCGGCCGCGCCCGAGGCCGGATAGCCGCCGCCGAGCACGGTGACCACGCCCACCCCGGGGCGCCGGACGACGGGCTGGGCGAACAGGGCGGCCGGACGGCCGCTGAAGGACGTGTAGTTGTCGAAGAGCCGGGGGACGTAGAGGCCGGAACCGGCCGCGATCTCCGTGACGGCGTCCTCGGCGGCCGTGTGCTGCACGCTGCCCGTCCCGCCGCCGTTGACGAACTCCAGGTCCGGCACCACGGCCCGGACGGCCCGCACCGCCGCGCCGCGCCGCTCGGCGAGTTCGCGCCGGGCGGCGGCCTGCATCAGCCGGACGGCCCGCGACCGCAGCGGCCGGCCGGCCACGGCGTCCCCGACCCCGGCGACGTGCCCCTCGTACGCCATGACGCCCACCAGCCGGAAACCCGGCCGCCGGGCCACGGCCCGGGCCAGGTCGGCGAGTTGGCCGGGGGAGTGCAGCGGCGAGCGGCGCGCCCCCACCCGGACCCGACCGCCCAGCAGCCGCAGCGAGGTGTCCAACTCCAGGCAGACCCGCACCACCTCGCGTCCGCCGGCCCGGCAGGCGTCGATCAGGCCGAGCTGCGCGACGTCGTCGACCATCACGGTCACGGCACCGGCGAGCTTCGGATCGGCGGTCAGTTCGGCGTAACCGGACCGGTCGGCGGAGGGGTACGCCAGCAGGATGTCGCCGAACCCGGATCGCGCGAGCCACAGCGACTCGGCGAGCGTGAACGACATCACGCCCCGGAAGCCGTCCCCGGCCAGCACGCGCTCCAGCAGGGCCCGGCAGCGCACGGACTTGCTGGCCACGCGCACCGGCTTGCCGGCGGCCCGGCGCACGAGGTCGGCCGCGTTGGCGTCGAAGGCCTCCAGGTCCACGATCGCGACCGGGGCGTCGAGATGGGCGGTGGCCCGGTCGTAACGGGCCCGGTCGGCGGCGCGCGCAGTCATGGCGGAAGCCTGCCAGACCGGATTACCGCAGGGTAGGGGGACGTTCCGGGCAGATGCCCCGGGCGCGCGGACTGGTTCTCCCTCCACCCCGGACAACCCGTAGAGTGACGCGCACGTACGGCGGAACGCGCCCGGCCGCACCACCTGAACCGGCAGGCCGGTCCAGCCGTACGGGTATGCGTGCCCGGACGGAGTTCGGTACCGGGCGCGGCGGCCGACGAGCGCGCCGGCCCGCGTACGAGGAAACGGCCCGGGCTCCAGGAAACGGGGGGTGCATGAGCACGGAAGCGCGCCGCGCCCCGACCCCTCCGGCGGACCGCACCGGCGGCGTCCGCGGTCCGGGACGCACCGCGCCCGCGCGCGGCGACGGCGACCTCGACGACGAACCCTCGGTGTTCGCACCCCGCACCCCGGCCGGGGACCGCCCCCGCCCTCCCGCGTTCCGCCCCGCCACCACCGCCCCCACCACCGCTCCCGCCCCCGGAACCCTGCCCCCGCCCGCCGCCTCGGCCCGCTTCCCGGACGGTCCGCCGACCGCGGGCCGGGGCGCCGCCGAAGGGGGTGGCCGTCCCGCCGCGCCCCCGCGACCGCCCCACGGCCCCGGCGCGCAGGGGGACGGCCCCGGCGGACCCCTGCCGGCGCGCCCTGCCGACGGCCCCGGCGCACGGCCCCCGGGCCCCGGCGCACGGCCCCCGGGTCCCGGTGCGCCGACGGGGGCGCCGTCCCGGACCACGGCACGGTTCCGCCCGGTGCCCCCGGCACCCGAGCCGGGCCCGTCCCCCGTCCCGGACCCGACGCTCCCCTGGGGCGCCGCCGCGGCGGGGCGTCCCGTCGTGACGTTCGGGGAGCCCGAGGGGTACGACGAGCGGCTGCGGGCCCGGCCGCTCGCGCGCGGCGCGCGGCTGCACCCCCGTGCCGCCGCTGCCGCGGCCTGCCTGGTGCTCGGCCTCGGCCTCATCGGCGGCGCCGCGACCGGCAGCTGGCTCACCGGGGACGGCGGCGGCACCGCCCGGACGGGTTTCGGCGCGGCGCGTACCCTGTGGCACAGCGTGCCCGTCGACCAGTTGTTCCCGCCCACCGTCCGGGGCACCGGCGCCGGTCCGGGGGGCGCCGACCGCACCTGGACCAGGATCGCCGTGGCTCCCGACAGCGGCTGCGCCGGCGCCTTCGACCCGCCGCTGCGCAAGGCCCTCGCCCCCGTCGGCTGCCGCCGGCTGCTGCGCGCCACCTACACCGACGCCACCCAGAGCTACGTCACCACCGTCGGCCTGCTGTTCACCGGGGCCGACCCCGCCGCGATGTCCGCGCTCGCCGCCCGCTTCCGCGACGAGCACCTGGACCGCCGCACCGACCTCCTGCCCCGGCCGTACGCCGCGGCCGGCACCGCCGCCGCCCGCTTCGGCGACCGGCAGCGCGCCACCTGGACGCTCTCCGTCCTCCCCGACGCCCCCGTCGTCGCCTACACCGTCTCCGGCTGGGCCGACGGCCGCACCGTCGACGCGCCGCTGCCCGCCGCCGACGCCACCCGGTCCGGCGCCACCTCGGCACCCGCCCAGGCCGGACTCGGCAACGAGGCCCAGGGCCTGGCCGACCGCGTCGAACGGCGGCTGCGCCAGACCGTCGACCCGGCCACGGAGACCCCCTCGTGAGGCGGCCGGCGCGCGGCCACCGCCGCAGGGCCGCGGCCGGGACCGCGACGGGCCTCCTCCTCGCCGGCTCCCTCGCCCTGCTCCCGTCCGCCCCCGCGTACGCCGACGGCATCCGCGCCCAGCAGTGGGGCCTGTCCGCCCTCCACCTCAGCGAGGCCTGGCGCACCACCAGGGGCCGGGGCGTCACCGTCGCCGTCCTGGACACCGGGGTCGAGGCCGGCCACCCGGACCTGACCGGCAACGTCCTGCCCGCCAAGGACATGATCGGCTTCGGCGCCCGCCCGGGACAGCGCGCCTGGGCCCGCCACGGCACCGCCATGGCCGGCATCATCGCCGGGCACGGCCACGGCCCCGGCGGCGCCGACGGCGTCATGGGCGTCGCGCCCGAGGCGCGGGTCCTGCCCGTCCGGGTCATCCTGGAGGACGGCGACCCCGCCCGCGCCAGGGCCCGCACCACCCGCGGCAACGCCCTCGCCGACGGCATCCGCTGGGCCGCCGACCACGGCGCCGACGTCATCAACCTCTCCCTCGGCGACGACTCCGACTCCGCACACCCCGAGCCGAGCGAGGACGAGGCCGTGCAGTACGCCCTGAGGAAGGGCGTGGTCGTCGTGGCCTCCGCGGGCAACGGCGGCGACAAGGGCGACCACGTCTCCTACCCGGCCGCCTACCCGGGCGTCATCGCCGCCACCGCCGTGGACCGCTACGGCACCCGCGCCTCCTTCTCCACCCGCCGCTGGTACGCCGCCGTGAGCGCGCCCGGCGTGGACGTCGTCATCGCCGACCCCGACCACAAGTACTACGAGGGCTGGGGCACCTCTGCCGCCTCCGCCTTCGTCTCCGGCGCGGTGGCGCTGGTCAGGGCGGCCCACCCCGCCCTGACCCCGGCCCAGGTCAAGGACCTGCTGGAGGACACGGCCCGCGACGCCCCGGTGGGCGGCCGCGACGACTCCCGCGGCTTCGGCACGATCGATCCGGCGGCGGCCCTGGCGGCGGCCGGCCGGGTCGGACCGGAGAAGCTGCGCGTGGCACCGTACGGACGGAAGTACTTCGGAGCGGGCCCGGACGCCGCACGGCCCGCCGGCCCGGCCTCGGACTGGGCGGGCCCCCTGGCGGGCGGCGTGGGGGCGGCCCTGCTGGTGGTGGCGGCGGCCCTGTGGAGGGGTCGCAGGAGGGGAACCCCCTAGCGGACGCCCCCGCCGGGGGCACCGGAGCCGGCCGCGGCGGGCGGCCCCGCCACCGCGGTCCCGTACGGGCCCGGCGGCCTTCCCCCGATAGGGTCGGTGACCGTGGCGAACAAGAACATCCCCGACCCCGGCTTCCGCGACGACGACGGCTCCGCCGACCCCCGGCTCGGCGCCGCCCTCGCCGCCTGGGCCGAGGACCGCAGCGCCCTGGAGCCGGTGCTGGAGGCGCTGAAGGGCGCCCGCCTGCTCGTCCCCGTCGTCGCCGTGCTCGGCGAGGCCGAGGAGGACGGGAACGGGCTGCGCCGGGAGAAGACCAGCGACATGGCCGTGCCCACCCTGAAGGCCGGCTCGCGCACCGCGCTGCCCGCCTTCACCTCCACCGACTCCCTCGCCCGCTGGGACCCGGCGGCCCGCCCCGTCGCCGTGCCCCTGCACCAGGCGCTGCGGGCCGCCGCGCACGAGAAGGCGGACACCATCATCCTGGACCTGGCCGGACCGGTGCCGTTCGAACTGTCCGGCCCCGCCCTGCTCGCCCTCGCCGAGGGCCGTACCAGCACCGACCCGCTCGCCGACCCGGCCGTCCTGGCCGCCGTCCGCACCGCCGTGGCCGCCGAGCCCGCCGTGCTGCGCGCCCACCTCGGACCCGGCCGGGCCGACGGCGTCCTCGCCCTCGTCCTGGACCCGGCCGCCGCGCCCGCCGAGGCCGCCCGCGCCGTCGCCGGGCGCCTGGCCGCCGACGAGACACTGAGGGCCCGCCTGGTGCGGGGCCTCGACCTGGCGCTGCTGCCGGCCGGGACCACCCCCGCGGGCGAGCCCCTGTACGTACGCGGGTGAGCCGGCCGGCTAGCCGTAGACCGGGCCGGTGTACTTCTCGCCCGGTCCCTGGCCCGGCTCGTCCGGCACGATCGACGCCTCGCGGAACGCCAGCTGCAGCGACTTCAGGCCGTCGCGCAGCGGCGCGGCGTGGAAGGAGCTGATCTCCGTCGCACCCGCGTCCAGCAGGCCGGCGAGCGCGGTGATCAGCTTGCGGGCCTCGTCCAGGTCCTTGTACTTCTCGCCCTCCTCGGTCAGCCCGAGCTTCACGGCGGCGGCGCTCATCAGGTTGACGGCGACCGTCACGATCACCTCGACGGCGGGGACCTCGGCGATGTCCCGGGTCATCGCGTCGAAGTCGGGGGTCTCAGGAGGGGTCTCACTCATGCCCACACGATAGGCGGTCCGCGCGGCCCCACCTCCCGTTAGCCCTTGTCAAGCGATCCTGATAGTCTGGAGTACGACCGGCCGGGCACGACTGTGCACGGCCCACAAGTGGAGGCTCCGATCTCCCACCCGACCGCCCTCCGGGACGGCGGGTCATCCGGTCAGGTGGCCGCCATCGTTCCGTACGGACGATGGAGCCGCCCGAAGCGCGCCCCGCGGCCATCGCGGCGGTGCTCCGGTTGCCATGGAGCCCCGCCTGTGATCGTCCGGGGCATTTTTCGTGCTTCGGCGCGGTTAGGTCTATCGAACAGAGACGTTACGCGGCTGTCCGCCAGACCGCCGTGTGGTGCTACCGAGGAGGATCCATCAGCGCCGAGCCCCGCATCAACGACCGGATTCGCGTTCCCGAGGTGCGACTTGTCGGTCCCAGTGGCGAGCAGGTCGGCATCGTGCCGCTCGCGAAGGCACTGGAGCTTGCGCAGGAGTACGACCTCGACCTGGTCGAGGTCGCGGCGAACGCCCGTCCGCCCGTGTGCAAGCTCATGGACTACGGGAAGTTCAAGTACGAGTCGGCCATGAAGGCCCGTGAGGCGCGCAAGAACCAGGCGCACACGGTCATCAAGGAGATGAAACTCCGGCCGAAGATCGACCCGCACGACTATGACACCAAGAAGGGTCACGTCGTCCGGTTCCTCAAGCAGGGCGACAAGGTCAAGATCACGATCATGTTCCGTGGTCGCGAGCAGTCCCGGCCCGAGCTGGGCTACCGGCTGCTGCAGCGGCTCGCGGAGGACGTCCAGGACCTCGGTTTCGTGGAGTCGAACCCGAAGCAGGACGGCCGGAACATGATCATGGTCCTCGGTCCGCACAAGAAGAAGACCGAGGCGATGGCCGAGGCGCGCCAGGCGCAGGAAGCCCGCAAGGCCGATGCGAAGGCCAACCCCGGCCGGTCGCAGAACCCCGCCGAGGCGGAGGCCGGGACCGAGGCCGAGGCGCCGTCCGAGGAACCCGCCGAGGCGTGATCCCGGGGGACGCCAGTCCCCAGGACGTAACCGAAACAAGACGACGCTCCACCGTGCCCGGTTTCCGTGACCGGGCACCGGAGCGCCACCGACGAGGAGATAACGGCGCCATGCCGAAGAACAAGTCGCACAGCGGTGCCAGCAAGCGCTTCAAGGTCACCGGCTCCGGCAAGGTGCTCCGCGAGCGCGCCGGCAAGCGCCACCTGCTCGAGCACAAGTCGTCCCGCGTGACGCGTCGCCTCACCGGCAACGCCGAGATGGCCCCGGGCGACGCCGCGAAGATCAAGAAGCTTCTCGGCAAGTGACGCGGCGGCGCCGCCTGAGCGCCGTCCGTCCGGACCGGGACCCCATCGTTTCCGGGCCGTGTGAGCACCCCCCACGGCCCCGCTACAAGGAGTTAACAAGTGGCACGCGTCAAGCGGGCAGTCAACGCCCACAAGAAGCGCCGGGCGATCCTCGAGCAGGCCTCCGGCTACCGCGGTCAGCGTTCGCGCCTGTACCGCAAGGCCAAGGAGCAGGTCACCCACTCGCTGGTCTACAACTACAACGACCGCAAGAAGCGCAAGGGCGACTTCCGTCAGCTGTGGATCCAGCGCATCAACGCCGCTGCCCGCGCCAACGGCATGACCTACAACCGCTTCATCCAGGGTCTGAAGGCCGCGAACGTCGAGGTCGACCGCAAGATCCTGGCCGAGCTGGCCGTCAACGACGCGAGCGCCTTCGCGGCGCTGGTCGAGGTCGCGCAGAAGGCGCTGCCGAGCGACGTCAACGCCCCCAAGGCTGCGTGACGCCGCGCTGGCCCCAGGCCGACGTGACTGTACGGACCCGCGGGCACTGGCCTGCGGGTCCGCCGCTTTGTACGCGGAACGCGAACTGCTGAAGGTGAAGAGGATGCCCCCTGCCGGCCCCGAGCCGATCTCCCCCCGCTCCGCCCGGGTGAGCGCCGCCCGGCGGCTCGCCAGGCGGAACTTCCGGGGCAAGGACCGGCTCTTCCTCGCGGAGGGACCGCAGGCCGTGCGGGAGGCCGCCGGGCACCGGGCGGCCGACGGCACGGCCACGCTGGTGGAGCTGTTCGCCACCGCGGAGGCCGCCGAGCGCCACGCCGGCATCGTCGGGGCGGCCCGCGGCGCCGGCGCCCGCGTGCACCTCGCCCCCGAAGAGGTCGTCGCCGACATCTCCACCACCGTCACGCCGCAGGGGCTCGTCGGCGTCTGCCGGTTCCTGGACACCCCCTTCGAGGACGTCCTGGCCGCCCGCCCGCGGCTCGTCGCCGTCCTCGCCCACGTGCGCGACCCCGGCAACGCCGGCACCGTGCTGCGCTGCGCCGACGCGGCCGGCGCCGAGGCCGTCGTCCTCACCGACGCCTCCGTCGACCTGTACAACCCCAAGGCCGTCCGCGCCTCCGTCGGCTCCCTGTTCCACCTCCCGGTCGCCGTCGGCGTGCCGGTCGAGCAGGCCGTGCGGGGGCTGAGGGGTGCCGGTGTGCGCGTCCTGGCCGCCGACGGCGCGGGCGACCGCGACCTCGACGAGGAACTGGACAAGGGCGCCATGGGCGGGCCGACCGCCTGGGTGTTCGGCAACGAGGCCTGGGGGCTCCCCGGGGAGACCCGCGCGCTCGCCGACGCCGTCGTCCGCGTCCCCCTCCACGGAAGGGCCGAGAGCCTGAACCTCGCCACGGCCGCGGCCGTGTGCCTGTACGCGTCGGCCCGTGCACAGCGCGCCCCCACGGGGTGCCGCTCCGTCACCGTGAGCTAGTAGGGTGGCCGGCTCGGGACCCTGCGCCGGCTGAGAGGTGGGGTACAGGGATGAGTGTGGTCGACGCGAGCACCGCGCCGGACGGGCGGGACGGGCGGGACGGGCGCCGCCCGCCCGCGCCCCGGCACGGCGGCCGTGCCGGGGCGCGCCCCTGCGTCGACCCGGACCAGCTGCCCGACGGCCTCGTCGTCGCCGACGAGCACGGCCGCGTCGTCTGCTTCAACGCCGCCGCCCAACGCATCACCGCCGTCCGCGCCGCCGACGCCCTCGGCGCACCCCTGGAGAAGGCGCTGCCGCTGGAGGACCTGGAGGGCCGCCGCTGGTGGCAGCTCACCGACCCCTACGGCGGCCTGGCCATCCGGGTGCGGCAGCCCGAACGCAACCTGCTGCTGCCGGGCGTGCGCGAGGTGCTCGTCTCCGCCCGGTACGTGCGCGACTTACCCCTCGGGCCCGTCCGGCGCGTCGTCGTCACGCTGCGGGACACCGAGGCCCGCCGCCGCACCGAGCGCAGCCACGCCGAGCTGATCGCCACCGTCGCCCACGAGCTGCGCTCCCCGCTCACGTCCGTGAAGGGCTTCACCGCCACGCTCCTCGCCAAGTGGGAACGCTTCACCGACGACCAGAAACGGCTGATGCTGGAGACCGTCGACGCCGACGCTGACCGGGTCACCCGGCTCATCGCCGAACTGCTCGACATCTCGCGGATCGACTCCGGGCGGCTGGAGGTGCGCCGGCAGCCCGTCGACATCGGGGCCGCCGTCTCCCGGCACATCCAGGCCTACGTCGCCGCGGGCCAGCGCGCCGACCGCTTCCTGCTGCGCATCGAACAGCCGCTGCCCGCCCTGTGGGCCGACCCCGACAAGATCGACCAGGTGCTGAGCAACCTGCTGGAAAACGCCGTGCGGCACGGCGAGGGAACCGTCACCATTGACGTCACGCCCTCGGCGTCCCCCCGCGAGGGCGAGGAGACCGGCACGTCGGTCACGGTGAGCGACGAGGGGCCCGGCATCCCGGAGGAGTCCATGAACCGCGTCTTCACCCGCTTCTGGCGGGGCAGCAAGCGTGGCGGCACCGGCCTCGGGCTCTACATCGTCAAGGGCATCGTCGAGGCCCACGGCGGCACCATCACGGTCGGCCGCGCCTCCGGCGGCGGCGCCGAGTTCCGATTCACGCTGCCCGTGAGCATCCCCGCGTACCTCGCGTAGCGGCCCACGGGCGCATTCGTCCGCCTCCACCCCGTTAGACTCGGCCCCTGGCACCCTTGTGTCCCACGGCGCTCCGCGAGTCGATGACGGGGACCTCCAGCCAGCCAACCGGAAGCACGGGAAGAGATGTCGGCACCGAATAAGTCGTACGACCCTGTAGAGGTCGAGACGTTGAAACCGGAAGAGATCGAGCGCATGCGGGACGAGGCGCTCGCCGCCTTCGCCGCCGCGGACTCCCTCGACGCGCTCCACGAGGCCAAGGTCGCCCACACCGGCCCCACCTCCCCGCTGGCCCTCGCCAACCGCGAGATCGGCGCCCTGCCCCCGCACGCCAAGGCCGAGGCCGGCAAGCGCGTCGGCACGGCCCGCGGTGCCGTGAACAAGGCCCTCGCCGCCCGCCAGGGCGAGCTGGAGGCCGAGCGCGACGCCCGGGTGCTGGTCGAGGAGGCGGTGGACGTCACCCTGCCGTACGACCGCGTCCCGGCCGGCGCCCGGCACCCGCTGACCACCATGATGGAGCGCGTCGCGGACGTCTTCGTGTCCATGGGGTACGAGATCGCCGAGGGTCCCGAGGCCGAGGCGGAGTGGTTCAACTTCGACGCCCTGAACTTCACCCCGGACCACCCGGCCCGGCAGATGCAGGACACCTTCTTCGTCGACGGCCCCCGGGGCGAGGACGGCGACTGCGGCGTCGTCCTGCGCACCCACACCTCGCCCGTGCAGGCCCGCGCCCTGCTCTCGCGCGAGCTGCCGGTGTACATCGTCTGCCCCGGCCGCGTGTACCGCACGGACGAGCTGGACGCGACCCACACCCCGGTCTTCCACCAGATCGAGCTGCTGGCCATCGACGAGGGCCTGACCATGGCCGATCTCAGGGGCACCCTGGACCACATGGTCCAGTCGCTCTTCGGCCCGGGGATGAAGACCCGGCTGCGCCCCCACTACTTCCCCTTCACCGAGCCGAGCGCCGAGATGGACATGCTCTGCTACGTGTGCAGGGGCGAGTCCGTCGGCGACCCCGACCGGCCCTGCCGCACCTGCTCCAGCGAGGGCTGGATCGAGCTGGGCGGCTGCGGCATGGTCAACCCGCGGGTGCTCACCGCCTGCGGCGTCGACCCCGAGAAGTACAGCGGCTTCGCCTTCGGGTTCGGCATCGAGCGGATGCTGATGTTCCGCCACAACGTCGAAGACATGCGAGACATGGTCGAGGGTGACGTCCGGTTCACCCGGCCGTTCGGGATGGAGATCTGATGCGGGTCCCGCTTTCTTGGCTGCGGGAGTACGTCGACCTGCCGGCGACGGAGACCGGGCGCGACGTCCAGGAGAAGCTGATCTCGGTCGGCCTCGAGGTCGAGACCGTCGAGCAGCTCGGCGCCGACCTCAAGGGCCCGCTCGTCGTCGGCCAGGTGCTCACCATCGAGGAGCTGGAGGGCTTCAAGAAGCCGATCCGCTTCTGCACCGTCGACGTCGGCCGGGCCAACGGCACCGGTGAGCCCCAGGAGATCGTCTGCGGCGCCCGCAACTTCTCCGTCGGCGACAAGGTCGTCGTGGTCCTCCCCGGCGCCGTCCTGCCCGGCGGCTTCGCGATCTCCGCGCGCAAGACGTACGGCAGGACCTCCCACGGCATGATCTGCTCCAGCGACGAGCTGGGCATGGGCGACGACGGCAGCAAGGGCATCATCGTCCTGCCGCCGGAGCACGAGGTCGGCACCGACGCCGTCGAACTGCTCCAGCTGGTCGACGAGGTCCTCGACATCGCCGTCACCCCGGACCGCGGCTACTGCCTGTCGATGCGCGGCGTCGCCCGCGAGACCGCCATCGCCTACGGCCTGCCGCTGCGCGACCCGGCCCTGCTCGACGTGCCGGCGCCCAACGCCTACGGCTACCCGGTGCAGGTCGCCGACCCGTTCGGCTGCGACCGCTTCACCGCCCGCACCGTCTCCGGGCTCGACCCGGAGGCGCACTCCCCGATCTGGCTGCGGCGGCGCCTGCAGAAGGCCGGCATGCGCCCGATCTCCCTCGCGGTGGACGTCACCAACTACGTGATGCTGGAGCTGGGCCAGCCCCTGCACGCCTACGACCGCGCCCGCGTCCGGGGCGCCATCGGGGTGCGCCGTGCCGAACAGGGCGAACAGCTCACCACCCTCGACGGCGTCAGCCGCACCCTGGACGCCGGCGACCTCGTCATCACCGACGACGGCGGCCCCATCGGCCTGGCCGGCGTCATGGGCGGCGCGCACACCGAGATCGACGACACCGAGGGCACCACCACCGACGTCGTCATCGAGGCCGCCCACTTCGACGCGATCTCCGTCGCGCGCACCGCCCGCCGCCACAAGCTGTCCTCCGAGGCCTCCCGCCGCTTCGAGCGCGGCGTCGACCCGCAGGCCGCCTCCGCCGCGGCCCAGCGCACCGTCGACCTGCTCGTGCTCCTCGCGGGCGGCACCGCGGACGCCGGCGTCACCGAGGTGATCGCGCCCTCGGCGCCGCGCACCATCGCCGTCCCGGCCGACCACCCGGACAGGGTCGCGGGCGTCGCGTACGGCCGCGGGACCGTCGTCCGCCGCCTGCAGGAGATCGGCTGCGACGTCTACGGGCAGGACGAGCTGATCGTCACCGTCCCGTCCTGGCGTCCCGACCTGACGGACCCGAACGACCTGGCCGAAGAGGTCATCCGCCTGGAGGGCTACGAGAACCTGCCCTCCACGCTGCCCAAGCCCCCCGCGGGCCGCGGCCTGACCGGCCGGCAGCGCCTGCACCGCCGCATCGGCCGCGCGCTGGCCGGCGCCGGGTACGTCGAGGCGCTGAGCTACCCGTTCCTCGGCGAGCAGGTCTTCGACCGGCTGGGCCTCGCGGCCGACGACCCGGTGCGCCGCGTCGTCAAGCTGGTCAACCCGCTCTCCGACGAGGAGCCGGCGCTCCGCACGACGCTGCTGCCGGGCCTCCTCGGCGCACTGCGCCGCAACGACGGCCGCGGCTCCCACGACCTGGCGCTCTTCGAGACGGGGCTGGTCTTCCACCCCCGCGAGGAGCCGAGGGCCGCCGTCCGGCTGCCGGTCGACCGGCGCCCGACGGACGAGGAGATCGCCTCCCTCACCGAGGCGCTGCCCGTCCAGCCCCGGCACGCCGCCGTCGTCCTCGCGGGCGCCCGCGAGCAGGCCGGCTGGTGGGGCGGGGGCCGCCCGGCCGACTGGGCCGACGCCGTCGAGGCCGCGCGGACCGTCGCCCGCGAGGCCGGCACCGACCTGATCGTCCGCAAGGGCCAGTACGGGCCGTGGCACCCCGGCCGCTGCGCCGAGCTGGCGGTCGTCGCGGCCGGCGCCGAGCGGGTCGTCGGGTACGCCGGTGAGCTGCACCCCGGGGTCCTCAAGACCTTCGGCCTGCCCGCGCGCACCTGTGCGATGGAGCTGGACCTGGACGCGCTGGAGGAGGCGAGCGCCGGACTCGTGAAGAGCCCGCGCATCTCGTCCTTCCCGGTCGCCACGCAGGACGTCGCCCTGGTCGTGGACCGGTCCGTGCCGCACGCCGACGTCGAGGCGGCGCTGCGCGAGGGGGCGGGCGAGCTGCTGGAGTCGATCCGCCTGTTCGACGTGTACGAGAGCGCCGCCCAGCTCGGCGAGGGGCGGAAGTCGCTCGCGTACGCGCTGCGCTTCCGCGCGCCGGACCGGACGCTGACCGTGGACGAGGCCTCGGCCGCCCGGGACGCAGCGGTCGCGCTGGCCGGTGAGCGGACGGGGGCCGCACTGCGGGCCTAGGACCTCTGGCTCGGCTCGGGCCGGACCCCGCGGGGTCCGGCCCGAGCCGGGCGGAGGGCCCCGGGGGCCGACGGGGCGGGCGCCGACCACGGCCGCCCGCCCCCGCAGTGCGCCGATCCCCGCCGTGAGCTGCATAAATGCGGCTCCATTAAGGGCTGCCTCACTCATTCGGGTGGCAAGTGGTGGTGATCCGGTCCCTCCGGGGCACCCCGCCGACAGAATCGGACCGGCCTTTCGGGGCCGGTCCGTCTGCTCTGTCAGGGCCCGACTTGGGGGACCAGAGGCATGATCCGCATCAAGGCACGGGCACCCACCGGGCTCGGGGCACACATCGTCGGCAGCGCCGTCTTCCTCGCGGCCGGCACCGGCCTGATATGCCGCCGCCGGGCTCTGCTGCGCGAACTGCGGCAGGTCCGCCGGGTCGCCCGCGCCGCCCAGAGCGCGCTCCTGCGTCCCCTGCCGCCCCGGCTCGACGGACTGCACCTGGCCGCCGCCCAGCTGTCCGCCGAACGGGGCGCCACCGTGGGCGGCGACCTCTACGAGGCCGTCGCCACCGAGCACGGCGTCCGCCTGGTCATGGGCGACGTGCGCGGACACGGTCTGGCCGCCCTCGGCACCGTCGCCGCCGTCCTCGGCAGTTTCCGCGAGGCCGCGCACGACGAGGCCGAGCTCGTCGGCGTGCTGCGGCGGCTGGAGCGGGCCCACGCCCGGCACCTGCGCGAGCGCTCCCGCGCCGACCATCCGTCGAACGGACGGAACCCGGGACATCCGCCCGCGGAGGAGTTCGTCACCGTCCTGCTCCTGGAGATCACCCGGGACAGCGAGGTGAGGGCGCTGAACTGCGGTCATCCGTGGCCGTACCTGCTCAGCGGCGGGAGCGTCGAACCGCTGAGCCGCACCGATCCGCTGCCGCCCCTGGGTCCCTTCCCGCTGCCCGCGGACCTGGAGCCCCACGCGTGCGGCCCCCTGCTGCCCGGCGAGACCCTGGTGCTGTTCACGGACGGGGCGGAGGACACCCGGGACGCCCGCGGACGGTTCTTCTCCCTGCCGGCGGCGCTGCGCGAGGCCGTGCGCCACCACGCCGCGACCCCGCAGGTGGTGCTGCGCACGGTGTTCACCGCCCTGCTGGACCACGCGGACGGCAGGCCGGGCGACGACGTCGCCCTGCTCGTGCTCCGCAACGGCCGGCAGCGGGGCCGTGCGGCGGGCGTGCGGGACGACGACATATGCGGCTCCCCCGCGCGGGCGCGGGCGACCGCCCCGCGCGCGCAGCCGCGACCGTAGCCATCCGGCCGGGCCGCCGCTTGACGAGGGGGGAGCCGGCGGCCCGGCCGGCCTCTTGCGAGGCACTCCAGTCCACCGCGGCCGACACGCTCAGCGACAGCGCGCACACGTTGTGAATGCGGGCACTTCGTTCACACCCCGTGTGAAGACCGAACCACTACGCTGACGGCACCAGGCCACCCGGGGGTCATCCCATGCAGCCCAACACCCTGCTCGACGCGATCCTGGACGAGGCGGGGATCTCGCACGCCGGTCTCGCCGCGCACGTCAACCAGGCCGGACGCAGACGGGGCCTCGCGCTCCGCTACGAACACACCGCGGTCGCGCGGTGGTTGAAGGGGCAGCGGCCACGCGGGCAGGTGCCCGACCTGATCTGCGAGGTGCTGGCCGGGCGCCTGCAGCGGCCCGTCACCCTCGACGACATCGGCCTCGGGGTGCCCGGCCGGCCGGCCACCGCGCTCACCGGCTCGCTGTCCGGCTTCGTGGAGCGGGCCACCGCGCTGTGGCGCTCCGACGAACAGCAGCGCCCGCACGTGCTCGGCGCGGCCGCGGTCACCGGGACCCCGGCCGTCATGCCGGTGTGGGAGTGGGAGAACCCGCCCGAGGACACGGACGTCTCCCGGGGCGGCGGGCACCGGGTCACCACGGCCGACCTGGAGATGCTGCGCGCCGCCCGCGCCCATTACGAGCAGATGTACCGCAAGGCCGGCGGCATCGCGACCCGTGCCCGCATCGTCGGCTTCCTCAACGCGGAGGCGGCCCCGCTGCTGCGCGGCGGCTACACCGACGCCACCGGTCGCCAACTGCACCGTGCCACGGGCGGACTGGTGGCGATCGCGGGCATCTGCGCCTACGACTCCGACGCCCACGGGCTCGCCCAGCGCTACTTCCACCAGGCGCTGCGGCTGGCGAAGGCCAGCGGGGACCGGGGGTTGGGCGCCTACGTGATCGCGCTGCTGGTCAACCAGGTGCTGTTCATGCGGGAGTACCGGCAGGCCGTCGCCTTCGCCGAGGCCGCCCTGCGCGCCGCCGGCCGGCACATCACCCCGGCGCTGGCGTCCGACCTGTACGCGATGCAGGCCAAGGCGTACGCCCACCTCGGCGACGGCGGCAGCGCGCTGTCCTGCATCCGGCGTGCGGAGACGGCCGCCGAACGCATCCGGCCCGGGCGCGAACCGGACGAGACCGGCTACGTCCAGCCCGGCCTGGTCAACGTGCAGGTCGCCGAGGCGCTGCTGAGCCTCGGCGAACTCGCCGCCGCACGGGAGCACGCGGCGGCTGCCGTGGACACCCCCGCCCACGACCGGGGCCGGGTGCACCGGCTCGCCATGCTCAGCACGATCGAACTGCGCCAGGGCAACGCCGACCAGGCGGTGGCGACCGCCGTGCGGATGGCCGAGCAGGCCCGCGGAATGGAGTCCCAGCGGCTGCGCGACCGTCTGCGCGCGGTGCGCGAACACCTGGTGCGCTGCGGCTCGGCCGGGACCGCCGAGGCCGCCGAACTCATCGCCGGTGCACTGCGGGTGCCGCTGTGAGCGCACTGTAGGTCCCGAGTCCCTGCTGCGATATTGCCACTTACCCGTCGGAAGGTGGCAGAACCGTGCAATGGACGAAACAGAACGAACAAACGGTGTATGAAAACCGGTGGTTCAGCGTCAATCTCGCAGATGTCGAGCTGCCCGACGGCCGGCATCTCGACCACTTCCTGATCCGGATGCGGCCGGTCGCGGTGGCCACGGTGGTCAACGAGGCCAACGAGGTGCTCCTGCTGTGGCGGCACCGGTTCATCACCGACAACTGGGGCTGGGAACTGGCCGCGGGAGTCGTGGAGGACGGCGAGGACATCGCGAGCGCGGCCGCCAGGGAACTGGAGGAGGAGACCGGCTGGCGGCCGGGACCCCTGCACCACCTGATGAGCGTGGAACCGTCCAACGGCCTCACCGACGCCCGGCACCACATCTACTGGTCCGAGCGGGGCGAGTACGTGGGGCATCCCGTGGACGACTTCGAGTCCGACCGCAGGGAGTGGGTCCCGCTCAAACTCGTCCCCGACCTGATCGCCCGAGGGGAGGTCCCGGCCGCCAACATGGCGGCCGCGTTACTCCTGCTGCACCACCTCCGGCTCGCCGGGGGCTAGTGCGCCAGCGCCTGCCAGACGGTCACGACGAGCGCGCCGACGGCCGTGAGCGCGGCGAGCGAGGGCAGTGGCCAGCGTGCGTGTTCCAGTGAGCTCATGCGTGAGTGCAACTCGTCCACCTCCTTGGCCGTCTCCTCGGCGCGGTGACTGAGCAGAGCGAGTCCTCCCTCCACCCGCGCGTACGCCACATCGAGGCGGCGGCGTAACTCTGCGAGTTCTCCATGGACCACGGGATGCTCGGGCTCGGCGGTCACGGGTCCACTCCTTTCCGTAGTCGAAGCGGTGGTTCCGCATCCTTTGCATGCGCATGATGAGTCAACTCGCCAGGTGGGCGCAGGGGGAGCGTGTGCGAGGGGCATATGCGTGCCCGGCGCGCACACGGTGTGTGAATGACACGAGCCCGGCACCGGGAAACGGTGCCGGGCTCGCGGAAGCCGGTGCGACGGCGGTGGGTCATCAGCCGTAGGTGTAGAAGCCCGACCCGGTCTTCCGGCCGAGCCGGCCCGCCTCGACCATGCGCTGGAGCAGCGGGGGAGCGGCGTACAGCGGCTCCTTGTACTCGGCGTACATCGAGTTGGCGATGGAGACGATCGTGTCCAGGCCGATCAGGTCGGACAGCTTCAGCGGGCCCATCGGGTGGGCGCAGCCCATCTCCATGCCGTCGTCGATGTCCTCGCGGCTGGCGATGCCCGACTCGAACATGCGGACCGCGGACAGCAGGTACGGCACCAGCAGCGCGTTGACGACGAACCCGGAGCGGTCCTGGGCGCGGATGGCGTGCTTGCCGAGCACCTTCTCGGCGAACACCTGGGCACGGCCGAGGGTGCCCTCGGAGGTGGTGAGCGCCGGGATCAGCTCGACCAGCTTCTGCACCGGGGCGGGGTTGAAGAAGTGGATGCCGACCACGTGGTCGGGGCGCGAGGTGGCGACCGCCAGCTTCACCAGCGGGATGGAGGAGGTGTTGGAGGCCAGGATCGCGTCCGGGCGGGTCACCACCTGGTCGAGCACCTGGAAGATCTCGGTCTTCACCTGCTCGTTCTCCACGACGGCCTCGATCACCAGATCGCGGTCCGCGAACTCGCCGAGGTCGGTGGTGAAGCCGAGCCGCGCCTGCGTGGCGTCCCGCTCCTCCTCGCCGATCTTGCCGCGTTCGGCGGCCCTGGCCAGGGAGTTGAACAGCCGGGTACGGCCGATCTCCAGGGCCTCGCCGGTGGTCTCGGCGACCTTGACGTCCAGTCCCGCGCGGGCGCACACCTCGGCGATGCCCGCGCCCATCTGGCCGCAGCCCACGACTCCGACGCGCTCGATGTCGGTCACATCGTCCCCTTCGCTGTTGTCCGGCTCGCCGGCAGGACCTCCGGGTTCGGCGCCTGCTCCGGTCGTGCACGTTACCGCCAAGTATCGATGATCGATCGGGCGGGTGGGGACGCCCCGGGGCGCGGGACGATCGGCGGGGGTACGGGTCCAAAGCGCACGGGGGTGTGCGGGCGGGGACGTGCGGGCGGGACGGACGCCGCGGTGCGCGTCCGGTCCTGCGACGCTGTCCGCGCTGAGGGCGGTGCGGCCCGCGGTGGCGGCGCCGGCGCGGGGAGCGGGCGCCCCCGGCGCGCGGGGCGGCGGCCCGGATGCGGGGCGCGCGGCCGGCCGCGGTCGCCCACCGCGACCGGCCCTCCCGGCCCGGCCCCGCCACCGCGCGGCCGGCCGCGGAACCGACCGCCCACCTGGACGAGGCGGTCCCCAACCGCCCGACACGGCGGCCCTCACAGGTGCGGCCCGCGGCGGACGCCCTGCGGCCGTCCCCGTACGAGCCCCGGCCGCGGTACCTCACCGGATACCCCGGGCCGGCCCCCGCGGCCCGGACACCCGGCCGGGCCGTCCCGGCACCCCGCGCTCGCCGCCGGGTGCCCGCAGGCGCGCGGGCACGCCCTCCTCACGGCCGAGAGGGTGGCGCGGACCGGCCGGGGCGAGGGCGCGGACGGCCGCCGACCGCTGCCGGCGGGACCCCCGCGCCGGCCTACAGCCGCGGGTCCCGGTCCCCGCCCGCGTCCGGGGTCACGCCCTCGTCCTTGTGCTTGACCTGGCAGTCGGGACCGGGGGACATCACCGCCTCGTGGCCGTCCGCGAAGCGCACGCGGTACGGCGGGTTGCCCTCCGCCCCCATCACTTCGACGACTTCGCTGACCTGGTCGTGCTGGCCGACCACCCTGCCGTGCTGGACAAGCCGGTCGCCCTTGGATGCGCGCATGGTCAGGCCTCCTCACGATCACGACCGCTGGGTGACGGCGATGCACACGAGCACGGCGAGAGCGGTCAGCGGGGCGGCCGCCGTGAGGTGCTCGCCCAGCAGCAGCGCCGACCACACCAGTGTGAGCAGCGGCTGGGCCAACTGCAACTGGCTGGCCCGGGGGATCCCGACGGCAGCCATCCCCCGGTACCAGACCACCAGGCCGAGGAACTGCGAGCCCAGCGCGACCCACAGCACACCGGCCGTCCCGTGCCCGGTCAGGTGCACCGGCTCGTACGCCAGCGCCAGCGCGGCGGCCGGCACGCTCAGCGGCAGGCACAGCACCAGCGCCCAGCCGATGACCTGCCAGCCCGGCAGCACCCGGGCCAGCCGGCCGCCCTCGGTGTACCCGGCCGCGCACACCAGCAGGGCGGCGAACAGGAAGCCGTCGGCGGCGGTGAGCGCGCCGCCGCTCTGCGCGACGGTGAAGGCGAGCACGGCCGCCGCACCCGCCAGCGCCGCCAGCCAGAACCGGCGCGAGGACCGGCTGCCCGTCCGCAGGGCCGAGCAGGCGGCGGTGGTCAGCGGCAGCAGGCCGACCACGACGGCCGCGTGCGCGGTGGTGGAGGTCCTGAGGGCAAGCGTGGTCAGCATCGGGAAGCCGAGCACCACCCCGGCGGCGACGACGGCGAGCCCGGGCAGGTGGCGGCGTTCCGGCAGCCGGACCCGCAGGGCCAGCAGGCAGCCGCCCGCGACCAGCGCCGCCAGCGCGCTGCGCACGGCCACCAGCGACCAGGGACCGAAGCTCTCCAGGCCCCAGGCGGTGGCCGGGAAGGTGAGGGAGAAGGCGACCACACCGAGGGCGGCCTGCGCGGTGCCGAGGTTCCGTGGCTCCCGCGGAGCGGTCACCGCTATCGGGATGAGGTCAGTAGCGCTACTCTGTGTTCTCATGCACGAGGGTAGCAGTGTGGGCGAATTGGCGGAACGGTTGAGGATGGACCTCGACCGCTATCCACCCGGTGGAAAGCTGCCGTCGAGCCGGGCGCTGGTCGAGCGGTTCCGGGTGAGCCCGGTGACCGTCTCGCGGGCCCTGGCCCGGCTGGCCGCCGAGGGGCTCGTGGTCACCCGCCCGGGCGCCGGCGCCTTCCGCGCCCGGCCGCACGGTCCGGCCGCGCCGGCCGGTGACACCTCCTGGCAGGAGGTCGCGCTCAGCGCCGACGGCACCGCCGACCTCGTCCCGCGCACGGTGGACGCCTCCGGGGTCACCGTCTCGCTCGCCACCCCGCCCCCGGGTGTACTGGAGTTCAGCGGCGGCTATCCGCACCCCTGCCTGCAGCCCGAGCGCGCGATGGCCGCGGCCCTCGCCCGGGCCGGGCGGCGGCCCGGCACCTGGGGGCGCCCGCCGCTGGAGGGACTGCCGGAGCTGCGGGAGTGGTTCGCGCGCGGCATCGGCGGGGCGGTCACGGCCGCCGAGGTGCTGATCGCGGCCGGCGGCCAGTCCGCGCTGGCCACCGCCCTGCGGGCGCTCGCCCCGCCCGGCGCGCCGGTGCTCGTGGAGTCGCCCACCTACCCGGGCATGCTGGCCCTCGCCCGCGCGGCCGGGCTCCGCCCGGTCCCGGTGCCCGTGGACCCCGACGGCGTGCGGCCCGCGCTGCTGGCCGACGCCTTCCGGGCCAGCGGGGCCCGGGTGTTCGTCTGCCAGCCCCTCTTCCAGAACCCGACCGGCGCGGTCCTGGCCCCCGACCGGCGCGCGGAGGTGCTGCGCATCGCCCGCGCGGCCGGCGCGTTCGTCGTCGAGGACGACTTCGTACGGCGCCTCGCGCACGCGGACGCGGGCCCGCTGCCCCGCCCGCTGGCCGCCGACGACCCGGACGGCGTCGTCGTCCACGTCGGCTCGCTCACCAAGGCGACCTCGCCCAGCTTCCGGGTGAGCGCGCTGGCCGCGCGCGGGCCCGTCCTGGAGCGGCTGCGCGCCATCCAGGTCGTGGACAGCTTCTTCGTCCCCCGGCCGCTGCAGGAGGCCACCCTGGAACTCGTCGGCTCCCCGGCCTGGCCCCGCCACCTGCGCGCCCTGTCGGCCGCGCTGAAGACCCGCCGCGACGCCATGACCGGTGCGCTCGCCCACCACCTGCCCGGACTCGCCCTGCCGCACGTCCCGTCCGGCGGCTACCACCTGTGGGTCCGCCTTCCCGACGGCGCCGACGACTCCGTCCTGACCGCCGCGGCGCTGCGCGCGGGCGTCGCCCTGACCCCCGGCCGCCCCTACTTCAGCGCCGAACCCCCCGCCGCCCACCTCCGCCTGAGCTTCGCGGCGGTCGCGGGCACGGCCGAGATCGCGGAGGGCGTACGACGGCTACGGGCGGCCTGTGACGAGGTGTTCCCGGGCCGCGCGGCGCCGGGCGGGCCCGACGGGCCACCGCCCCGCCCGGTGAGCGCGCGATGACCGGGCGGGGCGGCGTGGCCGACGTGATCGAGGGGGTCGACGTGATCGGCCGGTGGAACCTCCGCCCGGACGGCCGGTCCGCTCAGTCCTCGCGCGCGTAGTCGGTGGTGAGCACCAGGTCCTTCGCCGGCCCGCCGACCCGCCACACCGTGCGCCAGTGGCCGGCGTCCCGGACGGTGAACTCGCCGCGGTAGAGGTCCGCCGCGCAGGGGTGGTCGGCGACGTACCGCCCCGAGGTCAGGTCCAGGTCGTGGAAGGGCCGTCCGTCGGCGAACCGCACCCGTGCCGTGCCCGGCGCGCGACCCGGCAGGAACCGCAGCGTCCGCGTCGCCGGCCGCGGCACGCCCCGCCAGGTGAACGTCCCCGACTCCTCGTGCAGCAGCCCGCCCCCGTCGAGCGGACCGAACACCGTGACCCCCTCGAAGCGCCCCGCGTCCCCGCTCGCCAGGTCCCGCACGCTCCGCTCCACCCGCCAGCGCCCGGCCAGATGGGCCAGCACGTCGGGCACGGGCCAGAACTCGGCCATCCCGCATCCCTTCCCCGGGGCGCACGCCCCGTTGGCGCGCGCCTGCCCCCGCCCATCCTGCCGTGCCGCTCGCCGGCCGATGCCTCCGAACACCCCACCATTGCATAAACGTGCATCGAAACGTATAGTCATGCCATCCAGAGGAGGGTTTTCGACATGACGGTACGTGCGGCGGTGGCCGGAGCGAGCGGGTACGCGGGCGGAGAGGTCCTGCGCCTGCTCCTCGCGCACCCCGGGGTCGAGATCGGTGCCCTGACCGGCAACTCCAACGCCGGCCGGCGGCTCGGCGAGCTCCAGCCGCACCTCCTGCCGCTGGCCGACCGCGTGCTGACCGAGACCACGCCCGAGGCCCTCGCCGGGCACGACGTCGTCTTCCTGGCACTGCCGCACGGACAGTCCGCGGCCGTCGCCGAGCAGCTCGGCGACGAGGTGCTGGTCGTCGACATGGGCGCCGACTTCCGCCTGCGGGACCCCGCCGACTGGGAGCGGTTCTACGGCTCCCCGCACGCCGGCACCTGGCCCTACGGCCTCCCCGAACTCCCGGGCGCCCGCGCCGCGCTGGAGGGGGCCAGGCGCATCGCGGTACCCGGCTGCTACCCCACCGCCGTCTCCCTCGCCCTGTTCCCGGCCTACGCGGCCTCGCTCGCCGAACCGGAGGCCGTGGTCGTCGCCGCCTCCGGCACCTCCGGCGCGGGCAGGGCGCTGAGGCCCCACCTGCTCGGCAGCGAGGTCATGGGCTCCATGTCGCCGTACGGCGTCGGCGGCGGCCACCGGCACACCCCCGAGATGATCCAGAACCTGAGCGGGGTGGCGGGACGGCGGGTCGCGGTCTCCTTCACGCCGACCCTCGCCCCGATGCCGCGCGGCATCCTCGCCACGTGCAGCGCCGCGGCCGGGGACGGCGTCACCGCCGAGTCGCTGCGCGCCGCCTACGAGAAGGCCTACGCCGACGAGCCCTTCGTCCACCTGCTCCCCGAGGGCCGGTGGCCGGCCACGGCGTCCGTCCACGGTTCCAACGCCGTTCAGGTGCAGGTCGCGTACGACGCGGCCGTCGGCCGCATCATCGCCATCAGCGCCATCGACAACCTGACCAAGGGCACCGCGGGCGGTGCCGTCCAGAGCATGAACATCGCCCTGGGTCTCGACGAGACCACGGGGCTTTCGACGATCGGAGTCGCACCGTGAGCGTCACGGCAGCCAAGGGATTCACGGCGGCGGGCATCGCCGCCGGGATCAAGGAGAACGGCAACCCCGACCTGGCCCTCGTGGTCAACGAGGGGCCCCGCCGTGCCGCCGCGGGCGTGTTCACCTCCAACCGCGTCAAGGCCGCGCCGGTGCTGTGGTCCGAACAGGTCCTCAGGAGCGGCCAGGTCTCCGCCGTCGTCCTCAACTCCGGCGGCGCCAACGCCTGCACCGGCCCGCGGGGTTTCCAGGACACCCACGCCACCGCCGAGAAGGCGGCCGAGGTGCTCGGGCGCGGTGCCGTCGAGATCGCCGTCTGCTCCACCGGCCTCATCGGCGTGCTGCTGCCGCTGGACAAGGTGCTCAAGGGCGTGGAGACGGCCGCCGCCGCGCTGAGCGAGCACGGCGGCGAGAAGGCCGCCATCGCGATCAAGACCACCGACACCGTGCACAAGACCTCCGTCGTCACCCGGGACGGCTGGACCGTCGGGGGCATGGCCAAGGGCGCGGGCATGCTCGCCCCGGGCCTGGCCACCATGCTGGTCGTGCTCACCACGGACGCCGACCTGGACAACGAGGCCCTGGACAGGGCCCTGCGCGCCGCCACGAAGGTCACCTTCGACCGGATCGACTCCGACGGCTGCATGTCCACCAACGACACGGTGCTGCTGCTCGCCTCCGGCTCCTCCGGCGTCGCCCCCGCCCACGACGCGTTCGCCGAGGCCGTGCGGCAGGTCTGCGACGACCTCGGCCGGCAGCTCATCGGCGACGCCGAGGGCGCCAGCAAGGACATCAGGGTCGAGGTGGTCAACGCCGCGACCGAGGAGGACGCCGTCGAGGTGGGCCGCTCCATCGCCCGCAACAACCTCCTCAAGTGCGCGATCCACGGCGAGGACCCCAACTGGGGCCGCGTCCTGTCCGCGATCGGCACCACCGGGGCCGCCTTCGAACCCGACCGGCTCAACGTCGCCATCAACGGCGTGTGGGTGTGCAAGAACGGTTCCGTGGGCGAGGACCGCGACCTGGTCGACATGCGCTACCGCGAGGTGCACATCGTCGCCGACCTCGCCGCGGGCTCCCGGACCGCGACCATCTGGACCAACGACCTGACCGCCGACTACGTCCACGAGAACAGCGCCTACTCCTCATGAGCGACAGCAGCAGCGGCACGACGCGCAAGCACACGGCACTGCCCAAGGCGCAGATCCTCATCGAGGCGCTGCCCTGGCTGACCCGCCACCACGGCAGGACGGTCGTCATCAAGTTCGGCGGCAACGCCATGGTGAACGAGGACCTGAAGGCCGCCTTCGCCCAGGACGTCGTCTTCCTCCGGCACGCCGGCCTCAAGCCGGTCGTGGTCCACGGCGGCGGCCCGCAGATCAGCGCCGCCCTCGACCGGCACGGCATCGTCAGCGAGTTCAGGGCGGGCCTGCGCGTCACCAGCGAGGAGGCCATGGACGTCGTGCGGATGGTGCTCGCCGGGCAGGTGCAGCGCGAGCTGGTCGGCCTGCTCAACCAGCACGGCCCGCTGGCCGTGGGGCTCACCGGCGAGGACGCGCACACCATCACCGCCACCAGGCACCAGCCGGAGATCGACGGCCGGCCGGTCGACATCGGGCGGGTCGGCGAGATCACCGAGATCGACACGGGCGCCATCGAGGCCCTGCTCGCCGACGGCCGCATCCCGGTCGTCTCGTCGATCGCCCGATCACAGGACGACGGACATGTCTACAACGTCAATGCTGATACGGCGGCTGCGGCTCTCGCTGCGGCACTGGGCGCCGAGACCCTCATGGTCCTCACCGACGTGGAGGGCCTCTACGAGGACTGGCCGGACTCGGACGAGGTGATCAGCCGCCTCACCGCCTCCCAGCTGGAGAAGCTGCTGCCGGAGCTGTCCTCCGGCATGGTGCCGAAGATGGAGGGCTGTCTGCACGCCGTGCGCAACGGCGTCCGCACCGCCCGTGTCATCGACGGCCGGGTCCAGCACTCGATCCTGCTGGAGATCTTCACCGACGAAGGCATCGGCACGATGGTCGTGGCCGACGAGCACGAGGGGGAGCCGTCATGAGCAACGAGGAACTGACCGCGCGGTGGCGGGGCGCGCTGATGGACAATTACGGCACCCCGCGCCTGCCCCTCGTCCGCGGCGCGGGCACCACGCTGTGGGACGCCGACGGCAAGCAGTACCTCGACTTCGTCGGCGGCATCGCGGTCAACGCGCTGGGCCACGCCCACCCGGCCGTCGTCGAGGCGGTCGGCCGCCAGATCGCCCGCCTGGGCCACGTGTCCAACCTGTTCGTCGCCGAGCCGCCCGTCGCGCTCGCCGAGCGGCTGCTCCAGCTCTTCGGCCGCGACGGCAGGGTCTACTTCTGCAACTCCGGCGCCGAGGCCAACGAGGGCGCGTTCAAGATCGGCCGGCTGACCGGGCGCCCCCACATGGTGGCGACCACGGGCGGTTTCCACGGCCGCACCATGGGCGCCCTCGCCCTCACCGGCCAGCCCGGCAAGCAGGAGCCCTTCCGCCCGCTGCCCGGTGACGTCACCCACGTGCCGTACGGCGACGCGCAGGCCCTGGCCGCGGCGGTCACCGAGGACACCGCACTGGTGATCATCGAGCCGGTCCAGGGCGAGAACGGGGTCGTCGTGCCCCCGGCCGGCTACCTCAAGGCGGCCCGCGCCATCACCGCCGCCACCGGCGCCCTGCTGGTCCTGGACGAGGTGCAGACCGGGGTCGGCCGCACCGGGAACTGGTTCGGGTACCAGGCCCACGAGGGCGTCCTGCCCGACGTCGTCACCCTCGCCAAGGGACTGGGCGGCGGGCTGCCGCTCGGCGCGACCGTCGCCTTCGGCCGGGCCGCCGAACTGCTGCGGCCCGGCCAGCACGGCACCACCTTCGGCGGCAACCCGGTCGCCTGCGCCGCCGGCCTCGCCGTCCTCGACACCATCGCGGGCGAGGGGCTGCTGGAGAACGTCAAACGGCAGGGCGAGCGGCTGCGGGAGGGGATCGAGGCCCTGGGCCACCCGCTGGCCGGCCATGTCCGGGGCGCGGGCCTGCTGCTGGGTATCGTGCTCACCGGGCCGCTCGCGCCACAGGTGCAACAGGCGGCCCAGGAGGCCGGGTTCCTGGTGAACGCGCCCACCCCCGACGTCGTGCGGCTCATGCCGCCGCTCAACCTCCGCGACGACGAGGCGGGCGCCTTCCTCCAGGCGCTGCCCGGCATCCTCGACGCGGCACACGGGGACGGACGATCCGGGGAATGAGACGACGATGAGCCAGGCGCAGGACCACGAGCAGGCGGCGGGCGCCGGGCCCGCCGTGCCGCAGACCCGCACCGCACGGCACGGCCGGATCGTGGACATCCTCAACCGGCAGCCGGTGCGGTCGCAGAGCCAGCTCGCCAAGCTCCTCGCGGACGACGGGCTGAGCGTCACCCAGGCGACGCTGTCCCGGGACCTCGACGAGCTGAACGCGGTGAAGATCCGCAACACCGACGGCGACCTGATCTACGCGGTGCCGAGCGAGGGCGGCTTCCGCACGCCGCGCGCCCCGCTGGGGGAGTCGGCCAAGGAGGAGCGCATGCGGCGCCTCTCCCAGGAACTGCTGGTCTCCGCCGAGGCCTCGGCCAACCTCGTGGTCCTGCGCACCCCGCCGGGAGCGGCCCAGTTCCTCGCCTCGGCGATCGACCAGGCCGAGCTGCACGACATCCTGGGCACGATCGCCGGTGACGACACCCTGCTGCTCATCAGCAGGGACCCGTCCGGCGGGCAGGCGCTCGCGGAGCACCTGCTGCGGCTGGCGCAGAACGGCCACTGAACCGAGGGGGCGGGCGCGGGGCCGGCCGCGGGCGGGCGGGAGCCGGCCCGCTCAGCCCAGCCGTGCCGCCAGTCCCTCGGTGCACCGCACCTCGTCGCCCGCGGTGATCAGCAGGCCCTCCACGTCCGGCAGCGACTCCAGCCACGCCAGGCCCGTGCGCGACCCCATCGCGAACGCCGCCGTCGCCCAGCAGTCCGTCCAGGTCAGGCGGGGGCCCACCACGGTCACCGCGACCAGGTCGGTGACCGCCGGCCTGCCGGTGCGGGGGTCGACGATGTGGGCGCCCCGCTCCGCCGTGCCCGACGTGGCGACGGACAGCTCCGCCGCGCCCGCCGCCGAGATCACCGCCGCCAGCCCGCCCGGCCGGAGCGGATCGGACACCCCGACCCGCCACGGCCGCTGCGGCTCGGGTCCGCCGAGCATCTGCACGTCCCCGCCGCCGTTCACGCTGACCCCGCACACCCCCTCGACCGCGGCGAGCCGCCGGGCCGCCCGCTCGGCGGACCAGCCCTTGACGATCCCGGTCGGGTCCAGCGCCCCCCGGTACCGCGTGCTGAACCAGCCCCGGCTCACCCGCTCCGCCTCGGCCGCCAGCTCCAGCACCTCGGCCACCTCGGGGGCGCAGTCGCCCACGCCCAGCTCCCCCCGGGCCAGCCGGGACACCTCGCTGTCCTCCCGGTAGGGGCTGAAGAGCGCGTCGGCGCGGTGCAGGCCCACGACCGCCTCCGCCAGCGCGGAGCGCACCGCGTGTGGCTCCCCGCCGCGGACGTCGAAGGAGAAGACGGTCCCCATGACCTCCTCCGCGTGACGCACCCCGGCGGGCGGCCCGCCCGGCCCGGCCACGGCGTCAGCCACCGACCCGGTCCAGCGCCGACTGCAGGGACTGCCGGTAGCCGGTGCTGGTGTAGGTGGCGCCGGAGACGGCGTCGATGTCCGCGCCCTGGGCCGCGACGGCCTCCCGGTTGAGTTTCGGGACGGCCAGCGCGGTCTTCCGGTCGCTGAGGCCGCCCCCGGGTGCCCGGACCGCCTCCGCCCCCGTGATCCGGCCGCCGGCGAGCGTGATCCGGACCTGGACCGGGCCGTACGGGGTCCGCGCCGCGTCACCGGTGACCGTCCCCGCCCCGGCGTCCCGCGCGCCGCCCCGCGGCGACTCCCGCGCCGCCGCCGTCCCTCGCGCCGCCGCCGTCCCCCGCGGCGCCGGGTCCGCCGCCGGCGCGGCGGCCGGGCCCGGCGCGGGCTTCAGCGACAGCATCAGCACGACACCGGACACCGTGGCGGCGGTGGTCAGCACCACGCGCCGAACGGGGTGGTTCTTCCTCATCGCTTCACAGCCCCCGCTCACCTCTCGAACGACTCGTGGTGGATGCGCCGTGCGGGGACACCCGCGTCGCGCAGTGCCTCGTACACCGACCGCGCGAACCCGGGCGGGCCGCACAGGAAGACGTCGTGCCGGTCGACGTCCGGGACCTTCCGCCGCAGGTTCTGCGCCGAGATGTCCGGGCGTTCGCCGTCCGGGCCGTTGACCGCGTACATCAGGCGCGCGCCCCGTTCCTCGGCGATCGCGGCCAGCTCGTCCCACAGGGCCAGGTCCCGGGTGGTGCCGGCCCGGTAGAGCAGCGTGATGTCACCGGCCGCCCCGGGCAGCGTCTCGAACAGCGCCCGCATCGGTGTGATGCCCACGCCGCCCGCGACCAGCAGCACCTTGCCCCGGCTGCGCCGCTGGGCGGTGAGCGCGCCGTACGGGCCCTCCGCCCACACCCGGGTGCCCGGCGCCAGGTCCCGCAGCCGGGCGCTGTGGTCGCCGACCGCCTTCACGGTGATCCGCAGCATGCCGGGGCGGGGCGCCGCCGACAGCGAGTAGGGGTGGGAGCTGAACCGCATCCCGGGCGCCAGGAACCGCCAGCGGAAGAACTGGCCCGCCTCCGCGCCCACCCGGTGCAGCTTCCGCCCGCCGATGAGCACCGACACGATGCCGGGCGCCTCCTCGACGACCCCCTCCACCCGCATGCGGTGCCGGAGGTTCAGCCGGACGGGGGTGAGGATCCGGTACCAGAGCACGAGGACGGTGACCGAGCCGTACAGCGCGCACCAGGAGGTCCTGGCGGTGGGCTCGACCGCGAAGTCGTTGCCCGTGGTGATCTGGTGCCAGAACGTCAGGAACACCGCCGCGTACGTCAGCAGGTGGACGTGGTACCAGGTGTCGTAGGGCAGCCGGCGGCGGACCGCGCCGGCCGAGGTCAGCCCGATGAGCACGAACAGGCCGGTGCCGAGGGCGGCCTTGCCCACGTCGGGCAGCTGCCCGAGGGAGTCGGCGGTCTGCCGGACGACGTCGCCGAGCGAGCGGCCGGCCCGGAGCGCGTAGCCCCACATCGTGAGGAAGACGTGCGCGACGACCAGGCAGAGCGTGTAGCGGCCGCTCATCGCGTGCCAGCGGGCCACCCGGTCCGAGCCCACGCGCCGCTCCAGCGCCGGCACCCGCGCCGTCTGGAGCACCACCAGCGCCATCAGGTAGCCGGCCAGCAGGCCGGTGATCCGGCCGGCGTTGAGGATCCTGTCGCCGTCGTCCGCGAGGGACGAGGTGTGGTGCCACCACAGCCACAGCACGGCCGCCGCGCCGGCCCCGACCGCCAGCAGCAGCGGGACGGCCGGGGAGCGGCGCGGGCGGATGCGGCGCATCGTCTGGCGGCGGGCGGCGCGTCCGCCCGCGAGCGTCGTGGTCACGGTTCCTCCGGGGGACTTGACCCTTGGCCCACAGATACGCGCCGCACGCGCCCGGTGTTCACCGGCCCGCCGAGTCCAGCGCCGACTGCAGCGACCGCTTGTAGCCGTCGCTGGTGTACGTCGCCCCCGAGACCGCGTCGATCCGCGCGCTCTGCGCGGTCAGGGCCTCGCCGCGCAGCCGGGGCAGGGCGTAGGCGTTGATCTCCTGGTCGCGCGGGTTGTCCCGCGGGTAGTCGACCGCGGTGACGTCGGTGAGCCTGCCGCCCTTGACCGTGACCCGCACCCGGACCGGCCCCCACCGGGTCTGCACGCTGTCACCGGTGACGGTCCTGGTGCCCGTGCCCGTGCCCGCCGTCCCGCCGCCCCGCCCCGGCGAGGCGCTCGCGCCGGCGCCGCCGCTCGGCGCGGGCACCGGCGCGGGCGCCGCCGCCGGGTCGGCGTGCGGCTTGAGCGACAGCAGCAGCACCATCGCGGAGACGGTGGCGGCACCGGTCAGCACGATGCGGCGGAGGGGGCGGTTCCTGTTCAACACGTGCACGGCGGGCCTCACAGTTCGAACGACTCGTGGTGGATGCGGCGGTCCGGGACCCCGGCCGCCCGCAGCGCCCGGTAGACGTCCTCGGCGAAGCCGCGCGGGCCGCACAGGTAGACGTCGTGGCCGGACAGGCCGGGGACGGCCGCGCGCAGCGACTGCGCCGTCAGCGGCGGACGCTCCCCGCCCGGCCCGTTCAGCGCGTACAGCACCCGCGCCCCGCGCCACCGGGCGATCGCCTCCAGCTCGCCGCCGAGCGCCAGGTCCTGCGCACCGTGCGCCCGGTACAGCAGGGTCACCTCGCCGGGCAGCGTCTCGAACAGCGCCCGCAGCGGGGTGACGCCGACCCCGGCCGCGATCAGCAGGGACCGGTGACCGGCACCCCGGTCGGCGGTCAGGGAGCCGTACGGGCCCTCCGCCCAGACCCGGGTGCCCGGCCGCAGCAGCGGCACCGCGGCGCTGTGGTCGCCGAGCGCCTTGACCGTGATCCGCAGCAGGTCCGGGCGCGGCGGCGCGGACAGGGAGTACGGCGTCGACGTCCGGCCCAGGCCCCCGCCGAGGAACCGCCAGCGGAAGAACTGCCCCGGCCGCACCCCCAGCCGGTCCAGGTGCCGGCCGCGCACGACCACCGAGTACACGCCCGGCGCCTCCTCGTCCACCGACTGCACGCGCAGCCGGTGCCGCAGGTTGAGCCGGACCGGGGTGAGGATCCGGAACCACAGCACCAGGACCGCCACGCCGAGGTACAGCGCGTACCAGACGGCGGCGGCCACGGGCCTGCCGACGAACTCGTCGCCGAGCGCCAGCTGGTGGAAGAACGCCAGGAGGACGGCCGCGTACGTCAGCAGGTGCACGTAGTACCAGAACTCGTGGCTGGTGCGGCGGCGCGCGGCCCGCACCGACGTGACGCCGACCGCGAGGAGGAGCACGGTGCCGGCGGTGGCCTCCAGCATGTCCGGGTAGTCCAGGACCACGGTCGCCGTCTCGCGCCACGGCGAGGCGCGGTCCTGGGCGGCGTACCCGGTGAGGACGAGCACGACGTGCGCCACGAGCAGGCAGACGGTGTACCGGCCGGCCATCGCGTGCCAGCGCGCCACCCGGTCGGAGCCGATCCGCACCTCCAGCAGCGGCACCCGCGCCATGAGGCCGACCAGCACCGCGCAGGCGTACCCGCACAGCAGCCCGGCGATCCGCCCGGCCCCGGTCAGCCAGCCGGCAGCGCCGGTCACGGTCGCGGTGTCCGCCCACCAGAGCGCCACCACGGCCGCCGCCCCCGCCCACAGCACGGCCAGTACGGGCCCCGCGGGGGAACGCCGTGCGGGGGAGCGCCGGGCGGTCGCGTGCCCGGGCGGGGCGGCCCGCCGCGCATCCACGGTGGTCATCAGGTCCCGTCCTTCCGTCCGCCCCGGCCCGCGGTCGTCGTCCGCCGGTGCGGCCACTGTGCGCGCCGAAGCTCTGAGGCACCTTTGAGCGGCGGCCGTGCGCAGCGGACTCAGAGGAAACTCAGAGCGACCCGGGCGGCCGGCCGGCGGGCCCGGGGTCGATGCTGGTAGGCGCGATGAACACGACCCGCTCCGGCCGCCCCGCCCTCACCCGCCCCGACGGCACACCGCTGCGCGTCCTCGTCGTCGACGACGACCCCGACCTCGCCGAGGTGCTCACCGGCGCCCTGCGCTACGAGGGCTGGCAGGTGCGCGCGGCCGGCGACGGGTCCCGCGCGGTCGCCGCCGCGCGGGAGCTGCTGCCCGACGCCGTCGTCCTGGACGTGATGCTCCCCGACACCGACGGCTTCACCGTGCTGCGCCGCCTGCACGAGGTGAAGCCCGACGTGTGCGTGCTCCTCCTCACCGCCCGCGACGCCGTCGAGGACCGCATCGCCGGCATCACCGCGGGCGGTGACGACTACGTCACCAAACCCTTCAGCCTGGAGGAGGTCGTCGCCCGGCTGCGCGGACTGCTGCGCCGCGCCGGCATGGCCCGCCAGCAGGACGGGGGACCGCGGCTGACCGTGGGCGACCTGGCCATGGACGAGGAGGCCCGCGAGGTGACCCGGGCCGGCGAGCTGATCGAGCTCTCGCCCACCGAGTTCGAGCTGCTCCGCTTCCTCATGCGCAATCCGCGCCGCGTCCTCAGCAAGGCCCAGATCCTCGACCGGGTCTGGTCCTACGACTTCGGCGGCCGGGCCCACGTCGTCGAGCTGTACATCTCCTACCTGCGCAAGAAGGTGGACGCGGGCCGCGAGCCCATGATCCACACGGTGCGGGGGGCGGGCTACGTGCTGAAGCCGGTGACGCGATGAGGTTCCTGCGGCGGCTGCCCCGCCCGCGCACCCTGCGGGCCCGCCTCACCGTGGGCCTGGTGGTGCTCCTCGCGGTGAGCTGCGCGGCCGTGGGAGTCGCCGCGGTCGTGGAGCTGAACGGCTTCCTCACCCGGCGCCTGGACGAACAGCTCGCCCAGGCCGGCACCCGGTTCCCGCAGAGCCTGGAGCACGACGGCGCGCTGCCGGACGGCCACGACGGGGGACACGGCGACGGCTACGGCGACGAGTACGGCGACACCCGCCGGACGGCCACCGGCACCTTCGGCGCCCGCCTGCTGAACGGCACGGTCACCAGCAAGGGCCTCATCCGCTCCGGCGACCCCGCCGCCGACCTGGACGTCCACCTGAGCGCCGGGGACGAGCGGCGGCTGGCCGGGGTGCCGGCCGACGGCCGGGCCCACTCCGTGGAACTCTCCGCCCTGGACGGCTACCGCGTCGTCGCCTCGCCCGGCCGGGACGGGGACGTCCTGGTCGTCGGCCTTCCGCTGGAGCCCGTCGAGGCCGCGGTCCACCGTCTGGAACTGGTGGCCGGGATCGTCTTCGGCCTGGCCCTGGTGGTGACCGGTGTCGCCGGGGTGTTCTGGGTGCGCTGGTCGCTGCAACCGCTCAGCCGGGTCGCGGCCACCGCCACCCGGGTGAGCGAGCTCCCCCTGGCCAGCGGCGAGGTGGTCCTGCCGCCCCGCGTCCCGGCCGCCGATCCGCGCGGCGAGGTCGGCCGGATGGCGACGGCCTTCAACCGGATGCTGGGCCACGTCGAGAACGCCCTGACCAAACGCCACGCCAGTGAGGAGCGGCTGCGGCGCTTCGCCGCCGACGCCAGCCACGAGCTGCGCACCCCGGTCGCCTCGGTCCGCGGCCACGCCGAGCTGGCCCTGCTGCACCCGGGTCCGGTGCCGCCCGAGGTCGCCCGGGCCCTGGAGCGCATCACGGCCGAGTCCGCGCGCATGGGCGAGATGGTGGACGACCTGCTCCTGCTGGCCCGCCTCGACGCGGGACGCCCGCTGGAGCGCCGTCCGGTCGACCTCACCCGGCTGGTCCTGGACGCGGTGGCCGACGCCCGCGCCGCGGGCCCCGGCCACCGCTGGACCCTCGACCTGCCGGAGGAGCCGGTCACGGTGACGGGCGACGCCCACCGGCTGCACCAGGTGGTGGCCAACCTGCTGGCCAACGCGCGTCTGCACACGCCCGTGGGCACGTGGGTGACGGTGACCCTCGCAACCGGCGGGGACGCGGCCTCCCTCTCCGTCCACGACAACGGCCCCGGCGTTCCCGAGGAGGTCCGGCCCCACGTCTTCGAACGCTTCACCCGGGCGGAGCACCGCCGCCGCCCGGACGCCTCCGGCGGCGGCGCGGGCCTCGGCCTGTCGATCGTGGCGGCGGTGGTGGAGGCGCACGGCGGGGGCGTGGTGCTGGACGGCGGGCCGGGGGCCACCGCGTTCACCGTGCGGCTCCCCTCCGGCTGACCCCGCGCGGGGGAGACGGGCACCGGGCCCGCACCCGGTGGGGCGGGCGGCACCATCCCGCCCCACCGCGATCCGCGGTGCTCCTCCGGGGACCGGCCCGCCGCAGGACCCGCCGCCCGCCTCGGCCGCACGGTTCAGGCGCACGCCCCGGCCGCACGGCTCAGACGGCGGACGGGGGCAGCGGCAGGGGCAGCCCGGGCAACCCGTCCAGGCTGGTCGCGACGTGCTCCTTCTTCTCGAAGTACGCGTTCAGCGAGGCGTCGTCCTCCCGGGCGAACCGCCTGCCGTGCAGGTCGCGGTCCTCCTCGTAGCTCATGCGGGGGACGGCGTACCCGCAGGTGTCCCGCACCAGGGCGGCGTGGACGAGGATGATCGCGCGCAGCCCGTGCGGGGTGGGGTCGATGTCCGGGAAGCGGGCGAGCAGCTCGGGGAAGCGGGGGTCGTCGCGGAAGACCGGTTCGCCCCGGCCGTGCACCCGGACGATGGTGGGCGGTCCCTGGAAGGCGCACCACATCAGGGTGATCCGCCCGTTCTCCCGCAGGTGGGCGACGGTCTCCGCGTGGGACCCGGCGAAGTCCAGGTAGGCCACCGTCAGCCCGTCGAGCACGACGAGGGAGCCCTTGAGGCCCTTGGGGGAGAGGTTGACCGTGCCGTCGCCCGACAGCGGGGCGGTCGCGGTGAAGAAGAGGGGCTGTTCCTCGATGAACGTCCGGAGCCTGCCGTCTATGCGCTCGTAGGTCTTTCCCATGTCCGCCGATTATCGCCGACGGCACTCCGCCCGGCCGGGCGTTTTCCGGCCCCGCCGCCCCGGCCGGTGCTCCGGTGCGCCCACCGGAGAGCCGATTGACGAATCATGCAGAGTTCTGCATACTCATGCATACCGGCGGATGCACTGTGAGGAGAAACCCGTGACCGAGCGCGTCGTACTCGCCTACTCGGGCGGTCTGGACACCTCCGTCGCCATCGGCTGGATCGCCGAGGAGACGGGCGCCGAGGTCATCGCCGTGGCGGTCGACGTCGGCCAGGGCGGCGAGGACCTGGACGTCATCCGCAAGCGCGCGCTCGCCTGCGGTGCCGTCGAGGCCGAGGTCGCCGACGCCAGGGACGAGTTCGCCGACGAGTACTGCCTCCCGGCGATCAAGGCCAACGCCCTCTACATGGACCGCTACCCGCTGGTCTCCGCCCTGTCCCGGCCGGCGATCGTCAAGCACCTCGTCGCCGCCGCCGAGAAGCACGGCGCCACGACCGTCGCCCACGGCTGCACCGGCAAGGGCAACGACCAGGTCCGCTTCGAGGCGGGCATCGTCGCCCTCGCCCCCGGCCTGCGGTGCATCGCCCCGGTCCGCGACTACGCGATGACCCGTGACAAGGCGATCGCCTTCTGCGAGGAGAAGCGGCTCCCGATCGCCACCACCAAGAAGTCGCCGTACTCCATCGACCAGAACGTCTTCGGGCGCGCCGTCGAGACGGGCTTCCTGGAGGACATCTGGAACGCCCCGGTCGAGGACATCTACGAGTACACCTCCAATCCGGCCACCCCGCGCGGGGCCGACGAGGTGGTCATCACCTTCGAGGAGGGCGTCCCGGTCGCCGTCGACGGCAAGCCCGTCACCGTCCTGCAGGCCGTCCAGCAGCTCAACGAGCGCGCCGGCGCCCAGGGCGTCGGCCGGATCGACATGGTCGAGGACCGGCTCGTGGGCATCAAGTCCCGCGAGGTGTACGAGGCTCCGGGCGCCATCGCCCTGATCACCGCCCACCAGGAACTGGAGAACGTCACCGTCGAGCGCGAACTCGCCCGCTACAAGCGGCAGGTCGAGCAGCGCTGGGGCGAACTGGTCTACGACGGCCAGTGGTTCTCCCCGCTCAAGCGCGCCCTGGACGGCTTCATCGACGAGGCCAACCAGCACGTCTCCGGCGACATCCGGATGATCCTGCACGGCGGCCGCGCGGTCGTCAGCGGCCGGCGCTCGCAGTCGTCGCTGTACGACTTCAACCTGGCCACCTACGACACCGGCGACACCTTCGACCAGGCCGCGGCCAAGGGCTTCATCGACATCCACAGCCTGTCGTCGAAGATCGCCGCCAGGCGGGACCTCGCGCAGGGCCCACGGGGCACCTCGCACGCATCGGCCTGACAGCCGCCTCCTCACCTGCAAGGGTGGGGAAGGCGGTCGCACAGAGACAACTCTTCGAGGAGCAATCCAAGTGAGCAGCAACAACGGTGACGTACGGCTCTGGGGCGGCCGTTTCGCCGACGGTCCCGCCGAGGCCCTGGCGAAGCTGTCCGCGTCCGTCCACTTCGACTGGCGGCTCGCGCCCTACGACATCGCCGGATCGCGCGCCCACGCGCGCGTGCTGCACAAGGCGGACCTCCTCACCGACGACGAGCTGACCCGCATGACCGCCGGGCTCGACCGGCTGGAGGCGGACGTCGCCTCCGGCGCCTTCGTCGGCACCGTCGCCGACGAGGACGTCCACACGGCCCTGGAGCGCGGCCTGCTGGAGCGCCTCGGCCCCGACCTCGGCGGCAAGCTGCGCGCGGGCCGCTCCCGCAACGACCAGGTCGCCACCCTGTTCCGGATGTACCTGCGGGACCACGCCCGGACGATCGGCGCCCTGATCGCCGATCTCCAGGACGCCCTGATCGGCCTGGCCGAGGCCCACCCGGACGTGGCGATGCCCGGCCGCACCCACCTCCAGCACGCCCAGCCGGTCCTCTTCGCCCACCACGTCCTCGCCCACGTCCAGTCGCTGTCCCGGGACGCCGAGCGGCTGCGCCAGTGGGACGAGCGGACGGCCGTGTCGCCGTACGGCTCCGGCGCCCTCGCGGGCTCCTCCCTCGGCCTGGACCCGGAGGCGGTGGCGAAGGACCTCGGCTTCGAGCGCGGCAGCGTCGGCAACTCCATCGACGGCACCGCCTCCCGCGACTTCGTCGCCGAGTTCGCCTTCATCACCGCGATGATCGGCGTGAACCTCTCCCGGATCGCCGAGGAGATCATCATCTGGAACACGAAGGAGTTCTCCTTCGTGACCCTCCACGACGCGTTCTCCACCGGCTCCTCGATCATGCCGCAGAAGAAGAACCCGGACATCGCCGAGCTGGCCCGCGGCAAGTCCGGCCGCCTCATCGGCAACCTGTCCGGCCTCATGGCGACGCTGAAGGCCCTGCCGCTCGCCTACAACCGCGACCTGCAGGAGGACAAGGAGCCGGTCTTCGACTCCTGCGACCAGCTGGAGGTGCTGCTGCCCGCCTTCACCGGCATGATCGCCACCCTCACCGTCAACCGGGAGCGCATGGAGGAACTGGCCCCGGCCGGTTTCTCGCTCGCCACCGACATCGCCGAGTGGCTGGTCAGGCAGGGCGTGCCGTTCCGCGTGGCGCACGAGGTCGCGGGGGAGTGCGTCAAGGCCGCCGAGGCCGAGGGCAAGGAGCTGGACGAACTCACGGACGAACAGTTCGCGAAGATCTCCGCCCACCTCACCCCCGAGGTGCGCACGGTCCTGAACGTGCCCGGCGCCCTCGCCTCCCGCAACGGCCGCGGCGGCACGGCCCCCGCCGCGGTAGCCGTCCAGCTCGCCGAGGTCAAGGCGGACGTGGCCGCCCAGCACGCCTGGGCGGACGCCGAGAAGAAGTAGCCGCCGGGCATCGCGGGTTAGGTTGGTCGGTGAACAGCCGACCGAACGGAGCCCGCGATGCCCTTCGCACGTCTCTCCTCAGCCACGACGCCCACCTGCCACCTCGGCCTGGGCCTCGCCGCCGTCGGCCGGCCCGGCTACATCAACCTGGGCCGTGACGCCGACCTCCCGCCGGTCCGCAGCGTGGACGCCCTGCGCGAGCGCACCCACGACCTCCTCGACGCCGCCTACGCCCAGGGCGTGCGCTACTTCGACGCGGCCCGCTCCTACGGCCGCGCGGAGGAGTTCCTCGCCGCCTGGCTCGACGCCCGCCCGGACCTCGACGACGTGGTGGTCGGCAGCAAGTGGGGCTACACCTACACCGCCGGCTGGTCCGCCGACGCCGAGCAGCACGAGGTGAAGGACCACAGCCCGGCGGCGTACGAGCGGCAGCGCGCCGAGACCGGCCGGCTGCTCGGCGACCGGCTCGACCTGTACCAGATCCACTCGGTGACCCCGGACAGCCCGGCCCTGACCGACAAGGAACTCCACGCCCGGCTCGCCGAAGCCGCCGCGGGCGGCCTGACCGTCGGCTTCTCCACCAGCGGCCCCGCCCAGGCCGACGCGATCCGCGCGGCGCTGGAGGTGACGGTCGACGGCGAGCCCCTCTTCCGCACCGTCCAGTCGACGTACAACGCCCTGGAGACCTCGGCGGGGCCCGCGCTCGCCGAGGCGCACGACGCCGGACTGACCGTGATCGTCAAGGAGGGCCTGGCCAACGGCCGGCTCGCCGCACCGCACGCCCCGGAGGCGCTGAAGGCCGTGGCCGAGGAGACCTCCCTCGGCTGCGATGCCGTGGCCCTCGCCTTCGTCCTGCGGCAGCCGTGGGCGGGCGTCGTCCTGTCCGGCGCGGCGACCGTCGCCCAGCTCGCCTCCAACCTCCACGCACCCGCCGTCGACCTCGACGCCGGCCGACTGGCCCGCATCGCCACCCTCGTGGAGGACCCGCGCGCCTACTGGGAGCGGCGCGGACGGCTGCCCTGGCACTGACCGGCCCCGCCGGCCGACCGCCGCGAGTCACGCACGCCCGCGAGGAGACGAGCCTGTCCCCGCGGGGCCGGTCTACGACTTGCCGTTCCCCGGTTTCTTCGAACTCCGCCCGGCGTCCCCGGCCTTGCCGTGCGGTGCGCCGTCGTTCTCCGGCTTCTGCGTCTCCGCCCCTGCGGTTCCCTCCGGCTCCGCCGTTCCCTCCTCCGGCTCCGCCGTCCCCTCCTCCGGCTCCGCCGGGGGCGTGAACCGGTCCCCCGGCGTCGCACCGGGCCCGGACCGTGCAGGGGAAGTCGCGGTGCCGTGCCCGGCCGCCCCGGTGACCGGTTCCCCGCGAGCGGGGGTGGAGGCCGAGCCGGCGGTGGGACGGCCGCGGTGCGGGGCGGCGGCGTCGTGGAGCGGTGCGGTGGAGACGCCGCGGGCGGAGGACGACGCGGCCGCGGAGACGGGACCGGTCCCCGCCGGCGAGGTGCGTGGCGTCCCGGCCTCCTGCGAGGGGCGGCTGACGGCCTGTGCCGTCCCCCCGTCGCCCCCGTGGTGCGGCGGGGCGTCGGAAACGGCGAGGACGGCGGACATGGCGGCGGCGAGCGCGGCGGTCCCACCGATGACCAGGGCGCGGGCGCGGGCGGGCGCGGTCCTCGGCGCGGTCCGCTCCGCGGCGGGCGACGGGTGCCGGTGCGTGGCGTCGGCGTCCCGCGCCGAAGTTCCGGGCGGAACGACGCTCGTGACGGGGGCCGCGGGCACGACCGGCACGGAACGGACCGTGCCGGCCAGGGCGGTCAGCGCCCGGGCGCACTCCTGTGCCGGGGGGCGGGCCTCCTCGTCGAGGGCGGTCATGTCCCGCAGCAGGGCCGCGAACTCCTCCGGCAGGAAGGCCGGCAGCACGGGCGGCCGGTGCAGCCGCGCGATCGCCGCTTCGAGGGGCCCGCCGTCGTATTCGAGCCGGCCCGTGAGGCATTCGAGGAGCACGAGGCCGAGGGCGTAGACGTCGGCGGGCAGGCCGACGGGCCGGCCGAGCACCTGCTCGGGGGAGAGGTAGGCCGCCGTGCCGATGAGGGCGCCGGTGGCGGTGCGGGTGGTGGCGTCGAGCAGCCGGGAGATGCCGAAGTCGGTCAGGTGGGGCCGGCCGGAGGCGTCCAGGAGGATGTTGGACGGCTTGACGTCGCGGTGGACGACCCCCGCCTCGTGCGCGTGGGCCAGGGCCCGGGCGAGAGCGGCGCCCAGTGCGGCGGTCTCCTCGGCGGTCAGCGGCCCCTGGGCGATGCGGCCCCTGAGCGTGGGGCCTTCGATCAGCTGCATCACCAGGTACGCGCGGCCGTTGTGCCGCCCCGCGTCGAAGGCGGTCACCAGCCCGGGGTGCTGCAGGCGGGCCAGGATCACCGTCTCGCTCTGGAAGCGTTCCTCCAGGTCGGCGTCGGTGCCGCTGCGGAAGACCTTCACCGCCACGGAGCGCCGCAGGCGAAGGTCGAAACCGTGGTGGACGTCGGCGGCACCGCCCGAGCCGATGAGTGTGTCCAGTCGGTACCGCCCCGCCAGTATTTCGGCGGTGCACCGGGATTTCAGTGCCAGAGCCGACTCGTGGAGCCTCATCCCATCTCCCGCTGCGTCGAGGGCCGGTTCGTGAACGCGCCCGTTGCCGGCGCCGGAACCGCGTACCCCCGATGGGGAGGACTATCCGGAAAACGGTGTCACGGGCAGGCCTCAGGCCGCCTTCGCCTTGGTGGCGTACATGTCCACGTACTCCTGGCCCGACAGCCGCATGACCTCGGCCATCACGGAGTCGGTCACCGCCCGCAGCACGTAGCGGTCCCGGTCCATCCCCTCGTACCGCGAGAACTCCATGGGCTCGCCGAAGCGGACGGTGACGCGGCCGGGCCGCGGGATGCCCCGGCCACCCGGCTGCAGCTTGTCCGTGCCGATCATCGCGAAGGGAACCACCGGCGCGCCGGTCATCAGCGTCAGCCGCGCGATACCGGTGCGCCCCCGGTACAGCCGCCCGTCGGGCGACCGCGTCCCCTCGGGGTAGATCCCGAAGACCCTCCCCTCCTCCAGGATCCGCCGCCCGGTCATCAGCGCGGCGACGCCACCGCTCGCCCCGTCCCGGTCCACCGGGACCATGCCGACGCCGGTGAAGAACCACGCCATCAACCGGCCCTTGAAACCCTTGCCCGTGACGTACTCGTCCTTGCCGATGAAGAACACCTGCCGCCTGGTCACCACCGGAAGCACGATGGAGTCGATGAACGTGAGGTGGTTGCCGGCCAGGATGACCGGCCCGTCGCCGGGGATGTTCTCCGCGCCCTCCACCCGTGGGCGGAACATCAGACGCATGATCGGTCCGAGCACTGCCTTGATGAGCGCGAAGCGGGACAACGGGTCCTCCGATGCCGAGGGGAGCGATATGAGTCTGTGCAGGTGAGGACATTACTCGCGGCTACGGGGCAAGCGCACGTCGGGTACGCCCGGTCCCCCCGTGTCCCGCGCGCTGGTGACGCGGGCTCACCTGCGGCGGCGCCCGGAGCCCGCCCGTGACGCGGCGGCGGCGATGTGACGGACGTCGCGCGCAGCCCCCGCCCGTTCGGCTGCCCACCGCACGCGCGCCGACGCACCCGTCCGGTGACGCGTCCTCACCTCCCGCCGCGCGCCGGACGGACGACGGCACCCCTGCGTTCGCCCCGCGGTCTCCCGCACGTCATGTGCACGCCCCTACGATCGGCGCGCACTCAAGGGCGGACGGCAGAAAGGCGCTCATGGACAACGACCAGGCGAACGGGCAGGCACGGGGAACGGGACGGCGGGCGCTCCTCGGCGCCGCGGTGCTCGGCGCGGGCGGGGCGGTCCTCGGACTGCCCGGCGCCGCCGCGGCGGCCGCCGCCCGTCCGGCCGCGGCCGGACACGGCGGGCGGGGGCTGAAGGGCCTGCCGGTGCCGACCATCATCGGACACCGCGGTGCCAGCGGCTACCGGCCGGAGCACACCTTCGGCTCCTACGAACTCGCCCTCGACCTCGGAGCCGACATCGTGGAGGCAGGCGACCTGGTGCCCACCAGGGACGGGCACCTGGTGTGCCGGCACGAGCCGGAGATCGGCGGTACCACGGACGTCGCCTCGCACCCCGAGTTCGCCGGCCGGAGGACCACCAAGGTCCTCGACGGCGTCCCCACCACCGGCTGGTTCACCGAGGACTTCACGCTCGCCGAACTGAAGACGCTGCGCGCCGTCGAGCGCATCCCGGCCAACCGCCCGCACAACACCCTCTACGACGGACGGTGGGGGATCCCCACCTTCGAAGAGGTCCTGAAGTGGCAGGACGAGCAGACCCGCAAGCGCGGCAGGCAGGTCTGGATCTACCCCGAGACCAAGCACCCCACCTACTTCCGCAAGCTGGGCCTCGGCCTGGAGGAGCGGGTGGCGAAACTGCTGCGCGCGCACGGCAAGGACGGCCGCGACGCGCCGGTCGTCCTGCAGTCCTTCGAGCCCACCAGCATCCAGCGGCTCAACCGGCTTGTCGACAACCCGCTCGTCGTGCTGCTCTCCTCGGCGGACACCCGCCCCTGGGACTTCGTCGAGGCGGACGACCCGCGCACGGTCGCCGACCTGATCACGCCCCGGGGTCTGCGGGAGATCGCCGGTTACGCCCGGGGCATCGGCCCGACACTGGACCTGGTCATCCCCAGGAACGCCGACGGCACCCTCGCCGCACCGAGCACGCTGGTCGCCGACGCGCACGGGGCGGGCCTGATCCTGCACCCGTACACCATGCGCAACGAAAACCCCTTCCTGCCGGCCGAGTTCCGCAGGGGCGGCACCGCGGACGCCTACGGGGACGCCTTCGGCGCCTTCCGGAAGTACTTCGCGACCGGCATCGACGGCGTCTTCACCGACAACGCCGACACCGCACTGCTCGCCCGCGCCGACTTCCTGGGCGGCTGAGCCGGCCCGCCGTCAACGGCGGGCCCCCCGGCCCCCGTTCGGAGGGACTCCGCGCCGCCCCGGCAACTCACGGCCGGGGCGGCGCGTCGTTCCGCATATGACGCACGATCTGGTGACCGCCCTGCGCCCCCTGCTCACCGCCGAGGCCTCCGCCGAGGCACATGCCCACGGAAGCGAGCCGGGCGACCTGGAACAGGCGGTCTGGCTCCGCCTCCTGGAGCGCCTGGCGGCCGACGGACCACCCCTCGATCCGCAGGGCTGGCTGCGCAAGGCCGTCCGCGCCGAGGCGCGCCGCAGCCGCCGCACCCTCCGCACCGAGCGCCCGTACGGCGGCGAGCCCGCGGACGACGCCCGCCCCGGACCCGAGCAGTCCGTCCTCACCGCGGCCCGCCACCGGGCCCTGCGGGACGCGGTCCGTCGGCTGCCCGGCCGCTGCCCCCGCCTCATCGAGGCGCTGCTCTCCCCGAAGGACCCGACGTACCGGGAGATCGCAGGGGAGTTGGGTATCTCACAGGGCAGTCTCGGGCCGGAACGTTCCAGATGTCTGGGATGTCTGCGTCGATTGCTCGCACCGGAGGTTGCGGCCCGCGGAGCGCGGGGATAGAAGTCAGGGACGACAGGCGATCAGGTGAGCGGGAGGCATGCGCACATGGGCATGAGCGTGACCATCTCGGTGGCGACCGAGCAGGACGCGGAGCAGATCTTCAGGCTCCAGTACCTGTGCTTCCAGAGTGAGGCGGCGCTGTACGGCAACTACCGCATCGACCCGCTCGTCCAGAGCCTGGACTCCGTGCGCCAGGAGGTCGGCACCGACTGCGTCTTCGTCGCCCGGCTCGGCGACGAGGTGGTCGGCTCGGTCCGCGGCAAGCTCACCGAGGACGGCGCCGCCGCCATCGGCAAGCTCTGCGTCCACCCCCGCCTCCAGGGCCACGGCATCGGCGCGCGCCTGCTGCGCGCGGCCGAGGCGGCGCTGGCCGGGGAGCGGGGCGCCACCCGCTTCCGCCTCCACACCGGCCACCGCAGCGAGGGCAACCTCCGCCTGTACCGCCGGGTCGGCTACGAGACGGTGGGCCGGTCCAGGGGCGCCGACGGCGTGGAGATGATCGTCCTGGAGAAGCAGGCGGGCGCGTACGCGGCTACGGCGTGACGGCCCGGCGCTTCCGCAGCCAGTACAGCGCGGACAGCGGCAGCAGGACGGGAATGAAGACGTACCCCATCCCGTAGTCCGACCACACGGTCGCGTCGTGGAAGGCGGACGGCTCCACCACGGTCCAGGTGCCGACGACCAGCACGCCCACCAGCTCGGCGGCGCAGCACACCAGCGCCGCCCTGCGGGCCGTCTCCCCGCCGCGGACCAGGGTGTACGTGATGAACCCGTACACCACCCCGGCCACCGCCGACAGGACGTACGCCAGCGGCGCCCGCTGGAAGTCCGTCGCGATCTGGTACACGGAACGCGACACCGCGCCGACCACCATCACGCCGTAGAACCAGACGAGCAGCATGCCCGGCCCGCCGGTCAACCGGGTCGGCTTCTCCTCCACCGCCGTCACCTCAGCCTCCCCAGATGTCATGGAGCCGCACCTCCAGCACGGCCAGCACCACACCGCCGGCGGCCACCGTCACCGAACCCCAGCGCGTCCGCTCGGCCAGCGACATGAAGCCCGCCGCCGGCACGCACGCGAACGCGCCCAGCAGGTACGCCACGAAGATCGCCGTGCCCTGCTCCGGCTTCCCGCCCCGCGCCAGCTGCACGACCCCGACGACCAGCTGGACCAGGGCCAGCAGCGACACCACGGCCATCCCGGTGAAGTGCCAGTCCTTGGTCGGCTGGTCCCGGTGGGCCGCCCAGCCGCACCAGGCGGCGAGCAGCAGCGCGGCGACCCCGGTCGCCAGCGTCAGGGCATTGAGCATGCCGCGACCCTATTACGGCGGAAACGGGCCGCCGCCGCCGACCCCGCCCTACGCCGTAGGGTCTGGACCATGACGATCCGCGCACACGCCCTCCTGTTCGACAACGACGGCACCCTGGTCTCCTCCCTCGACTCCGTCGAGCGCTGCTGGGCCCGCTGGGCGCGGGAGTACGGGATCACCGCCGAGGAGTTCGGACGCGTGGAGCTGCACGGCCGGACCGCCGTGGAGATAGTCGCCGACCTGCTGCCCGCCCGCCTGGTCCCGGAGGCGGTCGCGCGGGTCGAACAGCTGGAGGTGGAGGACGTGCCCCACGGCGGCGTGCGCCTGCTGCCCGGCACCCGGGACTTCCTGGACGCGCTGCCCGCCGACCGCTGGGCCGTGGTCACCTCCGCCACCCGGCGGCTCGCCGAGGCCCGTCTGGAAGCCGTCGGCATCCGGCCCAAGACCCTGGTCGCGGCCGACGACGTCATCCGAGGCAAGCCCGATCCCGAGCCCTACCTGCTCGCCGCCCGGCAGCTCGGCGTCGACCCCGCCCGCTGCGTCGTCTTCGAGGACGCCCCCGCCGGGCTCCGGGCCGGCCGCGCGGCCGGCATGGCCACCGTGGCCCTGGCCACGACCCACCGGTCCGGGGAACTGGACGCCGACCTGGTGGTCGGCGACCTGTCGGCGCTGTCCGTCCGGGTCACCGACGAGGGAGTGGACGTGTCCACCCGCGGCTGAGGACCGTCCGCCCCTGTCCAACATGTGGACAGGGGCGGCCTGTCAGCACCGTTCTTCTGGTTTACTGATGCCCATGACCGAGACGAGCAGCCGCACCCCTGCGACCGAGGCGACCGCGACGCCCGGTGCTCGTTGTATGGGTCCATGTCGAATGTGCGCCTGCTAGAGGGCCCCCGCAGCACCTGAGCCTCGCGCCCCGAAGCGAGAGCCGCGGCACCTCCCGCGCCGGTCCCCGGCGCGCCGGACGGACGCCTCCCCGCGCACACGACGTTCCCCCCGGTCCGCCGCCGCAGCCAGAACCTGCCGCGCGTCCGGACGAACGCGACGACACGCACCCCCGAACCCTCGACCCCGGTCGAGCGGGAACCCCCCGGGCACACCCACGCCCGCGTACCCGACAGTGACGGATATCCCAGTGATCACCACATCGGGCCTGACCAAGGTCTACCGCTCCCGCGGCCGCGAGGTCGCCGCCCTGGACGGCGTCGATCTCCACGTCCGCGAAGGCGAGGTCTACGGCGTCATCGGCCAGTCCGGCGCCGGCAAGTCCTCCCTCATCCGCTGCGTCAACCTGCTGGAGCGCCCCACCTCCGGCACCGTGACCGTCGCCGGGCAGGACCTCACCGCCCTCGCCGGCCGCGGCCCGCGCGCCGGACGGGAACTGCGCCGGGCGCGCAGCCGGATCGGCATGGTCTTCCAGCACTTCAACCTGCTGTCCTCGCGCACCGTGCAGGACAACGTCGAACTGCCGCTGGAGATCCTCGGCAGGTCCGGCAGGGAACGCTCCCGCAAGGCGCTGGAACTGCTCGACCTCGTCGGCCTCGCCGACAAGGCCAGGGCCTACCCCGCCCAGCTGTCCGGCGGACAGAAGCAGCGCGTCGGCATCGCCCGCGCCCTCGCCGGCGATCCCAAGGTGCTGCTCTCCGACGAGGCCACCAGCGCCCTCGACCCGGAGACCACCCGTTCCGTCCTCCAGTTGCTGCGCGACCTGAACCGGCAGCTCGGTCTGACCGTCCTGCTCATCACCCACGAGATGGACGTGGTGAAGACGGTCTGCGACTCCGCCGCCCTGATGGACCGGGGCCGGATCGTGGAGTCCGGCACCGTCGGCGAGCTGCTGGCCACCCCGGGCTCCGAACTGGCCGCCGCGCTGTTCCCGGTGGGCGGCGGGGCCACCGGCGCCGACCGGACCGTCCTCGACGTCACCTTCCACGGCGAGTCCGCGGCCCGGCCGGTCGTCTCCCGGCTCTCGCGCACCTACGACATCGACGTCTCGATCCTCGGCGCCGCCCTCGAGACCGTCGGCGGCGTCCAGGCCGGCCGCATGCGCATCGAACTGCCCGGCCGCTACGAGGACAACGTGGTGCCCGTCGGCTTCCTGCGCGAACAGGGCCTGCGGATCGACGTCGTGGGCCGCGAGCCCCACCTGGTGAAGGAAGATGCCGAGTGACCTGGTCCGAGATGCAGCCGCTGCTGTCCCAGGCGTGTTCCGAGACGTTCACGATGGTGTTCTGGTCCACCCTGATCGCCGTCGTGGCCGGCCTCCCGCTCGGCGTCCTCCTCGTCCTCACGGACCGCGGCGGACTGCTGCAGAACGTCGTCGCCAACAAGGTGATCGGCCAGGTCGTGAACATCGGCCGGTCCATGCCGTTCATCATCCTGATGGTCGCGCTGATGAGCTTCACCCGCTGGGTGACCGGCACCACGATCGGCACCACCGCCGCGATCGTCCCGCTCGCCATCGGGGGCATCCCGTTCTTCGCCCGCCTCGTCGAGACGGCCGTCCGCGAAGTCGACCACGGCCTCGTCGAGGCCGTGCAGGCCATGGGGGCCGACACCTGGACGGTCGTCCGCAAGGTCCTGGTCCCCGAGGCGCTGCCCTCGCTGATCGCCAGCACCACGACCACGGTCATCGCCCTCATCGGCTACTCCGCCATGGCCGGCACCGTCGGCGGCGGCGGCCTCGGCGACCTCGCCGTGCGCTACGGCTACCAGCGCTTCGAGACCGAGCTGATGTGGATCACCGTCGCGATCCTCGCCGTCGCCATCTCCCTCATCCAGCTCGCCGGCGACTTCGCCGCCCGCTCCCTGCACCGCCGCGGCGGACGCTCCGGATCCGCACCGAAGCCGCGGCTGACGAAGGCCGAGGAGCCGGCCGCGGCCGACATCGGCAAGGTCGCCTGAGCGCGCCCTCCCCAGAACGCCCCGTACACCCGACACGGGGTCGCACCACCCTGAAGGAAAGGCACTTTTCGTGCGTAACACCGCCAAGCTCACCACCGCCGTCCTCGCCGCCGGAGCCCTCACCCTCGGGCTGACCGCCTGCGGCTCCGGCAAGGACTCCGGCTCCTCCGGCACGAGCGGACCGCTCGTCGTCGCCGCGAGCCCGACCCCGCACGCCGAGATCCTCGACTTCGTCAAGAAGCACCTGGCGAAGAAGGCGGGTCTCGACCTGGAGGTCAAGGAGTTCAGCGACTACATCACGCCGAACACGGCGACCGAGGACGGCTCGGTGGACGCCAACTACTTCCAGAACCAGCCGTACCTGGACGACTTCAACAAGAAGCGCGGCACCCACATCGTGCCCGTCGTCACGGTGCACCTGGAGCCGCTCGGCCTCTACTCCCACAAGGTCGGGAAGGTCGCCGGCCTCAGGAGCGGTGCGACCGTCGCCGTCCCGAACGACACCGTCAACGAGGCCCGGGCCCTGAAGCTGCTCGCCGCCAACGGGCTCATCACCCTCAAGGCCGGCGTCGGCACCGAGGCGACCCCGCAGGACATCACCGCAAACCCCCGGAAGCTGAAGTTCAAGGAGGTCGAGGCGGCCCAGACCGCGCGCTCCCTGGACGACGTGGACGCGGCCGTCGTCAACGGCAACTACGCCATCTCCTCCGGCCTGAAGCCGGCCACCGACGCCCTCGTGCTGGAGTCCGCGAAGAACAGCCCCTACGGCAACTTCCTCGCCGTCAAGAAGGGCAACGAGGACGACCCGCGGGTCAAGAAGCTGGCCAGGCTCCTCACCTCGCCCGAGGTTAGGAAGTTCATCGAGGACAAGTACCGGGGTTCGGTCATTCCCTCCTTCTGACCCCGTCCGGCCCGCCGCGGACGGCTCCGCGCCACGCACGGGGTCCGCGCCCTCACCCGGTGCGGGTCCCGTGGTGCGGTTCACTGATCCCATGCTGCATGCTGGGCAGTTCAGCAGGCCCTGACGGCGATCCCGACGGTTACGGAGCGGCGCATGACTAGCACCTTCCCCAACATCTCCATCAGCACGGAGCGGTTGGTGCTGCGTGCCCTGGAGGAGGACGACGCGCCCGCCCTGGCCGAGATGATGAACGACGAGCAGATCGCCGCCTGGACCGACGTCCCCCAGCCGTTCACCCAGGACGGCGCCCGGCACTGGATCACCGAATGGGCCCCCGGCGAGCGCGCCGCGGGCCGGGGCCTGGACCTCGCCGTCACCGAGTTCCTCACCCAGCGCCTGGTCGGCGTCATCCAGCTGGCCAAGACGAACTGGCACGTCCGGGCCACCGAACTGTCCTACATCATCGCCCCGTGGGCGCGCGGCGAGGGCTACGCCTCCGAGGCGGCGCTCGCCACCGCCCAGTGGCTCTTCGGCGACCAGAAGTTCGAGCGCATCGAGATCCGCACCGCCGCCGACAACACCGCCTCCCAGCAGGTCGCGCAGAAGATCGGCTGCATCAGCGAGGGCGTCCTGCGCAACGCCTGCATAGCGCACGTCCGCACCGAGGACGGCACCTGGACCGACCTGCGCACCGACTTCATCGTGTGGAGCCTGCTGCCGGAGGACCTGGAGGGCGCCGACGGACACCTCGCCGACCGCGACGGGTTCACGTCCTACTCCGACTGGAACTGAACCCGCGGCGACCCGCCCGGACCCGCGCGCGGCCCCGCCCGCCGCGCGTCCGGCAGCTCGACCGGATACCCTCACCAAGCCTGACTGAGGCCCCCGTACCCCTGACGACCCGCGCGAACCTGGAGACTGACGACGATGGCCGACCGGGTCACGGTGATCGGCTGGGACGGCTCGCCGCTGACCGCCGCGGCGCGCGGCGCCCTCGGCGCCGCCACGCTCGTGGCCGGCGCGGCCCACCACCTGGCACTGCCCGAAGTACCCCCCGCCGCCGAACGCATCCGCCTGGGCAGCATCGCCCTGGCCGCCCGCCGGATCGCCGCCCACCGCGGCACCGCGGTGGTGCTCGCCGACGGCGACCCCGGCTTCTTCGGCGTCGTACGCGCCCTGCGCGCACCGGAATTCGGCCTGGAGGTCGAGGTCGTCCCCGCCGTCTCGGCCGTGGCCGCCGCCTTCGCCCGCGCCGGCATGCCCTGGGACGACGCCCAGGTGGTCGTCGCCCACCCGCGCACCCTGCGCCGGGCCGTGAACGTGTGCCGCGCCCACACCAAGGTCGCCGTCCTGACCGCACCGGGCGCCGGCCCCGCCGAACTCGGCCTGCTGCTGGAAGGCGTCCACCGCACCTTCGTCATCTGCGAGGAACTGGGCACCGAACGCGAACAGGTCAGCGTCGTCACCTCCGACAAGGCCGCCGACCACACCTGGCGCGACCCCAACGTCGTCATCGTCATCGGCGGGCCCGCCGGACCGGGCGGCACCGGCGAGGGCGGCGGCTGGATCGCCGGCCGCGACCCGGCCGTCGGCCCGCGCGGCTGGGTGCAGCCCGCCGAGGCCTACGGCGGCGGCCTCGGCGAAGGCGAGACCGGGTTGCTGCGGGCCGCCCAGCTCGCCCGCCTCGGTCCCCGGGTCGGCGACCTCGTCTGGGACATCGGCTGCGGCGGCGGGGCGTTCGCCACCGAGGCCGCGCGCGCCGGAGCCGCCGTCATCGCCGTCGACCGGGACCCCGGAGCCTGCGCCCGGACCGAAGCGGTCGCCCGCCACTTCGCCGTCCACCTGCAGGTCGTCCGGGGCACCGCACCGCACGTCCTGGAGAACCTGCCCGAGCCGGACGTCGTCCGCGTCGGCGGCGGGGGAGCGGCCGTGGTCTCCGCGGTCGCCGACCGCCGCCCCCAGCGCATCGTCACCCACGCCGCCACCCGCGACGCGGCCGAACTCGTCGGCCGCGACCTCACCGAGCACGGCTACCGGGTCGAGTGCGCCCTGCTCCAGTCCGTCGAACTCGACACCAGGGACTGGACGGAGACCGAACGGAACGTCGCGTTCCTGCTCACGGGGGAGCTGCCGCAGCGCACAGCGCCGCGCTGAACAGCGGTGGCCGGACGGCGGACGGACCTGCCGTAGGGCGCCCCGCGATCCGTTTGTCATACCGCGCGCGGTAGGCTGGCCGATCGTTGTACCGCACCGGTGGACCGGAGCTTCGTTCGTCAATGTCCGGAAAGCGCGTCCGTTTTGTGGCGGGTGTGGTACCGCGGAACCGGAGGGCGCGCAACGTGGCGCAGTCCACAGCGGGTTGTCGCGGATCACGCTGCCGCGACGGCGCAACGGCCGGGACAATGCCACTGAATGGCTTTGTCGTCTTTTCCGGCGGACCGTTCGTGCCGCTGGGCGCGCACGCTCGTTCTTCACCACGGGGCGGTCGGTGCGCCGTTCCGGGTGAGCTGGTCGTAGGAGCACTAACCGATGGGCGAGGGGTACGCATGACCGACACCGGCCAGGTCCCGGCCGAGGGGCAGCCGGAGGGCGCAGGCATGGTGGAACAACCGGGCGTTCCCGCGCACGGCGCGTACACCTACCTCTCCGAGGCGCCCGCCGAGGACGAAGACCTGCTGCTGCCGGGCGCCCGGGGCGCGTGGGGCAACGAGGTGCCGCCGCCCGCCCCGGAACCGGTCGTCGAGGCGGTCCACCAGCCGGGACCGCACGAGACGGCCGGCCGGGACACCGGCTCCGTCGACCTCGGCGGCGTCCGGCTGCCCGACTCGGGCCCCGTCTCCGTGCCGCCCTCACCCATCCTGTCCGCCCCGCACGACGCGGCGGCGGCCCCGCAGCCGCCGCGCCGGCCGCTGCACCTCGGCCCGCCCATCCCGGACACCTCCGCCAGCCCGGTCCGTTCCCTCGCCGACCGCGGCCCCGCGGGCGCGCCGGTACGGCAGCCGGGCCCGCCCGCGACCGGTCCCGAGTACCTCGACGCCCAGCCGCTGCGGGACATGGCTCCGCAGAGCGCCGCCCCCTGGGGTGCCGCTCCGGCCGCCGTGGCTCCGGCCCGCACCGGTGCACCGGCCGCGGAAACGGCCGGTCCGGCCGCCGCCGGCCCGTCCGGCGCCGCCCCCGCCACCCCGACCGGTCCGGCGGCCCAGGCCGTGCAGACGCACGCCGGGGACGCCCCCGCCACGGAACCGCTCCCCGTCGTCCACGGCCACGACGGCCCGCAGCCGGTGCACGGCCACGACGGGGTGTACGCGGCTCCGGACGGCCAGGGATCCGGGGACGCCCCGGTTCCGGTTCCGGCCGGGACGGACCAGGACGCACCGCTCACGCCCACCGGGCCGGCCGAGGCCGTGGAGCCGCCGACGGACACACCGGCGGCCGGAACCGCGGCTGCCGGAGGTCTCGCCGAAGCCGGGGGGTCCGTTCCGCCCGGAGCCGCTCCCGCCACGGACGCGGTGTCCGCCGAGCAGGCCGAGCAGGTTGAGCAGGCTGCGGTGTCCACCCCTCAGGACACGGACGCTCCCGTCACCGTGGACGCGGCGGACCAGGTGGTCTTCGCACGGACGGCACCCCCGGCGGAGGCCGCCGGGGCGCAGCCGTCGCAGGCACCCCGTCAGGAGGCCCCGGCGGACCAGGAGCCGGGCGAGGCGGAGGTCGCCGCGGTCGTGGAGCCCGTGCAGGTCGTGGAGCCCGTGCAGGTCGTGGAGCCCGTGCAGGTCGTGGAGCCCGTGCAGGTCGTGGAGCCCGCGCAGGCCGCCCAGCCGCACGGGGCCGCGCAGCCCGTCGAGGGCGTGTTCGCCGCCGACCCGGCGCAGCCGCAGGCCCCCGCGGACGTGCAGCCGGCGGAAGGCGTGGTCGGGTTCGAGGACGCGGCCGGGGACGCCGCCGTCCCCGCCGACGCCCCCGGTCCCGCCGCCCGGGCCGTCGACGCGACCGCCGTCCCCGGGGCCCACGCCCTGGCCGGAGCCCCCGCACCCGAGGACCCGGCCGACCGGGCGGTCCCCGCCGATGTCGTCCCCGCCGATGCCGTCGTCGTCGATGCGGTCCCCGCCGGAGCCCCCGCCCCCGGCACGCCCGGCGCCGAAGCGGTACCGGGACCCGAGGCGTCCCAGGTGCCCGGGCCGGCCGCCGCCCCCGTACCGGCCGCCGTCCCGGACGCCGCCGCGGACACCACCGCCGCCGCCGCGGACACCGCCGGAACCGCCGGGCCGGTCGGCCCGCAGGCCCAGGACGTGCAGCCCGTCGCGGCCGCCTCGCAGGACGGCGACGACGTGACCGGCCCGCAGCACGCCCAGGCCCACTTCCCGGCACCGGCCCGGGCACCCGGCGCCCCGGCCGGGCCCGCGGGCCCGGCGGCCGACGCGGGGTACTCCGGCGTCCCGGAGCAGCAGGCCCCCGCCGGCGCGGTGCCGCGGGCGCCGCACCCCGAGCAGCCGCCCGGGCCGTTCGGGTCCGTCGGGGACCAGGCGCCGGCCGCCCCGCACCCCGCCCCGGCCCCGCCCGTCCACCAGGACCCGGAACCCGCCGCCACGGCCTGCGCGCCCCACGAGGACGAGCCGGCCGCCGCGCCGCCGGACCCGCACGGGCCCGACGCCGTGCAGTGGACGGCGGACCCGGCGGCCGGGGGCGCCGAGCAGGAGGCGGGCACGGCCGCGGCGGAAGAGGCACGGCAGCCCGCCGGACCGGCCGCGCCCGCCTACGCCGACGCCGAGCGCGAGGCCGTCCTGAAGGTGATGCGCGAGCGCCGGGACATCCGCAACGGCTTCCGCCCCGACCCGATCCCGCACGAGGTGCTGCTGCGCGTCCTGGAGGCGGCCCACACGGCCCCCTCGGTGGGCCACTCCCAGCCCTGGGACTTCGTCGTCATCCGGTCCGCCGAGACCCGGCGCACCATGCACGAACTGGCCGTGCGCCAGCGCGAGGCGTACGCCAAGTCGCTGCCCAAGGGCCGGGCCAAGCAGTTCAAGGAACTGAAGATCGAGGCCATCCTCGACACCCCGGTGAACATCGTCGTCACCGCCGACCCGACCCGCGGCGGACGCCACACCCTCGGCCGGCACACCCAGCCGCAGATGGCGCCGTACTCCTCCGCGCTCGCGGTGGAGAACCTCTGGCTCGCCGCCCGCGCCGAGGGCCTCGGCGTCGGCTGGGTCAGCTTCTTCGACGAGCGGGAGACGGTCCGCGCGCTCGGCCTGCCCGAGCACCTGGAGGTCGTCGCCTACCTGTGCGTCGGGTACGTCGACGAGTTCCCGGACGAGCCCGAGCTGATGCAGGCCGGCTGGTCCAAGCGGCGCCCGCTGTCGTGGGTGGTGCACGAGGAGACGTACGGCCGCCGCGCCCTGCCCGGAGAGGAACCCCACGACCTGCTTGCCGAGACCGTCGCACAGATCCGCCCGCTCGACGCCAAGGCGCTCGGCGAGGCCTGGGAGCGCCAGAAGCGCATGACCAAGCCGGCCGGCGCGCTCGGCATGCTGGAGATCATCTCCGCGCAGCTGTCCGGGCTGTCCCGGCAGTGCCCGCCGCCGATCCCGGAGCCCGCAGCCGTCGCCATCTTCGCGGGCGACCACGGCGTGCACGCCCAGGGCGTCACCCCGTGGCCGCAGGAGGTCACCGCCCAGATGGTGACCAACTTCCTGGGCGGGGGCGCCGTCTGCAACGCCTTCGCCGGCCAGGTCGGTGCCGAGGTGTGCGTGGTGGACGTCGGTGTCGCCGCCGACCTGCCCGCCACCCCCGGACTGCTGCCCCGCAAGATCCGCGGCGGCACCTCCGACATGACCACCGGTCCCGCGATGACCCGCGAGGAGGCCAGGGCGGCCGTCGAGGTGGGCATCGAGACCGCCCGCGACCTGGTGGCGGCGGGCAACAAGGCGCTGCTCACCGGCGAGATGGGCATCGCCAACACCACCGCCTCCGCCGCGCTGATCTCGGTCTACACGGGCGCCGACCCCGCCGAGGTCACCGGCCGGGGCACCGGCATCAACGACGAGACCCTGGCCCGCAAGACCGAGGTCGTCCGCCGCGCCCTGGAACTGCACCAGCCGGACCCGGCCGACCCGATCGGCGTCCTCGCGGCCATCGGCGGCTTCGAGCACGCCGCCATGGTGGGCCTGCTGCTCGGCGGCGCCTCCCTGCGCACGCCGGTCATCCTGGACGGCGTCAGCGCCGGCGCCGCCGCACTGGTGGCGCGAGCCATCGCGCCCGAGGTCCTCGCGGCCTGCATCGCCGGCCACCGCAGCGCCGAGCCCGGCCACGTCGCCGCGCTGAACAAGCTGGGCCTGCGCCCCCTGGTCGACCTCGACCTGCGCCTCGGCGAGGGCACGGGCGCCCTGCTCGCCCTGCCCCTGGTGCAGAGCACGGCCCGCGCGATGCACGAGGTGGCGACGTTCGACTCGGCAGGGGTCACCGAGAAGTAGGCGTCCCGCCACGGGGGATCCGGTGCCCAGCTGCCGGACCCCCCGTGCCCTGCGCCCTGCCCACCGTTAAAATCCGCACGTCAGGGCCGCTCCGAAGGTGCAGCGCGCCCCACCGCAGAGTTGCCCGAGGAGCCGTCCGCCCATGGCCGAACACCCCGCCTACCCCGTAGGCCTCCGCCTCCTTGGCCGCCGCGTGGTCGTCCTCGGCGGCGGCCAGGTCGCCCAGCGCCGCCTGCCCGCCCTGATCGCCGCCGGCGCGGACGTCCTGCTCGTGTCCCCCGGGGCGACCCCGTCCGTCGAGGCGATGGCGGACGCGGGCGAGATCACCTGGGAGCGGCGCCGCTACGCGGACGGCGACCTCGCCGAGGCCTGGTACGCCCTCATCGCCACCGACGACCCCGAGGCCAACGCCGCCGCCTCCGCCGAGGCCGAGCGCCACCGCGTGTGGTGCGTGCGCTCCGACGACGCCGACGCGGCCACCGCCTGGACCCCGGCCACCGGCCACGGCGGGGGCGTCACCGTCGCCGTCCTGACCAGGGACGCGCGCGGCCGGGACCCGCGGCACACGGCGGCCGTCCGGGACGCGGTCGTGGAGGGACTGCGCGACGGCACCCTCGTCGCCCCGCACCACCGCACCCGCACGCCCGGTGTGGCCCTGGTCGGCGGCGGCCCCGGCGACCCGGACCTCATCACGGTCCGCGGCCGCCGCCTGCTCGCCGAGGCGGACGTCGTCATCGCCGACCGGCTCGGCCCGCGCGACCTGCTCGCCGAACTCCCCCCGCACGTCGAGGTGATCGACGCGGCGAAGATCCCCTACGGCCGCTACATGGCGCAGGAGGCCATCAACGGCGCGCTGATCGAGCACGCCAAGCAGGGCAAGTCCGTCGTCCGGCTCAAGGGCGGCGACCCGTTCGTCTTCGGCCGCGGCATGGAGGAGGTCCACGCGCTCGCCGAGGCCGGCATCCCCTGCACCGTCGTCCCCGGCATCTCCAGCTCGATCTCCGTGCCCGGCGCGGCCGGCATCCCGGTCACCCACCGCGGCGTCGCCCACGAGTTCACCGTGGTCAGCGGCCACGTCGCCCCGGACGACGAGCGGTCCCTGGTCGACTGGCCGTCACTGGCCAGGCTCACCGGCACCCTGGTGATCCTCATGGGGGTCGACAAGATCGGGAAGATCGCCGAGACGCTCGTCGCGCACGGCAGGCCCCCCGGGACGCCCGTCGCCCTCGTCCAGGAGGGCACGACGGCCGCGCAGCGCCGCGTGGACGCGACCCTCGCCACGGTCGCCGAGACCGTACGGACCGAGGACGTGCGGCCTCCCGCGGTCATCGTCGTCGGCGAGGTCGTGCACGCGGGCCCGCGGCCCACGGCCTGATCGCGCGGGACCCGGGGCGACCGCACCCCGTTCGAGAGCCGTTGGCAACCCCACCCAGGACAAGGCAGCAGCACCCGTGGCCGATCCCATCACCATCGAGGACCCCGACGACCCGCGCCTGCGCGACTACACGGACCTGACCGACGTCGAGCTGCGCCGCAGGCGCGAGCCGGCCGAGGGCCTGTTCATCGCCGAGGGCGAGAAGGTCATCCGGCGGGCCGGGGAGGCGGGCTACGCGGTGCGCTCCATGCTGCTCTCGGCCAAGTGGATCGAGCCGATGCGCGACGTCATCGACGCACTGCGGGTCCCGGTGTACGCCGTGAGCCCGGAGCTCGCCGAGCGGGTCACCGGCTACCACGTGCACCGCGGCGCGCTCGCCTCCGTGCAGCGCAAACCGCTGCCGGCGGCCGCCGGACTGCTCCGCACGGCCCGCCGGGTGGTGGTCATGGAGTCGGTCAACGACCACACCAACATCGGCGCCGTCTTCCGCTCGGCCGCCGCTCTCGGCATGGACGCGGTGCTGCTGTCCCCCGACTGCGCCGACCCGCTGTACCGCCGCAGCGTCAAGGTCTCCATGGGCGCGGTGTTCTCCGTCCCGTACGCCCGCCTGGAGAGCTGGCCCGGGGGCCTGGAGCCGGTCCGCGAGGCCGGTTTCCCCCTCCTCGCGCTCACTCCGGACGCGAGGGCCACGACCCTGGACGAGGCCGCCCCGCACACCATGGACCGGGTGGCCCTGATGCTCGGCGCCGAGGGCACCGGCCTGTCCGCCCGGGCCCTGGCCGCCGCCGACACGTGGGTGCGCATCCCGATGTCCCACGGCGTCGACTCGCTCAACGTGGGCGCGGCGGCCGCGGTGGCGTTCTACGCGGTGACCGCGGGACGCCCGCGGTCCTGAGCCCCGGCCGCGGCCGGGGAGTCAACAGCCGCCCGGCCGCGGGGTCGTCCCGCTACGCCCGCGCGGCGTCAGGCGGCGCGGCCGACGGCTGCTGCACGCGCTCCTGCCGCTGTACGTCGCCCAGCCCGCGCGCCGGGCCCTGGCAGCCCTGCGCCACCGCGATGCCCAGCGCCACGAGCAGGGTGACGACGACGAACACGAACAGCCGCTGGCGCAGCAGCCGCGGATTGGCGGGCCGCCGCCCGGTCCCCGTGGTCCGCGGCGCCGGGCGCCCGGCGGTCCCGCGTGCGGCCGCCGGGCGCCCGGGGGGACGGCCCGCGCCGCCCGAGCGGGGACCGGTACCGCGCGGGACGGGAGTCGGACGGGCCGTCCCGGACCGCGGGCCGGCGGCCCCGCCCCGGGGGCCGCTCCCGCCCCGCGAGGGCGCACCGCCCCGGGCCGCCGCGCCGCCGCGCGGCACGGGGGTGCCGGGGGAGGGCCGCCGCTGGGCGCGCTGCGGTTCGGGGTAGGTGTCCACGAGCCGCCCGGTGGGCCGGTCCGCCTCGGCGGCGCGCGGCGAGGGCGGCCGTGCGTCGGACAGGCCCTGCGCCTCGCGGGCGGCGATCTCCTTGAGCCGCATGGACAGCTGCAGGGTGGTCGGCCGGTCCTCGGGGTCCTTGGCCAGGCACGCCCGCACGAGCGGGGCGAGCGCGTCCGGCACGCCGTGCAGCTGCGGCTCCTCGTGCACGACCCGGTAGAGCATCACCTCGGAACTGCCGTGGCCGAAGGGCGAGTCACCGGTCGAGGCGTAGGCCAGGGTCGCGCCCAGCGAGAAGACGTCCGTCGCCGGGGTGACGGCCGCGCCGCGCACCTGCTCGGGGGCCAGGAAACCGGGGGAGCCGACCGCCGTGCCGACGTGCGTGAGCGTGGAGGCGCCGGTGGCCCAGGCGATGCCGAAGTCGATGATCCGCGGCCCCTTGGGGGACAGCAGGATGTTGGACGGCTTCAGGTCCCGGTGGACGACACCGGCCTCGTGCACCGCGACCAGTCCCTCGGACAGGGCCGCGCCGATCGCGGCCGCCTCGGCCGCGCCGAGCGGGCCCTCGTCGGCGACCTTGTCGTGCAGGGAGGGGCCGGGCACGTACTGCGTGGCGAACCAGGGCCGGTCGGCCTCCAGGTCCGCCGCGACCAGCCGGGCCGTGCAGCCGCCCCGGATGCGCCGGGCAGCCGACACCTCGCGGGCGAACCGCGAGCGGAACTCCTGGTCCTCCGCCAGGTCGGGCCGGATCACCTTCAGCGCGACCCGCTGCCCCTTCTTGTCGGAGCCGAGGTAGACCACGCCCATCCCGCCCGCGCCGAGCCGTCGGTGAAGCCTGAACGAGCCGACGACGCGCGGGTCCTCGCGCCTCAGGCGCATCATCGCCATGTTCATCCCCGCTGCCCGGTCCCTGTGACGTGGCACAGCTTACGTTTCCCCGGCCGCCCGCGCGCAGAGGCCGCGCCCTCCCGCGCGGCCGGATTGCCCGCGCCGGGCACACGAGGTGAAACCCGGTCAGGATGTCCCTGGGCGCAGTGGCCTTGAGGTCCGGCCGGTGTCAACCCGGCGCACCGGAAGGGACGTTGCCCGCACGGGGGTGACAGGGGTTCCGGTGCGGCCGGTCACCGGCGGGCCGTCGTGGACCGGGAGCCGCACGGCGGTCGGGAGGTGCTCCGGAGCGGGGCGGCAGGCCTTCCGTACGGGGGCGAAGTGAGCGAAGTCACTCGAACCGGTCCCGCGGGCGGCGGGGAAACGACGGGACGCGGCGCACGACCCCTCGGGGAAGACCCTGAGACCCGGGGCCGGGTCTCCACCCAGGGGAGTACTCCACAAGCGGTGGCTCATCCTCCTGGAGGCCCGTGATTCGGTACGAAGGCATGACGTCCGCCGGATCCCGCACGCCTAGATTTGAGGTCGAGCGGCGGGTGCGGCACTCGTCCCCCGGGGCCGGACGCCCGCCGCCGACGACAACCGAGACGTCGGGAGAAGGACCATGACCCGCACGGCACCGCGGCGCACAGTGCCCGGCCCCCGCCGGACGGGCCGCCGTCACCCCCTGGTGGCGACGCTCATGGCCCTTCCCCTGGCGGCCCTGCTCCTGCTCGTCTTCGACGGCTGGGAGACGGTGGCCGCACAGGCGTCGTCCGTGGGTGCGATGCTGGGGCGCTGAGCGGCGACCCCAGGCCCGGAAGAGCGGTCCGGGCGGGTACATCCATCCGGGAAACCCCGTGGGGACGGGGGTGCGGCGGACGGCACGAATGCCGGCGCAGCTGGGGAGCTGCGCCGGCATTGCGCCGTCCGTGCGACGGGCCGTCCCCGCTCCCGTAGGCTGCGCCCCGCAGCCGTACCCACCCCGAGGCCCCCGTGACCACAGACGCCCCCGCCCTGCTCCCCGCGCTGACCGCGGTGCTCACGGCCGCCGCCCACCCGGGAGCCGGCACCGCCGCCTGCGCCTGCGGGGGCAGCGTCCTGGCCGACCGCCCCGACGCCACCGTCGTCCGCCACGCCGGCACCGTCGCGAAGGCCCACGCCCCCGGTACCGTCCCCGCCGAGCTGTCCCTCCGCCTCGCCACGGCGGCCCGCCTCCCGGACGTCCTCCTGGCCCCGCTCGCCCCCGTACCCACCCCCCTGCACGACCGGCTGGTGACCTTCTGGCCGTACGGCGGCCCGGTGGACCCCGACGACCCGGACGCGGCCCCCTGGGAAGCCGCCGCCACCCTCCTCGCCCGGCTGCACCGCACGCCCCCTCCCGGCCCGCTGCCCCCGATGCGCGGCCCCGGGAAGGCCGCAGCCGCCGTGACCCGGCTGCGCGCGGCCCTGGGTCCCGCCCCCCACCCGGCAGGGCCCCCCGTCCTGCGGGCCTGGGCCGCCCTGCCGGCCTGGGCGCGCGCCGAGGCCCCCATGCCCGGTCCCCCGGCCCTGTGCCACGGCGACCTGCACCTCGGCCAGCTCGTCCGCCACCCCGCCGCCGGCGGACCCTGGCGGCTGATCGACGTCGACGACCTCGGTACGGGCGTCCCGGCGTGGGACCTGGGCCGCCCCGCCGCCTGGTACGCCTGCGGCCTCCTCCCGCCCGAGGAGTGGACCCGCTTCCTGACCGCCTACCGCGCGGCCGGCGGCCCCGCCGTCCCCGCCGACGGCGACCCCTGGCCGGCCCTGGACGTGCCCGCCCGCGCGCTCACCGTGCAGGGCGCGGCCCGCGCGGTCGGCAGGGCGCTCGCCGCGGACCGCGCGCTGGACGAGGTGGAACAGGCCCTGGTCGACGCGTGCGCCCGCATGGCTCCGCCGCCCGGTCGGCCGCCGCGCCGATCCCCGGCGTAGGGTGCAACCGACCGGGGCCGGACGGAGTCTGTCCCGGGGAAACACCAAGCAGTAACGACAGGCGAGGAGTTGAGCCGACCATGCAGTGTCCGAAGTGCCATGCGCCGATGCACACCTACAACCGCAACGGCGTCCAGATCGAGCAGTGCAGCGGCTGCCGCGGCATCTTCCTCGACTACGGCGAGCTGGAGGCGCTGACCCGTCTGGAGTCCCAGTGGTCCCAGCCCGCTCCGCCCCCGCCCGCCGCGCCGCAGGCGTACCCGGCCCCGTCCGGCCCGGCCTGGGGCGCCCCGCACGGCGGCGGTCACGGCGGCCACTACGGCCACCACCGCCACAAGAGCTTCGGCCACATGCTGTTCTCCAGCTGAGAGCGCACGAAGGAGCCCCCGGCCGTACGGGACGGCCGGGGGCTCCTCGGGGTGTGGACGATACTGGGATTGAACCAGTGACCTCTTCCGTGTCAGGGAAGCGCTCTCCCGCTGAGCTAATCGTCCTCGGGACCGTGACCCGCGGGTCACAGGCGTTGCGTGCGCGATACTGGGATTGAACCAGTGACCTCTTCCGTGTCAGGGAAGCGCTCTCCCGCTGAGCTAATCGCGCGGGGGTCCTCGCGGACCGGTGGACGATACTGGGATTGAACCAGTGACCTCTTCCGTGTCAGGGAAGCGCTCTCCCGCTGAGCTAATCGTCCTTGGAGGTGGAGACGGGATTTGAACCCGTGTAGACGGCTTTGCAGGCCGTTGCCTCGCCTCTCGGCCACTCCACCAGGAGTGTAGGGGATCGGGACGCCCCCTCTTCCTGCGAGCGGACGACGAGGCTCGAACTCGCGACCTCAACCTTGGCAAGGTTGCGCTCTACCAACTGAGCTACGTCCGCCTGCCGGTCCGGTCCGCTTCGCGCGTCCCGGCGACGTGTTGAACTCTAGCGGATTCCCCGGCCAGCACAAAAACGCGTTTGCGCAGCGTGCTGCGCTGCATCCGGCCGACGGCGTGGTCAGCGGCCCGAGGGGGACGCGGCGGGGTCCACTTTCGGACACCGGTTCTAGACTCGGCCCCGTGCGTTCCCTCCCGTCCCGGCTCCCCGCCCTGGCCCGCTTCGGCGGCCGGCTCGCCACCGGCCTCCTCGACGTCACCGACGACCCCGCCGCCCTGGGGTCCCCGGGCTTCTGGGCCGTGTGCGCCGACTTCGAGGGCCGCCTGACCTGCGCCCGCTTCGCGGACGTGCGCGAGGAGCCCGTGCCCGCCCCGGTGCCGGGCGGCTGGCGGGGCCCGGCGGCGGACGACTGGACCTCCTCCCTCGACCGCGCCGGGTACACGGCGGCGGTCCGGCGGATCCGCGAGCACATCGCGGCCGGGGAGGTCTACCAGGCCAACCTCTGCCGGGTGCTGAGCGCGCCCGTGGCCCCCGACGCCGACGTGGACGCCCTGACCGCCCTGCTGGCCCGCGGCAACCCGGCGCCGTACGCGGGCACGATCCGCCTGCCGGAGCACGGCGTGGAGATCGCCACCGCCTCGCCCGAACTCTTCCTGCGCCGGTCCGGCCGGACCGTCGAGTCGGGCCCCATCAAGGGCACCGGCCGCACCGAGGCGGACCTGCTGGAGAAGGACCACGCCGAGAACGTGATGATCGTGGACCTGGTCCGCAACGACATCGGGCGCGTCTGCGCCACCGGCAGTGTCACCGTCCCCGACCTGTGCGCGGTCGAGGAGCACCCCGGCCTGGTCCACCTGGTCTCCACGGTCCGCGGCGACCTGCGCGCCGGCGCCGGCTGGCCGGACCTGCTCGCCGCCGCCTTCCCGCCCGGTTCGGTGACCGGCGCCCCCAAGTCGAGCGCCCTGCGGATCATCGGGGCCCTGGAGGCCGCGCCGCGCGGCCCGTACTGCGGCGCGGTCGGCTGGGTGGACGCCGACCGGGGCACCGGCGAGCTGGCCGTCGGCATCCGCACCTTCTGGATCGACCGGTCCCCGGCGGGCACGGCGACCCTGCGCTTCGGCACCGGCGCCGGGATCACCTGGGGATCCGACCCCGAGGGGGAGTGGCGGGAGACCGAGCTGAAGGCGTCCCGGCTGCTCGCGGTAGCGTCGGGGACGTACGCGCAGCAGACGTACTCGACGGCGTACGGGGAAAGCGGAGGGGCACTGGCATGAGGATCTGGCTCGACGGCGGACTGCGGGACATCGAGACCGCCCGCGTCTCCGTCCTCGATCACGGGCTGATCGTCGGCGACGGCGTTTTCGAAACGGTGAAGGCGGTCGGCGGCGAGCCGTTCGCGCTCACCCGCCATCTCGACCGGCTGACCCGCTCGGCCCGGGGCCTCGGCCTGCCCGACCCCGACCACGACGAGGTCCGCCGCGCCTGCTCGGCCGTCCTGGAGGCCGACCCGGTGCCGCTCGGCCGCCTGCGGATCACCTACACCGGTGGCCCCGGCCCCCTCGGCTCCGACCGCGGCGACCACGGCCCGACCCTGGTCGTCGCCCTCGGCGAGACCACGCGCCGGCCCGACTCCACGGCCGTGGTCACCGTCCCGTGGACCCGCAACGAGCGGGGCGCCCTGACCGGCCTGAAGACCACCTCGTACGCCGAGAACGTCGTCGCCCTCGCCCGTGCCCACCGGCACGGCGCCTCCGAGGCGCTGTTCGGCAACACGGTCGGGCAGCTCTGCGAAGGCACCGGGTCGAACGTCTTCGTCGTCCTGGACGGCGAGATCCACACCCCGCCGGTCGCCTCCGGCTGCCTGCCGGGCATCACCCGCGCCCTGGTCCTCGAATGGACCGGCGCGCAGGAGAGCGACCTCCCGCTGGACGTCCTGGAGCGGGCCGAGGAGGTCTTCCTCACCTCCACCCTGCGCGACGTGCAGGCCGTGCACCGGATCGACGGCCGGGACCTGCCGGAGGCTCCCGGACCGGTGACGGCCAAGGCGATGCGGATCTTCGGGGAGCGGGCCGGGGAGGACCTGGACCCGTAGGCCGGTCCCGGGATGACGCAGCGCCCCGGGACGGGTAGAACACCCCTGATGACCACGACCCTGCGGCCGACCGAGCCGCTGCAGCAGCATCCCGACGGATCCCGTTCGCGCCGCTACCAGGTGTGCGTCAATAGCCGTCCCGTCGGCGGGATACGCCTGGCCACCTCCCCGTCCCTGGGCACCTCGGTGGCCCGCGTCCTCGACCTGTGGATCGCCGAGGCCGACCGGGGACGCGGACGCGGCACGGTGGCCGCGCTCGCCGCCGAGGAGGTGGCCCGCGGCTGGGGCTGCGCCCAGATCGAGACCGAGGTCCCCGCCCGGGCGGAGGCCGCGCTGCGGCTCGTCGGCGCCCTGGGCTACACCCTGCGCAACCGGAGGATGGAGAAGCGCCTCGGCGGCACCGCGCCCGAGCTCCCCCGGGCAGCGGCGCACGGCCGATGGCCCCGGCCGAGTTCGACGCCTGGCAGGCGTACGAGTCCGAGCAGTACGCACGGGCCTGGACCGAGCGGGGCGTGCCCGAGGCCGTGGCCCGGGCCAGGGCCCGCCAGGACCACGAAAGGCTGCTGCCGCACGGCCTCGCGACCGAGGGCATGCTGTTCAGCGTCCTGGAGCACGAGGGCGACCGGGTGGGCACCCTGTGGCTCGCCCTGCAGGACGGCAGGGCGTTCGTCTACGACGTCGAGGCGGACGCGGCCCACCGCGGCCGGGGGCACGGCCGCACGCTCATGCTGCTGGCGGAGCGCCAGGCCGTCGGCGCCGGCCGGCCCGTCCTCGGCCTCAACGTGTTCGCGGGCAACACTCCGGCCGAACGCCTGTACGAATCACTCGGCTACGAGACGACGGACCGCGTCTTCGCCAAACCCCTGCTGTAGGCGGGCGCGGGGTCAGGCCCGTCCGGCCAGCAGCCGGTCCGCGATCTCCTCGACGCGCTCGCGCAGCCCCTCCTGGCTCCTGCCGCCGTCGAGGCGCTCGCCGCCGATGACGTACGTCGGGGTACCGCTCACGCCGATCGCCTTGCCCTCGGCCTGGTCGGCGTCGACGATCAGGATGTGCCGTCCGTCGATCAGCGCGGTGTCGAACTCCTCGGCGTCCAGGCCGAGCTCCCCGGCCACCTCGACCAGGAAGGGTTCTCCCCGGCGGTCCAGCTCCTCGACCCGCTCCAGCACGGCCTCCACGTACGCCCAGCCCCTGCCCTGCTCCAGCGCCTCCTCGGCGGCCTGGGCGGCGGCGAAGGCGTGCTTGTGCTTGTCCAGCGGGAAGTGGCGCAGCCGCAGTTCCAGCCGGTCGCCGTAGCGGGCGCGCAGGGCGCGCACGTCGTCCAGGGCGCTGCGGCAGTCGGGGCACTGGAGTTCGCACCACACGTCGAGGACGACGGCTTCGCCGCGTGCGGGGGAGGAGTCGTTCATGCGGACAGTCTCCCAGGCCGGGGGCGGGTGGCCCAATCCCGGCCGCTCGGCCCCCGCACCCGCTCGGCCTCCCTTCCCCGGCCCCCGCGCGGCCACCGCACCGGCGGGCCGGGTCGCGCGGCGGGCCGGGGGCGTGCGGTCCGGTCCGCGCGGTCCGGCGCTCCAGGAGGGGGAGACCCGGAGATGTCCCTGATGTCGGGCCGGAGCATGGCATCGCGGGGACCGGGCGGTGCAGGATGGAGGGGACGGAGGGCACCCCGCCGTGCCCCGCGTACCCCGTCGCCGACCGCGCCCGCCTGGAGGACCGGATGATTGCCGAGACCGTCTGCTCCGCCGTGTCCGCGGCGGGCCTGGGCATCGCGGTGGTCACGGCCTACCGCAAGCGCTACCTCCCGGCCGCCCGCGTCACGGCCTACGCCCTGGTGCCGGTGGGCCTGGTGATGACCGGGATCGTCGGCTGGCTCGCGGACACCGCCTTCAGTCCCACGGCCTGGGCGGGGTTCGGCGTGCTGGGCGCGGCCTGGCTGCTCTTCGCGGGCACGCGCGCCGTCGAGCGCCGGCGCGGCGGCACCCGCGCGGAACGCAGAGCGGCCCGCCGCGGCGGGACCGGTGCGGTGGCCCCGGCGGCGTCCGCACCCTCCCTCGCCACGGGCACGCGCCCCGCGGCGCGCCCCGCCGCCCCGTCCGCCACCGGCTCCCCGGACGACTTCAGCGACATCGAGGCCATCCTGAAGAAGCACGGCATATGACCGGCGCCGGCCGGCAGGGCCCGCCGGACGGCGGAGGCGGACCGGAGGCACCCGCCGGCCGGTGACGAGTGGCGTGCCGGACGGGGTGTCGGACGGGACGCCGGGCACCGCGGGCCGAAACGACACGGAACGCCCCCCGGCGCCCGGAACCGTTCACGCCACGGAGCAACTCGAACGGAACGGCGCGAATTCGGTGAAATCCCGCACTTACGCGTACAGAGATCGCGGACGGGGCGCCGTCTGGGCCATCATCGGCCGCGAGATGCTGGACACGTCACAGAGCGAGGCCGCGCCGCCGAAGGACAAGCCGCGCGGATGCCTCTTCGCCCTTTCCCAGCCACCGCTGATGATCTTCCTGGCGGTGATCGGGTGTCTGCTCCTCATGGCTGCGCTGCACGATCTGCTGTTGCTGTGAGCCGTACACGTCCGTCCCGGCGTCACCCGCCGGGACCGGCGTCGCCCCGAGCGCGCTCACGGAGCGCGTCCGCGGAGCACCCTCGGTTCAGCCCGCCGCCTCCTTGCGGCGCGCCCGGTAGGCGGCCACGTGCAAGCGGTTCCCGCAGGTGCGGCTGTCGCAGTAGCGGCGCGAACGGTTGCGGGAGAGGTCGACGAAGGCGCGGCGGCAGTCCGGCGCCTCGCAGCGCCGCAGGCGTTCCCGCTCCCCGGCCACGACGAAGAAGGCGAGCGCCATCCCGCAGTCGGCGGCGAGGTGGTCGGCCACCGAGGCGCCGGGGGCGAAGTAGTGCACGTGCCAGTCGTAGCCGTCGTGATCCGTCAGGCGCGGGGTGGTGCCGGCCGCCGCGACCAGCTCGTTGATCGTCCGTGCGGCGGAGTGCGGGTCCGGAGCCGCGAAGATCCCGGCGAAACGCCCCCTGATCGTGCGCACGGCCGACAGGTCGGACTCCGACAGCACCCCGACATCGCTGATGGAGTGGCCCCGCACGAAATCGGCGAGTGCCGTCACGTCCGGCAGCCCGTCCGGCGCCGCGTCGTCCTCCGGCGCGGTGTTCACCAGATCCACCACGGTGTCGAGGGCGCACCGGGTGTCGTGGGTGATCAGCACGTGTCGCTCCCTGGCCTGGGGGTCGGGCGGGCGCCCGCCGATGCTGGCCGATGGTAGCGACAACTCCCCCCACCGCATCGGGAGACGGCCCCGCCGCTCACGCGTGGAACGCCCGCGTGCCCCTGCGGGTTCCCGGGCTCCGCACCCGCCGACCGGGGAACGCGCACGCGCACGGGCCGGCGCCGTCCCGCGATGACTCACGGTGATGGCGCCGGCCCGTGCCGTAGGCGGCCGTCCCGGCCCGAGCCGTCTCCCCGAGTGGACGGCGCCGGGCTGTTTCGCGGGGCCGCGACTTAGCTCTCCGCCAGGATGTGCGAGAGCTCCTGATCCAGGTCGAAGTGCCGGTGCTCCGTGCCGGGCGGCACGGCGGCGTCGGTCCGCTTCAGGAAGGACTCCAGGGCCCGTGCAGGGGCCTCCAGCAGGGCCTCCCCCTCCGGGGAGCTGAGGGCGATGCACACGACGCCCTGGCCGTGGCTGCGTGACGGCCAGACGCGGACGTCGCCGGTTCCGGTGGGGCGGTGCAGCCCCTCGGCGAGGAGGTCGCGGGCGAACACCCACTCGACGGTCTCCTCGGCTCCGGTGTGGAAGGTGGCGTGCACGGCGTAGGGGTCGGCCGTGTCGTACCGCAGGCCTGCGGGGACAGGCAGGGAGGACTCGCTCGACACAACGAGGCGCAGGTGCAGCTCGCAGCTGACCGTGGTGTTCATAAGCGCCAGGGCCTTTCGCTCAGTGTGCGCTCGGGGATTCGCACGTCGGCGAAATCGACATGCCACCTACGGTGCCGTTGTAAACCCCTCTGAGGGTTTTGCGTGTGTTTACGTAACTCTTCCGGCGGAGAAGCCGGACGGGGTCTGCGACCATTCCGGTGATCGGATTCACTCGGGTAGGGTTTGGGCATGAATACGGGGAGTGACGGGCCGGACGAGGCCGCCAGGACGGCGGGCGGGACCGGGGCGGACGGCGAGGATCCCGGGGCGGGCCTCGGGTCGCGGGCGCCGGAATTCGTCAAGGCGCGCCGCGCGCTGCACCTGAGCTGGCAGGTCGGCGTCTTCGTGGTGGGTCTCGCGGTGGTGGCGGGGGGCGTCGTGATGCTGCCCCTGCCCGGACCCGGCTGGGTGGTGATCTTCGGCGGCATGGCGATCTGGGCGACCGAGTTCGTCTGGGCCCAGCTCGTGCTGCGCTGGACGAAGCGCAAGGTCACCGAGGCTGCCCGGCATGCCCTCGACCCCAGGGTGCGCCGCCGGAACATCACCCTGACCGTGACCGGGCTGGTGATCATCGGGGTGCTGGTCGGGATCTACGTGCGGAAGTTCGGCATGGTCGCGCCCTGGAAGATCGAAGGCCAGTGACGCGCGTCCCGGGGTCGGCCGCCGGGCGGCGCCGCCCCCGGTCGGAGGTACCCGCTGACATGGGGTAATGTTCTCCCTGCGCCCGGGCGATTAGCTCAGTGGGAGAGCGCTTCGTTCACACCGAAGAGGTCACTGGTTCGAACCCAGTATCGCCCACCCGGAAACCGCGGCCCACCTGCGAGGAGCAGGTGGGCCGCGGTCGTTGCACCGGTTGCCCGCCGGCCTCCGCCCGCGGTCGGCCGGCCGGGCGGCCCCCGCCCGGTCCCGGCCGGTGTCCTCCGGTCCGCCCGCACCCGCCCCGCTCCTCCCCGCACCCGTCCTTTCGTTCCCGTCGCCGCCGAACCGCGAGCGGCCCCGGCGGTGGCGCGGTGGGCCGTGGTGACGGCGCGGTGACGTTCCGTCACTCCCGACGGGGTGCCGAGGGGTGGGTGAAGAAGATCGACCGGTCGGCCCCGGTCTTCGGGAAGAAGCACTCGAAGATCGGAGCAAGGCCGACTTTCGGACGTATTGACCCCCTCGGGAGAAGTCGCAGTCGCGGAGCGTCGGCGGAAATCCCCCGGATGTATTCCCCGTGCCGTCGGATTTCTCAGGAAGTACGACAAGTGAGGAATATTGTTCGGCCCCAACTCCCGGGGTGAGGCGGGCGACCTGAGCCCGGATCACTTCCGTGCGGGAGCCGTGCGGGTGGGCGGGAGCGGCGCCGGGCGGTTCGGCGTCCCCTGCGGAGTGCCCGGCCGCGTTCGCCGCCCGCCGCCCGCCGCGTCGACCGCCCACCGGGGCGGGGCGGCCGGGAGTTCACCGCCGGTTCCGGGCCGCCCCGCCCTCGCGCGAGCGGCGGGCCCGCCCGGGGTGTGGCGCACGCCATGGCGCGGCACGCGGGCACGCGCACCCGGAGTCGGCGTCCGCCCGGCAGACTCGGCCCATGGACTGGACCCACTACCGCTTCCGCACCCTGTGGTCCCTGCCCGTCCGGCCGGCCGCCGTGTACGCCGCGCTGGAACGGCCCGAGGACTACCCCCGCTGGTGGCCGCAGGTGCGGACGGTGACCCGGCTCGACGACTCCAGCGGCGTCCTCGCCATCCGCTCCGTGCTGCCCTACGCCATGACCTTCACCGCCCGCCAGACGCGCCGGGACCCGGCCACCGGCATCCTGGAGGCCGCCCTGTCCGGCGACATCGAGGGCTGGGCCCGCTGGACGGTGAGCGCCGGCGGACCCGGTGCGCTGGCCCGTTACGACCAGGTCGTCGACGTCACCAAGCCCCTGCTCAGGAAGCTGGCCGTGCCGGGGCGGCCCCTCTTCCTCGCCAACCACCGGCTGATGATGGACGCCGGGCGGCGCGGGCTGCTGCGGCACCTCGAAGCGGTTTGAAGTAACCCTGCCGGGACCTGTATGGTTCACTGCGTTCCCGGGCGATTAGCTCAGTGGGAGAGCGCTTCGTTCACACCGAAGAGGTCACTGGTTCGAACCCAGTATCGCCCACCGGGAGAGAGCCGGTCCGCAGGCAGCGGACCGGCTCTTCGCGTTCCCGCGGGGACGTCCGGGACCCGGTCCGTCCCGTCCTCACGCGGCCGTCGGCAGCTCCGGGCGCAGCGGCCAGTCCGTGCTGACCGTCTCCTCCGTGCCGCCGCGCGCGAACCACGCCTGGAGCCCCCGTGCCTGCGCCGCGTGCCAAGCGGCCTGCAGCGTGTGCAGCTCGGCCGGGGACAGCCGCTCCAGGCGGGCCGCGTAGCGGCGGCCCAGCGCGCGTACGACCTCCAGCGCGGCCAGCGCGTCCGCCGCCGCGTCGTGCGCCGCCTCCAGGGGCACCTCGTAGTGCGCGCACAGGTCGGTCAGGGTGCGGCGGCCCTTGCGGTAGCGGTCCAGGTGCCTGTCCAGCACCCGCGGATCCAGCACCCGCAGCGGCACCGTCTCGAACCGGCGGCCGAGCGAGGAGGCGCGGTGCCGCCGCAACTCCCGGTCCAGCAGCGTGAGATCGAACGGCGCGTTCATCACCACCAGCGGACGTCCCAGCGCCGCGTGCTCGACCAGCTGCTCGGCTATCTCGTACATCACCGGCGCAGGCCAGCGGCCGTCGTGCTGCAGCTGCTCCTCCGTCAGCCCGTGCACCGCCGTCGCCGCCCCGGGCACCGGCACGCCCGGGTTCACCAGCCAGCGGGTGACCCGGGGCCGGGTGCCCGCCGCGTCCTGGACGACGACGGCGGCCGACACGATCCGGTCGGTCTCGACGTCCACGCCCGTCGTCTCCGTGTCGAAGGCCGCGAGCGGCCCTTCGTACCAGCACGTCATGCCCACCCCAACCCCTCGCTCACCCACGGCAGACGACGTCCGTCTTCTGCCCGTTCGGTGATACCCGGGCTGTTTGCGCCGTACGCCGGAAGGAGTCAACGGAAGTACGGATCTTCGCAGTTCAGCGGCGCGCGGCAGGAGACCGCCCGGCTCGCGGGACCGCCCGCCGGCCACGCCGGCCAGGGCGCCGGGGCGCGCCCGTCCGGGCGGACGGCGCCGGACGGGACCGGCCGATGGAGCCCCCGTACGGGCCCCGGCTTCTCCCCGGAGGCGTGCGGGCGGGCGGGGAGGCGGACCGGGGACAATCGTTTCGCGGTCGGCGCGCTCGGGTCGGTACGATCCTTGTGCGTGCGCTCCTGGTATGGCGCCGCACCCACCTTCAGGCAGGAGAGACCGGTGTCAGACGTCCGTGTGATCATCCAACGCGATTCCGAGCGGGAAGAACGCGTGGTGACGACGGGCACTACGGCCGCCGACCTCTTCGCGGGCGAGCGCTCGATCGTCGCCGCGCGGGTGGGCGGCGAGCTGAGGGACCTCGCGTACGAGCTGGCCGACGGCGACGAGGTCGAGGGCGTCGGGATCTCCTCCGAGGACGGCCTGAACATCCTGCGCCACTCCACCGCGCACGTCATGGCGCAGGCCGTGCAGGAACTGTTCCCCGAGGCCAAGCTGGGCATCGGCCCGCCCGTCAAGGACGGCTTCTACTACGACTTCGACGTCGACAAGCCGTTCACCCCCGAGGATCTCAAGGCCATCGAGAAGAAGATGCAGGAGATCCAGAAGCGCGGCCAGCGCTTCTCGCGCCGCGTGGTCACCGACGAGGCCGCCCGCGAGGAGCTGGCGGACGAGCCGTACAAGCTGGAGCTGATCGGCCTCAAGGGCTCGGCCTCCAGCGACGACGGCGCGGACGTCGAGGTCGGCGCCGGCGAGCTGACGATCTACGACAACCTGGACGCCAGGACCGGCGAGCTGTGCTGGAAGGACCTCTGCCGGGGTCCGCACCTGCCCTCGACCCGCCTGATCCCCGCGTTCAAGCTGATGCGCAACGCGGCCGCCTACTGGCGCGGCAGCGAGAAGAACCCGATGCTCCAGCGCATCTACGGCACCGCCTGGCCCTCCAAGGACGAGCTGAAGGCGCACCTCGACTTCCTCGCCGAGGCCGAGAAGCGCGACCACCGCAAGCTCGGCAGCGAGCTGGACCTGTTCTCCGTCCCGGAGCAGATCGGCTCCGGCCTCGCCGTCTTCCACCCCAAGGGCGGCATCGTCCGCCGGACCATGGAGGACTACTCGCGGCGCCGCCACGAGGAGGAGGGCTACGAGTTCGTCTACACCCCGCACGCGACGAAGGGGAAGCTCTTCGAGACCTCGGGCCACCTGGACTGGTACGCCGACGGCATGTACCCGCCCATGCAGCTCGACGAGGGCGTGGACTACTACCTCAAGCCCATGAACTGCCCGATGCACAACCTGATCTTCGACGCGCGCGGCCGCTCCTACCGCGAGCTGCCGCTGCGCCTGTTCGAGTTCGGGACCGTGTACCGGTACGAGAAGTCGGGCGTGGTGCACGGCCTGACCCGCGCCCGCGGCTTCACCCAGGACGACGCGCACATCTACTGCACCCGCGAGCAGATGTCCGAGGAGCTGGACAGGACGCTCACCTTCGTCCTGGGCCTGCTGCGCGACTACGGCCTGACCGACTTCTACCTGGAGCTGTCCACCAAGGACCCGGAGAAGTTCGTCGGCTCCGACGAGGCCTGGGAGGAGGCCACCGAGACGCTGCGCCAGGTCGCCGAGAAGCAGGGCCTGCCCCTGGTGCCCGACCCGGGCGGCGCCGCCTTCTACGGCCCGAAGATCTCCGTCCAGGCCAAGGACGCGATCGGCCGGACCTGGCAGATGTCGACCATCCAGCTCGACTTCAACCTGCCCGAGCGCTTCGACCTGGAGTACACCGGCCCCGACGGCTCCAAGCAGCGTCCGGTCATGATCCACCGTGCGCTCTTCGGCTCCATCGAGCGGTTCTTCGCGGTGCTCCTGGAGCACTACGCGGGCGCCTTCCCGGCCTGGCTGGCCCCCGTGCAGGCGATCGGCATCCCGATCGGCGACGCGCACGTCGGGTACCTGGAGAAGTTCGCGACGGCGGCCAGGAAGCAGGGGCTGCGCGTCGAGGTCGACTCCTCCTCGGACCGCATGCAGAAGAAGATCCGCAACGCCCAGAAGCAGAAGGTGCCCTTCATGGTCATCGCGGGCGACGAGGACATGTCGAACGGCTCGGTGTCCTTCCGCTACCGCGACGGCTCCCAGGAGAACGGCATCCCGTTCGACGAGGCCATCGCCAAGATCGCGAAGGTCGTCGCGGAGCGGGCGCAGGTCTGACCCCTCCCCGTACCCCTGTACTCGTCGCCGCGCGCGAACCGCCGCAGCACCAGCGACGGGAGCGACCCGTGGCCGCGCCGAGCAGGGCGACACCGCACGCCATCAGCCCCGCGGTGACCGTCCGGCCCGGCGGCCCGGCGCCACGTCGCCGCACCCGACGGCCGCCGGTGTCGTGCACGCCCACCGCACCGGGCCGCCGAAGGCGCGGACCGGGGCGTGCGGGGCCGCGCGCTCCCGCTTGCCGGCGCCGCACGCGGTCGTCGTCCACCGGCCAAGCTTGGCCGGTGGACGTCTTCCGGCCGCCCCGGCGACACGCCGCGAACAGGCGAAGCCATATGCTGCCTGACATGACGAGTGAGCCGGAGCAGCAGATCGGAGTGGGGACGCAGGACGCGTTCCAGCGCCTGTGGACGCCCCACCGGATGGCCTACATCCAGGGCGAGAACAAGCCGAGCGGCCCGGGGTCCGACGACGGCTGCCCCTTCTGTTCGATCCCGGCCAAGTCCGACGAGGACGGCCTGGTCGTGCGCCGCGGCGAACACGTCTACGCGGTCCTGAACCTCTACCCGTACAACGGCGGCCACCTGATGACCGTGCCGTACCGGCACGTGGCCGACTACACCGGTCTGACCGGGCCGGAGACCGCCGAGCTGGCCGAGCTGACCAAGCAGGCCATGACCGCCCTGCGCACCGCCTCGGGCGCCCACGGCTTCAACATCGGCATGAACCAGGGCGCGGTGGCCGGCGCGGGCATCGCCGCGCACCTGCACCAGCACATCGTCCCGCGCTGGGGCGGCGACACGAACTTCATGCCGGTGGTCGGCCACACGAAGGTGCTGCCGCAGCTCCTGGCCGACACCAGGAAGATGCTGGCGGAGGCCTGGCCGACGGCCGGGTGAGCGCCGCGCCGGCCGGGGCCCACCGGTCCGTCCGGTGTCCGGGGAGCGGGCCCGTCCGGGGTCGGAGCGGGTTCCGGGGCGGGGTCCCCCAGGACCCGCCCTCCCGGGGCCCGTACGAACCCCGCGGCGAACCGCCGCGGGCCTACGCGTCGTAGAGGTCGGCCTTGCGCGGTGCCGGATCCTGCACCTGCCCGCTGAGGAACGACGAGCGGCTGCCGAACTTCTCGGTGTCCACGCCGTTCTCCCGCAGGACCTTGATCGCGGCCGAGTGCACCACCCGCAGTACCGGCGTGGCCGCGCGCAGCGCGTCGTCGGCCATGAAGCGGTGCCGCCACGGCTGGTCGGCCCAGGCGTGCCGCAGACCGAACGGCTCGGGCAGCACGAGCGAGCCGCCAAGCCAGTTGAGCGCCGGCTGGTACCAGGTCAGCGGGGCGCGCGCGGCCAGCCGCACCACCTCGTCGGCCGGCACCAGCGGCAGCTTCACCGTGCGGCTCTCCCAGGGCTTGAAGCTCTTGGTGACCTGCTTGGACGGCGCCGAGGGCTTGCCCATGAACATCGGGTGCACCGGCCCCAGGGCGTGTCCCGTCACCTCGATGCGCAGCGTCTCGTGCAGCACGGTCACCGTGATCAGCATGGTGAGGACGAGCTGTCCGTCCCACAGGGTCCACTGCACGCCCAGGTAGTGCCGGTCACCGCTGCCGAACTGCTGCTTGTTGCAGATCTCCTGCACCGCGTGCGGCTTGACCTGGAAGGCCTCGACGTCGGTGCCCTCCGGCCGGGACACCGCCGTGGCGTTCTCCCCGACCGGGGTGACGATCCAGTGCCGTACGGACGGCTTGGGGAAGCCGCCGGTGTTCAGCGGGCCGCGCTCCAGCAGGCTCAGCTGGTCGTGGATCGCGCGTATGACGTCCCAGCTGCGGAAGGGGTGGATCTCCCGGGTGGGGTCGGCCGGCACCAGCTCCTCGGCGAGGTGCCAGGCGCCCCAGCGGGTGCCCATGCCGAGGATGCCCTTGGGGCCGGCGTAGAAGGCCGAGTTGGAGAGCTGCTCGGCGCTCAGCCGGGCCAGCGACTGGCGCAGCTCCTCGGCCGGGGTCTGGCCGGGGCTGTTCGGCACCGCCTCCGGGACCTTGGCCCCGACGCTGGTGCCCGACAGCAGGCCGTCCCAGCGCGCCCGCAGGTCCTGCGCGGTGCGCTCGCAGATCCGCTTCGCCCAGTACCAGCCCGCCACCGGGGCGACGACGCACGCACGGGCGTACCACCCCCAGAAGCCGCCGAACGGCATCTTCAGCAGGAAGAGGCCGGCCAGCAGGGCCACGCCGAGGAACAGCGACGTGGCCAGCGCCCCGGCCCGCTTGGCGTTCCGCCTGACCACGAAGGAGCGCACCAGGAAGACCAGCAGCCAGCCGAGCAGTCCGGGCAGGAAGAGCACCCCGCACACCACCATGACGGCGGACAGCCGGTTGTCGCGGTCCCGGCGGATGTGGTTGGCCGCCAGGCAGTGCTCCACCACGATCCGGGGCTCGACGCCGAAGGACTGGATGAGCGGCTTGCGGCCGGGCGCGAGCATGCGGTCCACGACCGCCCGCGAGAAGGCCTCGCCCAGATTGGGCTTGAGCATGGGGAGCCGGCCCGCCTTGACGGTCGACTGGTGCAGATCGTTGTCGGCCTTCTTGATCTCCTCGACCGGGCTGTCCCGGTAGGCCGCAGAGGCGAGCGCGAAGGTCGCCGCCTGGCCCTCGTCGCCGGAGACGGGCACCTGTGGCCCGTCCCACTCCGTTCCCACCGACATTCCCGCCCCTATCGCCACTGTCCTGCTCCTGCGGCTTTCCCGACTTCCCCGCCCCGCACACCTGTTGGGCCGACCGACGTGCCGGACACCGCGCGGTGATGGGCCCGGCGCGAGCACGACGTGATCGGGTGATCAGCGTATCCGCACCCACCGGCGCTCCGTCGGCGGACGGCGGAACCCGTCCGCCGGTTCGGCAGGCGGACGGGTCGCGCACCGCGGGCGCGCACTCAAACGGCGGCGCCCGCGTGTTCGCGGATCCGCTGGGCGACCTGCGGCGGCATCGGCTCGTGCCGCGCGTAGGCGCGGTCGAAGCGGGCCGTGCCGTGCGACAGGGAGCGCAGGTCGATCGCGTACCGGCCGATCTCGAACTCCGGGACCTCCGCGCGGACCAGGGTCCGCCCCGACCCCACCTGCTCGGTGCCCAGCACCCGGCCGCGCCGGCCCGACAGGTCGCTCATCACCGCGCCCACGTAGTCGTCGGCGACCAGCACCGTCACCTCGGCCACCGGCTCCAGCAGGTGGATCCGCGCCCCGGCGGCGGCCTCGCGCAGGGCCAGCGCGCCCGCCGTCTGGAAGGCGGCGTCGGAGGAGTCCACCGAGTGCGCCTTGCCGTCCAGCAGCGTGATCCGCACGTCCACGAGCGGGTGCCCGGCCGCGACCCCCTTGGCTGCCTGGGCGCGCACGCCCTTCTCCACGGACGGGACGAACTGCCGGGGCACGGCACCGCCGACCACCTTGTCCACGAACTCGATGCCCGAGCCGCCCGGCAGCGGCTCCACCTCGATCTCGCAGACGGCGTACTGCCCGTGCCCGCCGGACTGCTTGACGTGCCGGCCGCGCCCGGTGGCCTTCGCCGCGAACGTCTCGCACAGGCGGACCCGGTGCGGGACGACGTCGACCTGGACGCCGTACCGGCTGCGCAGCCGCTCCAGGGCCACGTCCGCGTGGGCCTCGCCCAGGCACCACAGGACCACCTGGTGGGTGTCCGGGTTCTGTTCCAGACGCATGGTGGGGTCCTCGGCGACCAGCCGGGCCAGCCCCTGCGAGAGCTTGTCCTCGTCCGCCTTGCCGTGCGCCTGGACGGCGAGCGGCAGCAGCGGGTCGGGCATCCGCCAGGGCTCCACCAGGAGCGGGTCGTCCTTGGCCGACAGGGTGTCCCCGGTCTCGGCACGGCCGAGCCTGGCCACGCACACCAGGTCGCCCGCGACGGCGTACGGCACGGGGCGCTGCTGCTTGCCGAAGGGCATGGACAGGGCGCCGGTCCTCTCGTCGACGTCGTGGTCCTCGTGGCCGCGGTCGGCCAGGCCGTGCCCGGAGACGTGCACCGCCTGGTCGGGGCGCAGGGTGCCGGAGAACACGCGGACCAGGCAGACGCGGCCGACGTAGGGGTCGGAAGCCGTCTTGACGACCTCGGCGGCCAGCGGGCCGTCCGTGTCGCACGGCTTCAGCTCGCGCGGCGCGCCGTCGACCGTGGTCACCCCCGGCAGGGCGTGTTCGAACGGGGTCGGGAACCCGCCGGTGACCAGTTCCAGCAGCTCGACGGTGCCGAGTCCCTGCCGGGCGGTCCCGGTGGCGGGCGCGGCGGCCAGCACGGGGAAGAACGTGCCGCGCGCCACGGCCCGCTCCAAGCCGTCGACCAGCGTCCCGACGTCCACCCGCTCACCGTCCAGGTAGCGGTCCATCAGGGTCTCGTCCTCGCTCTCGGCGATGATCCCCTCGATGAGCCGGTCGCGGGCCCGCCCGACGTCCGGCAGCCCGTCCTCGCCGGGCCGGGACTCCTTGCGCTCCCCGGTCGAGTAGTCGAACACCTGCTGCGACAGCAGTCCGATCAGCCCCGTCACGGGTGCGTGCCCGTCGGGGCCCTCCGGGCCGCGCAGCGGCAGGTACAGCGGCAGGACGGCGTCGGGGTCGTCGGCGCCGAAGGCCTCGGCGCACGCCCGGGTCGTCTCCTCGAAGTCCGCGCGGGCCGCCTCCAGGTGCGTGATCACGATGGCGCGGGGCATGCCGACGGCCTGGCACTCCTCCCACACCATCCTCGTCGAGCCGTCCACCCCGTCCGCGGCCGAGACGACGAAGAGGGCCGCGTCCGCGGCGCGCAGACCGGCCCTGAGCTCTCCGACGAAGTCGGCGTACCCGGGGGTGTCCAGGAGGTTGACCTTGATGCCGTTCCACTCGACCGGCACCAGCGAGAGCTGTACCGAGCGCTGCTGGCGGTGCTCGATGTCGTCGTAGTCGGAGACCGTGCCGCCGTCCTCCACGCGGCCCGCCCGGTTCACCGCCCCCGCGGTCAGCGCGAGGGCCTCCACCAGAGTCGTCTTGCCGGAGCCGCAGTGGCCGACCAGCACCACGTTCCGTACGGAGGCGGGCCGGTCGGCCGTCAGAGCCCTGCCGGCGGCCCCGGGGTGGTGTGCCTGTGGTTTGTCGCCCATGATCCTGCCTCCCGTGCACGGTGAGGTCACTGTGGGCGCGGACACGCGGGACCCGCGTGCACTGGCGGCTCCGGCGACGCCCGCGGTCCTTCGAGCTTTCCACTCCCGTCACGCCGCGTCCATACGACGGGCGGCGGCCCGCGGCGGCGGACACCGGTGCCAGGCCGTCACCCGCCCGCGCGCGTGGCTACGATGGGCCAGCCGGCGGCCACCAGGGGCCACGGTGACACCGACCGTCGGGAAGGCCATGCTGAACAAGTACGCGCGTGCATTCTTCACGCGTGTCCTCACACCGTTCGCCGCGTTTCTCATCCGGCGGGGCGTCAGCCCCGACACGGTCACGCTCATCGGCACGGCCGGCGTGGTCGCGGGGGCGCTGGTCTTCTACCCCCGGGGCGAGTTCTTCTGGGGCACGGTGGTGATCACGCTCTTCGTCTTCTCCGACCTGGTCGACGGCAACATGGCCCGCCAGCTGGGCCGCTCCAGCCGCTGGGGCGCCTTCCTGGACTCCACCCTCGACCGGGTCGCCGACGGCGCGATCTTCGGCGGTTTCGCCCTCTGGTACGCGGGCCTGGGCCACAACGACGTCCTGTGCGCCGTCGCGATCTTCTGCCTGGCCAGCGGCCAGGTGGTGTCGTACACCAAGGCGCGCGGCGAGTCGATCGGGCTGCCGGTCGCCGTCAACGGACTCGTGGAGCGTGCCGAGCGGCTGGTGGTCTCCCTGGTCGCCGCCGGTCTCGCGGGCCTGCACACGTTCGGTGTGCCGGGCATCCAGTGGCTGCTGCCGATCGCCCTGTGGATCGTCGCCGCGGGCAGCCTGGTCACGCTGGTCCAGCGGGTCGTCACCGTCCGCCGCGAGTCGGCCGAGGCGGAGGCGGCCACCCGGCAGGACGCCCCCCAGGGGAGCGGGACGGCACAGTGAGCACCGCCGAACGGTTCGCCGACTCGCTGTACGGCCTCGGCTGGAGCACCGTCAAGAAGCTCCCCGAGCCCGTCGCGGTCCGCCTCGGGCGGACCATCGCCGACCTCGCCTGGAAACAGCGCGGCAAGGGCGTGCGGCGCCTGGAGGCGAACTACGCGCGCGTGGTGCCCGACGCCACCCCCGAACGCCTCGCCGCGCTGACCCGCGCGGGCATGCGCTCCTACCTGCGCTACTGGATGGAGTCCTTCCGGCTCCCGGCGTGGAGCGCCGAACGCGTCCGGGCGGGCTTCGACCCCGAGGGCGTCCACCACCTGACCGACGGCCTGGCCGCCGGCCGGGGCGTGATCCTCGCCCTGCCGCACCTGGCCAACTGGGACCTGGCCGGCGCCTGGGTCACCACCCGGCTGGAGACGCCCTTCACCACGGTCGCCGAGCGCCTGAGGCCCGAGACGCTGTACGACCGCTTCGTCGCCTACCGCGAGGGCCTCGGCATGGAGGTCCTGCCGCACAGCGGCGCCTCCGCCTTCGGCACCCTGGCCCGGCGGCTGCGCGACGGCGGCCTGGTCTGCCTGGTCGCCGACCGCGACCTGTCCGCCTCCGGAGTCGAGGTCGACTTCTTCGGCGAACGGGCGCGGATGCCCGCGGGCCCCGCCCTGCTCGCCCAGCAGACGGGCGCCCTGCTGCTGCCCGTCACCCTCTGGTACGACGACTCGCCCGTCATGCAGGGCCGCGTGCACCCCGCCATCGGGGTGCCGGAGTCGGGGAAGCGGACCGAGAGGACGTCCGCCATGACACAGGCGCTGGCCGACGTCTTCGCCACCGGGATCGCCGACCATCCGGAGGACTGGCACATGCTCCAGCGCCTGTGGCTCGCCGACCTCGACCCCGCGAAGGGACCCTCGTGAGAATCGGGATCGTCTGCCCGTACTCCTGGGACGTGCCCGGCGGCGTCCAGTTCCACATCCGCGACCTCGCCGCGTACTTCCTCCGCCTCGGCCACGAGGTGTCCGTGCTCGCCCCCGCCGACGACGACACCCCGCTGCCGCCGTACGTCGTCTCCGCCGGCCGCGCGGTCCCGGTGCCGTACAACGGCTCGGTGGCCCGCCTGAACTTCGGCTTCCTGTCCGCCGCGCGGGTGCGGCGCTGGCTGCACGAGGGCGCGTTCGACGTGGTCCACATCCACGAGCCCACGTCCCCCTCCCTGGGCCTGCTGGCCTGCTGGGCGGCCCAGGGCCCCATCGTGGCCACCTTCCACACCTCCAACCCGCGCTCGCGCGCCATGATCGCCGCCTACGCGATCCTGCAGGCCGCGCTGGAGAAGATCAGCGCGCGGATCGCCGTCAGCGAGTACGCCCGCCGCACCCTGGTCGAGCACCTGGGCGGGGACGCGGTGGTCATCCCCAACGGCGTCGACGTCGACTTCTTCGCGAAGGCAGGGCCCCGGCCGCAGTGGCAGGGCGACACGATCGGCTTCATCGGCCGCATCGACGAGCCCCGCAAGGGGCTGCCGGTCCTGATGAGGGCGCTGCCCGCGATCCTGGCGGCCCGCCCGCAGGCCCGGCTGCTGGTCGCCGGCCGGGGCGACGAGGAGGCGGCCGTGGCGGACCTGCCCCGCGGGCTGCGCCCCCGGGTCGAGTTCCTCGGCATGATCAGCGACGAGGACAAGGCGCGCCTCCTGCGCAGCGTCGACCTGTACGTCGCGCCCAACACCGGCGGCGAGAGCTTCGGCATCATCCTCGTGGAGGCCATGTCGGCCGGTGCCCCCGTCCTCGCCTCCGACCTGGACGCCTTCGTCCAGGTCCTCGACCAGGGCAGGGCCGGCGAGGTTTTCGCCAACGAGGACGCCGACGCGCTGGCCGCGGCGGCCGTACGGCTGCTGCGGGACCCCGCGCGGCGGGCCGAGCTGCGCGAACGGGGCAGCGCCCACGTCCGCCGCTTCGACTGGTCCACGGTCGGCGCGGACATCCTGTCCGTCTACGAGACGGTCACCACGGGCACGGCGGCGGTCGCCGCCGACGAGCGGTCGGGACTGCGGGCCCGGCTGGGGCTGGTGCGGGACTGACCCGGCGGCGGGCCGCGGCGGTCCGCGGCCTGCCGATAGCCTTCGGCCGTGACCGCAACCCTCATCTGGATCCCCGTCGCGCTCCTGGCGATCGGCGTGTACCTGAGCTGGACGGCCGGACGGCTGGACCGGCTGCACGTGCGGATGGACGCCGCCCGGGCCGCGCTCGACGCGCAGCTGCTGCGCCGGGCGTCCGTGGCCCAGGAACTGGCCACCTCGGGCGTGCTGGACCCCGCCGCCTCCATCGTGCTCTACGAGGCCGCGCACGCCGCCCGGCAGGCGGAGGGGGAACAGCGGGAGGTCGCCGAGAGCGAGCTGAGCCAGGCGCTGCGCGCGGTGTTCGGGGACCCGCGGCAGGTCGAGGGCGTCCGCGCGGCACCGGGCGGCGAGGAGGCGGTCCGCGAGCTGGCCGAGGCCGTGCGCCGGGTCCCGATGGCCCGCCGCTTCCACAACGACGCCGTGGGGGCCGCGCGGCGGCTGCGCGGGCACCGCAAGGTGCGCTGGTTCCGGCTGGCCGGCCACGCGCCGTTCCCGCTGGCCGTCGAGATGGACGACGAGCCGCCCGCCGCCCTGGCGGACCGGACGGGCTGAGCCCCGGCGCCCCGCGCGGGCCAAAAGGATCCACCGGCTTGCCATTGGCCCTTGCAGTGGCCTGGTCCCCTCGCGTTTCCTCGGTGACGCAGAAAACCCTCTTTCCCATCAGTGAGGTCACCCGTGTCCACCACCGAGAACCAGGCTCCCGAGACCGGCACCGCCCGCGTGAAGCGCGGTATGGCCGAGCAGCTCAAGGGTGGCGTGATCATGGACGTCGTCACGCCGGAGCAGGCGAAGATCGCCGAGGACGCGGGCGCCGTCGCCGTCATGGCCCTGGAGCGGGTCCCGGCCGACATCCGCAAGGACGGCGGCGTGGCCCGCATGTCCGACCCGGACATGATCGAGGGCATCATCGACGCCGTCTCGATCCCGGTCATGGCCAAGTCCCGCATCGGCCACTTCGTCGAGGCCCAGGTGCTGCAGTCCCTCGGCGTCGACTACATCGACGAGTCCGAGGTCCTCACCCCGGCCGACGAGGTCAACCACTCCGACAAGTGGGCCTTCACCACCCCCTTCGTCTGCGGTGCCACCAACCTCGGCGAGGCCCTGCGCCGCATCGCCGAGGGCGCCGCGATGATCCGCTCCAAGGGCGAGGCCGGCACCGGCAACGTCGTCGAGGCCGTCCGCCACCTGCGCCAGATCAAGAACGAGATCGCCCGGCTGCGCGGCTTCGACAACCACGAGCTGTACGCCGCCGCCAAGGAGCTGCGCGCCCCCTACGAGCTGGTCAGGGAGGTCGCCGAACTGGGCAAGCTCCCGGTCGTCCTCTTCTCCGCCGGCGGTGTCGCCACCCCGGCCGACGCCGCCCTGATGCGCCAGCTCGGCGCCGAGGGCGTCTTCGTCGGCTCCGGCATCTTCAAGTCCGGCGACCCGGCCAAGCGCGCCGCCGCCATCGTGAAGGCCACCACCTTCTACGACGACCCGAAGATCATCGCGGACGCCTCCCGCAACCTCGGCGAGGCCATGGTCGGCATCAACTGCGACACCCTCCCCGAGACCGAGCGCTACGCCAACCGCGGCTGGTGACCGCCCCCGGCACCCGCCGCGGGACCACCCCCGGTCCGACCACCGAGGAACTGCACCTCCATGACTGACGCACCCGTCATAGGCGTCCTGGCCCTCCAGGGCGACGTACGGGAGCACCTCATCGCCCTGGCCGCGGCGGACGCCGTGGCCAGGCCGGTGCGGCGCCCCGAGGAACTCGCCGGGGTCGACGGCCTCGTCCTGCCCGGCGGCGAGTCCACCACCATCTCCAAGCTGGCCGTCCTGTTCGGGCTGATGGAACCCCTGCGCGCGCGCGTGCGCGACGGCATGCCCGTCTACGGCACCTGCGCGGGCATGATCATGCTCGCCGACAAGATCCTCGACCCGCGCTCGGGCCAGGAGACCGTCGGCGGCATCGACATGATCGTGCGCCGCAACGCCTTCGGGCGGCAGAACGAGTCCTTCGAGGCCGCGGTCGGCGTGCGGGGCGTGCCCGGCGCCCCCGTGGAGGGCGTCTTCATCCGCGCCCCCTGGGTCGAGTCCGTCGGCGCCGGGGTCGAGGTGCTCGCCGAGCACGACGGCCACATCGTCGCGGTCCGCCAGGGCGACGCGCTCGCCACGTCGTTCCACCCGGAGCTGACCGGCGACCACCGCGTGCACTCCTTGTTCACCGACATGGTGCGCGCCAACCGGGCGCGCGACTCCTTGTAGGATCTCCCGGGGTGACCCCGCAGCCGTGAGGCCGGGGAGTTCGTACGGGATGGGTTACGCGAAGGAGACAGGCAGATGTCCGGCCACTCTAAATGGGCCACGACGAAGCACAAGAAGGCCGTGATCGACGCCAAGCGCGGCAAGCTCTTCGCGAAGCTGATCAAGAACATCGAGGTCGCGGCGCGGATGGGCGGCGCCGACCCCGAGGGCAACCCGACGCTGTACGACGCCATCCAGAAGGCGAAGAAGTCGTCGGTCCCGAACAAGAACATCGACTCCGCGGTCAAGCGCGGCGCGGGCCTGGAGGCCGGCGGCGCCGACTACGAGACGATCATGTACGAGGGCTACGGCCCCAACGGCGTCGCGGTGCTCATCGAGTGCCTCACCGACAACCGCAACCGCGCCGCCTCCGAGGTCCGCGTCGCCATGACCCGCAACGGCGGCTCCATGGCCGACCCGGGCTCGGTGTCCTACCTGTTCAACCGCAAGGGTGTCGTCATCGTCCCCAAGAGCGGGCTGAGCGAGGACGACGTGCTCGGCGCGGTCCTGGACGCCGGTGCCGAGGAGGTCAACGACCTCGGCGAGTCCTTCGAGGTCGTCAGCGAGGCCACCGACCTGGTCGCGGTCCGCACCGCCCTGCAGGACGCCGGCATCGACTACGACTCCGCCGAGGCCAACTTCGTCCCGACCATGCAGGTCGAACTGGACGAGGAGGGCGCCAAGAAGATCTTCAAGCTGATCGACGCCCTGGAGGACAGCGACGACGTGCAGAACGTCTTCGCCAACTTCGACGTCAGCGACGAGGTCATGGAGAAGGTCGACGCGTAGCGCCGGCGCGAACCGCGCGGGAACCCACGGGCCGACGGGACACCCCGTCGGCCCGTCGCCGTGCCGGGCGCGGTGGGGCGTTGTCGGCGGCACCCGATAGCCTGCACGAAGGGGGCGGCACCCGGCGGAGCCGGGGAAGAGCGGAGGAGGGCGCGTTGCGCGTACTGGGGGTCGACCCCGGCCTGACCCGGTGCGGGGTGGGCGTCGTCGAGGGTGTCGCGGGCCGGCCGCTCACCATGGTCGGCGCCGGAGTGGTGCGGACGCCCACGGACGCCGACCTGAGCCTGCGGCTGCTCGCCGTCGAGCAGGGCGTCGAGCAGTGGCTGGACGAGCACCGGCCCGAGTTCGTCGCCGTCGAGCGCGTCTTCAGCCAGCACAACGTGCGCACCGTCATGGGCACCGCCCAGGCCAGCGCCGTCGCGATGCTGTGCGCCGCCCGGCGCGGCATCCCGGTCGCCCTGCACACCCCCAGCGAGGTCAAGGCCGCCGTCACCGGCAGCGGGCGCGCCGACAAGGCGCAGGTCGGGGCCATGGTCACCCGGCTGCTCCGGCTCGCCGCGCCGCCCAGGCCCGCGGACGCCGCGGACGCCCTCGCGCTCGCCATCTGCCACATCTGGCGCGCCCCCGCCCAGAGCCGGCTCCAGCGGGCCGTCGCCCTGCACACCCCGGCCCCGCACCCCCCGAAAGGTCGTACGCCATGATCGCCTTCGTGAGCGGCCCGGTCGCCGCCCTCGCCCCGGACTCCGCGGTGGTCGAGGTGGGCGGCATCGGCATCGCCCTGCAGTGCACCCCGAACACCCTCTCCGGCCTGCGCGTGGGCCGGCAGGCGAAACTGGCCACGTCCCTGGTCGTCCGCGAGGACTCCCTCACCCTGTACGGCTTCGCCGACGACGACGAGCGCCAGGTCTTCGAACTGCTGCAGACCGCCAGCGGGGTCGGTCCGCGCCTGGCCCAGGCGATGCTCGCCGTGCACGCCCCGGACGCCCTGCGCCGCGCGGTCGCCACCGGCGACGAGAAGGCCCTCACGGCCGTGCCCGGCATCGGCAAGAAGGGCGCGCAGAAGCTCCTGCTGGAGCTGAAGGACCGGCTCGGCGCGCCCACCGGCGCCCCCGCGGCGGGCACCCCGGTCACCCAGGGCTGGCGCGACCAGCTGCACGCGGCCCTCATCGGCCTCGGCTACGCCACCCGCGAGGCCGACGAGGCCGTCGCCGCCGTCGCCCCCCGGGCCGAGGCCGCCGGTGGCGCACCGCAGGTCGGCTCGCTGCTGAAGGCCGCTCTGCAGACCCTGAACCGCGCCCGCTGACCTGCGCCACCCCGCTAGGAGAACTTCAGTGAACTGGGACGACACGACCGACACCGCCGCCGGGGAGCGGCTCGTCGGCTCCGCCGAGGAGCGGCTGGTGGACTCCGCCGCCGACCGGGAGGACCAGGCCGTCGAGGCCGCCCTGCGCCCCAAGGACCTGGACGAGTTCATCGGCCAGGAGAAGGTCCGCGAACAGCTCGACCTCGTGCTGCGCGCCGCCCGCGCGCGTGGCGCCACCGCCGACCACGTGCTGCTCTCCGGCGCCCCCGGACTCGGCAAGACCACTCTGTCCATGATCATCGCGGCCGAGATGGGCGCCCCCATCCGCATCACCTCCGGCCCCGCCATCCAGCACGCCGGCGACCTCGCGGCGATCCTGTCCTCCCTCCAGGAGGGCGAGGTCCTCTTCCTCGACGAGATCCACCGCATGTCCCGGCCCGCCGAGGAGATGCTGTACATGGCGATGGAGGACTTCCGCGTCGACGTCATCGTCGGCAAGGGGCCCGGTGCCACCGCCATCCCGCTCGAACTGCCCCCGTTCACGCTGGTCGGCGCCACCACGCGCGCGGGCCTGCTGCCGCCCCCGCTGCGCGACCGCTTCGGCTTCACCGCGCACATGGAGTTCTACGAGCCGCACGAGCTGGAGCGGGTCGTGCACCGCTCGGCCCACCTGCTCGACGTCGGCATCGAGCCGGACGGCGCCGCCGAGATCGCCGGCCGCTCCCGGGGCACGCCCCGCATCGCCAACCGCCTGCTGCGCCGGGTGCGCGACTACGCGCAGGTCAAGGCGGACGGACTGATCACCCGGGAGATCGCCGCGGCCGCCCTCGCCGTCTACGAGGTGGACGCGCGCGGCCTCGACCGGCTGGACCGCGCCGTCCTGGAGGCGCTGCTGAAGCTGTTCGGCGGCGGCCCGGTCGGCCTGTCCACGCTCGCCGTGGCGGTGGGGGAGGAGCGGGAGACCGTCGAGGAGGTCGCCGAACCCTTCCTGGTGCGTGAGGGCCTGCTGGCCCGCACACCCCGCGGCCGGGTCGCCACCCCCGCGGCGTGGGCGCATCTCGGCCTGACCCCGCCGCGCTCGTCAACTGCGGGAAACGGACAAGGGGACCTGTTCGGGGCGTGACGGCGAGGGCATTGACCGGGGCCGGAACCCAGGTGCCATGCTGAGCGTTGTTCCATGCGCGCGGACTCGCTTAGACTCCGCCGATGCCGCCCTTGCGGGCGGCGCCGACCCACCCCCATCAACAGGCCGCTCACCGCGCGGTCGCGCGAAGGAAATGCCGTCCCGTGAATGCCTATACCCTCCTCCCGTTCATCGTGCTCATCGCGGCCATGTTCCTGATGACGCGCTCGGCCAAGAAGAAGCAGCAGCAGGCCGCACAGATGCGGAACGAGATGCAGCCCGGCTCCGGTGTCCGCACGATCGGGGGTATGTACGCGACGGTCAAGGACGTCCATGAGGACACCGTCCTCCTCGACGCCGGACCGGGCGTCGAACTCCTCTTCGCCAAGAACGCGATCGGCGCCGTCCTCACCGACGAGGAGTACAACCGCATCGTCCACGGCGCCGAGCACGACCTGAAGTCCGACGTCGCCGTCGTCCCGGACGACGCCTCCTCCCTCACCGGGACCGACGGGGCCGACGGGACCGACGCTGCCGCCGTTTCCGACGACAAGGCCGTCGACCTCGGCAAGGACCCCGGTCAGGAGGACACCGCCGCGGCCGAGGCCGCCGGGACGAAGGCGGACGAACAGCCGAAGAAGACCGACGGCGACTCCGAGGCGAAGTAGTCACGTCCCGGGGCGCGCGGCGCGGCACGGCACAGCCCCGCGCGCCCCGGGCGCGTCTGTTTCCCGCACGGGATCCCGACACCATGCCATGGCCGACCGCGCCGACGAGGCCCGGGGCGGCCCGAGAGGGAGTACGAGAAGGTGGCAGCACCTAAGAGGGGCCGGAGCGCGAGCGCCCAGAGCAAGCCGGGGCGCTCGCTGGCCCTCATCCTGATCGCCATCGTGGCGCTCGCCGGGGGGATGTTCGCCTCCGGGCACACCACTCCGCGTCTCGGCATCGACCTTGCCGGTGGTACGAGCATCACGCTCAAGGCGAAGGCCGACCAGGGGTCGGCGATCAACAAGGCCAACATGGACACCGCGGTCGACATCATGAACCGCCGTGTCAACGGCCTGGGTGTCTCCGAGGCGGAGGTGCAGACCCAGGGGACCGACCACATCATCGTGAACATCCCCAAGGGCACCAACTCCAAGCAGGCCCAGCAGCAGGTCGGCACCACCGCCAAGCTGTACTTCCGTCCGGTCCTCGCCAGCGAGCCCAGCGGCGCCGCCTCGCCGAGCCCGTCGCCGAGCGCCTCCTCGGGCCGGAGCGGCTCGCCGAGCCCGTCGAGCAGCGCCTCCCCGCAGAAGGCGTCCTCGTCCTCCTCCTCCGCCTCCCCGAGCGCCTCGGCCACCACGCAGGGCCGCGCCGTCACCGACGCCCTGAAGGCCGACGCCACGCCGTCGCCCTCCGCGTCGTCCGCCGCCTCCGCGAGCGCGAAGTCGTCCGCCAGCCCGTCCGCGCCGGCCTCCGCCGGCAGCGACGACACCGGCAAGCTCCAGGCCCAGTACACCGCACTGGACTGCACCAAGCCCGCCGACCGGGCCAACGCCGGCCAGAAGGCCAGGCCCGGTCAGTCCACCGTGGCCTGCGGCAAGATCGACAAGGTCTGGTACAAGTACCTGCTCGGCCCGGCCGCCGTGGACGGCACCGAGGTGAAGAAGGCCCAGGCCGTCTTCGACACGCAGGGCGCCTCCGGCTGGCAGGTGCAGATGAACTTCAGCTCCAGCGGGTCGAAGAAGTTCGCCGACATCACCGCCCAGCTGGCCAAGAACCAGACCCCGCAGAACGAGTTCGGCATCGTCCTCGACGGCGACGTCGTCTCCAGCCCGTACGTGAGTACGGCCATCACCGGCGGCCAGGCGGAGATCTCCGGCAGCTTCACCCAGCAGGAGGCGCAGAGCCTCGCCAACATGCTGTCCTACGGCGCCCTCCCGCTGTCCTTCAAGGAGGACACCGTCACCACGGTGACCGCCGCGCTCGGCGGTGAGCAACTGCGCGCCGGTCTGCTCGCGGGCGCCATCGGCCTCGCCTTGGTCGTGATCTACCTGGTGGTCTACTACCGCGGCCTGTCGGTCGTGGCCATGGCCTCCCTGGTGGTCTCCGCCATCCTCACCTACGTGATCATGTCGTTGCTCGGCCCGGCCATCGGCTTCGCGCTGAACCTGCCGGCCGTCTGCGGTGCCATCGTGGCCATCGGCATCACCGCGGACTCCTTCATCGTGTACTTCGAACGCATCCGGGACGAGATCCGCGAGGGCCGCTCGCTGCGCCCCGCCGTAGAACGGGCCTGGCCGCGCGCCCGGCGCACCATCCTGGTCTCCGACTTCGTGTCCTTCCTCGCCGCCGCCGTGCTGTTCATCGTCACCGTCGGCAAGGTGCAGGGCTTCGCGTTCACCCTCGGCCTGACCACCGTGCTCGACGTGGTCGTCGTCTTCCTGTTCACCAAGCCGCTCATGACCCTGCTCGCCCGCCGGAAGTTCTTCGCCAACGGCCACAAGTGGTCCGGGCTCGACCCGAAGGGCCTGGGCGCCAAGCCCCCGCTGCGCCGCACCCGCCGTCCCGCCGGTCCTGCCGCCGGCCCTGTCGACCCGAAGGAGGCGTGAGCGATGTCGAAACTCGGCAACCTCGGCGCCCGACTGCACCGCGGCGAGATCAGTTACGACTTCGTCGGCAAGCGCAAGCTCTGGTACGGCATCTCCATCCTGATCACCATCACGGCCATCGTCGGCCTGGCGGTGCGCGGCCTGAACATGGGCATCGAGTTCCAGGGCGGAGCGGTCTTCACCACGCCGACCGGGATGAGCACCACCGTCGCCCAGGCCGAGGACTACGCCCAGGAGGCCTCCGGCCACGAGGCGATCGTGCAGAAGCTCGGCAACGGCAGCCTGCGCATCCAGATCGCCGGCATCGACACCGACAAGTCCGACCAGATCAAGCAGGAGCTGGCCAAGGACCTGAACCTCAACCCGGAGAAGCTCGCCGCCGACCTGGTCGGCCCGAGCTGGGGCGAGCAGATCGCCAACAAGGCCTGGGAGGGCCTGGCCGTCTTCATGGTGCTCGTGGTGATCTACCTGGCCATCGCCTTCGAGTGGCGCATGGCCGTCGCGGCGCTGGTCGCGCTGATCCACGACATCACCATCACGACCGGTATCTACGCCCTGGTCGGCTTCGAGGTCACGCCCGGTACGGTCATCGGCCTGCTGACCATCCTCGGCTACTCGCTCTACGACACGGTCGTCGTCTTCGACAGCCTCAAGGAGCAGACGAGGGACATCACCAGGCAGACCCGCTTCACCTACAGCGACATCGCCAACCTGTCGATCAACGGCACGCTGGTCCGCTCCATCAACACCACCGTGGTCGCCCTGCTGCCGGTGGCCGGCCTGCTGTTCATCGGCGGCGGCTTCCTCGGTGCGGGCACGCTGAACGACATCTCGCTGTCGCTGTTCGTCGGCCTCGCGGCCGGCGCGTACTCCTCCATCTTCATCGCCACCCCGCTCGTCACCGACCTCAAGGAGCGCGAGCCGGCGATGAGGGCCCTGAAGAAGCGGGTCCTGGCCAAGCGCGCCCAGGCCGCCGCCGAGGAGGACCTCGGGGAGACCCGGCCCGCCGGCCGTGACGAGTCCGACGACGACGCCGCACCCGCCGTGGTGGGCCCGCGCAACCAGCCCGCGTCCCGCACCCGGGGCCGCGGCCGACCCTCCGGGAAGCGCCGATGACCGACATCCGGGAACTGCTGCTCAGCCGCATCCGCGACGTGGCCGACTACCCGGAGCCGGGCGTGATGTTCAAGGACATCACCCCGCTCCTGGCGGACCCGTCGGCCTTCACGGCCCTCACCGACGCGCTGGCCGAGATCGCCACGGGCACCGGCGCCACCAAGGTCGTCGGCCTGGAGGCCCGCGGCTTCATCCTGGGCGCGCCGGTCGCCGTCCGCGCCGGCCTCGGCTTCATTCCCGTCCGCAAGGCGGGCAAGCTGCCCGGAGCCACCCTGCGGCAGGCCTACGACCTGGAGTACGGCTCGGCGGAGATCGAGGTGCACGCCGAGGACCTGACCCCCGGCGACCGCATCCTGATCGTGGACGACGTCCTCGCCACCGGAGGCACCGCCGAGGCCGCGATCCAGCTGACCCACCGGGCCGGCGCCGAGGTCTCGGGCGTCGCCGTCCTGATGGAGCTGGGCTTCCTGGACGGCCGCGCGCGCCTGGAGCCGGTCCTCGCCGGAGCACCTCTGGAGGCGCTCCTCAGGGTCTGACCGCCTAGTCCCTCCCGACGTCCCTCCCGACCGCACCGCACGGCGACGGCCGCCCCGGCACCCTCCGGGGCGGCCGTCGCCGTGCCGGCGCCGCCGCCCGCCCGCCGCACCCCCGGAGGGCACCCGGCGGAATGCCGCGGCGGCCCCCCGCGTTGCGGGGGCAGACGGCCCTCGCATCAGCCTGCAGGCGATGACCGGGCGCGGGATCGCTACCATGGGGTATCCGGAGCCTGACCGGGGACCCGGATCGCGCACGAGGAGCCCTCTTGCCAGACGAGGCCCAGCCACTGACCGCCGCCAAGCCCGAGCCCGCCTCGGCGCCCGCGGCGAAGCCCGCGCCGGACGCGTCCCACACGAAGGACTACAGGGACGCGAGGAACGACACCCGCGGGCCGGTCGAGCACGTCCAGGCCGCGCCCGTCGAGAAGCCCGCCGAGACCGTGCGCCCCAAACCCGTCCCGCCCGTGCGCCCCGCCGCCGGCCAGCCGGCCCGCTCCGGCTCCTCCAACCGCGTCCGCGCCCGCCTGGCCCGCCTCGGCGTGCAGCGCGCGCACCCGTACAACCCGGTGCTGGAGCCGCTGCTGCGGATAGTGCGCAGCAACGACCCGAAGACCGAGAATGCGACGCTGCGCCAGATCGAGCGCGCCTACCAGGTCGCCGAGCGCTGGCACCGGGGCCAGAAGCGCAAGAGCGGCGACCCCTACATCACGCACCCGCTCGCCGTCACCACCATCCTCGCCGAGCTCGGCATGGACCCGGCCACGCTGATGGCGGGCCTGCTGCACGACACCGTCGAGGACACCGAGTACGGCCTGGACCAGCTGCGCCGCGACTTCGGCGACACCGTCGCCCTGCTCGTCGACGGCGTCACCAAGCTGGACAAGGTCAAGTTCGGCGAGGCCGCGCAGGCCGAGACCGTGCGCAAGATGGTCGTCGCCATGGCCAAGGACCCCCGCGTCCTGGTCATCAAGCTCGCCGACCGCCTGCACAACATGCGCACCATGCGCTACCTGAAGCGCGAGAAGCAGGAGAAGAAGGCGCGCGAGACCCTGGAGATCTACGCGCCGCTCGCCCACCGGCTGGGCATGAACACCATCAAGTGGGAGCTGGAGGACCTCGCGTTCGCGATCCTCTACCCCAAGATGTACGACGAGATCGTGCGGCTGGTGGCCGAACGGGCCCCCAAGCGCGACGAGTACCTGGCCATAGTGACCGACGAGGTCCAGTCCGACCTGCGCGCCGCCCGCATCAAGGCGACCGTCACCGGCCGCCCGAAGCACTACTACAGCGTCTACCAGAAGATGATCGTCCGCGGTCGTGACTTCGCGGAGATCTACGACCTGGTGGGCATCCGCGTCCTCGTCGACACGGTCCGCGACTGCTACGCCGCCCTCGGCACGGTGCACGCGCGGTGGAACCCGGTCCCCGGCCGGTTCAAGGACTACATCGCGATGCCCAAGTTCAACATGTACCAGTCGCTGCACACCACGGTGATCGGGCCCAACGGCAAGCCGGTCGAGCTGCAGATCCGCACCTTCGACATGCACCGCCGCGCCGAGTACGGCATCGCCGCCCACTGGAAGTACAAGCAGGAGGCCGTCGCCGGCGCCTCCAAGGTCCGCACCGACGTGCCGAAGGCGTCCGGCAAGGACAAGGACGCCATCAACGACATGGCGTGGCTGCGGCAGTTGCTGGACTGGCAGAAGGAGACCGAGGACCCCAGCGAGTTCCTGGAGTCCCTGCGCTTCGACCTGTCCCGCAACGAGGTCTTCGTCTTCACGCCCAAGGGCGACGTCATCGCGCTGCCGGCCGGCGCCACCCCGGTGGACTTCGCCTACGCCGTCCACACCGAGGTCGGCCACCGCACCATAGGGGCACGGGTCAACGGCAGGCTCGTCCCGCTGGAGTCCACCCTGGACAACGGCGACCTGGTCGAGGTCTTCACCTCCAAGGCGGTCGGCGCCGCCCCCTCCCGCGACTGGCTCGGCTTCGTCAAGTCGCCGCGCGCCCGCAACAAGATCCGGGCCTGGTTCTCCAAGGAGCGCCGGGACGAGGCGATCGAGCAGGGCAAGGACGCCATCGTGCGGGCCATGCGCAAGCAGAACCTGCCGATCCAGCGCATCCTGACCGGCGACTCCCTCGTCACGCTCGCGCACGAGATGCGCTACTCGGACATCTCCGCGCTGTACGCCGCGATCGGCGAGGGCCACGTCTCCGCGCAGAACATCGTGCAGAAGCTCGTCCAGGCCCTCGGCGGTGAGGAGGCCGCCACCGAGGAGATCGACGAGACGGTCCCGCCGGCCCGCGGCCGCGGCCGCAAGCGCCGCGCCAGCACGGACCCGGGCGTCGTCGTCAAGGGCGTCGACGACGTGTGGGTGAAACTGGCCCGCTGCTGCACGCCCGTGCCCGGCGACCCGATCATCGGCTTCGTGACGCGCGGCAGCGGGGTCTCGGTGCACCGCAACGACTGCGTCAACGTGGAGTCGCTGTCCCGCGAGCCGGAGCGCATCCTCGACGTCGAGTGGGCGCCCACCCAGTCCTCGGTCTTCCTGGTCGCCATCCAGGTCGAGGCGCTGGACCGCTCCCGGTTGCTGTCGGACGTCACGCGCGTCCTGTCCGACCAGCACGTCAACATCCTCTCCGCGGCAGTCCAGACCTCCCGCGACCGGGTCGCCACCTCCCGGTTCACCTTCGAGATGGGCGATCCGAAGCACCTCGGTCACGTGCTGAAGGCCGTCCGGGGCGTGGAGGGCGTCTACGACGTCTACCGGGTCACCTCGGCGCGCAGCCGGTCGTAGGGACCGCCCCCGGGTCGTGGGACCGCGCCACGCCCGCGGCCGGGCACCGCGCAGGCGCAGGGGCCCCGTACGTGCGTACGGGGCCCCTGCGGCGCAGGTGACGGGGCGGCGGGTCAGCCGCCGAACTCCTGCAAGGCCTTCAGGGCCTGGTCCAGGAGGGCCTGGCGGCCCTCCAGCTCGCGCTCCAGCTTCTCCGCCCTGGCGTTGTTGCCCTGGGTGCGCGCCTGCTCGACCTGTCCCTTGAGCTTGTCCACGGCGGCCCGCAGCTGACCGGTCAGGCCCTCGGCACGCGCGCGTGCCTCCGGGTTCGTCCGGCGCCACTCGGCCTCCTCGGCCTCCTGCAGGGCCCGCTCGACCGCGTGCATCCGGCCCTCGACCCTCGGGCGGGCGTCCCGCGGCACGTGGCCGACGGCCTCCCAGCGCTCGTTGAGCGAGCGGAAGGCGGCCCGCGCGGCCTTCAGGTCCGTGATCGGCAGGAGCTTCTCGGCCTCCTCGGCCAGCTCCTCCTTCAGCTTGAGGTTCTCCGTCTGCTCCGCGTCCCGCTCGGCGAACACCGAGCTGCGGGCCGCGAAGAACACGTCCTGGGCGCCGCGGAAGCGGTCCCACAGGTCGTCCTCGTGCTCGCGCTGGGCGCGGCCCGCGGCCTTCCACTGCGCCATCAGCTCGCGGTAGCGGGCCGCCGTCGGACCCCAGTCCGTCGACCCCGACAGCGCCTCGGCCTCGGCGACCAGCCGCTCCTTGGTCCGGCGGGCCTCCTCGCGCTGCGCGTCCAGGCTCGCGAAGTGGGCCTTGCGGCGCTTGGAGAACGCCGACCGGGCGTGCGAGAAGCGGTGCCACAGCTCGTCGTCGGACTTGCGGTCCAGCCGCGGCAGGCCCTTCCAGGTGTCCACCAGTGACCGCAGCCGCTCACCGGCGGCCCGCCACTGGTCGGAGCGGGCCAGTTCCTCGGCCTCGGCGACCAGTTCCTCCTTGGCGCGGCGGGCATCGTCGGACTGCTTGGCCCGCTGCTGCTTGCGCTCCTCACGCCGGGCCTCGACCGTCTCCACGAGCTTGTCGAGGCGGGTTCGCAGCGCGTCCAGGTCGCCGACCGCGTGGTGCGCGTCCACCTGTTCGCGCAGGTGGCCGATCGCGGCCTGGGCGTCCTTCGCCGAGAGGTCGGTCGTCCGCACGCGCTTCTCGAGGAGGCCGATCTCGACCACCAGGCCCTCGTACTTGCGCTCGAAGTAGGCAAGCGCCTCCTCCGGGGAGCCGGCCGCCCAGGAACCGACGACCTTCTCGCCGTCGGCCGTACGCACGTACACGGTCCCCGTCTCGTCGACGCGGCCCCACGGGTCGCTGCTCACAGCGCCTCCTCCACATGATGCCTGCGGGGGGCCTCAGCACCCCCGGGCATCGTCCACAGTTTCGTCACGGCCAACATAGGCGACCGGCGGGTTTCCTGTCCGCATCCAGCGCGACCGAAATTGGGCAGTTGACCGTCCTGACCATCAGGACTTGCCGACCGTCGCCCTGTTGATCACGACCGTCGCGTTCGGGGCACCGTCACCGGCGCCCGTGTTCTCGCCCGCGGCCGCGATCTTGTTCAGGACCTTCAGGCCCGCCGCGTCGATCGTGCCGAACGGCGTGTAGCTCGGCGGCAGCGGGCTGTCCTTGTAGACGAGGAAGAACTGGCTGCCGCCGGTGTGCTTCTGACCGGTGTTGGCCATCGCCACGGTGCCCGCCGGGTACGTGTTCCCCTTCAGGCTCTTGTCCTTCAGGTTCTCGTCCGGGATCGTGTACCCCGGGCCGCCGCTGCCGGTGCCCGTGGGGTCGCCGCACTGCAGCACGTAGATGCCGTTCGTGGTCAGGCGGTGGCACTTGGTGTGGTCGAAGTAGCCCTTGCCCGCGAGGAAGTCGAACGAGTTCACCGTGTGCGGGGCCGCCGACGCCTTCAGCGCCACGCCGATGTCGCCGCACGTCGTGGCGAGCGTCATCGTGTACTTCGCCGACGTGTCGATCGTCATCGCCGGCTCCTTCTTCCAGCTCAGCTTCTTCACCGAGCCCTTGGCCGCCTTCTCGCACGGGTCCGGGGCCTTGCTGGTCGCCGACGCGCTCGGAGTGGCGCCGGCGACCGCCTTCGCCTTGCCGTCGTCGTCGTCCTTCAGCACGCCGGTCGTGTACAGCGCGACGCTGCCGATCACGACCACGCCGAGCACCGACGCGATCACGGAGTTGCGCATGCGTGCCCTGCGCCGTGCGCTGGTACGCCGCTGCTGCTGCCGCAAGAACTTCTCCCGGGCGAGCTGACGCCGCCGCTGCTCCTGGCTGACCACCGGGTTCTCTCCTCATGCGTGTCGTGTGCCGACCGGTACGCGCGCGTCCTGTGAGCCGACAGCCGCGTGTAGCCCCGTACCGTATATGGGTTCGCTGAGGAAACGGCACCGCCGGTAGGCTCTGGACCACGGGCTGCCCGCCCGCGAGCCCTCCCGTATCGACACAACGAAGGACGATCGTGCTCATTGCCGGGTTCCCCGCCGGGGCCTGGGGGACGAACTGTTATCTCGTCGCCCCCGCCGCCGGTGAGGAGTGCGTGATCATCGACCCGGGCCACCAGGCCGCCCAAGGCGTCGAGGAAGCGCTGGCGAAGCATCGGCTCAAACCCGTCGCCGTCGTCCTCACCCACGGCCACATCGACCACGTGGCCTCGGTCGTCCCCGTGTGCGGCGCGCACGGCGTACCGGCCTGGATCCACCCCGAGGACCGGTACATGATGAGCGATCCCGAGAAGGCGCTCGGGAGGTCCATCGGCATGCCGCTGATGGGCGAGCTGACCGTGGGGGAGCCGGACGACGTCGAGGAGCTGACCGACGGCGCGCGACTGCGGCTGGCCGGGCTGGAGTTCTCCGTCGCGCACGCGCCGGGCCACACCAAGGGGTCGGTGACCTTCCGGATGCCCGAGGACGCCGACGTCCCGCCGGTCCTCTTCTCCGGGGACCTGCTCTTCGCCGGCTCCGTCGGACGCACCGACCTGCCGGGCGGTTCCATGGAGGACCTGGTCGCGTCACTGGCCCGCGTGTGCCTGCCGCTCGACGACTCCACCGTGGTGCTGTCCGGCCACGGCCCCCAGACGACCATCGGCCAGGAGCGCACCGCCAACCCGTACCTGCGGCAGGTGGCCGCCGGCCAGGGCGCCCCCCGGGCTCCCCGACGAGGAATGTGACGAGAGACCTTCCGTGAGCACCTTCAAGGCCCCCAAGGGCACCTACGACCTGACCCCGCCCGGCTCCGCCGAGTACCTCGCGGTCCGCGAGGCGATCGCCGCCCCGCTGCGCACCTCCGGCTACGGCTACGTCGAGACGCCCGGCTTCGAGAACGTCGAGCTGTTCGCGCGCGGGGTCGGCGAGTCCACCGACATCGTGACCAAGGAGATGTACGCCTTCGAGACCAAGGGCGGCGACAAACTGGCCCTGCGCCCCGAGGGCACCGCCTCCGTGCTGCGCGCCGCGCTGGAGGCCGGCCTGCACAAGCAGGGCAACCTGCCGGTCAAGCTCTGGTACTCGGGCTCGTACTACCGCTACGAGAGGCCGCAGAAGGGCCGCTACCGCCACTTCTCGCAGGTCGGCGCCGAGGCGATCGGCGCCGAGGACCCCGCGCTGGACGCCGAGCTGATCATCCTGGCCGACCAGGCGTACCGCTCGCTGGGCCTGCGCGGCTTCCGCATCCTGCTCAACAGCCTGGGCGACAAGGAGTGCCGGCCGGTCTACCGGGCCGTGCTCCAGGACTTCCTGCGCGGGCTGGACCTGGACGAGGACACCCTGCGCCGGGCGGAGATCAACCCGCTGCGCGTCCTCGACGACAAGCGGGAGTCGGTCCAGAAGCAGCTGACCGGCGCGCCGCTGCTGGGCGACTACCTGTGCGACGCCTGCAAGGCGTACCACGAGGAGGTCCGCGAACTGATCACCGCGGCGGGCGTGGCCTTCGAGGACGACCCGAAGCTGGTGCGCGGCCTGGACTACTACACCCGCACCACCTTCGAGTTCGTCCACGACGGCCTCGGCTCCCAGTCCGCGGTGGGCGGCGGCGGCCGGTACGACGGCCTGTCCGAGATGATCGGCGGCCCCGCACTGCCGTCCGTCGGCTGGGCCCTCGGCGTCGACCGGACGGTGCTCGCCCTGGAGGCGGAGGGCGTCCGGCTCGACCTGCCCGCCGCCACCAGCGTGTTCGCGGTCCCGCTCGGCGAGGAGGCCCGCCGGCTGCTGTTCGCCAAGGTGACCGAACTGCGCAAGGTCGGCATCGCGGCGGACTTCTCGTACGGCGCGAAGGGCCTGAAGGGCGCCATGAAGAACGCCAACCGCAGCGGGGCCCGCTACGCGCTCGTCGCCGGCGAACGCGACCTCGCCGAGGGCATCGTCCAGCTCAAGGACATGGAGTCCGGCGAGCAGACGGCGATCGGTGTGAACGAGATCGTGGCGGAACTGGAGTCGCGGCTCGGCTGAGCCGGCACGCCGAAGGGCGCCGGGGACCGCGACGGCCCCGGCGCCCCCGTCATGGACCGCGCACGGCGCGGGAGCCGGGGACACCCGCCGCGAAGGGGCGTCAACCCCGGGTACGGCACGTCCCCCGGCCGGCTGGAACCGCGCCGCCCCACGGCCGCTGCGCGGGCGTCCTTATGCGGATCGAACGGTGGACGCACGCACGCGTGCGGCACAATGACCGGTGCCCGAAGAAGGTCCCACACTCAAGTGACGGAATCGGCGTGATGAGCAAGACGACAGTCAAGGACGTCTCCACGGAGCCCGGTCCCGAGCGTGCCGCCGAGTCGGCCCGGACGCTGGGCGGCAGCCGCGCCTTCGCGCTGCTGCTGGTCATCACCGGCGCGGCCGGACTGCTCGCCGCCTGGGTCATCACGATCGACAAGTTCGAGCTGCTCCAGGCCAAGGTGGAGGGCAGGACGTTCACCCCCGGCTGCAGCCTCAACCCGGTCGTCTCCTGCGGCAGCGTCATGGAGAGCAAGCAGGCCGCCGCCTTCGGGTTCCCCAACCCGATGCTCGGCCTGGTCTGCTACGGCATCGTCGTCTGCGTCGGCATGAGCCTGCTGGCCCGCGCCCGCTTCCCGCGCTGGTACTGGCTGACCTTCCACCTCGGCACCCTCTTCGGCGTCGGCTTCTGCACCTGGCTGCAGTTCCAGTCCCTGTACCGGATCAACGCCCTGTGCCTGTGGTGCTCGCTGGCCTGGGTCGCCACGATCACCATGTTCTGGTACGTCACCTCGTTCAACGTCCGCAACGGCCTGCTGCCCTCCCCGCGCCCGCTCAAGTCCTTCTTCGGCGAGTTCACCTGGGTGCTGCCGGTCCTGCACGTCGGCATCATCGGCATGCTCGTCCTGACCCGCTGGTGGGACTTCTGGACCAGCTGACCCGGGCCCCGGCCGGCACCCCGGACCCGGTTGCCGGTGCGGTGTTCTAGGGTTTCAGCGTGGAACCCGACCTCTTCACCGCCGCAGCCGAAGAACGCCAGGAGAAGGACCCGGCAGCCAGCCCCCTGGCGGTGCGGATGCGCCCGCGCACCCTCGACGAGGTCGTGGGCCAGCAGCACCTGCTGAGCCCCGGCTCCCCACTGCGCCGACTGGTCGGCGAGGGCTCCGGCGGCCCCGCCGGACCGTCCTCCGTGATCCTCTGGGGCCCGCCCGGCACCGGCAAGACGACCCTCGCCTACGTCGTCTCCAAGGCCACCGACAAGCGGTTCGTGGAGCTGTCCGCGATCACCGCGGGCGTCAAGGAGGTCCGCGCGGTCATCGACGGCGCCCGCCGCGCCACCGGCGGCTTCGGCAAGGAGACCGTCCTCTTCCTGGACGAGATCCACCGCTTCAGCAAGGCCCAGCAGGACTCCCTGCTCCCGGCGGTCGAGAACCGCTGGATCACCCTGGTCGCGGCGACCACGGAGAACCCGTACTTCTCCGTCATCTCCCCGCTGCTGTCCCGCTCCCTCCTGCTCACCCTCGAACCCCTCACCGACGACGACGTCCGCGCGCTGCTGCGGCGGGCGCTGAGCGACGAGCGGGGTCTCAAGGGCGCCGTCACCCTCCCCGGGGAGACCGAGGAGCACCTGCTGCGCATCGCCGGCGGCGACGCCCGGCGGGCGCTGACCGCCCTGGAGGCCGCCGCCGGAGCCGCCCTGGACCAGGGCGAGACCGTGATCGGCCTGCAGACGCTGGAGCGGACCGTCGACCGGGCCGCGGTGACCTACGACCGCGACGGCGACCAGCACTACGACGTCGCCAGCGCCCTGATCAAGTCCATCCGCGGCTCCGACGTCGACGCCGCCCTGCACTACCTGGCCCGCATGATCGAGGCCGGCGAGGACCCCCGGTTCATCGCCCGCCGCCTGATGATCTCCGCCAGTGAGGACATCGGCCTGGCCGACCCCAACGCGCTGCCCGTCGCCGTCGCCGCGGCCCAGGCCGTCGCCATGATCGGCTTCCCCGAGGCCGCCCTCACCCTCAGCCACGCCACCATCGCCCTCGCCCTCGCGCCCAAGTCCAACTCCGCGACCACCGCGATCGGCGCCGCCCTGGAGGACGTCCGCAAGGGCCTGACCGGGCCGGTCCCGCCGCACCTGCGCGACGGCCACTACAAGGGCGCGGCCAAGCTGGGCCACGCGCAGGGCTACGTGTACCCGCACGACCTGCCCGAGGGCATCGCCCGGCAGCAGTACGCGCCGGACGCCCTGAAGGACCGCGCGTACTACACCCCGACCCGGCACGGCGCTGAGGCGCGCTACGCGGACGCGGTGGAGTGGACGCGCAGACACCTCGGTCGTGGGCGCTCCTGAGCACCCTGTAGGATGCTCCGGAGTGCTGAGTCCCGTGCCCGGACCTCCGCAAGGAGAACCGGCACCACCAGAGCGGGACATCCAGCCGGAACCCCACGGCCGCGAGGGCGCGGGGATCCAGGAGCGTCGCGCACCGTCGAACGGTGTCGCGGGCAGCCCACCACCACCCGGAGTCCGGGACAGGTCGGTGGGCCACTCGCGTGCTGCACGTATGTGCCCAGACCAGGGGAGCGGCTGCCCACCCGTCCACCGGACGTCCCCCGGACGTCCGCGAAGGACGAGGAGGGTTTCCCCGGCTGCGGATGCGACCTCCCCTAACCCTGGTGAAGCCGTACATCACGAAAAGAGACACACAGTGGCGAACCAGTCCCGCCCCAAGGTCAAGAAGTCGCGTGCCCTCGGCATCGCGCTGACCCCGAAGGCCGTCAAGTACTTCGAGGCCCGCCCCTACCCGCCGGGTGAGCACGGCCGCGGCCGCAAGCAGAACTCGGACTACAAGGTCCGTCTGCTCGAGAAGCAGCGCCTGCGCGCGCAGTACGACGTGTCCGAGCGCCAGCTCGTCCGCGCCTACGAGCGTGCCTCCAAGGTCCAGGGCAAGACCGGTGAGGCCCTGATCATCGAGCTCGAGCGCCGCCTCGACGCGCTGGTCCTGCGTTCGGGCATCGCCCGCACGATCTACCAGGCCCGCCAGATGGTCGTCCACGGCCACATCCAGGTCAACGGCCAGAAGGTCGACAAGCCGTCCTTCCGTGTCCGCCCGGACGACGTCGTGCAGGTCCGCGACCGCTCCAAGGACAAGACGCTCTTCCAGATCGCCCGTGAGGGCGGCTTCGCCCCCGACGGCGAGACCCCGCGCTACCTGCAGGTGAACCTCAGGGCCCTGGCGTTCCGCCTGGACCGCGAGCCGAACCGCAAGGAGATCCCGGTGATCTGCGACGAGCAGCTCGTCGTCGAGTACTACGCCCGCTGACCCCAGCCCCGGCGCAGCACCCCAGCCCGCCGTCCCCCCGCCCTCCCGGGCGGGCGGGGCGGCGGGTTCGCGCTGTCCGGCGGCCCCGGGCGCGAACGGCGCACGGCCCCGGGGCCCGGCAGCGCGCCCGGCGGCCCCGCCCCCTCGCGCCCCAGCGCCCGGACCGCAACGGTGCCGCCCCGGAGGACCGCCGCGTGGCCGAGCCCCACAGCGCCTCGGCCGGGACCGCCCGTGGCCCGTCTTCGGCTCCGCCCCGCGCCCCGGCCACCGCAACCCCTGTGTCCGCCGGTGGTAATGCGGTACGGAGCCCCGCGCCCGGCGCGATAGGCTCGGTGCACGACTTTTTCGAAGCTCAGGCACGTTTCAGGGAGCGGGTGCGCACAGTGTCCGGTGGAGAAGTGGCCGGGATCCTGGTGGCCGTCTTCTGGGCGATCCTGGTCTCCTTCCTCGCCGTCGCACTGGCGAGGCTGGCCCAGACGCTCAGGGCGACCACCAAGCTCGTGGCGGACGTGACCGACCAGGCCGTCCCGCTGCTGGCCGACGCCTCCGCGGCCGTGCGCTCGGCGCAGACCCAGATCGACCGGGTCGACGCGATCGCCTCCGACGTGCAGGAGGTCACGTCGAACGCCTCCGCGCTGTCGACCACCGTCGCCTCCACCTTCGGCGGTCCGCTGGTCAAGGTCGCGGCCTTCGGCTACGGCGTGCGCCGGGCGCTGGGCGGGCGCGGGCAGGAGGCGTCCGCGAGGGCGCCGAGGCGTACCGTGATCGTGGGTCGGACCGTCCCGGCGGCGCGGCGGGGCAAGCGGAAGAAGGACTAGGTCAGGGATGTTCCGCCGTACGTTCTGGTTCAGCACGGGTGTCGCCGCCGGTGTGTGGGCCACCACCAAGGTCAACCGCAAGCTGAGGCAGCTGACGCCCGAGAGCCTCGCCGCGACCGCGGCCCACAAGGCCCTGGAGACCGGCCAGCGCCTGCGGGACCGCGCGGTCGGCTTCGCGCTCGACGTCCGCGACAACATGGCGCAGCGGGAGGCCGAGCTGGGGGAGGCGCTGGGCATCGGCGCCGGCCCCGGGCCCGCCGGCCCCGAGCTCGCAGCACCCGGGCGGCACACCGCCATCGAGAACAACCGCAGCAACCCGACGTACGTCGAGAACACGACGCACTCGAACAACCGGAATGAGGACCGCTGATGGAGTCGGCCGAGATTCGCCGCCGCTGGCTGAGCTTCTTCGAGGAGCGCGGGCACACCGTCGTGCCTTCGGCGTCGCTCATCGCGGACGACCCGACTCTGCTCCTCGTCCCCGCCGGCATGGTGCCCTTCAAGCCCTACTTCCTCGGTGAGGTCAAGCCGCCGTTCGCCCGCGCCACCAGCGTGCAGAAGTGCGTGCGCACGCCCGACATCGAAGAGGTCGGCAAGACCACGCGCCACGGCACGTTCTTCCAGATGTGCGGCAACTTCTCCTTCGGCGACTACTTCAAGGAAGGTGCCGTCAAGCTCGCCTGGGAGCTGCTCACCTCGCCCCAGGACAAGGGCGGTTACGGCCTCGACCCCGAGCGCCTGTGGATCACCGTCTACCAGGACGACGACGAGGCCGAGCAGATCTGGCACGAGGTCGTCGGCGTGCCCAAGGAGCGCATCCAGCGCCTGGGCATGAAGGACAACTTCTGGTCCATGGGCGTCCCCGGCCCCTGCGGCCCCTGCTCCGAGATCAACTACGACCGCGGCCCCGAGTTCGGCGTCGAGGGCGGCCCCGCCGTCAACGACGAGCGGTACGTGGAGATCTGGAACCTCGTCTTCATGCAGTACGAACGCGGCGAGGGCACCGGCAAGGACAGCTTCCCGATCCTCGGGGACCTGCCGAGCAGGAACATCGACACCGGCCTCGGCCTGGAACGCCTCGCCATGATCCTGCAGGGCGTGCAGAACATGTACGAGATCGACACCTCCATGGCCGTCATCGACAGGGCCACCGAGCTGACCGGTGTCGCCTACGGCGACGCCCACGACTCGGACGTGTCCCTGCGCGTGGTCACCGACCACATGCGCACCGCCACCATGCTCATCGGCGACGGCGTCACCCCCGGCAACGAGGGCCGCGGCTACGTGCTGCGCCGCATCATGCGCCGCGCCATCCGCAACATGCGGCTGCTGGGCGCCACCGGGCCGGTCGTCAAGGACCTGATCGACGTCGTCATCGGCATGATGGGCCGCCAGTACCCGGAACTGGTCACCGACCGCGAGCGCATCGAGAAGGTCGCCCTCGCCGAGGAGAACGCCTTCCTCAAGACCCTGAAGGCCGGCACCAACATCCTCGACACCGCCGTCACCGAGACCAAGCGGGCCGGCGGCACGGTCCTGTCCGGCGACAAGGCCTTCCTGCTCCACGACACCTGGGGCTTCCCGATCAACCTCACCCTGGAGATGGCCGCCGAGCAGGGGCTGTCCGTGGACGAGGACGGCTTCCGCCGCCTGATGAAGGAGCAGCGGGAGCGCGCCAAGGCCGACGCCCAGGCCAAGAAGACCGGTCACGCCGACCTCGGCGCCTACCGCGAGATCGCCGACAGCGCCGGCCAGACCGACTTCATCGGCTACACCGACACCGAGGGCGAGTCGACCGTCGTCGGCATCCTCGTCGACGGCGTCTCCTCCCCGGCCGCCACCGAGGGCGACGAGGTCGAGGTCGTCCTGGACCGCACCCCCTTCTACGCCGAGGGCGGCGGCCAGATCGGCGACACCGGCCGCATCAGGGTCGACTCCGGTGCCGTGATCGAGGTCCGCGACTGCCAGAAGCCCGTCCCGGGCGTCTACGTCCACAAGGGCGTCGTCCAGGTCGGCGAGGTGACCGTCGGCGCCAAGGCCCACGCCTCGATCGACGCCCGCCGCCGCAAGGCCATCGCCCGCGCCCACTCGGCCACCCACCTCACCCACCAGGCCCTGCGCGACACCCTCGGCCCGACGGCCGCCCAGGCCGGCTCCGAGAACCAGCCCGGCCGCTTCCGCTTCGACTTCGGCTCCCCGTCCGCCGTTCCGACGGCCGTGATGACCGACGTCGAGCAGAAGATCAACGAGGTGCTGGCCCGCGACCTCGACGTGCGCGCCGAGGTCATGGGGATCGACGACGCCAAGAAGCAGGGCGCCATCGCCGAGTTCGGCGAGAAGTACGGCGAGCGCGTCCGCGTGGTGACCATCGGCGACTTCTCCAAGGAGCTGTGCGGCGGCACGCACGTGCACAACACCGCCCAGCTGGGCCTGGTGAAGCTGCTCGGCGAGTCCTCCATCGGCTCGGGCGTCCGCCGCATCGAGGCCCTCGTCGGTGTGGACGCCTACAACTTCCTCGCCCGGGAGCACACGGTCGTCGCCCAGCTCCAGGAGCTGGTCAAGGGCCGTCCGGAGGAGCTCCCGGAGAAGATCTCCGCCATGCTCGGCAAGCTGAAGGACGCCGAGAAGGAGATCGAGAGGTTCCGCGCCGAGAAGGTGCTGCAGGCCGCCGCCGGTCTCGCCGGCTCCGCCAAGGACGTGCGCGGTGTCGCCGTGGTGACCGGCCGGGTGCCGGACGGCACCACCCCGGACGACCTGCGCAGGCTCGTCCTCGACGTGCGAGGCCGCATCCAGGGCGGCCGGGCCGCCGTGGTGGCCCTGTTCACGGTCAACAACGGCAAGCCGCTGACCGTCATCGCCACCAACGAGGCCGCCCGCGAGCGCGGCCTCAAGGCCGGTGACCTGGTCCGCGCCGCCGCCAAGACCCTCGGCGGCGGCGGTGGCGGCAAGCCGGACGTCGCCCAGGGCGGCGGCCAGGACCCGGCCGCCGTGGGTGAGGCCGTCGACGCCGTCGAGCGGCTCGTGGCGGAAACGGCCAAGTGATGCGACGGGGACGCCGGCTCGCGATCGACGTCGGGGACGCCCGGATCGGGGTCGCCTCGTGCGACCCCGACGGGATCCTCGCCACCCCGGTGGAGACCGTGCCCGGCCGCGACGTCCCGGCTGCCCACCGCCGGCTGCGGCAACTGGTGGAGGAGTACGAACCGATCGAGGTCGTCGTCGGCCTGCCCCGCTCCCTCAAGGGGGGCGAGGGGCCGGCCGCCCTCAAGGTCCGTGCCTTCGCCCGGGAGCTGGCCGAGGGCCTCGCGCCCGTGCCGGTGCGCCTGGTGGACGAGCGGATGACGACCGTGACGGCCGGCCAGGGCCTGCGGGCCTCGGGCGTCAAGGCGAAGAAGGGACGCTCCGTCATCGATCAGGTGGCCGCCGTGATCATCCTGCAGCAGGCCCTGGAATCCGAACGGGTGTCAGGCGATCCGCCCGGCGAGGGCGTCGAAGTGGTCATCTGATCGCGATACGGTAACGTTCCGCGCGATGCGGCGGTGTTCGAACAGCCGCCGCACAGAAAGAGGCGGAACGGCAGCCGGTACACAGGCCGCGAGTCCGTCGGCCTCGCGGCTCTAGGGGATCGATGACTGAGTATGGCCGGGGCGCAGGCTCCGAACCGTGGCATCCGGAGGACCCGTTGTACGGGGACGGCGGATGGGAAGGGCAGCAGGCGCACGCCGGCCAGCAGCCTGCCTACGGCGGCCACCCGCAGCAGCAGTACCCCCAGCAGGCGCAGTACGACGACTGGCGGCAGGACAACCGGCCCGGATACGACCAGCAGCAGTACCCGTACTACGACGAACAGGGCCGTCACCAAGCCGGTCAGGACCCGCAGTACACCGGCCGGGAGCAGCACTACCCCGCTCAGGACCCGCAGCAGTCCCCGCACCCGGGCGGCTGGGACGCGACGGGCACCCACGGCCAGGTGCCGTACGCCGCCGACCCCGGCGACCCGTACGGTCAGCAGCCCGTGGCCTACGGCGGGGAGCAGCCCGACCTCTACGGCACCGAGGACGCCTTCCCGCCACCGCAGCCGCCCGGCCGCAGGAACCCCGTACCCGAGCCGGGCCCCGATCCGGAGACCGGCTGGGACCCGGGGGAGGACCGGGGCGAGCACGCCTTCTTCGCCGGGGGCGGCGACGAGGACGTCGACGACGGGTCCCGCACCCGCGCCGGTCGCGGTGACCGGCGCGGCAAGGGGAGGAAGCCGGCCAAGAGCACCAAGCGCCGCACCGGCTGCGCCTGCCTGGTGGTCGTCCTGGTCTTCGGCGGCGGCATCGGCGGCGTCGGCTACTTCGGGTGGCAGTTCTACCAAAATCGTTTCGCCCCGGCCCCGGACTACTCGGGCGGCGGCCTCGACCAGACGGTCACCGTGGAGATCCCCAAGGGCGCGGGCGGCTGGGAGATCGGCCGCCGGCTGAAGGAGGCGGGGATCGTCAAAAGCACCGAAGCGTTCGTCCACGCGCAGGGGCAGAACCCCCGGGGCGACCGGATCCAGGCCGGCGCCTACCTCCTGAACAAGGAGATGTCCGCCGCCAGCGCGGTCGCCCTGATGCTCGACCCGAAGAGCCAGAGCAACGTCCTCGTGAAGCCGGGCGAGCGCAATTCCGCGGTCTACCGGGCGATCGACAAACAGCTCGAACTCCCCTCCGGGACGACCGAGGAGGTCGCCCGGCAGCAGCACGACGGGCTCGGCCTGCCGACGTGGGCGCAGGACAACGGCGACCTCAAGGACCCGCTGGAAGGGTTCCTCTTCCCCGGCACCTATCCGGCCGCCAAGGGCATGAAGCCCGACGCGGTCCTCAAGCAGATGGTGGTCCAGGCCAGGGACCGGTACGCCGCCTACAACCTGGCGACGAAGGCCCGGGCGCTCGGCCTGGAGAGCCCGTTCCAGCTCGTCACGGTCGCCAGCCTGGTCCAGGCGGAGGGCAAGACGCGCGACGACTTCCGCAAGATGGCGGAGGTGGTCTACAACCGGCTGAAGCCCACCAACACCGAGACGAACCAGCTGCTGCAGTTCGACTCGACGTACAACTACCTCAAGGGCACCAGCGACATCCACATCTCCGAGAAAGAGATCAACAGCAACACCAACCCGTACAACACCTACACCCACAAGGGGCTTCCGCCCGGTCCGATCGGCAATCCCGGCGAGGACGCGCTCAAGGCGGCACTGAATCCGACCGACGACGGCTGGATCTATTTCGTGGCGACCGACGGCACGAACAACACCGAATTCGCCAAGACCTACGAAGAATTCAAGCAGCTCAAGGAAAAGTTCAATGCCACCTCGGGCAACTGACGCCCGCCGGGCCGCCGTGCTCGGCTCGCCCATCGCCCACTCCCTCTCCCCGGTGCTGCACCGGGCGGCGTACGACGAACTCGGGCTCGCCGACTGGTCGTACGACCGCTTCGAGGTCGACGAGGCCGCCCTGCCCGGCTTCTTCGAGCGGCTGGGACCGGAGTGGGCCGGGCTGTCGCTGACCATGCCGCTGAAGCGGGCGGTCATCCCGCTGCTGGACGAGGTCAGCGAGACGGCCGCCTCCGTCGACGCCGTCAACACCGTCGTCCTCACCGAGGAGGGCCGCCGGCTCGGCGACAACACGGACGTCCCCGGCATGCTGGCCGCGCTGCGCGAGCACGGCATCGAGCACGTCGAGTCCGCCGCGGTCCTCGGCGCCGGCGCCACCGCCTCCTCGGCGCTCGCCGCCCTGGCCCGCGTCTGCACCGGCGAGGTCGTCGCCTACGTGCGCAGCGAGGCCCGCGCCGCCGAGATGCGGCGGTGGGGCGAACGGCTCGACGTGGACGTCCGCACGGCGCGGTGGGCGGACGCGGAGCGGGCCCTGCACGCCCCGCTGGTGATCGCCACCACCCCCGCCGGTGCCACCGACGCCCTCGCCGCCGCCGTGCCCGAGCGCCCCGCCGCCCTCTTCGACGTGCTGTACGCCCCCTGGCCGACCGAGCTGGCGGCCCGCTGGTCCATGTTCGGCGGCGCGGTCGTCGGCGGCCTCGACCTGCTGGTCCACCAGGCCGTCCTGCAGGTCGAACAGATGACCGGACGGTCCCCGGCGCCGCTGGAGGCCATGCGCCGCGCCGGCGAGAAGGCACTCGCGGCCGGCTGACCCCGTCCTGCCGCGTCCGCTTGCTGGACCGCAGGCCGGGCCCCGCCCGGGGACGTGGGAGGATCGAAGGCGGCGGACCGGGGGCGCGCGCCCGGTCGCGCCGTCGCCGTACGCGAGGATGTCGTACGCAGGGCAGTACCGGGCGCGAACACGGAGGAGCACCGTTGAGCAGGCTGCGTTGGCTGACCGCGGGGGAGTCCCACGGTCCCGCACTCGTCGCGACGCTGGAGGGTCTTCCCGCCGGCGTGCCGGTCACCACGGAGATGGTGGCGGATCATCTGGCGCGGCGGCGGTTGGGGTACGGCCGTGGTGCGCGGATGAAGTTCGAGCGCGATGAGGTCACGTTCCTGGGTGGTGTCCGGCACGGGTTGACGATCGGTTCGCCGGTGGCGGTGATGGTGGGCAACACCGAGTGGCCCAAGTGGGAGCAGGTGATGGCGGCCGATCCGGTCGATCCGGAGGTGTTGGGGGCTTTGGCGCGCAATGCCGCGTTGACCCGGCCGCGTCCGGGGCACGCGGATCTGGCGGGTATGCAGAAGTACGGGTTCGACGAGGCGCGTCCGGTCCTGGAGCGGGCGTCGGCGCGGGAGACCGCCGCGCGGGTGGCGCTGGGTGCGGTGGCGCGTTCCTATCTGAAGGAGACGGCCGGGGTCGAGGTGGTCTCCCATGTGGTGGAGCTGGCTTCGGCCAGGGCGCCGTACGGGGTGTGTCCGGTGCCGGCCGATGTGGAGAGGCTGGATGCGGATCCGGTGCGCTGTTTGGATGCCGGGGCGTCCAAGGCGATGGTCGCCGAGATCGACCGGGCGCACCGGGAGGGGGACACGCTGGGCGGGGTGGTGGAGGTCCTGGCCTATGGGGTGCCGGTGGGGCTGGGGTCGCACGTGCACTGGGACCGGCGGCTGGATGCGCGGCTGGCGGCTGCTTTGATGGGGATCCAGGCGATCAAGGGTGTGGAGGTCGGTGACGGGTTCGCGCTGGCCCGGGTGCCGGGGTCGAAGGCGCATGACGAGATCGTGGGCACGGCGCAGGGCATCCGGCGTGCTTCGGGGCGCTCGGGTGGTACCGAGGGGGGTCTGAGCACGGGTGAGGTGCTGCGGGTGCGGGCGGCGATGAAGCCGATCGCGACGGTGCCGCGGGCGCTTGCGACGGTGGACGTGCGCACGGGGGAGGCGGCGCAGGCCCATCACCAGCGGTCGGATGTGTGTGCGGTGCCGGCCGCGGGGATCGTCGCCGAGGCGATGGTGGCGCTGGTGCTGGCCGATGCGGTGGCGGAGAAGTTCGGTGGGGACAGTGTGCCCGAGACCCGCCGCAATGTGCGTTCCTACCTCGACAGTCTGCGCATCCGGTGAGTGCGGTGGCGGTGCTGGTGCTGGTGGGGCCGATGGGGGTGGGCAAGTCCACCGTCGGGCGGTTGCTGGCCCAGCGGCTGGGGGTGGGCTACCGGGACACCGACGACGACATCGTCGCCGCCCGGGGCCGCACGATCGCGGAGATCTTCCTCGACGAGGGTGAGGAGGCCTTCCGTGCGCTGGAGCGGCGTGCGGTGCGTGCGGCGCTGGCCGGGCACGCGGGGGTCCTGGCGCTGGGCGGCGGGGCGGTGCTGGACGCGGGCACGCGGGCGCTGCTGGCCGGGCAGCGGGTGGTCTACCTGTCGATGGGGGTGGAGGAGGCGGTGCGGCGCACCGGGCTGAACGCGGCCCGCCCGCTGCTGGCGGTCAACCCGCGCAAGCAGTGGCGGGAGCTGATGGAAGCCCGCCGGCACCTGTACGAGGAGGTCGCCACCACCGTCGTGGCCACCGACGGCCGCACGCCCGAAGAAGTCACCCAGGCAGTGCTGGACGCAGTGGAGTTGAAGGAATCATGAGCGAGGCAGTCACCCGGATCCAGATCGCCGGGAGCGCGGGCACGAACCCCTACGAGGTACTGGTGGGCCGACGGCTCCTGGGCGAACTGGCCGGCCTGGTCGGACCGAGGGCCCGGCGGGTCGCGGTGATCCACCCGGAGGCGCTGGCCGGGACCGGGGAGGCGCTGCGCACCGACCTGGCCGAGCAGGGGTACGAGGCCGTCGCCATCCAGGTGCCGAACGCGGAGGAGGCCAAGACCGCCGAGGTCGCCGCCTACTGCTGGAAGGCGCTGGGCCAGTCCAACTTCACCCGCAGTGACGTCATCGTCGGTGTCGGCGGCGGCGCCACCACCGACCTGGCGGGCTTCGTCGCGGCCACCTGGCTGCGCGGGGTGCGCTGGATCGCGATCCCCACCACCGTGCTGGCCATGGTGGACGCGGCGGTCGGTGGCAAGACCGGCATCAACACCGCCGAGGGCAAGAACCTGGTGGGGGCGTTCCACCCGCCGGCCGGCGTGCTGTGCGACCTGGCCGCCCTGGACTCCCTGCCCGTCAACGACTACGTCTCCGGTCTCGCGGAGGTGATCAAGGCGGGTTTCATCGCCGACCCGGTGATCCTCGACCTGATCGAGTCCGACCCCGAGGCGGCGCGGACCCCCGCGGGCCCGCACACGGCGGAGCTGATCGAGCGTTCGATCCGGGTCAAGGCCGAGGTCGTCTCCGCGGACCTGAAGGAGTCGGGGCTCAGGGAGATCCTCAACTACGGCCACACGCTCGGTCACGCGATCGAGAAGAACGAGCGGTACAAGTGGCGGCACGGTGCGGCGGTCGCGGTCGGCATGCACTTCGCCGCGGAACTGGGCCGTCTGGCGGGCCGGTTGGACGACGCGACGGCGGACCGCCACCGCACCGTACTGGAGTCGGTCGGGCTGCCGCTGCACTACCGCCACGACCAGTGGCCCCGGTTGCTGGAGGCGATGAAGGTCGACAAGAAGTCCCGCGGCGACCTGCTGCGCTTCATCGTCCTGGACGCCCTGGCCAAGCCGACCGTCCTGGAGGGCCCGGACCCGGCCGTCCTGCTCGCCGCCTACGGAGAAGTGGGCCAGTAGGCCCCCGCCGCTCCTTTCCGTTCCTTTCCGGCCGCATCCCCCGCCGGAGCGGGCACTTCGCACCGTCCCCGGCCGTTTCACCAAACGACGGCCGGGGACGGTACCGTTCGGTGGGGAGCGGGCTCCGCACCCGCCCGCCAGCGCCAGAAGTGTGGACGAGACGGAGTGGCAACGGATGCAGCACGTAGTGGGGTCGCCGCTGCCGCCGCCCCACCGGCCGGGGCGGGGACCACGCGCCGACTGGGCGTCGGCGCACCACCCGGGCCCGCACGCGGGAGCCCCCCAGGGTCCCACCCCCGTGCCCCAGCCGCCACCGCAGCCCGGCTACACCGGCGCGGGAGCGGGTGTTCCCGCCGGCGCCGTACCGCCCGCGCCCGTGCAGCCCCCGGCCCCCCGGCCGCCCGCCCCGCCCCGGCCCCCGGTGCCGCAGCACGCCCCGGCCCCCCGGCCCCCGGCCGTCCCGCCCGCCCCCGCCCCGGCCGCGCCGGAGGCCACCGGGCACGTACCGCTGCCGCCCGGCGGCCCGGTCGGGGTGCCCGCCGCCCCGCCGGCCACGGCCGCCGTCCCGGATCCGGCGACCACCACCCTGGCCGTGCTGCTGATCGGCCCGGCGGGCGCCGGCAAGACCAGCGTGGCCAAGTACTGGGCCGACCACCGCCTCGTCCCCACGGCCCACATCAGCCTGGACGACGTGCGCGAATGGGTCCGCTCCGGCTACGCGAACCCGCAGTCGGGGTGGAACGACAACTCCGAGGCCCAGTACCGCCTGGCCCGCCGCACCTGCGGCTTCGCCGCCCGCAACTTCCTGGCCAACGGCATCTCCTGCATCCTCGACGACGCCGTCTTCCCGGACCGTCCCGTCGTGGGCCTCGGCGGCTGGAAGCGCCACGTCGGTCCCGGCCTGTTCCCGGTCGTCCTGCTCCCCGGCCTCGACGTCGTCCTGGAGCGCAACGCCGAACGCAGCGGGAACCGCCGCCTCACCGACGAGGAGGTGGCCCGCATCCACGGCCGCATGGCCGGCTGGTACGGCTCCGGCCTCCCGATCATCGACAACTCCCAGCTGGACGTCCCCGGCACGGCCCGCGTCCTGGACGAGGTCCTGACCCGGGCCATGGCGAGCCCGCCGAACTGGTGAGCCGGGGGGACCCGGTCCCGCCCGGGGCGCGGTCAGCGGCACGGGGCACCCGGCCCACCCGCGCGCACGACGACCGCACCCCCCGCTCGGCCCCGCCCGACCGGCACGATCCGGGCGGAACTCCTACGCTCGTCTCATGTCAGAGGTGTACGCGAACCGCCGAGCCAGGCTGAGGGAACGCTGCAACGCGGCCGGTACCGCGGCAGCGCTCGTCTCCCGCCCCGCCAACGTGCGCTACCTGGCGGCCACGGCTCCGCAGGACGCCGTCCTGCTGCTCGGCCGGCGCGAGGACCTCCTCGTCTGCGCCGTCCCACCGGGCGAACGCCCCGCCGAGGGGTGGCCGGACGAGGGCCTGCGGCTGCACGTCCTGCCCTCACCCGGGGGCGACGCCGCGGTCGCGGCGGCCGGCCTCGCCGCGGCGCAGGGCGCCGAGTCCCTGGCCGTGGAGGAGCACCACCTCACCGTCACCCGCCACCGGGCGCTGTCCCGCGTCGCCCCCCGCCTCCGCCTCACCGGCCTCGGCGCGGCCGTGGAGCAGCTGAGGGTCGTCAAGGACGAGGAGGAGATCTCCTGCCTGCGCATCGGCGCCGAGATCGCCGACCAGGCGCTGGGCGAGCTGCTGGAGTCCATCCTGGTGGGCCGCACCGAACGCCACCTCGCGCTGGAGCTGGAGCGGCGGCTGGTGGACCACGGTGCCGACGGGTCGGCCTTCCCCACCTCGGTGGCCGCCGGACCCCACTCCGGGCGCCGCGGCCACCGTCCCACCGACCGGCGCGTGGAGGAGGGCGACTTCCTCTCCGTCTGCCTGGGCGCCGCCTACCGCGGCTACCGCTGCGAGATCGGCCGCACCTTCGTCATCGGCACCTCGCCCGCGGACTGGCAGGTCGAGCTGTACGACCTCGTCTTCGCCGCCCAGCGCGCCGGACGCGAGGCCCTGGCGCCCGGCGCCGCCCACCGTGACGTCGACCGCGCGGTACGCCAGGTGCTGGACTGCGCGGGCCGTGCGGAAGCGCTGCCACCGCTGACCGGACACGGGGTCGGACTCGAAATCGACGAGGACCCGCAGCTGGCCCCCTCGGCCATGGGTAAACTGGACGCTTGCGTGCCGGTCACCGTCGAACCGGGGGTCCACCTCCCGGGCCGGGGCGGTGTCCGGATCGATGACACGCTCGTCGTGCGCCCAGAGGCGGACGGCGGACCCGAGCTACTCACCATCACGACCAAGGAGCTGCTCGCGCTATAGGTGCGTGCCCCGGGGTCGTCCACGTCAGTCCAGGAGATTCCGCAACCGTGGCTTCCACGAACGACCTCAAGAACGGCCTGGTGCTCAAGCTCGAAGGCGGCCAGCTCTGGTCCGTCGTCGAGTTCCAGCACGTCAAGCCCGGCAAGGGCCCGGCCTTCGTGCGCACCAAGCTCAAGAACGTGCTCTCCGGCAAGGTCGTCGACAAGACCTTCAACGCCGGTGTCAAGGTCGAGACGGCCACTGTCGACAAGCGCGACATGCAGTTCTCGTACATGGACGGCGACTACTTCGTCTTCATGGACATGGAGACCTACGACCAGCTGATGGTCGACCGCAAGGCCGTCGGCGACGCCGCCAACTTCCTGATCGAGGGCTTCACGGCCACCGTCGCGCAGCACGAGGGCGAGGTGCTCTTCGTGGAGCTGCCGGCCGCCGTCGAGCTGACCGTCCAGGAGACCGAGCCGGGCGTCCAGGGCGACCGCTCCACCGGCGGCACCAAGCCCGCCACCCTGGAGACCGGTCACCAGATCCAGGTCCCGCTCTTCATCACCACCGGTGAGAAGATCAAGGTCGACACCCGCACGAGCGACTACCTCGGCCGGGTGAACAGCTAACCGTGG